>JAZQHU010000052.1:0-97607 GCA_045540775.1 Anaerovoracaceae bacterium | reverse complement strand
GGGGCTGCGGCTGCAACAGTTATCGGAAACATAGTCAGCACCTGTTACTACATTATTTATGTAAAGCGCCATTCCGCAGTCATCTCTCTTGACGCAAAGCGGGCTATGAACGAGCCTTCTGAACTGGTGCATATTCTGGCGCTTGGAATGCCTAATGCAGCAAGCACAGTATTGTCAGGGTTTGCTTCAACATTCGCCAACGGACTTCTGGCACTTCACGGAACAGCTGCTATTGCGGCAGCTGCCGCAGCAGGCAAATCCAGCATGCTCATCTCTATGGTGCAGATGGGCATATGCATGGGAGTGCAGCCGCTTATGGCTTACAGCTATGGGGCTAAGGACGATAAGCGCCTCAGAGAAGTAATAAAGAAGACTGCTGTACTCACCGCCTGCATCGGCATCGGAACCATGATCCTGTGCTTTGTATTCCGGCAGCCTATCATCGCGCTCTTCCTTCAGGAGCCTGATGTGTCTGCAATGGGTGAAAAATACATGCTGTATGTTATTGCCGGAGCACCGTTTCTGGGAATCGTATATATAAGCACTAATTTCCTGCAGGCAACCGGGAATGCGCCGGGAGCTATCATAGTTTCGCTCCTGCGGCAGGGCCTGCTGCTGATACCATTACTGTTTATAATGCATTATGCTATGGGCTTCTACGGACTTGCAGCAGCTCATATGGCGGCTGATATAGGCGCAGCTGTTATCTCTTTACTCATATTCATTAACAAATACCGCAAAGTAATCTGATCCTATGGAGGACCGGGCATGGATGAAGAAACCGTGACACATATATTCGATCAGTTCTATCAGGGCGATACCAGTCACAGATCAGAAGGGAACGGCCTCGGTCTTGCAATGGTCAAAAAAATAATAGAACTCCACGAGGGGAGCATATCGGTAGGTACGGCTCCGGGAAGAGGATGTCGGGTCAGAATAGTACTTCCGAAAACAAAATAATTGATACTCAAACGATATAATTGATGATGTTTTGTATTCAGACATAAACATGGTATAAATATCAATTATTTTCTTTTGCATCATACTTTTGATAATTATACAGAAAACATCAACAAAAATATATTAGAATCAATAAAATTGCTTACAAGCCGCTCGTATATTGTATAAACTTTAGTCAATGAAACTGTTTTGAGGAACTGACAGAATGAAAAAAATAATTGCTATCGACCTTGACGGTACTTTACTCAATTCAAATAAAGAGCTGTCACCGGAAAATCTTGCAGCACTCAGCGAGGCAGCCTCCGCGGGAGTTCAGATCGTGCCTGCAACCGGCAGATTCTACAAGGGGATGCCTGAAGTCATAAGAGAGTTGCCTTTTATTAATTATGCGATAACTGTGAACGGCGCCTCTGTCATCAATGTGAAGACGGGCGAAGTTATGTATGAAGCGTGCATAACTCCTGAGGATGCAATTACTATTATGGAATTCCTGGACACACTGCCTGTTATATACGACTGCTATTATAACGGGTGGGGATACATGACAGCGTCCATGAAAGAACGGGCTCCGGAATTCATAGCGTCAGAGACTCTTCTTCAAATGGTTAATGAGCTCAGAACACCGGTCGACGATCTTAAAGAGTGGATCAGGGAAGGCTGCAGAAATCCTCAGAAGGTAATGGCGTTTACGAAAAATGATACAGAATACCATGACGAAGCCATACGCGTAATATCCGGGCATTTTCCGCATCTTAAGGTAACTACCTCACATCCGACCAACATAGAGATCAACAGTTATGGCGCTGATAAAGGGCACGCGATAGAAGGCCTTGCCTCAGCGCTTGGTATAGATATCGAAGACACAGTGGCGATAGGCGATGGCCTCAACGATCTTTCGATGATCCGCATGGCAGGAACAGGGATAGCTATGGCCAACAGCTGCAGAGAGGTCCTGGATGCCGCGGATATCATAACCGGAGACTGTGATTCTGATGGTGCAGGGAATGCAATAAGAGAACTGCTTAAAAAAACAAGATAATTGATTAATAAGCGATATAATTGATAACAATTTGAATCACAACATAAATGTGATGTTAATATCAATTATATCGCTTTTATTTGCAACTCCTTTCCAATACATTTACGATACAAGCTACTGAAAATAGTATTAATGATGAAAGGAAAGAAAATGGAGAATCAGAAAGCTAATGTTCGTCCGTTCGGGATGAGAGACAAGATAGGATATCTCTTTGGTGATTTTGGTAATGATTTTACATTCATTCTGGCATCAGCAATTCTCATGAAGTTCTACACCGACGTAATGGGGGTATCTGCAGGTGTTGTAGGACTTATGATGATGCTGGCAAGATTCGTCGATGCGTTCACAGACGTAGCAATGGGCACGATCGCAGATAAGAGCAAGACTACTGCCAAGGGCAAATTCGCTCCGTGGATCAGAAGAATGATGGGGCCTGTAGCTCTCGCTTCAATCCTTATGTATGCTTCATGGTTCCAGAACATGCCGATGACATTCAAGATAGTGTGGATGTTCTTCTCATACATACTCTGGGGAAGCATCTGCTACACAGGCATCAACATTCCTTACGGCTCAATGGCATCAGCTATAACATCTGATCCTAAGGAAAGACAGTCACTTTCCACTTTCAGAACTATAGGTGGATCACTTGCAGGCGTAATGGTAGGTGTACTTGTTCCTATCATCGTTTACTACAAGGATGCTGCAGGAAATACAGTTATTTCCGGAGCCAGAACAACAATGGTCGCAGTTATATTCTCGATCCTTGCAGTTATCTGCTACACACTCTGCTATACAATGACAACAGAGCGTGTCAAAATCGACACAGTACATGAAAAATTCTCGATGAAGACCATGATCGGATTTACTTTCGCCAACCGTTCAATGATCGGAATCATACTTGCGGCACTGCTTCTGCTGCTCGCTCAGCTGACTTTCTCATCAATGGGTAACTATATTTATCCTAATTATTTCGGAAGCAGTATGGCACTTTCGCTTTCAGGACTTATCGGTATCGGTATTGTACTGATCATCTCACCGTTTATTTCTAAGCTGACAACTAAGTTCGGAAAGAAAGAAGTAGCAACAGCAGGATCGATCATAGGTTTCGCATCACTGATGGTAGCGTTGATCATCCACACACATAATGTATGGCTGTTCCTCGCGATCTATACCGTATCATATATAGGACAGGCGACATTCAACCTGGTCGTATGGGCTATGATCACAGATGTTATCGATGATATCGAGGTAAGGCGCGGACAGAGACGTGACGGTGTCATCTACGCTGTATACTCATTCGCACGTAAACTCGGACAGGCTGCGGCAGCAGGAATCTCAGGACTCCTTCTGACATCAGTCGGATACACAACAGCTACAGCATTTGAAGAGTCTGTAGTTAACGGAATCTATAACATCACAGTTCTGGTACCTATGCTCGGATTCGGCGCACTTGCTCTTGTGCTTATATTCATCTATCCACTTGGAAAGAAGAAAGTAGAAGAGAACGCTGCTATCCTCAAAGCAAGAAGGGAAGAAGGTAACAAGTAATGAGAAAAATTATCAGCATCAATGACAGCTGGCTGTTCAGCAAGCCTGGTGAAGAAGGAAGGCTAGTATCCCTGCCTCACACATGGAACAATATAGACGGTCAGGACGGCGGCAATGACTATTTCAGAGGAACCACAGTATATACCAGATCACTTCTGAGGCCTGAACTGGCAGATGGTGAGAGATGCTACATCGAGTTCCTCGGGGCAGCTATGACTGCTGATGTATCAATCAACGATAAGAAGGTCATCCATCATGAGGGAGGCTATTCGACATTCAGAGCAGATATCACCGACATGCTCGAAGATGAGAATGTGATCACAGTCTTAGCAGACAACAGTGACAATGACAAAGTCTACCCTCAGAAAGCAGACTTCACATTCTATGGCGGATTGTACAGGAATGTTAATCTTGTGATCGTACCTGAGAAGCATTTCGAACTTGCCAAGGACGGAACTCCTGGCATCAAGGTCACACCGGTAGTCGACATTGCTGATAATTGTGCGAAAGTAACCGTAGAGACATGGCATAATGCAGACTCGGTAGATATCACAGTTAACGGAGAGACAAGGACTGTAGAGAATAAGGCAATATTTACCATCGAGGACGTACATCTGTGGGATGGACTTAATGATCCATATCTCTACACAGCAAGCGCAAAGCTCGCAAGCGGAGATGAGGTGTGCGTAAGGTTCGGATGCAGAGAATTCCATATCGATCCTGAAGAAGGATTCTTCCTCAACGGAAAGAGCTATCCTCTAAGAGGGGTGAGCCGTCATCAGGACCGCATCGGACTTGGCAACGCACTGAGCATTAAAGAGCACGAAGAAGATATGGAGATCGTACTTGAGCTTGGTGCTAATACTTTGAGACTTGCCCACTATCAGCATGCGCAGGAATTCTATGATCTCTGTGATGAGAAGGGCATCATCGTATGGGCTGAGATCCCGTACATCACCAAGCACATGTCTGGTGGCAAGCAGAATGCGTTAGATCAGATGAGAGAGCTCATCACTCAGTGCTACAATCATCCTTCGATCGTTTGCTGGGGACTCTCTAACGAGATCACTGCAAGCAGCCCGGTAGATGATGAACTCCTTGAAGACCACCGCGAGCTCAATGAGCTATGCCACAGGATGGACAGCACACGCCCTACTGTAATGGCGCACGCATTCATGCTCGAGAAAGACAGCCCGCTCATACCGGTCGCAGACCTTGCAAGCTATAATCTGTATTTTGGCTGGTATCTTGGCGAACTTGAGCAGAATGAAGAGTTCTTCGATGAGTATCACAGAATGTTCCCGGACCGCGTGATCGGATTCTCTGAGTACGGCGCGGACGCTAACCCTAAATATCACTCATCAGAGCCTGAGAAGGGCGATTATTCAGAAGAGTATCAGTGCATATACCATGAGCACATCTTAAGATGCATCGAGGCAAGACCATACCTCTGGGCTACTCATGTATGGAATCTGTTTGACTTCGCGGCAGACGGAAGAGACGAGGGCGGCAAGAACGGCCAGAATCAGAAGGGACTCGTAGAGTTCGATCACAAGACCAGAAAGGATGCGTTCTATCTGTACAAAGCAGCATGGAGCAAGACGCCGTTCGTTCATCTTTGCGGCAAGCGTTATGTGGATCACGCAGAGGATGAGACAACTGTCAAAGTTTATTCAAACTGCAGCTGCGTTACTCTCATCGTAGATGGCAAAGAATTCGGTACTAAAGAAGGAAAGACAGTATTCACCTTCGATATCCCTCTTACAGGTGAGCACCACATTGAGGCAGTAAGCGGAGATCTCAGAGATGAGATGGTGATCAGAAGGACCGAAGAGGCCAACAAGGAATACTATTTCCGAACCAGACAGATCATCAACTGGTTTGACAAGGAAGACTACGATCCGACCTGCTACTCGATCAAAGATACAATGGGGGAACTCTCTCAGAATCCTCATACAGCAGCCATTCTGAACAAAATGATGGAAAGAGTTGTTGAGAGCAGGGGAGATGTTGCCAGGGAAGCCAGCGGCAATGCCAACCTTCAGAAGATGATGGCAGGAATGACTCTTGAGAGTCTCATCAGGCAGGCCGGAGACGCAGTACCGGCGGAAATGATAAAGAATCTTAATGCAATGTTCCAGAAGATAAAGAAATAGGCAGGTGAAGATATGGATAAACAGGCATTTAAGAATAAGAAATATGCAATTGCCTGTGTTACCAGCATGGGCGTAAGAATAACACCGGCAGACAGGATGGCTGTACACAACAGCAATCAGTTCATGATGCAGGCTACAAGCGCGGAATCCAATGTTCTCAATGTAGCATCGAGCCTGGGATCGCAGTGCCTTGTACTGAGCAAATTCGTTGAAGGAAGCCCTGTAGCAGCCTTCATAAAGAGTGAACTCAGAAAGAGAAACATCGCTTACGAAGGGATCGATGTACCGCAGGGCGGTCCATGGGGATTCAGACATCAGTTCAACATAGCTGATTCGGGCTTCGGTCTGAGGGCACCTCGTGTGTGGAATGACCGCGCAGGAGAAGTCGGAGTAACACTGTCTGCAGACGATTTCGACACTGACAGGATCTTCGGTGAAGAAGGCGTCGGAATACTCCACCTTTCCGGACTGATCGCGGCAATGAGCCACGAAACGACTGAATGCTGCCTCAGACTTGCAAAGACAGCCAAGGAATACGGAACGCTTGTAAGCTTCGACCTTAACTTCAGAGCGACTTTCTGGAAGGGCCGCGAAGAAGAACTCGCATCGGCATTTCACGAGATCGCATCAATAGCAGACATCCTCGTAGGCAATGAAGAGGACTTCCAGCTCTGCCTCGGATTCAAGGGGCCTGATGCAGGCGGCAAGAACCTGAGCTCCAAGATAGAGAACTTCAAGACAATGATAGCTCAGGTGCGTGAAAGATATCCGCAGGCAAAGGCATACGCAACAACGCTCCGTCAGGTCATATCTGCCAATGAGCATCTGTGGGGCGCACTCCTGTATGCAGGCGGAGAATGGTATGTTGAGGAGCCTCGCCCGATCCCTGTCATGGATCGCATAGGAGGCGGGGATGGATTCTCCGGAGGCCTCCTGTATGCGATTACTCAGGACTGGGAGCCTGAAAAATGGCTGCAGTTCGGGTGGGCAAGCGGAGTCCTTGCAGCATCGAGTCTTTACGACTATGCAGAGCCTGCTGATGAGAAGCAGGTCTGGGATATCTACGCGGGAAATGCCAGAGTTCAGAGATAAAAGAGAAAGAAAAGGGTTTTAATATAATGAAAAGAGCAGATATAGGACTTATCGGTCTTGCCGTTATGGGTGAGAACCTCGTAATGAATATGGAATCGAAGGGTTTCACTGTTGCGGTATATAACAGAACAGTTGCAAAGGTCGACAGATTCACAGAAGGCCGCGCGAAGGACAAGAATATCATCGGATGCCACAGCCTTGAGGAACTGAGAGACAGCCTGGCTAAGCCGCGCAAGGTCTTCCTCATGGTCAAGGCAGGACAGGCAGTCGATGACTTTATCGACAAGCTGCTCGAAGTGCTCGAGCCGGGCGACATCATCATCGACGGCGGAAACAGCCATTTCCCTGATACCATGAGAAGAACAGCGTACGTGGAAAGCAAGGGTCTTCTGTATGTCGGTACGGGAGTATCCGGCGGAGAAGAGGGAGCTCTTAAGGGCCCTTCAATGATGCCGGGCGGATCGCCTGAGGCATGGCCTTATGTGAAGCCTATATTCCAGGGCATCTGCGCCAAGGTAGAAAATGGCGATGCGTGCTGTGACTGGGTAGGCGAGAATGGCGCGGGACATTTCGTAAAGATGGTACATAACGGCATCGAATACGGAGACATGCAGCTTATCTGCGAGGCATACCAGCTCATGAGAGACGGCCTCGGCATGACCAATGAAGAAATGCATGATGTATTTGCAGCATGGAATGAGACAGAACTTGACAGCTACCTTATAGAGATAACAAGAGATATCCTTGGATATAAAGACGGGAACGGAGAGGCTGTTATTGACTTCATCCTCGACAAGGCAGGCCAGAAGGGAACCGGAAAATGGACAGCGACTGCAGCACTGGATGAGGCAGTTCCGCTTACTCTGATCACAGAGGCTGTGTTCTCGCGCTGCCTCAGTGCTCAGAAGGATGAAAGAGTCAAGGCTGCTGAAGTATATCCTCGTGAGATATCTGTATTCGGCGGCGACAAAGCAGCGTTCATCGAGTCTCTTCGCAAGGCGCTGTACGCAAGCAAGATCGTATCCTATGCACAGGGATATACACTCATGAGATCTGCTGCCAAGACCTATGGCTGGAATCTCAACTATGGCGGCATCGCTCTTATGTGGAGAGGCGGCTGCATCATCCGCAGCGTCTTCCTGGGAAAGATCAAAGAGGCATATGACAAGAACCCGGAACTCGAGAATCTCCTGATGGATGACTATTTCAGTTCGGTAATGAAGACTCTTGTATCCTCATGGCGCGACGTAATATCTTATGCAGTCAGGGCAGGCATTCCTATGCCGGCATTTTCATCAGCACTGAGCTGGTTCGACGGATATACCACAGAAAAGCTCCCTGCTAATCTCCTGCAGGCTCAGAGAGATTACTTCGGAGCACATACATATGAAAGAACAGATGCTCCGCGCGGTGAGTTCTTCCATACCAATTGGACGGGACACGGCGGAGATACAGCATCAAGCGCGTATAACGCATAAGGAGGCAGAACATGAACCTTCCGATGAAGCCGGATCTTACCGGTAAAGTCGCTGTAGTGACAGGCGGCGCAGGTGTTCTCTGCGCAGAATTCTGCAGAGCTCTTGCTGAGTGTGGCGCTAAGGTAGCCATACTCGGACGAACACTGGGCAAAACAGAGAAACTGGCAGAAGAGATCAAAGCCAATGGCGGTGAAGCCATCGGCGTGGGCGTTGATGTTACAGACAAGGAAAGCGTCAAAGCGGCACATCAAACAGTTCTGGATGCTTATGGCAAATGCAGCATCCTGATCAACGGAGCCGGTGGCAATCACCCGGGAGCGACAGCAGATGATGAATTTTTCTCAATGGATACTATGATGGATCCTGAGAAGAAGAGCTTCTTCGATCTTGAGGCTGACGCGTTCTCCAATGTGTTCTCTTTGAATATTATGGGAACACTGATACCGACTCAGGAATTCGTCCGTGACATGGTGGAAACAGGAAGCGGATGCGTCATCAACATCAGCTCCATGAACGCTTTTACACCTCTTACGAAGATCCCTGCATACAGTGCGGCAAAATCAGGCGTAAGCAACTTTACAGAGTGGCTTGCGGTTCATTTCGCAAAGTCAGGCATCAGATGCAATGCTATCGCACCGGGATTCTTCTCGACAGCACAGAATGCAAAGCTGCTGTGGAACGAAGACGGAAGTCCGACTGCGAGAACAGGGAAGATCCTGAATGCAACACCAATGGGAAGATTCGGCAGACCTGAGGAACTGACAGGAAGCCTGCTCTTCCTCTGTGACGACAACTGTTCGGGATTCATTACAGGCGTAGTCCTGCCTGTGGACGGCGGCTTCAACGCATATTCAGGAGTTTAGAATGGAAATATACAAAATCGCTGACACCGAAAGAGGTCTCAGCAGAACTGAAATCAGGAAGGCTCTGCTTGAGTCGCTTGAAGGCAGGACTCTTAATAAGGTCCTGATCATTCCTCCTGACTTCACAAGATTCCACTCCAATGCAGGATATATCACAAACGTGTATTACCACGCTCTTACTGAGCGTGGTATTGACGTTGATATCATGCCTGCTCTGGGGACACATGTACCTGTGACAGAGAATCAGTGGCAGTCTATGTTCGGAGACATTCCTTATGAGAGGATGCTCGTACATGACTGGAGAAATGATGTTACAAAGATCGGAGAAGTGCCTGCGGAATATATAAAAGATATCACTGAAGGCTTGTGGACTGAACCTGTAAGTGTTGAAATAAACAGGCGGATCATGGAAGAGACCTATGACCTTATCATAAGCCCGGGACAGGTAGTTCCTCATGAGGTGATAGGAATGTCCAATCACGCCAAGAACCTTTTTGTCGGAACCGGCGGCAGCGACATGATCAATAAGTCGCATATGATCGGCGCAGTCTACGGCATGGAGCGGATGATGGGTCGTGACAATACGCCTGTAAGAAAGATTTTTGACTATGGGCTTAAGCACTTTCTCAATGACCGGCCGATACTCTGGGTGCTGACTGTAACTACAGCGGATGGGCAGGATATCCATACCCACGGACTGTTCATCGGCGAAGGGCGCGAATGCCTCACCGAAGCGGTAAGACTGGCACAGAAGACAAACATCGATTTTGTCAGTTGCGGAGTGAAGAAGTGTGTTGTTTACCTTGACCCTGAGGAATTCAAATCGACGTGGCTCGGGAACAAAGCAGTATACAGAACGCGTATGATGATGGAGGACGGAGGGGAGCTTATTATTCTTGCTCCCGGAGTTGAGAGATTCGGAGAAGATGAAGAGGTCGACAGACTCATACGCAAGTACGGGTACAGGGGACGCATCAGAACCCTCGAAGCTTTCAGACAGCCGGAGAATGAAGATCTCCGTGAGAATATGGGGGCTGCAGCTCACCTGATACATGGATCTTCAGATGACCGCTTTGAGATCACATACGCTGTAAAGGACATAACAAAGGAAGAGATTGAGAGCGTTGGATTCAGATCAGCGGATTATGAAGAGCTGGCTGAGAAATACGATCCTTCATCTTTGAAATACGGATATAACGATGTGGACGGAGAAGAAATATTCTATATTCCGAACCCGGCCCTCGGCCTTTGGATAGACAAAGAGAGGTTTGAAGAATGATCACATTTATGGACAGAGATTTCCTCCTTGATACTGAAACCGCAAGGAGACTATATCATGACTATGCAGAGGATCAGCCGATTTTCGATTATCACAATCATCTGTCGCCTGAGGATATTGCAAATCACAGGGAATTCAGAGATCTGACCGAGCTCTGGCTTGAAGGCGACCACTACAAGTGGCGCGCCATGAGAGCAAATGGCATCGATGAAAAATATATAACAGGCGATGCCGGCCCTTATGAGAAATTCGAAAAATGGGCAGAGATCGTGCATCTGCTTGCAGGAAGTCCACTCTATCACTGGACACACCTTGAGCTTCAGAGGTACTTTGGCATTACTGATGTCCTTGGGCCTGACAATGCGAAACAGATCTGGGATAAGACCGTAGAAATACTGGCAGGCGGAGGCCTAGACGCGGTATCTCTTCTCAGGAAGATGAATGTCAGAGTCCTGTGTACGACTGATGATCCGATTGACACTCTGGAGTGGCACAGAAAGATCGCAAACGATGCGTCGATCCCGTTCCGCGTGTGTCCGTCGTTCAGACCGGATAAGTATCTGGCTAATCCGGATGGTGAGGAAGCGAAGGCACTGTGCAGTAAGTATGGTACAGATGATCTGAATGAAGCGCTTTTGAAAGCTCTTGATTATTTCTGCGAATGCGGATGTATAGTGTCTGATCATGGATTCAGCACTTTTCCGTATCTAGGAGATCCTGAGCTTGCAGAGCGGATGAGACTGCTGGGGACTGCATATGAGAAGCGCGGGATAGCTATGCAGCTTCACTTTGGTGCAATAAGAAACAATTCACCTAGGATATTCAATCTTAGAGGCGTAGATGCAGGAGGGGACAGCGCAGGACAGACGACAGATCCTTATGAAATAAGTGCGTTTCTTGGTAATCTTGAAAGAAAAGGACACCTGCCAAAGACTGTCATTTATAATCTCAATCCTGCAGATAATACTGTGTTCTCTACTATGGCAGGCAACTTTGCGCCAAAGGTGCAGTACGGAGCGGCGTGGTGGCTCAACGATCATATACGTGGCATAGAGACCCAGATAGATGAGCTGATGGAGACAGGAGCACTTGCAGCCTCGGTAGGAATGCTTACTGATTCAAGATCCTTTACGTCTTTTGTCCGTCATGAGTATTACAGACGGATACTGTGCCGCAAACTCGGCAGACTTGTACAGGAAGGCCTGTATCCGGATGATACAGAAACGCTGGGGCAAATAGTCAGAAATGTCTGCTATGGTAATGCAGATAGATATTTCGGTTAACTTCATCTCAGATGGTTTTTACAGTTACACGAGCTGGGTACAATACCGGGTACAAACGTGGACGGCGCTTTTCCTCCTTTGGAATTTCAACGTTTGTACGATTCTGACTTCTTCGAGTCCCATGTCCTCCGCCATTGCCCTAAGGAGAGGCTCATCTGTCGGAACGACTGATGAGAAGATGCCTTAGGGCTTTTCTTTACCCAGAGACGGCTGTTAAAATATACAGTCGTTTTTTATTATCATTACACATCATGATATCAGTTACTCGCTTAGATAAATACTGAAGCAGGTTATAACAAAGAAGCAGGAGCTTACAGTTTGACAGCACCTGCTTTTTTCTTATGCCTGATTTCGTGACACATTACAAATGGAATGAGTCACGATGACACGTGACCCTGGCAAGTGTGAATGCATGCCCTATCCGGTGCAATGATAAACTTCAAATACGTATACAGGGAGTATGGCTATCCTAAAAAAGGAAGCAATAACTTTAAACTTAGTATAAGGTAGAAAGGATGACCATGCACGAACTTAGTGTTGTTTCTCATGTGATCAAAATTGTGGAAGAACTTGCTGAAGAACAAGGAATAGAGGATATAGCCGCAGTAAGGCTGGAGTTTGGAGAAGTATCCGGAATAGTACCGGAATACCTTGCCAGATGCTGGAATTGGTCGGTCAAAAAAGGGCATCCGGTTCTGTCAAATGCAGAGTTTGACTGGGAAATAACCCCGGCTGTCACCATCTGCATGGACTGCAAGAAGACATATGAAACAGTAAGATATGGTAAAACCTGTCCTTACTGTTCCAGTGGTAAAACATTTCTGCTTCAGGGTAATGGGATAAATATAAAAGAGTTAGTAGTGCGTGAAAAAGAGGGAAGACAAGGAGGAAAGGAAAATGGTACCGAAGCATTTACAGGATCATTTGTTTAATGACAGAGATTATTTACCTGAACATTACACATGTGATGATCCTGAGAAAGAAAAAATGATCCTGAAGCTTATTCCGATCATTACCGATGATATGGAACTCAAGCTGCAGCCATGGAAAATCAAGACAAATGATCCGCAGTTCATCGTGCTGGATACTCTTCTCAGCAAGGAAGAAATCAGATTCGTTCTGAGCTTTAAGAAGAAGAGAGTAGTGAAGCTTACTGCAGAGCAGCTGGCCAAACGCAATAAGATGTCTGTTGAAGCGGCAAGAGAGATGGCTGACGGCATTGCTTACAAGGGAATACTTGAGTATGACCGCGACAATGATGCCCGGGAAAAGCAGTATTTCATACCTACGTGGATCGTCGGATCTGCTGAATACGTGACTCAGTCAGAAGCGATGTTCAGCAAATTCCCTAGAGAGACATCGGAGGTTTTCAATTACGAAGGGATGGTTCCGTTCGGCAAACAAGGTCATATGCTTCCTCCTGGAGGAGCCGGAGTCGCTATGCATGTAGTCCCTGTAGAAAAGGCGATAGACCGTGTGAACCAAAAGGCACCGGTTGAGCTGATTTCCCGCTGGATGGATATGTACGATACATTCTGTCTTGCTTCATGTGTATGCCGTAAGACTTTCCAGTTCAGAGGCGAAGGCGGCGGTGAGATAGATGATTACTGGTGCGTAGGACTTGGAGATTGCGCAGAATATCTTGTCGAGACCGATAAAACAGCTCGTTACTGTACCAAAGAAGAAGCCATGGAAGTCATCATGAAAGCTGAAAGAGCTGGATATGTACACCAGATCAGCAATCTTGATGGCGAAAATAAGACAATGTTTATCTGCAACTGCTCACCATCATCATGCGAGGCCCTTCGTGCTACGATGCTTTACAATGTACCTAATGCATCGGCTTCAGCATACAGAGCACATGTAGATATGTCCAAGTGCGTAGCCTGCGGTAAGTGCGTAGAAGTATGTCCGGTAGGAGCCGCCAAACTCGGTCAGAAGCTGTGCAAGAAGGACGGCAGCTCAGTAACCTATCCTAAGAATGAACTTCCGGATGAGGTAAGATGGGGACCGCATAAATGGCACCAGAACTACAGAGAAGAAATCAAGATCAACTGCTATGATACAGGAACTTCACCTTGCAAAGCTGCATGCCCGGCTAACCTGTCTGTTCAGGGCTATATAGCTATGGCTGATCAGGGCCGCTACAAAGATGCGCTTGCACTTATCAAACAGGATAACCCGCTTCCTGCAGTCTGTGGTGCGATCTGCAACAGACGCTGCGAGGACAGATGCACAAGAGGAACTATCGATCAGCCTGTTGCTATCGATGAAATCAAGAAGTTCATCGCTGCACAGGAACTCAAGGCAGAGAACAGATTCGTACCTGTATGTGAAAAAGAATACGGTGGATTCTGGGGTGATGAATATAAGATGGCTATCATCGGCGCAGGTCCTGGCGGTTTATCAGCTGCTTATTATCTGAGAAAGCGTGGCTACCCTGTAACAGTATTCGAAAAGCAGAATTCTCTTGGCGGTATGCTGAGATATGGCATACCATCGTTCAGACTCGAAAAGGATGTAGTCGAAGCAGAGATCGAAGTAATGAAGGAGATGGGAGTTGAATTCGTTACAGGCTGTGAGGTAGGTAAAGACGTCACTATCCAGGAGCTGAGAGATCAGGGCTATGCAGCGTTCTACATCGCTGTCGGACTTCAGTCAGGAGGAAAACTTGCTGTTTCCGGTGCTGATGCCAAAGGCGTTATCAGCGGAATCGACTTCATGCGTATCATCAACGAGGATGAAGTAGCTCTTATGGAAGGAAAGCTCCCTAAGGCCGGCAAGCTTAGCGGTAATGTAGTTGTTATCGGCGGAGGTAACATCGGAGCTGACGTTGCAAGGACAGCAGTCAGAGCCGGTGCTGACAAAGTATATATGTATGCACTCGAAGGATACGATGAGCTGCCTATGGGAATCGAAGACAGAACTGAGTGCGAAGAAGAAGGTATCAGCGTAAACGGCGGATGGGGCCCTGCAGAGATATTCAATAAGGATGGAAAAGTCTGTGGGATCAAGTTCAGAAAGTGCGTGAGCGTGAAGAATGCAGAGGGCAGATTTGATCCTAAGTTTGATGACAGTGAGACAACAGAACTCGAATGTACAACAGTTCTGTACTGCACAGGTCAGAAGCCTGACCTCAAAAAGATGCTCGATGGCACTAAGGTAGAGATCAGCCCTAGAGGTCTGATCGTTGCGGATCCTGTGACATTGCAGACTGCGGAGGAAGATATTTTTGCAGGCGGTGATGTTGTGACCGGACAGAAATTTGCGATTGATGCTATCGCTACGGGCAGACCTATCGCAGACTCAATGCATAGATACGTACACAAGGAGCAGGGCGAGAGCAGGCTTACACTCTCCAGAGACCTCAGAGAAATAATCGAGCTCGACAGAGATGATATTCTCGTTGAGAGCTATGACAACATGCCAAGACAGAAGCCGGGTCACAGAGACGGAGATCCGACTAAGACATGGCATGACCTGAGAGAGCCGCTGACAGAACTCCAGATAAGAGCAGAAGCCAACAGATGTCTCAAATGCGGCGCTACAGTAGTTGATGAGAACAGATGTATCGGCTGCGGACTCTGCACTACAAGATGTGAATTCGATGCTATCAGGCTCGAGAGAGATCATCCGGAAGCATCTGTAATGTATACAGCGGAAGAAGGAATGAAGCATATTCTTGCCTATGCTGCGAAGAGAGAACTGAAGATCCTCAGAAATGAAGGAAAAGCGAAGCTCAAAGCAACAAAAATCGGTAAAGCAATTATGAAATAGCATTGGGAATACTTTTCACAGATTATCAAAACAGGCAGGCCGGATTTACCGGTCTGCCTGTTGTAGTAATCAGTAATGACAATTACTGCTGTGATTCCCTGATTTTTTTAAGATAACCTTCAAAATCTGCGTAGATGTCCTCAGTGAAAGTAGAACGTTTCTGTCTCGAAGCGAGCTGAGCGTTCCATAAGCCGTATATATAGTAATTTGCGCGGATGTGTTCGGAAAACTTTTTCGCATTTTCCTTTAATCCGGAATTTATCCAGTGTTCAATCAGATGGAACAGTCTTTCCAGGTCGGTGACTACAAAATACTCTTTTATATCATTCAGAAAATCCAGGGAAGGAGCCTCGCGCATATAGTATGGTGTGAGAATATTGCTCGCTTCTTCCCAGAAGCCATTCTGTCCTTTGACCTCAAACGCATGCTTGAAGAATTTCTTGTCTGAGTAGATCTGTTCACATATTTTTGCAAATATATCCCAGAAATCATCATTCTCATTGATCTCTATTTTTGAGAAAAAGCAATCCAGATACACATCCTTCAGAAGCGCATATTTATCTGAATAGTATCTGTAAAAAGAGCGTCTGCTTATATTTGAACGTGCACAAATTTCTTCAACGGTTATGTCCGTGAACTTTTTCTCTCTTACAAGACGAAGCATAGAGCGTACCAATGCGCTCCTGGTTGTTTCAGTCGACATCTCACATTCCCCCTTACCTTATGTGAAAATGCTTCAGGAAGCAGTGTCACATTTATCTTTGAATGTGCCATCACAACACTATGTTATCACACTGTGTTGCCGCGTCACAAGCACAATCTGTGTGACGTGTCTGTGCAGATTTATAATGATAATCTTTTGTCGAGTAGGCAGCCTATACGGCAATATCGATAAAAAAATACAAAATGGATGGATAGTAAGAAGAGGAGGTTGGTTTTATGGCAAAAGAATGGAAGAAAAGTGCTTGCCCGTTCTGCTCATTGAACTGCGCTCTCGAAGTACTCGTTGAGGATGATCACATACTTGATGTCAGACCTAATCCTGACAGCAACAAGGAGCCGGGTGGCTACTGCTGCAGGAAGGGCAGATCAGTCGTGTATTATCAGGAAAACCCTGAAAGGCTTGAGCACCCGCTCAAAAGGGTAGGAGATCATTTTGAACAGATCAGCTGGGAGCAGGCATTCAAAGAGATAGGCGAAAAGGCCAGAGCTATCTATGATGAGCATGGTCCTAAGGCTTTTTCTATGAACGGGTTTGGACTTGCTGCTACGGCACTTGCGCTGGTACCGGAGAAAGGCCTTATGGATGCTCTGGGATTTCAGTATATGTACAACCCAGCGGGGTTCGAATTCATGGGACTGTGGTGGTCGCTCGGAAGAATTCTCGGCAATCAGAATATATACACAGAACCTGATGATAAACATATCGATACGATCATCTATTGGGGAGCCAATTCCTATGTAGCCAATCATTTTGTTCCGGCTCATCGTCAGTTCATTAAGAATATGTCTGAAAGCGAGAACAAGAAAGTTGTTGTAATTGATCCGAGGCTGTCAGAAACAGCCAGAATGGCTGATCTGCATATCATGCCGAGAAACGGCTGCGATGTTCTGTTTATACGAGGACTGATCGCAATGATTGTTGATAAAGGCCTTGAGGACAAGAAATATCTGCATGAATTCTGCAGTGACTGGGAAGTTGCAAAGAAGTGGTTCACAGGCTTTGACTACAGAGAAGCGTTCAGAGTTGCGCACGTTCCTTATGAGGAAGCAGAGAAACTCGTCGAGATACTTACGACGACTACCTGGGGGTGTCACTGTGAACTCGGTATGATCTGCGGCAGGAATAATACCATGAATACATACATGCTGCTCATGCTTATGGCTGTGACAGGGAATTTCCTCGTCAAAGGAAATGTACCGATAGACGGTATCATGAGACTCGGTCCGGGCAAGGATGAAAGGGACCCGTCAGTCTGGAGGCTTGAAGAAACAGGCCATTTCCCTGTAGCGGGATGTTATCCGGACGGCGCGTATGCTCATGAGATCCTCAGCACCAAGGAAACAAGGCACAGGGCATCGTTCATCTGCAGAAGCAATCCGGCGCGAAGCTATCCGGACAGCACAACTGTAGAGAAAGCTCTGGACAAACTGGAACTGTGCGTTGTCATAGATATCGCAATGACCGAGACTGCTAAGCATGCCGACTACGTCCTTCCGGGAAAGACAGGATTTGAGAATCACGAATTCAGTTTCTTCCCTATCAATTATCCGGAAGTAGTGTGGTTCCTGAGGCATCCGGTAATAGGGCAGATAGGCGAAAGAAAAGAAGATGCGGAAATCATCCTCGAGATAGGACGCGCAATGGGAGTCGTACCGGAGATGCCGAAGTTCCTGCACAAAGCAGCTGCGAAGTCATGCAGGGATAAGGATATAGTACCATTCATGGCCAAGATGCTCGCTTATCTGACAGCGCATCCTAAATACAAGCCAAGCATGATACTTATTCTGATAGACCTTCTTTCGAGACCTGAGTGTCTGGGGTCCGCCTCAAGGGCATGTGCAAGAATCATTGCTGCAGTAGATAATCTTCCGGAATACGGAGAACCGGAGAGAGCAGGTTACAAGGCGCTGCGCCCTTACAGACCGCTGCGCCACATTAAAGCAGCAAAGATGATATACGACATGTCGATAATGGATCAGGTATTCTGGGAAGCAGATTCGAATCCTGACGGTTGTATCGCAGGATATACCGATCCTGATACAGAGAACAATGCGAGAATGCACATCTACTATCCGGATAAGAAGATACAGCTCTTCAATGAAGTGATAGACGCAGCCATGAATGAGTTTACTCCGGAACTCGAAGAGAAGGCGCTGACACTCACTGAGGAATACGACATGGTCATCTCATCCGGTAACCATCAGGACAGCGGAGTGGATAACTACATGAGAAATCCTGATACGTATGTATTCAGAAAGCCTTATGTACTGTATATGAATCCGCAGGATGCGGCAGACAGGAATATCAGCGAGGGCGAGGAAGTAAGAGTAGTGACGAGAGCAGGATCACTTACAGCACCTGTTGAATACTCATACAGAGCAAACAGAGGTTATGCGATGATCCCTCACCACTTCGGATATGACTCAACACGTTACGGCAGATACGGTTCATCAGCGAACAGCATAACGTCCTATGAGGATAACACAGATAAACTGACTGGTGACCCTGAGGTCAGATATATTCCGGGAAGAATCGAGAAACTGATTCCTGAGAAAAAAAGTAAGAGAAAGAATGCATAGATAGAAGAAGTGTGGAAGGAGAGATGAACGCATGGGTGAATGGAAACACACAGTATGCAACTTCTGCGCCATGAGCTGCAATCTGGAGGCATACGTAGAAGGCGATCATATTCTGGACATCAGACCTGACCAGAAATTCGTGAGAACGGCTGTACCGTATTGCTGCCGCAAAGGAAGATCAGCCAAGTACATCCTTGATGACAAGGACAGGCTAGATTACCCGCTCAAGAAGGTCGGAGACCATTTTGAACGCATTTCATGGGAGCAGGCTTACAGAGAAATTGGTGAAAGAGGAAGAGCGATCCTCGAAAAATACGGACCGGATGCATATGCGCAGATCGGCGGGACTCTGGCTACAGACCAGTCTGACTACGGTGTATCCCAGTTCATGACCAAGGCAATAGGTAGTCAGAATAAATTCAATCCTGTAGGGGTTGAGTTTGCGGGTCACTTCTGGGCTAATGGCAGGATGTTCGGATCACAGGGATTCTATATGGATGAGCAGACCAATCTGGATGGATTCATCCTTTGGGGCTCTAACTCATATGTCAGCCACAATATCATGTTTACCAAGGGAAGATTCTTCTACAGGGAGATCGCTGAAGACCCGAACAGAAAACTTATCGTCATAGATCCGAGACTGTCTGAGTCAGCAAGAATGGCAGATATGCACATCATGCCTCGTCCCGGTACTGACACACTGCTTGCAAGAGGCCTTATTGCCCTCATAGTCGATATGGGTCTTGAAGACAAAGAGTTCCTGAATAAGTGGTGCTCTGACTGGGATAAGGCTAAGAAGTGGTATGAAGGCTTTGACTACCGCAAGGCGTTCGAAGTATGCGAAGTTCCTTTTGAACAGATGAAAGAACTGGCTGAGTATATGAGCAGCCACTCTTTCTCGATACATCAGGATCTCGGCATCTACATGAACAGGCATAACACAGTCTCAAGTTATCTGATCAACACTATTCAGGCGATCACAGGGAATGTAATGACCAGGGGACTGAGGTTTCAGGAGATGTACACTCCGTTCTCGCCAATCGGATTTGACGAGAGATCACCTGGTGTAAGGAGGGCTCATGCAACAGATGCGATGTTCGTAGCATGCTCTTTCCCTGAAGCGGTACTTGCAAGGGAGATCCTTTCAGAGAGACCTGACAGGATAAGGATGGCAGTACTTTCCAAGACCAATCCGATGATAGGGTATCCTGACTGCCAGAAGCTAGCCGAGGCATTCCCTAAGCTTGAACTGCTCGTCGTCTCGGAAATATATCTGACTGAGACTGCAAAGTACGCAGATTATGTCCTTCCGGGAAAGACCGGGTTCGAAGAGTGGCAGTGGTCTATATTCAGTTCAGAGTATGCAGTACTTAAGCATCCTATCGTTGGACAGATCGCTGAGCGTGAAGAGGGCGGCATGACCATGCTGAACATTGCAAAATCACTTGGTCTTGTGCAGCAGCTGCCTAAGAGCATATACAAGGCAGCCGCAAACAGCGTAAAGAACAGGGATATCATACCATTCCTCGGCGAGGCGCTTGCCTGGTTCAAGACACACCCTAAGCTTGAGAAATATATGGAGATAACGCTGATAGATGCTCTTGCGAGACCTGAAGCACTTGGCTCTGCATCGCTGGCCGCACTGAGGCTTGCCCTTGCGACTTCATGGCTCGCACCTAAGAAGTCGTGTGACAGAGCAGGCTACAAAGCTCTGAAGCGATATAGATTCCTCAATCATCTCGGCCCTGCCAAGATGCTGGCAGATATCTCCAAAATGGATCAGGTGTTCTGGGCTCTGATGGACAGTCCTTACGGAGCAAAAGTGGCTGAGGTCAATCCGGATCCGGAGGAGTACGCTTATGAGCACATTTATTATCCTGATCACAAGTTCAGATTGTACGATGAAACCGTTGACGATTATCTGAAAATAATAGAGCCGGACAAGGAACTTGCCGCACTCAAAGAGGAAATGGCAGACTTCCCGATGCTCATCTCATCAGGCAACCACGGAGATGAGGGCGGAGTAAACGCATATATGCGAAACAGCGATACATATGTATACAGAAAGCCTTATACCGTTTTCATCCATCCGGATGATGCTGAGAAGTACGGGGTCAAAGACGGACAGCTGGTCAAGATATCCACAAAGAGGATCGATGGAGTCTATGCACCTGCAGAGATAACCTACAAAGCGCAGAAAGGTTATTGCGTAATACCGAATCATTACGGAATGGAATCGGGCGGCGAAACCTATGGACAGAGCTGTGCTCTCCTGACCCGTGATGTAGACATGGATCCTATAACAGGAAACCCATATAACAGATTCGTACCGTGCAGAATAGAGCCTGCAGGCGATATGCAGTAGTGTTGAGAGGAGATAGTAAATATGCAGAACAATAAAAGCAAAGCAGACCTTCTGGACGCACTGAAGGCAGCTCAGGAGAAGGACGGATGCGTAACGGAAGATGCAATCAGAAGCATCGCAGCGGAATACGGGATTTACCCGTCAGAGGTTTATGAGACAGCAACGTTCTATACGATGCTCCATGTTGGCTCCAGAGCAGAGCATGTGATCGAAGTCTGCGGCAGTACCTGCTGTGATGCGGGCAAAGCGGCAGATCTCGTAGCTAAGCTGGAAGTGGAACTCGGCGTCAAGTGCGGAAGCACGACAGAAGACGGCAAATGGCTTCTGAGAAGATGCGAATGCCTCGGCAGATGTGATACAGCACCTAACGCAATGGTAGACGGCGTTTTGTTTACCAACGCAACAGTAGCTCAGCTTACAGAATGCATCAGAAAGGCAGGGAAGTAAAAGATGGCAGCAAAAGAAGTAAGAATAACCCTGCGCAATGCGGGAAAGATCAATCCGGAATCGATCGAAGACTACATCAAGTCCGGAGGATACAAGGCGCTTGAAAAGGCTAAGACAATAGACAGAGACAAGCTCATAGACGATATAGAGGGCACAGGCAAGCTGAGAGGAAGAGGCGGAGCCGGATTCAAGACAGGATTCAAGTGGAAGGCAGCCTCGGAGACGCCAAGTGATGTAAAGTACGTGGTCTGCAACGCAGATGAGGGCGAGCCGGGCACATTCAAGGACCGTACGATCATCGAAAACGACCCGCATACCTTGATCGAAGGAATGCTGATCTGTGCATATGCCATCCAGGCTAAGGAGTGCCTGGTATATGTAAGAGGCGAATATACTCACTGCATCGAGCTCCTGAAAAAGGCAGCTGCCGATGCAGAGGCTAAGGGATTCACAGACGGAGTCAAGGTCACTGTAGTAGGCGGAGCAGGATCTTATGTATGCGGTGAGGAGACTACACTTCTGACCTCACTCGAGGGCCAGAGAGGCGAGCCTAGACTCAAGCCACCATTCCCTACAGTTGCCGGTTACATGGGCAAGCCGACAGTAGTCAACAACGTAGAGACATTCTCTACAGTCCCTGTCATCGTAGACAAAGGAGCAGAATGGTTCGGAAGCATCGGTGCGCCTGAGTATCCGGGAACAAAGCTGTTCTCCGTATCGGGAGATGTAAAGACAAAGGGCGTATTCGAAATGCCTACAGATGCTACTCTGAGAGATCTGCTTGAAGGACTCTGCGGCGGAGTGGCAGAAGGGCATAAGATCAAAGCCATCCAGATGGGCGGCGGATCCTGCGGATTCATCACCGAGAAGGACCTCGATACACCGCTTGACTTCGAATCGATGAGAGCTATCGGAGCATCCCTCGGATCAGGTGCCATCCTCGTTCTCGATGAGACACACAACATGGCAGAATTCGTCAAGGGAACAGCACATTTCTTCGCTCATGAATCATGCGGCAAGTGCGCACCATGCAGAGAAGGAACGGCAAGACTCAACGAGATCATGGCAGACATCCTTGCAGGAGGAGACCTGGACAAGGATATCGAGCTCATAAAGAAACTGAATGCGCTGATGAGCGATTCATGCTTCTGTCCGCTGGGACAGGGAGCATCGAACCCTATACTTTCAGCTCTGAAGCTCTTCCCTGAAGACTTCAAGGCAGCTAATGCAGCAGGAAAGAAGGAGGCATAGAAATGGCTGAAGTAAGACTTACAATAAACGGAAAAGACTGCAAGGCCGAAAGCGGTATGACCATCCTTGAGGCTGCAAGAGCTAATGACATCAGGATCCCTACACTCTGCCACTTTGAGGGACTCAAGGGCAGAGCGAACTGTAGGATGTGCGTAGTAGAAGTTGAAGGAATGAGAACATCCCAGCCTGCCTGTGTAACTAAGATCAGAGAAGACATGGTGGTGAACACTGAGTCAGAGAAGCTGCAGGCAGCAAGGAAGGCTACACTCGAGCTCATCATGGCTCATCATGCCGTAGACTGCCACCATTGCATGAGAATAGGTTCTTCATCAGAACAGTCACTCGATCCTAAGTTCTGCGAGATGTGCTTCTGGTGCGACTGCGAGAGAGACGGATTCTGCGAACTGCAGACACTTAACAGAGAGTACCACGTAGACGTTTTGCCATACATCCAGCATGAGGCTGATTATGAGAAGGATACCTCTCTTGACAGCGTCATCAGAAACCCTAACAAGTGCATCAAGTGCAGAAGATGCGTCGATATCTGCGGAGAGGTCCAGACAGTCCACAACCTGTCGATGGCCAACAGAGGAAGAGACATCATGGTAGTACCTGAGATGGGTAAGCCAATGGCAGAGTCAGCTTGCGTACGCTGCGGACACTGCGTTGATGTATGCCCTGTAGGAGCTATATATATGCAGGAGCATAAGGATGAGATGCTTTACTTTGCACATTCGTATGACACAGATGTGGCAGCGCAGGTATCTGCGGATGTCATTCCGGAACTTGCTAAGCTGTTCAAAGTGGATGAGAATGAAATCACGCTCGGAAAGATCGCAGCTGCACTCCACAAGGTCGGTGTAAAGACTGTAGTAAGTGATGAGCATGCAAAATATACATCAGCAAAGCAGGCAGCAGAGATCATCGAGAAGAAGATCGGCAAAGAGACTGTCATCATAACGGACAGCTCTGCTGTAATGAACTTCGTTGACAGATACTTCCCGGGAATGAAGGACAAGATAGACTGCTACGACTCTGCGCAGACAAGCTTCTGCAAGAGTGCTGCAGAGCTTGCAGGGGAGAAGCCTCTCAAGCTGGTGAATATCACTAATGTTAAGGAAGCAGGAGCAGAAGGCAAAGAAACCGGCAACGCGGATTACGTCATAAATGCAAGGGAGCTGTACAGGATATTCCTGAGAACAGGTGGAGCACCGCATAAGAGGGCAGCTCAGACTCTTGACAAGACCTGGAACGACGGAGTCCTCCCATACAAGGAACTTCTTGGAGCAACAGGCTGGAATCTTGATAAGGATCCTGAGGAGGTCGCTATAATCGTGAATGGGAAACCTCATAAGTGCGCAGTTGCACATAATCTCGGACAGGTGCGTAAGCTTCTTGAAGGAGATTACAAGAATTACGATGTAGTCAGACTTTTGGCATAATAGCCTGAACGTGTGACAATATGTCACAACATCAGATTACCGTGACAGACAGAGATGGCTGCACGATGATAATATTTATATGGGAACCTGAGCGTCATAATTATCAATAACGCTTAGGTTCCCATCCCTCTCACAAAATTGAATATAGTTCTTTGAGCAAAAGCTCCTAAACGGTCTGCGTGAGGCTGCATGGGGCTGCGCCGAGGATCCTGATCCTCCGGGGCTGGCGGGGAAACCTTCCAACCTACCAATAATCGTAAAAAAGAGCATGAAATTATGACACTGCATGATCATTGTTTCGTGCAGTGTCATTTTGTATATGTAACTATGAACGGAAAAAACGGATGTGCCATACTGGCAGGCGGCGCCGGGAGCCGCATGGGACACGTTAACAAGGCGAGTCTTGAATACGGCGGGAAGACATTTATGGAATGTATCATGGCTGAAATGAGCATCATGGGGTTGCCGTGTTATCTGTCTGTTGCCAATTACTGGCAGAACACACCGGAAGGATGGAAGCTGGTCAGGGATCACGTGACCGGCAGGGATGGTGGATATATCGGCCCAATGGGCGGTATCTATTCCTGCCTGAGACAAGCCGCAGCGGATGGACTTGACGGATTGTTCTATGCTCCTTGCGATGCACCGCGTTTTACTTCGGAGATAGTGCGTAAGTTGAGTGGATATATAGAACCGGATACTGATGCAGTATTATGGAGAACATCGGACGGAAAGCTGCAGACAACCTTTGGCTGGTATTCAGTACGCTGCATACCTGTCTTAAAAGCGGATATAGATAGTTCAAAATATAAGATAGCTAAAACGCTCAATAAAACCAGATGCAGGATAATAGACACTGCGGATGAGAACATCGAAGATAAGTTGTTCAGTAACATAAACAGTCCAGATGATTATCTGGATCTTACATCTGAACACGGCTGTAAACACGTACTGATATGTGGGAAAAAGCAAACAGGAAAGACAACTCTTATTGAAAAAGTTATGCAGGATGTCAAAGTAACTGTATATGGATACAGCACTAAGATATTCCGGGATGATGCTGACGGGATAAGCAGAGTATATATGTATCCCGCGGGCAGTAAAAATCGTAGAAGGGGAACTGATAACTATATCGGAAGTACCAGGGATAAAGTGCTGGATGTAAGATTAGAGACTTTCGAGCTGCTTGGAACAGAATTGATCCGCTCTGCCAGACCGGATGGCATTCTGGTGATGGATGAGATCGGCTTCATGGAAAATGGCGCATTAGATTTCCGCAAAATTGTGACTGAAGCTTTTGATGGTGATATACACATTCTCGCTTCTATAAAGGATACTGACAAGAGTATCGACCATATAGAGAATATACGGAATCATCCGAATTCAGAGCTGATCATGCTCACTGAAGAAAACAGAGATCAGATGATGATGAAAGTAATGTCGATAGTATCCGGCTGGGAGCGGGATATATCGGGAAGGAAGGAGTGCCGTGATGAATAACTACAGACTCAGAAACCTGATTTTCCTGACCCTTTGTTGTGACATGGGGCTGTTCGCCAAGCGCCTCATTGCTCCGGTCGCAAACATAGTTACGGACTTCATAAGAATACCGGGCGGTATAGGAACGAGTTTCTCACTGATGTTCCTTGTAGTTGCAGCTGCTATCGTATCTGTAAGAGGATGCGCGACTATTATGGGATTTGTCCAGAGCATGATCGCATTATCATTGGGGATGGTTGGCAGCATGGGAGCATTATCACCAATAGGTTACATAGTTCCCGGAATTATAATCGATCTGGTATTCCTGATCGGAAGAAAGAGTGGCAGCGGAAGTTACATCACAATGGTAATAGCAAACTTGCTGGCCGCGGCAGCTGCCGGATTTACGGCCAACATAATAGTATTTCATCTGACCGGAGTGCCGCTTGCGCTATATATAGCAGTAGCTCTCGTCAGCGGAGCCATTTGCGGGGTCCTGGGTCACAGCCTTTCCTGCAGGTTGAGACCGATATTGACCACGACTGCAGGAAACAGTGCAGTGAGAAGAGATCTGCCCGCGCATGAGCATGTAAATGGGGAAATAGCAGGATAGTACACATAGGAGGTAATAAAAAATGCAGAAGAAGATAATTGCAGTGCTGATCGCGGTCCTGGTGATCGCTGCAGGAATACTGGCGTTATTGAACAGAGGAAACAGCGAAGATAAACCCGGCATGGTAATAACGATGGGCGATAAGGAGATAACTGTTGCCTGGGATAATATTGATGCCCAATCTTTCGAAGGTGATCTTGTGAATGGCAAAGGCGAGATATCTCATCATGAATATACAGGAGCTGAACTCGGCAGCATCCTCAGTGATAATGGGGTCGAGATAGCTGATGACACTCTGGTCACTGTTACTTCAGAGGATAATTATTCTGCAGATCTTACCGGTGCAGAGATCCTTGAGAGCGGAAAAGTATACGTTGCGCTCACAGATGGCGGAGAAGTGATCGAAGGAATTGAAGGAGGCCAGGGGGCGCAACTGGTTGTTTTCGGAGACCCTAACAGCAAGAGGGCAGTTCGTTATTTGAATACAGTTACTGTTAAATAGGATGTAATCCTTTGCCTTGATGATATACACCTCCTCAATAAATCGGGCGGTAAAAGCGGAGAGTTCATCTGGTGAAATATTATGACACAATTATATTGCTACTTACATAATAGTTAATTGGGTACAGAGCTGGGTACAAACGTGGACGGCGCTTTTCCTCCTTGGAATTTCAACGTTTGTACGCTCCTGACTTCTTCGAGTCTGCACCGGGGTAACCTATACGAACCCTCAAGTTCGTGAGGACCCCGGTTTTTCGTTGCAATCAGCGGGGTTCATGTGATTCGGAGAACCTTTCGGGGTCAAATAAAATCGTAAAATGCGTTTCAAAACTGCAAAGAACCGGAATTCGAACCCACGGGGCTATCACACCGAACAATCAATACAAATATCCGATGTTCATTTTGCCTGTTCACAGACTGTTGAGATACTCTTCTTCAACTTGTGCAGGTGTCTTGTACTGCAGTTTTTCGTGCAGGCGATCGTTATTGTAGAAGTCTACATACTCCCTGATACGCTCTTTGAGCTCACGCTCTGACCGATATCGCCATCTGTACAGTTCCTCTTTTTTCAATGAGCCGAAGAAATTCTCCATGACAGCATTGTCATATGGCATATGTGCTCTTGAGAAGGATTGCGTTACATTCTTTGAGGCCAATAGTATTCTGAATGATTCCGCTTTGTAATTTGAACCTCGGTCGCTATGAAAAATAAGACCTTCACCGGGGATACGATCGTTATACGCCTCCCGGAAGGTCCTTTTTACGAGATAAGTGGTATTGTTTCTCCCTACACAGCAGGCAACGACTTTCCGGGAGAATAGGTCTATTATTACACAAATATAATAATAGTATTCCTTGTACTTGAACTGAGTTACATCGCTGACCCAGATCTGATTCGGAGCATCAGCCTCGAAGAACTGATTAACGTGATTCTTGTATTTTCCAAATTCTTTCTGGTAGAGGTAGTTAGAATAAACTCGTATGCTTATCAGATCCATTTCAGCCATCAGCTCTCGAACAAGATGAACGCTTACTGTTATGTTCTTCTGCCTTAGTGCAGCAGCCATTTTTCTTGCTCCATATATTTCTGAGGTATCGTAGTAGATGTCGCGGATTTCTTTTTTTAGCTCTTCTCTTCTGAGATAATACCAAGCTTGCTTGCGCTTGTTCCTCTTGATGTGATTGTAGAAACTGCCTCTCGAAATATTCAGCGCTTCACATACAAGGTGAATATTATAGTTTTTGTATAGCTTCTCAGCTTCATTAAGACGCTCCCTAAGAGGAGCGTTAGGAGAACAGTATGAATCGCTCAGAACTGCAAGCAGATCCTCAAGATGGTCATTTCGTTGCAAAATATTGCGGAAATTTCTAGGACTAAAATCATATTTACTTTTACATCCATAGCGAAGATCGTATTCGCGAAGCCATTGATTGAAGGTGCTCTTAGGAATACCTAAATCAGCCAGCATAGCTTTGACCTCTCCGCCGCATGCAGCATACTGAGACATAACTGCGTTTTTTTCTTCTTCTGTATAGTGCTTTCTTTGCATTTACATTACCTCCATTAAAAAAAGTATTGCGAACAAGCATTATGATAACAACTATGACAAGAGGTTAAATCCTAATATTGAACCATTGGAGGCTTATAGAGGAAGCAAAGATAGAATAAAGTGCAGGTGTAAAAAATGCAGTTATGTTTGGGATCCGAAAGCGACTTCAATAATAAAAACTAAACCTTCCGGATGTCCAAGATGTGCGGGAACATTAAAGCTAGATACAAAGTCCTTCACTGAACTTATGAAGAACGTTAATCCCAACATCGAGATTCTTGGTGAATATGTAAACACAGAAACTGGAATTAAATGTAGATGCAAAACATGTGGTTATGAATGGAACCCGAGACCTCATTCGCTCAAAGCAGGTCATGGATGCCCATTTTGTTCAAAAAAGGAAGGGTGGAAAAAAGACGTTTACCAGATGTTGGGGCAGCTTTGGTGAAGAAATAAATAAAACAATATAGCCAAGCTTCCAATTGTTGTTAAAACAAACCATCGATGCAAGAAAAATACAAATTGTATTTTTCTTGCATTTTGTTTATACTGCTGATATATTGTTATCAAGGAGGAGTAAACCATGGGTGAGAAAGTATATTTGTTGAATTTCAAGGTATCTGGAATCAAAAACCTTGAAAAAACTATAGAACTTAACTTTTACAAAAAAACTATAGATAAACAGTTTGATCCTGAAAAATACAGAATCAAAGCTATTTATGGTGAAAACGGATCTGGTAAGACTGCTATAGTTGTCGGTATGGATGTTCTCAGAAACATTATTATAGACAGCACTTATCTTAACGACTCCAAAAACCAGCAGTACCTTCAGGCTATGGTCAATAAAAAGACTAGGAGAATTGAGCTGAATAGCGATTTCATTTATTATACTGACGCTCAAAGCAGAATATATAGTTACGAGGTCAGCCTCGGTCTGAATCCTATGGGCCTTTTTGAAATTGAACGGGAATCTCTTAAATGTCGTTTTAATGGTACAAGGGCAAAAGAAATAGTAGTCTTCGAATGTCTTAAAGGAGAAATCAATAGCGTAATGATTGATGATGAAGAGACTAAAGACAGGCTTATCAGGGAGTCACTGAATCTATTGGGCAAGCAATCTTTGGCCATTAATTGCTTGCTAAATAGTAAAGATATCTTCAGAAATAATATGTCTTCTCCTTTCAGAATGATGATGTTTGACCTTTATTTCTTTGCCGCAAAAATAAACGTTTGCATTGCTAGTGAAGATGATCCTGACTTGTATTTGCAGAAAAAAGAGCTTCTTGAAGCCAAAGATCCGGATGATTTTTTCGACAAAATAACCAGAATGGTCTCCACTGTAGGGCGGTTTGCAAATGCTAATGAAAAGCTGATAGCAAAGGATTTATTTGAGAACTATAAATTGAAGATAAAAAAACTCGAGCGATTTATTCAGTTATTCAAACGAGATCTTAAATCTATAGACATAGATAAAACAGAAGCAGGAGAATTCTTTGCTTGTAAGCTTCTGATGAATTACGGAGATTATCGTGTTGACACGGTTTTTGAGAGTACTGGTATTACCAAACTTATAAAACTATTCGACTATCTCAATTCTGCTGCAGATGGTGAAATCACTTTTATTGATGAAATGGACGCAAACATTAATGATGTCTATTTAAGCAAAATAATTGATTACTTTATGCAATACGGCAAAGGGCAACTTTGCTTCACTACTCACAATACCAGTCCAATGGCAAGCCTAAGGAGCAACAAGAAGTCAATAGCCTTTCTGTCCAGTGATAATCAAATCGTAGAATGGAAAACCAATGGCAATTTCGCTCCTGACAAACTGTATAGACAGGGTATGATCGAATACTTGCCTTTCAACATAGAGCCAGAAGATTTCTTGGGCGTGCTGGGTGAATGATTATGAGTAAACAGTTATTATTCTGCGTAGAGACTAATTCCAAGGCAGAAACGGATTTAGTATATATACGCGAAACGATTTTCAATTATTATAATTTGGGAAATAGCATTAGAATACGTTTTATCTTTTTCGAGGGAAAGGGCAACTACAGAAAAAAGGATATACTGAAAAAGATTGCTGATCAGACCAAGCAGTATAAAGTAATTGGTCCTACACATGTTATTTACTGCATAGATACAGACCGATATGATGCAGATCCGACTCACATGCGGGAATTAGTTGAAATCAAGCAGTATTGTGAACAGCAGGGTTATGACTTGATATGGTTTTGCAGAGACGTAGAAGATGTATTTTGGGGAACGCAAATACACAAAGATGAAAAAACAAGAATGGCAATTAAGTTTAGAAGCAGCAGACAAATACTAAGCGTAGAAGAGCAAAAGCTTCGAAGTGAAGATTATGCTAGGCATAAAAGCAATATTCTGCAAGTGCTCGATAGATACCTGTAGCGGTAAGTGTATTAAAAAATAAAGCTGGAAATATAATATGGACGACAAGATGCTTTTATCAACCGCATTCGAAGATTTAACAAGGGGTTTCGTCGTGTCGATAGAATCATTAGAAAGGATCCGTCAAGGCGAAGTGAAATATGAAAGAAAAAGGCTTAGCTAAAGATTTGTAGATATTATGAATGAAACAAAGTAAGCTGATTTGATGAGGTAATAATCACCATGAATTGGACAGATTCTTTAAAAGAAATACATAGAGCAAAAAATAGTGGGCGGTTAGTTATTTTTGTTGGTGCTGGAGTGTCAAGAAACTCTGGGTTACCGACCTGGTCTGGATTGATTGCTCAATTTGCGGATAAGCTTCATTATGAGCACTGTTCTACATGTGCAGATAGTAAAAACTGTGATGCGCAAAAAAAGGCTGAATGTAATAGAAAAAACATCTTTACACAAGAGGAGTTCCTTAGGATACCTGAATACTATTATCAGAAAGATGAGCGGGGATATTATGAACTAGTTAACGAAGTGCTTAACAAAAATGTAGAGCCTAATGAAATCGACAATGAGATTTTAAGAATTGCACCGCAACATATAATCACGACAAATTATGATGATTTGCTTGAAAGATCCGACTCAATTAATACAGGACTATATTCAGTTATTGCAAAAGATCAGGACTTGTTAGCTAAAGCTAGTAGCAGATATATTGTTAAAATGCATGGAGACTTTAACGATATAGAGAATATCGTTCTGAAGGAAAGCGACTATATTAACTATGAACATAACTATATTCTTATAAGCACTTTTATAAAATCTCTGCTTATCAATAACACATTCATGTTTGTAGGCTATTCTTTGAGTGATTATAATCTCAATTTGATAATTGGATGGATTAATTATTTTGCTGAAGTACATAAGATTGAGGAGCGCCCAAAGAGCTTTATTCTGGTTTCAGACGATGAATCTGATTTTGAAAAGGAGAGACTGGCGCGAAAGAATATAATTGTCGTTGAAACTAATACTATAGAGGAATCATATGTAGATAAATACGCATCCTCAAAGCTGCAAAATGATAAAGGGAGAAGAATGCATGCCTTTCTTCGACTGATTTCTGATGATGCTAAGTATAGAGAGGTAATACCTTCAGAAATAGACACAGAGGACAATTATAAACTGCTGTCAGCATATAATCACATTGCATACATCGATTTAAAAAGGAACTGTAACATCAATAATCTGGATTATATGGGCAATACACTAGTATTTTCAAATGAAGCAGCATTAAATAGTTTTGAAAAAGCATATAACAATAGTTCCACATTGCAGGAACTTATCGGTAAAACATGCATAACTGAGGCACAGGCATATCACTGTAAGCGAAGTATTGCATTATTCGAGAAGAAAGAAACCGACACATTGTTCCAGAAATACCTGGATAACGACTTTACTTCACTTCAAAAGGACCTTGAAATAATCAGCAACCCTGAGGTTCGCCTGTATTATATGGTGCTGCTTGGCTCTACATATGAAGCGCTAAATGAAACAATCGCGGAGATGGATAAAGGAACTGACAAAGCAGATATTGTTGAAGTTTTGCTATCAAAAATGCGAAAACGAAGTGCACTTCTATACTTAGGCTTATCTCGAGCAGAGCAATTGACAAAAGAAATTACCGACTTGTTTGCATCGCTGAATGCTAATTATAAAAATGCTACCGGGTACTTATATAAATTGCATCATTCTGAGAATGATGATCGAATAGCGATGCAAAAGACGCTGGAAAAGCAAGAGAGTCATTATAGGTACAAGATAAATGGCTTTATTACCGGACATGCGTTTCAAAATATTTGGAAACTACAATCATATGCATATGAGTATTATTTCTTCTTTAAAGAGAACTACCTGCCAATAGATCATTATAAAGATGTATACAATTACCTCTATTATTATTTGAAGGCGATTCTATGTTCATATTCTCCTGTAACTGAAGATGAAGACACTGTATTAATAGGAACACATAGGGAGCATTATCCGCTTGAAGAAACTGATTTGGATATGTTTGTGAAATATACAGATCCCAAATCGCTCAAAAAATGGATTGATGATTACCATGTTTCTAATGTTGAATTTGTTGATGGTCTTGATGTTTGTAGCAAATTTCGCAATCTATGTGAGAGTGCTGTTACATGCATCAACAAATATATAGTTAACTATATATATTCATTTTCAATACTTATTACAAAAACAGTAGATAACGAGCTAAGAACACAGGCGACCAATGCAGTATTAGAACTGATTAATAAACTAATCGAAAATAACGACAATTGGATTGAGGATATAATTTGCTCAAAAGACTTATTAGACGCGATTATTTTGCTTCTCAAATCAATTGAGCCTTCCGCATCTCCTGAAATTGCAAGCTTGTCTAAAGAATTGATACAGAATGTTATTGCTAAAGGCTTGCATAAAAAAGTGCCTGCGAATAATAAATGGGCATTCCAAAAAGTTTTTAGGTTAACACGAGATGCATATGACGACAGCTTCAAAACTAATGCATATAGTTCAATTTGCCAGATAGAGGATGTTAGTGAAAGATTAGAAGCGGTTGAGTTTTACAGGATGGCACTTCCTATGGATCGCTTTTCAGCATTATTGACAAAAAGCGTGAATATGCTTTCTACAGAGTCAATCTTTAATTTTATTTTCGAAGGATACATTGAACCTTCTAAAGAATGTGAGCAACGTATTTTAGCAGAGATAGAGAAGCTGCATATAGAAAGAATAACGAAACCTGGAATGCGAACTTTTCCGGATTATCTACAATCCTATATCGATGATTTCATTATTCTACACTTAGTATATGAGGAGTTTAACATATATGAACTAAAAAAATACGCTGGGTACAGCAAGTGCATTCAGTTCCTTCTCGCTCCGAGTGAGTTTGATTATTCTCAAGTCGATACCAGCAATTATATGTGGACGAATATTATTAAGACAGAAAGATACCAACATTTCTTCATAGACCATAAAAGGGAGATTATTGGAGATATAAAAGAGGCAATCAAGAATAATGTAGATACGAGAGATCAACAAAAAATACTATTTGGATTATTAACACCTAAAGAAGAACTTTGGAACACATAATAATATTCATATAGTGCACATTGACTTGCATTCAAAGGATAAAGCAGTAAATCATAGAAAGCTGAAAAAGAAAAAGGAATGGATTAAAACATGAATACATCACCAGTTGTTTTTATCTCATACAGTTGGAAATGCGATAATTATATTGATCAAATAAGAAGTCTTGCTGAGAAGCTTAGATCCAATGGGATTGATGTTATTTTGGATCAGTGGGATTTGAAGCCTGGATATGATAAGTTCGTCTTTATGGAAAAAAGTATAGAGAAGGCGGATAAAGTTCTTATTATGTGTGACGAATCATATGCTGAGAAGGCAAATAACCGTCGAGGTGGAGTTGGCGTAGAAACAACCATTATAACCCCAGAGGTTTATGACCGATTCAATCAGGAAAAATTCATACCCGTAATAATGGATGGCCAGGAGTACATGCCCATATATCTCAGAAATCGAATTGGCATTGACTTTAGGGAAACAAGTCTGCAAATAGAAAATCAAGCAGATTTTGACGAATTTTGAAAATTTTATACAGGTTGGATTTCAGGCAATCGAATAAAGCCAATGCGCTACATTGGAATGGAATGGGAATTTGTTAGTGGGACTACGACTCTTCGGATTGTTCAAGCTTCTCGAGATATTCCTTGACTCGTCCATAGTAAATGCGCAGGAACTTATTTGCTCCGGCAGTCATATAGACATAGTAAGGCTTTCCCTGAGAGCGTTTCTTGTCCATGAAAAGATAGACAGGATTGTCAATTGGCGAACGTTTAAGAATGCCATCCATGACCACGAAAAGAGTCTTTCTTAAGTGTGGAGATCCTTTCTTGGAGGTGCGGTTGCTCTTGCGTTCATGATCTCCGGACTGATCTCCACCGGGATCAACACCGGCAAAGGCGGTTAAGGCACCTCTCTTGGTAAACCGGGTGACATCACCAATCTCAGCCATGAGCTGAGGACCAAGAGTCGGACCGACACCATCCATAGCCATGACGATAGGATATTCTGGAAGTGTAGAAGCTGCTTTATCCATTTCTCTGCGAAGCAGTTCAACTGTAGCAGAGGTTGAATTCAGGACATCTACAGCCTGACGTACGAGCATCTTGGTGTTGTCATCCTTGGGGAACATGGCGATAAGGATGGAGGACTTTTCATAGATTTCCTTGGCCTTTCGCACACTGAAATTGTAGCCCTTACGCTTGCACCAGTTCTGGTAATGTTCAGTAAAGGCTTTAAGAGACTTGCCCCTGACGCAGTCGACATGCCAGTAGGTATACACAAAGTCTACCCACTTCTGATGGCCGTCTTCACGAGCAGGGCTGTCAAAGAAGTTGTTGGCTCCGGGATATGTTTCATCGAGAAGAGAGATGAGATTGTTCTTCATAGCAGTCTTCTGATCCATGTAGAACCCGAATTGCCTGTTCATTGTCTTGAGTTGGTTACGCATCTCGTCCATAAGACCATATTGCTTCAGTTTGGTCCAGCGGTCAAGAGTGTATCGAGCGATTTTCGCTGCATCAGCCTTATCTGTTTTAGGAGCCCGAAAGGAATCATCATCTTTGAAATCCTTGATCAGAATAGGATTGACAGCACTGACGAAGATACCAGCGTTAGAAAGCCAATAAGCCATAGGCTCGTAATATCTGCCGGTGTGTTCCATACAGACCTTGGTCTCGCCTTTGAGGCTTTTGATGTAGGTGATAAGGTCATTGATCTCGGACCGATTATGACGGATGTCACATGGAGGCAGAATGATCTCATCGCCAGGTCTTCTGATCGTGACTGTGCTTTTGCGTTTTGCAACATCGATACCAACTGCGTTCAACATGATAAATACTCCTTTGATCGTTATTAGCAATGGCCGAAGCCAGCTTCTCTCATTGCCTATTCAATCTACTGGGTATATTCACACGAACGCGATAGTTCAACCTGCGTAAAACGAACGCTGCGAATGAGGGCTGGTTGACAGACTTATTTACGGACGGGAGTCCAAGAAAGGAAACGTCAGACCGATTGCCTTGCTCATTCTAACAGCTTAAGCAACAAGATGGATAACATCCCAACTGGATGTTGGGAGTATTAACCACAAAATTATTGTAGTAGTAAAAGAAAAAAGGAGAAGCTGACAGATAGGGACAGGGACGCCTCCGATGCCGGAAAAGCTGACAAAGAGAACCGTCCCCACTGTCATAACAGGGGAAACCGCCCCTGTTGTCGGAAAGATATGAGTTACAAGACACCTAAGGATCCGATGATCCTGTACAGTTATATAAATATGATGCTGAGGGACAGGGGAGAGTCGCTGTCTGACCTGTGCGCGGAGATCGATGCAGACATGGATGAGATCGTGGATGAACTGGCCGCGGCTGGTTTTGCATACGATGAGACTGTCAATCAGTTCAGGTAATTATGTTGAGTGCTGACCTGTTGCCGGTCAGTTCAGATAATAATGGTGAGTACTGACCTGGTACTTACCGGTGCAAGCCGAGGGGCGGACTAAGGGAAGGAAGAGAAAATATGAAACACAGAATGGTGCATGTTAACTGGAACGTGAGCGACCTGGAAGCATCGATGGCTTTCTATGAGAAGGCGCTCGGGCTGAAGGAGAAGAGGAGAAAGACTGCGGAAGACGGGTCATTCATACTCGTCTATCTGACTGATGGGACGAGCGATTTTGAGCTCGAGCTGACATGGCTTGCGGAGCATCCGCAGAAGTACGACCTGGGCGAAGAGGAGTTCCACCTCGCATTCCACGTGGACGACTTCGAAGCGGCTCACGCTCTTCACGAAGAGATGGGATGCATAGCATTCGAGAATCACGACATGGGCATCTACTTCATCACAGACCCGGATGGGTACTGGCTTGAGGTGATACCTGAGGACAAGTAGTTGTGCAGAAAGATGACAATGGGGGAGACTGAAAATGTTTATTGATGTTAATGGAATCAGACTGAATTACGAAGTTGCGGGCAGCGGAAGGCCGCTCATCATGGTGCACGGAAACGGCGAAGATCACACGATCTTCCGGGAAGCGGTCGCGTATCTGAGAAAACATTTCACAGTATACACGGTAGACTCGAGGGACCACGGCGCGAGCACGAGGGTGGACGAGCTCCACTACACTGACATGCGCGATGACATGATCGCTTTCATGGACAAGCTCGACTTGAAGGATGTCATTTTCTACGGCTTCAGCGATGGCGGAATCATCGGGCTTCTGGCGGCTATGAAGTCGGGCAGGATCGGTATGCTGATCACGAGCGGCGCGAACATGACTCCGCAGGGCGTCAGCAAGCCGCTTCAGCTGTTCATCAAGATGGCGTACAAGGTCAAAAAGGACCCGAAGCTGTATCTCATGATGGCTGAGCCTGACATCACGGCGGACGATCTTGCGAAGATCAAAGTGCCGACAGTCGTCATCGCCGGCGAGAAGGATCTGGTTTTGCTCGAAGAGACAAAGAGAATCGCTGCGGGCATCGACGGTGCAAAACTCCGCATCATCCCGGGCGAGGGTCACGGCAGCTACATCGTTCACAGCACTCGCATCGCGGACATCATCATGGAGGAGACAGGCGTATGCGAGCCGGCTCCTGAGTTCGATCCGGACTGCCTGGATGCTCTGAAAACCGCTCAGCAGGGTGAGGTCGATGCGGTGCTGATGTATCAGAAGCTGGCCGGAGTAGTTAAGGACGAGAAGGATCGTGCTGCATTCGAGAGGCTCGCTGGTGACGAGCAGAGACATGCTGATGTATTCAAAAAGTACACCGGCATGGACCTCAGGGTGAATCCGGCAAAATCGATTTTCGTGCCTATGATGTACAAGGTGCTCGGCAGGGACAAGACCTACCCGATCATCGCTAAGGGCGAGTACGACGCAGCTGAGAAGTACAAGGACATCGTCGACTTCTTCCCTGAAGTCAATGAGGTCATGAATGACGAGACCATCCACGGCGATGCAGTACTCGCGCTGCTTGAGAAATAATCTGACAATGGGGACGGTTCTCTTTGTCATATTTTGAAATGATAATTGTCATCCGCAGGAAAAAAGATGCAGGACAACGAGAGAAGAACAAGAGAAGACAAGCCGGTCGTAGCCATCTGCTATGACTTTGATAAGACCCTGTCGCCTGACAACATGCAGGCACAGGGCTATCTTCAGGCTATCAATTATGAGAATCAGAATGAGTTCTGGAAGGAAACAATGGAGCTCGCGCTTTCGCATGAGATGGATTCCACTCTGGCGTGGATGTATCTGATGCTGAGAGGCGCGAGGGGCAAGGAGATATTCCGCCGCGAGATGCTCGAGCGCTACGGCGCCGGCGTCGAACTGTATAAGGGTGTTGCCGGAGAAAACAACTGGTTCGCCCGCATGAGAAGATACGGCGAAGAGCGCGGAATCATTGTTGAGCACTACATCATTTCTTCAGGACTCAGGGAGATGATCGAGGGAACTGAGATCGCCAGCGAATTCGAGAAGATCTACGCGAGCTCCTTCTTCTATGACGAGGACGGAGTGGCTGTGTGGCCGGCGCAGGTCGTCAACTTCACAAACAAGACGCAGTTCCTCTTCAGGATCTCCAAGGGCGTTCTCGGCATCAATGACGACGGGGTCAACGACTATTTTGCCCCTGATGAGATGCGCGTGCCGTTCCGCAACATGGTGTACATCGGCGACAGTGACACGGACATCCCGTGCATGAAGCTGGTCAACTCGTACGGCGGCCACTCGATCGGAGTCTATGACCCGGATACTGAGAACAAGGCACGCGTGCAGAAAATGATGCGCGAGAACCGCATCCGCTACTATGCGCCGGCCGACTACACCGAGGACTCCGAGCTTGACCGCCTGCTGCAGATGGTGCTCGACAAGACCGCCGCAGCAGAGAAGCTGGAGAACGTGTATTACGAGAAGAACCGCGAATCCGGTTCAGGAGCTGAGTAAGAGGAATTTTGATGGATACGAATGGAACTTTCTGCCGGATGTGCGGCACGAAACTTGAGATAAGGGAGCTTGAGAATGAGGGGATGATCCCATTTTGCCCGAAGTGTGAGGCGTTCAGGTTCCCGCAGTACAATGTGGCGGTGAGCATGATCACGGTCAACGAGGCGACGGATGAGATACTGCTGATCCAGCAGTATGGCAGGCCGTCGTATGTTCTTGTGGCGGGTTATGTGACCAAGGGCGAATCGATGGAGGATGCGGTGCGCCGCGAGATCCGTGAGGAGACCGGGATGACGGTCGATCATATGAAGTTCAACAGGTCGCAGTATTTCGAGAAGTCGGACACGCTGATGTGCAATTTCACTGCGTTTGTGAAGGACGATAGCGAGATGCATGCGAACTACGAGATCGATTCGTACAAGTGGTTTTCGCGGGAGAAAGCTGCGAAGAATATAAGGCCGGGCAGCCTGGCTGAGCATTTCCTGGTGTCGTATCTGGGCGAGCCGGATACCGGAGCGCGCGTGTTTGAAGAGCCGGGAAAATGGGAGCCGGCACCAGCGAATGATGGTGCGGCAGTGAAAGCAGCTGCCGGGAAAGATGCGCCAGGTGAGGTGAAGTAGCGGTGCACTATCTCTTACTGGCGATGTGCTGCAGCGCGCTGATCTCGATCATGATGCGGTGCGGCGAGACAAGGATCAAGAACAACATTTCAACTCTGGCTGTCAACTATGTCGTGTGCCTGCTGCTCGGGCTGCTCTATGCGGTGAAGGCAGGCGGCACCGGGAGCATCATTGTTCCCGGCGAAGACGGCAGACTGACGTTGATGATGGGGCTTCTGAACGGCGTGTTCTACGTGGGATCGTTCATTTTGCTCCAGTATAATATAAGGAAAAACGGCGTCGTACTCCCGTCGACTTTCATGAAGCTCGGGGTGCTGGTGCCGACGATGATAGCGATCGTGGCTTTCGGCGAGAGGCCGGGAGTGATGCAGGTCGCGGGCATCGCGATAGCAGTAGCGGCGATCGTGTTCATGAACGCAGGGGAAGCTATCGGCGTGAAAAAGGGCGGTTCCGGTGCGGACGCTGCAGGAGAAAATGGCGGTCAGTTTAAGACAGTGCAGGATGCTGTACAGGCAGCGGGCACCGTCACTGCGCCTAAGGCTCTTATCTTCCTGCTGCTGGTCGGCGGATCGGGCGACGCGATGTCCAAGATATATGAAGAGCTGGGGAACGCGAAGTACAACTCGCAGTTCCTTCTGTATACTTTTGCGATGGCTCTGGTGCTGTGCACGCTGACAGCGGTGCTGAAGGGGCAGAAGCTGACACGCGAGGATGTCCTGTTCGGCTGCCTCATAGGCATACCGAACTACTACTCGGCGAGGTTCCTTCTGATGTCGCTTTCGTATGTGCCGGCGGTAATAGCGTATCCGACATACAGCACAGGAACTATAGTACTGGTTGGAATCGCGGGAGTTCTGTTCTTCCGCGAGAAGATGACTTCAAGGCAGTGGGTGACAGTCGGCATGATAGCAGCTGCACTGCTGATGCTGAATATGTAAATATGACAATGGGGACGGTTCTCATTGTCATAAAAGCTGACAGTGAGAACCGTCCCCACTGTCATATCAGGAGGCGCGGAGCGTGGATCAGATCATTTTACATGTGGATATGGATGCTTTCTACGCCTCGGTGGAGATACGGGACAACCCGGAGCTGGCGGGCAAGCCGCTTATCATCGGGTCGCTTCCGACTGAGCGCGGTGTTGTTGCGACGGCGAGCTATGAGGCGCGGAAGTATGGCGTGCATTCCGGGATGAATATCAAGGAAGCGTACCGCCTGTGCCCGAGGGGCATCTATATGCACCCGAATTTTGATAAATACAGGGCGGTCTCGGATCAGCTGCATGGCATCTGGAATGACTATGCGACGGCTGCCGAGTCGATCGCTCTTGATGAGGCTTACCTGGACATTACGGAAACCGCCGGTGACTGGGCCGGCGCGAGGGAGATCGCTCAGACGATCAAGCGGAGGACACGCGAAGAGGTGCACCTGACCTGCTCGGTCGGTATCGCTTATTCCAAGACTGCGGCGAAGACCGCGAGCGAGGAGAAGAAGCCGGACGGGTACTTTGAGATCCGCACGCCTCAGGAGTTCGTGGACCTGATCATCGACAGGGACGTCAGGGCGCTCTACACGGTAGGTGCGAGGACAGCGGAAAAACTAAAGCGCGTTGGCATCGCGACGGTGCGCGACGTCAGAGACAGGCAGGATGAGGTCGTCAGGCTTCTCGGCAAGCACGGCGCGCATATCACGAGGATGGCTTACGGCATCGATGACCGCAAAGTCGTACCGTACGACCCGCTGGACACCAAATCGATAAGCCGCGAGCTGACCTTCCAGGAGGACGTCAGCGATTTTGGGCTCCTCGACGACGTGCTGTTCCTGCTCGCGATGAGTGTCGAGCGACGGGCAAAACGCAAGGGTCTCCACGGCCGGGGTGTGACGCTTAAAGTGACGTACGCCGACATGAAGAATATAACGAGATCGAGGATCGTGGTGTCGAGTGATTCGGCTGCGACCATATGGCAGGAGACGAGGGATCTGCTGGGGCAGATCGAAAAGCGGCCTGTGAGGCTCATCGGCGCGGGGGTCTACAACCTGACCGGCGATGACGGGTGGCAGATGTCGCTCGAGGACTACCTCGAGGAATCAATCGACGAGAAGCAGCAGATAATTGATGACAAGCTCGCCGAGCTGGGCGAGAGGTATCACCTGGATTTTGCCGGCAATCTTGACAAGATATTCAGCGGGACCACGCTGTACAGGACGGCGGAGTATATGAGGAAGCACAGGTAATTGATAGCATCGGGTGAAGAGCCGGATGCAGGATGAAAAGGGAGAATGGACCAGTGAGAGTAACTGTACTTGTGGACAACAGAGACGGCGAGCAGCTCAAGGGCGAATGGGGCCTGTCGTTCTATATTGAATATGAGGGCAAAACGGTCCTCCTCGATGCGGGGCTGTCGGGACTTTTTGCGGAGAATGCGGAGAAACTCGGGCTCGATCTGAAGGCGGTGGACTATGCCGTGCTGTCGCATGCGCATGATGACCATGCGAACGGGCTGGACACTTTCTTTGAGCTGAATGATCATGCGCCGCTGTATGTGGCTGAGGGCTGCGAGGAGAACTGCTATGACAAGCACGGCATATTCATGAAGTATGCGGGAGTGCCGCGCGGCATAATGAAGAGGCATGCCGGCCGCATCGTGAAGGCAGGAAAGATGACCCGGATAGACAAGGGCATCAGCCTCCTCGGGCATTCGACGCCCGGCCTTGACAGGCTCGGCCGCGCGGACAGGATGTACCTCCGGCAGGGCCTTATGAGGTTCATTCCTGATGACTTCAGGCACGAGGTGAGCCTGGTGTTTGAGCTCCCTGAGGGCATCGTTGTATTCAACAGCTGCTCACACGCCGGCGCAGACAACATCATAAACGAAGCGATGCAGGCTTACCCGGGCAGGCGGATACTGGCGATGATCGGCGGCTTCCACCTGTACAACAAGACCGACAAGTATGTAAGAGATTTTGCACGCCGCGTCCTTGAGACCGGAGTCGAGGCAGTTTACACGAGCCACTGCACCGGCGAGAGAGCCATGCAGATCCTATCTGAGGAGCTCGGAGACAAGATGCATGCCTTCTGCACAGGCACTACGTTTGAGATATAGGAAAGGAAACCCGTTATGAGAAACCACGAGATAACTAAGAAGCAGCTGCTCCTTGACATCGACGGCGAGCTGAGAGAACCGGGCTGGTCCAGGAGCATGGTCCAGCAGTACAGGCGCTCGATGATCAAAGCGCCGAAATGGCGGATCAAGGAGTGGGACTACTACCTGGTAGTGAATAAGGATTTTGCCGCGGCATTCACTGTCTCGGATGACGGGTACATCGGCCTGCAGTCGGTGTCGCTCCTGACATTCAGCGGGGATTCTGCGGTGCATGAATACAGTCCTGCCGGCGCGCCGTGGGAGCATACAGAGACGGTGCTGAACCCGTTCCCGATGGGAAAGCTGCAGCTTCCGGACCACTCGGCGTCAGGCATCACCAGATTCGCCGATAAGCGCCTGCAGATGCAGTTTTCCGCCGAACAGAAGGGCAAGCGCATAATAACCTGCCATTTTGACCGCTTCTACGACGGCAAACCGCTCGAAGCCAACATCACTCTCGAGCAGCCGCCGATGGACTCGATGGTCATCGCGACCCCGTGGCCTGAGGAGCACGCTTTCTACTACAATCAGAAGATCAACTGCATGAGGGCTTCGGGCTACGTTGAGTTCGACGGGCACCGCTACGAGTTCGACCCGCTGACCGACTTCGGCACGCTGGACTGGGGCCGCGGCGTCTGGACTTATGACAATACGTGGTTCTGGGGCTCGGGCAACACGGACATCGACGGCAAAGCGTTCGGCTGGAACATCGGCTACGGTTTCGGCGACACGAGCGCGGCCTCCGAGAACATTCTCTTCTACGACGGCAAAGCCCACAAGCTCGATGATGTCACCTTCAACATCCCTGACACCGGCTACATGGACAAGTGGACGTTCACCTCGTCGGACGGCAGGTTCGAGATGGAGTTCGAGCCGGTCCTTGATAGGGCGGCCAACCTCGATTTCAAGGTCATCGTCTCCGACCAGCATCAGGTCTTCGGCAAAATGAGCGGGACCGCGGTACTCGACGACGGGACGAAGATCGAGATCAGGGACGTCATGTGCTTTGCCGAGAAGGTGCACAATAAGTACTGATACAGATAATTTTGACCCGGCAATCCGGGCATCATGATAAATAGCACGTTAAAGGAGCTGAAAAACAAAATGTACGATACCACCACTGTAATCGATTATGTAAGAAAGGCGCTGCCGGACTTCTTCAGCGGCGATGCAGAGCTGAAGGCGGGCGAGCTGTCCGACGGCAACATCAATTATGTTTTCCGCGTCGAGGATGAGAAAATCGGCAAGTCTCTCATCGTCAAGCATGCGGAGGACACTCTAAGAGTCAACACGAGCAGGCACATCGGATTCGAGCGGAGCCGCATCGAGTGCGAGGTGCTGAAGATGCACCGCGAGTACTGCCCGGGCCTGATCCCGGAGGTCTACCTCTATGATGAAGAGGAGCACAACATCCTGATGGAGGACATGCGCGGGTACGAGAATCTCCGCTACGAGCTATGCGCGCATAAGATGTTCCCGAACCTCGCTGAGGACGTTGCGGATTTCTGCGGCAAAGCCCTTATTGGCACTACTGACATGATCGTCGGCGCCGAGAAGAAGAAGGAGCTCGTGAAGAGATACACCAATCCGAAGCTGTGCGAGATCACAGAGCGCCACGTGCTGACAGAGCCGTACTGGGACGACCTCGACGACAACAGCGTCATGCCTGAGAATGATGCGTTCATGCGCGAGCACATCTACGGCGATGAGGAACTGCACGCTAAGGTCGGCATGCTCAAGGCGACTTTCGAGAGCAAAGCGCAGGCTCTTCTGCACGGCGACCTTCATTCTGGCTCAGTGTTCGTGACACCTGAGAAAACCTGCATACTCGATCCTGAGTTCGCTTTCTACGGACCAGTCGGTTACGACACAGGCAACTTCATAGCCAACATGATTTTTGCATACGCCAACGCCCTCTATACTATGGAGAACGGCGCAGAGAAGGACGCGTACCTTGCGTGGGTGCTCAGCGTTATCGAAGAGTTCTGCGATAAGTTCGACGCCAAGGCAAAATCCCTGATGGCTGAGAAGTCAGGTGACCGCATGATGAGTAACGCGTCATTCCGCGATGCCTACATGGCTGACATTTTCAGAGACCAGGCAGGCTACGCAGGCACCGAGCTCATCCGCCGCACCGTCGGAACTTCCAAGGTGAAGGACATCACTTCCATCACAGATGAGCACGCAAGGGCACAGGCAGAGATGCTTTGCCTGAAGGCCGGAATCGCGTTCGTGAAGGAGCCTGAGAAGATGGCAAGCGGCAGCGCGTACACAGACCTAATGAATTCTGTCTCTATAATGTGGTAAAATTGTATCAATATAAGAGAAGTACGCATGTCTGAGAACTCAATGGGAGGGAAAACATGGCTAAGGAAGATCTCAAGAAGTTTCATGAACTTATAACCACTGACCCTGAATTCCAGGAAAAATTCAAAGCAGCAGCTGAAAAATATGATGGAGAGCCGGATGAGGAGGCTGTATTTGAGAAGGTCGTGCTTCCGCTCGGAAAAGAGCATGGGCTCTCGGCAACCTATGATGAATTCAGAGATTACATAGAGGCTGTTGCAAGCGGTGCCGAAAACGGAGAACTCGCCGGAGAGCTTTCAGAGGACGAGCTGACACAGGTCGCTGGCGGAAAAGGCGGCGGAGCAGGTATTGGCAAATGCGCTATTTTTGGTGTCGGGATCGGTGTAGGAGGAGCAGATACTCCGCATGGCAGCGGTTCTCACTTTGGCGTGGGCATATGCATAGGCATCGGTGCAGGAGCCGGAAGCTACAAGTGCTTCGGATCCGGAGAAGCCGACGATCTTGTGGACTTATAGGGTCTGAACACGGGAAACTGATGCTGTGTTGCATCATGGACAGAGACAATTATCTTGTATGAAAAGAAAGGGGATATATTAACATCATGGTAAAAGCAGATCTTATAAAATTCAGAGATCTTCTGGTGAATGATTCCGATTTTCAGGAGGAGTTAAGAGAAGCGGCTGAGAAATATACAGGAGAGCAGGACGAAAAGTCTGTATTTGAAAACCTTCTGCTGCCTCTCGGGCAAAAGCACGGACTCTCCGCGACATACGATGAGTTCAAAGAGTTTACAGGCGCTTTTGCCGCTGATGCTCAGGGAGAATTATCTGAAGATGAGCTTGAACAGGTTGCAGGCGGAAAAGGCGGCGGACTGATATGGACCAAGTGCGTGCTCTTCGGTTACGGAATCGGTGTAGGGGGAGCCGTGGAGAAGACTTCGACCGGCTATGACACCGGTATGGGCATATGCATTGGCATTGGCGCAGGCGGTAATAAAGTGAGCTGTGCAGGATCGGGCGACCCAACAAGCATCGTTTAGGAACTGCAGATCTGCAGAGCCTGAAAGCCAATCATAAAATCTGAATACAGATACAGAAGAGACTGAACACGGGGCCGGAAATCCTGGCCTCGTTTTTCAGTATGTGTTTATTGTTGGTTGGCTTTTTTGAAGATGATGTCAGTGCGGCTTACTAGGTGGCGTTTTTGAAGCGGCTTTTATGATTTTTACGCCATCAAAAAGGAGAGGATGGGGCGCTATAGTTTAGAATGGTGGCGTAAATCTGTACGTTTTTATGTGTTTTACGCCATGTAATCGATCAAATCAGACGTAAACTGATTGAAGGTGTGGCGTAAAAAAGAGAGAATATAAGATGTTTACGCCAACAAGAAGGCAAAAATGATTGAATTCAAGAGTGCTTGATGGCGTAAAATGCGGGCAACGTTGAATTGTTACGTCACATACAGGCAGAAGTGAATTTCGGGCTAGGGTGTTCTTGTATTATAATGATAGTCAGAGTGAGAGGAGGACGGCAGCGGCGCCTGTTCTGCAGGAAGCGCAATAGTACGATCAAAGACAGCAGGTGCCTTAAGATAATTGCCGGCATTCATGACCGGCATTGATGCCCTGAAGGAGTATAGATAAGAATGAGAAATAATTATATAAGTATGTTTGACATAATCGGCCCGGTCATGGTCGGGCCGTCGAGCTCCCACACTTCGGGAGCTGCAGCTATCGCCTGGATGGCGAGGCAGATATTCACAGGAGCTCCGGCCCATGTCACCTTCACCCTGTACGGCTCTTTTGCCGATACATACCGGGGGCACGGAACTGACCGGGCCCTCATAGGCGGGATGCTCGGCTACAGGCCTGACGACGTGCGGATCAGGACGGCGTTCGAGGAAGCGCGCGAGGCAGGGCTCGAGGTCGAGTTCATTGTGGATACGGAAGAGGATATGCCGCATCCTAACACGGTCGGCATCGACATGACGGCGGCAGACGGGCATTCCCTCTACATCCGCGGCGAGTCCATCGGAGGCGGCAGGATCCGCATCACCAGGATGAACGATATCCGGGTCGACTTCAACGGCGACTACAGCACGATAATCGTCGGCCACAGGGACGAGCCGGGAATGGCGGCATTCATGACAGGATGCCTTGCCGAGCGCAAAATCAACATAGCTTCCATGAGGATGTTCCGTAATGCTAAGGGTAAACAGGCCTTCACCATCATCGAGACGGATGACTTCATCCCTGACCTTATACAGGATGAGCTGAATGCAAGAGAGGGCATCACGAGCGTGGACATTATCCAGCTGTAAGCGGCTGTAATGAGCGCCCGGAAGATCACGGGCAAAATTGTGGAGTCTATTATCTTAACTAAGGAGTGACAAAGTGAACTGGGATTTCAGGACGGCGGAAGAGCTGCTGAAGCTCTGCGCATTTAAATATATGGATATTTCAGACATCATGCTTGAAAGAGAGATGCAGCTTGGTGAGCTGGAGGAAGAAGAGATAATGGAGGAGATCGACAGGTGCCTCCGTGTCATGAACGTGGCGGTCGACAAAGCGATATCCGAGCCTGCACCTTCAATGGGCGGATTCCTCGGCGGAGAGGCGCAGAAGCTGAACGGGCTTGAAGACAGCAAGCAGATCTGCGGGACGGTGGTGCACAACGCTCTTATAAACGCGCTCGCGGTCGCAGAGACCAATGCGAGCATGGGCGTCATAGTTGCGGCACCTACGGCCGGAGCAGCAGGTGTTTTGCCTGCAGTACTCCTGTCAGTGTACCAGAACTGCGACATAAGCATGGACACTCTGAGAAAGGGGCTCATCAACGCGAGCGCAATAGGATACCTGCTGACGAGAAACGGGTCGGTCTCAGGTGCCGAGGCAGGATGCCAGGCTGAGGTCGGGTCGGCTTCGGCGATGGCTGCGAGCGCTCTTGTCGAGATGCTCGGGGGGACGCCTCAGCAGTGCTGCGACGCGGCGGCGATAGCTCTGTCCAACCTGCTCGGACTCGTGTGCGACCCGGTGAGAGGGCTGGTCGAGGTGCCTTGCCAGACGAGGAACACGATCGGCGCAGCCGGAGCTTTCACGGCGGCAGAGCTGGCGATGGCGGGCGTGACTGTGCATATATCTCTTGATGAGATGATCAGGATAACTTATGATGTAGGCAGGTCACTGCCTGAGTCACTCAGGGAGACTGCCAAAGGCGGCTGCGCAGTCGCATGCAACGTGTGCCCGGGAGCCATGCATGTGGCGCCTACTAAGTAGCATATAACTGGCGAAAGCAGCCGAGAACCGCAGCACCCGACAGTATAGTGAAGAAGGTTCGCACAGTTTCAGCGGACTGCGGGACAGATAAAAAGGGATAGAGAGACATAGAGACGCAGAGAGGAAATCTACTATGCGAATAGCAGACAAACGTGACCTCATAGCAATGATGCTGGCGACGCTCATCGTGCTTGAAGTGCTTCTGTATACCGGGCCGCGCATCGGGATCGTATATCCTGAGGCGGGAACCGGCGAATTCAGGCTGCCAGTTTTTGAGACGTCCGACGTTCACGGCAGTATCGTTTCAGACACTGAGCCGCCGGAGTACAGAATGGCTTACATCGCAGACAAGGTCGAAGACGCGCGCAGGACTGAGGAAGGTTCTGATGCGGACCGGACGATCCTCGTGGACACGGGCGATATATATCAGGGAAGCACGGTTTCTCTCCTTGAGAAAGGCGAGCCGCTGTCTGCTGTTTATGACTGCATGAAGTACGATGCGGTCGGAGTCGGCAATCATGAATTTGACTGGGGGCTCGAGACCGTTATCAACTCAGATGCCACGATGCGCGACTATGTGCTCGGCGGGGAGAAGCATGAGAACAAGATCCCTGTCGTGTGCTCCAACCTGTTTCGCGACGGCAAGAAGACAGAGTTCACGCAGGACTATGTCATCCTGAACAAGAAGGCGTATTCAGAGGACGGCAAAATGCTCGAGGCCAGAGTGGCCGTAATAGGCTACGATGAGGACTTTTCGGCAAGCATGCTGCAGTCGTCTTTCACCGATCTGGGTTACAGCATCGTTGAGGATACGGACAAAGTGAATGAGCTCGCTGCGGATCTCGAAGAAAGCGGCAAGGCCGATGCGACGATCCTTCTCGTGCATGGCGATCCGGGGCATACAGCCGAAAGCCTCGGAGAGGGAACTGCTGTCGACCTTGTGCTCGGCGGGCATGTCCACAAGAGGCATCTGGAAACGACAGACTGGGGGCTCAGATACCTGTCTCCTTCAGGCAAAGCATCCGCTTACACTTATTCGGAGCTAGTATTTGAGCATGACGGCAAGGGCGGTGCGCAGATAAAAGCCGGTGCTGACGACAGGGCGGATATAATCTACACTCTGGATGATGAGAAGATTCTGCTCAATACTCAGGCCAACGCAGAGGAGCTTTCCGCTGATGTAATAAAGATATGTGATGAGTATCTGGAGCTTATCCGCGGATATCTTGAGGATGAGATAGGATATGTTACCCAGTCCATCACCAGACGTTATCTGGATGACAGCGGGAAGAGGATCACTATTGCAAACAACTGGATCAATGATGCAGTAAGAAAATATACCGGAGCGGACGTCTCCATATGCAATACATCAGGAGTGCGTGCGGATCTTGATGTGCCTGAGGGCAAGGATAGGAGGGTGGTCACACACAGCGACATCTTCTCGATGCTGCCGTTTGACGATACGATCTATGTCTATGAGATCACTTACGGAGAGTTCATGGACCTGATGCATTATTCCATGCAGCACAGCGGCAGGAGTCTTCTGACCTGCATGACCGGCATCGACTGCTATTTCTACGATGACCCGGCGGACAATGTGAATAAAGAGGGCAGGAAAAATTGCATAGTCGATGCCCTTGTGAAGGACGGGACGGTCATCTACAGGGACGGACAGTGGACTGAAGGCTGGAAAGACAAGAAACTCAAGATATCAGTCGGCGAGTTCTCTGCTATATCAGACAGGCCGAACGATGACGGCACGCACAATCCGCTCATCGCATACAACGAAACAGACAGGCTTCTGTACAACAACATTGTGATGAGAGATGCAGTGCTCGAGGCACTTGAAACAGAGGCAGCTGAGAACGACGGGCTCCTGCATCTGGATACTACATCGCACTTCATCTATCACAGGTATGAGGGAGAATAGAGTGACATAATAAGAACCGGCATCACGCCTTCATTCAGCGAAGGACGATATGCCGGTTCTTTTATTTTGTTCAATTGATTCGATCGTGCCTCCAAAGAAGCCTGCAATCAGGCTTCACTGTCCGGTTTGCGATCAGGCTTCACTGCCCGGTTTGCGATCAGGCTTGATACCCAGCAGCTCGTAGATCTTGTCCTGGTGGTGATAGTAGTACACCAGAGACCTGTATCCCAGCTCGTGGAGCTTTTCGTACGGTATGGTGCGGTTTCTGAGTTTCATCGAGCCGTAGAGAACGTATCTGATACTGTTCTGGAAATAGTGGTCGATCTCCTCGAGACAGGCCGTATCAGTGATCACCGGGTAAGCCCATTTTGCCCACGAGAGGAGCTTGTTGCTCTGAGGCGCGCCGAAGAAGAACCTGTTGAATCTGCTGATGATATCCTTTGCGGCCTGCTCGCGGCTGACGTAGCCTTTGTTGGCTCTTATGAGCGCTCTGTCGGTGAACTTGCGCAGCTTGCGCTTTATCTTATTCATGGAGTGACGGGAAATGGTTACGCTGCTGCCGCAGATCTCCATGCCGAGCATGTCGAAAGCGCTTCCCGGCTCCTGTATCTCCGTCTTTTCCATGTTTACTCTCAGCTGCAGCCTTCCGAGGATCTCAAAGAATTTTGCCTCGAACTCCTTGATCTCCTCATACGTGTGTGCACAGATGAGGATGTCGTCGGAGTATCTCGAATAGAACGCTGCGCGCGGTGCAAAATACTCGTCCATCTCGTGAAGGTAGAGGTTCATGAAGAAGTTGGCGACCGGTATGCCGCCCATTCCGCCCGGGCAGTGATCGATCACGTTGCCGTCGCGGTCTATGACCTTCTTTCTCATGAGAAGCCATTCAAGGAAATTATAGAAGCCCGGATCGTCCTCGAGATATATATCTGCGAGCATCGGAATGATGATCTCAGGAACGATGGATCCGACGTAGTTGGTGACGTCCGTCTTGAATATGTACATGTTTTCCAGACCCTCGCAGGAGCATATGTCCTCGAGAAGATCAGTCGCAGTCCTGTCGGATCTGAATGAAAACAGCCTGTCGGAATAGTGCTGCTCAACACCCTTCATTGCAAAGACGAGGAGCTTGAGCAGGGCTCCCTGCGTCCCGCGGAAGCGGTAAATGGCGCGCTTGCGGCCGTCAAAATTCTTAGGGATCAGTCTGTAGTCCGGGTAGTCGAGGAAGAAGTCACCCGCCTGGAGTCTCTGAATGTCCCGGACGCAGTCGTCGCTCAGGACGTACTGTGCCATGGCTTCGTTTTCCTCTTTGCTGTATCTTCTCTTCCTGAGCTTATAATCTACAAATGCCTGCCTGGTCTCAGGCTGCATCGCCTTTTCAAAAATAGTCATCTCTCGTCCTCTGCGATCGTCTGATTTTAATAATGAAAAAAGGGGAGGTTTTTTTGAGGTTTGCCAACGAGACCGGCTTACTCTGCAGCAGTTTCAGATGCTTTATCAAAGGCAGTCTGTCCGGCCTTCCTGAAACACACTTACGTGCACCTTCCCCTCAAGCGAATGATAACACAGTGCGCGATCATAAAACAGAAAAAATTACCCGAATGAGAAAAAAGGAAAAGGCAAAAAAACAATAAAAAAGGAAGGCGATTTTGAGCGTTGCTTACGAGGCCGGCTTACTCTGCAGCAGTTTCAGATGCTCTTTCAAAGGCAGTCTGTCCGGTCTTCCTGAAACGCACTTACGTGCACCTTCCTTTGATCAAGATAATAACATATTGAGCGGTCATGTAAAGTGATAAATCAACTTATTATTTCAAAAGGCAGATTTTCTGATTATGTAAAAGAAGCAAATCGCCTGATCATGTGAAAGAAGCAAATTGCCTGATCATGTAAGGGCGCGAGCGTAGAATCTGTGCTATAATTTCTACGATTGAGCAAAATCCGGTTTTGCGGGTGTGTGTGCGGCACATTCCGCGAAGACGCAGGGAGGAAAAGGGAACGTGAAGATATCCGTAGTGATACAACCTCATACGGGCGAGAATTCCATTGCGGCGATAGCCACAATGCTCTCTTACTATGGGCGGTATATCCCTCTGTCCGAGATGCGTGCACACAACATAACCTCAAGAGGCGGCTCGTCACCTGAGCAGATGAAGGACATGGCTGCCCGCTACGGCCTTGAGACCGAGACTGTAGAGACGGACATGAAAGGCCTCGACGGGATGAAGTTCCCGGTCGTTGCCAAGTGGAAGAAGTTTCTTTACTGCATCGTCAAGGACGTCAGGGGCGGCAAAGTGTATATCGCTGATCCGGCCAAGGGCGAGTATACGATGAATGAAGAGGATTTTGCTGAAATGTTCACCGGGACCGTGCTCGTGATGAAGCCGGGCGCGGGATTCACGAAGGGCGGCAAAAGGCCGTCACTTTACAGCCTCATCAAAAGGCGCATGGACGGACACGGCAGGGTGCTTCTGTGGCTCGGCATCCTGAACATGCTTGGAGTGGGGCTGAGCCTTCTTATGGTAAGGGCGACAAGGGTCATGCTCGATGTGGCTGACGAAAGGACGCCGGGAACAGACTGGCTGTCGGGCATCATCATGCATAAGGCGGGTTCAGGCATGTCCCTGTACAGATTCCTCGTGATCACCATGTGCGTGATACTGGTGCTGAGTGTCACCGTTAACATACTGAGAACTCTTCTTATATACCGCACTGCGTATTCGGTAGCTGCCGGGTCGGGCTCGGGCATTTTCCGCAAGATAATGACCCAGCCGATGAGCTTCTTCGAACAGTACCGGTCGGGCGAGATCATACAGCGGATGGAGGATAACTCCAAACTCGACCTGTCGCTTGTCAGGACGATAGTCCCGAGAATGATAGACGTCGTTATGACTGTCATATATTTTGTGCTGATGCTCACATACAACGTGAAAGTGGCGCTTCTGTGCGTTGCTGTCGAGGTCGTATACATGGCAGTTTCCATGATGCTGAGAGACAGGATCAGACTTCAGGCGCTCGGAAGAGCTGTCAGCACGGGCAACATGAACACGGCCCTGCTGAACGGTATCAACACGATCGAGACGATCAAGACCGGCGGACAGGAGAGGATGTTCTTTTCCGGATGGAGGAGGACCCAGGCGGAATATGATGACAACCACCTGAAGACCGCGGGCACCAGTGCGCTTGCAAGTGCCATCGACAGCGTGCACATACTCATATCCCAGGCTGTGCTGCTCTTTGCCGGAGCATATTTCATGATAGCCGGCCAGTTCACGTTCGGTATAATGGCGGCGCTGCAGGCGGTGCTTTCGAGCTTCCGCTCTGCGTTCTCCAACTGTGTCAACATGACCAACACGCTGCAGGGAACGCGCACGGACATAGAGCGCATCGAGGACATCCTTGAAAGGGACAGCATCACCGAGTACCCGCTGACTGATGACTACGAGCCGGACAAGCTGAAGGGAAGCCTTGAAGTCAAGGATCTCTGCTACAGGTATCAGGAAGGTGAGCCTCTTGCTCTCACTGACGTCTCGTTCTCAGCAGAGCCGGGGCAGCTTATAGCGGTCGTCGGATCTTCGGGGTGCGGCAAAAGTACGCTCCTTAAGTGCCTGCTGTCGCTTTATCAGCCTGAAAGCGGGGAGATACTGTACGGCGGATACAGGCGCGAAGAGATACCTGACGTCGTTTTCCACTCGTCTGTGACGGCGGTGGATCAGGAATGCGTAATATTCGAGGACAGCATCAGGAACAACCTCACCATGTGGGACTCCACGGTCGAGGACTACGAGATGATCCTGGCTGCCCGCGATGCACATATACACGACAGGATAATGCAGGAAAGCGAGGGCTACTACTCGCCGATGGTTGAAAACGGACGGAACTTCTCGGGCGGCGAGCTCCAGAGGATCGAACTTGCCAGAGCGCTGTCCGCCGAGCCTACCATCCTGCTTCTGGACGAATTCACTTCGGCTCTTGATGCAGTCACGGAGGCTGAGGTGTTTGAATCCATAAGACAGAAGGGGACGACATGCATCATAGTTGCCCACAGACTGTCGACCGTCGCCTCCTGCGACAGCATCCTCGTCATGGACGGAGGAAAGATAGTCCAGAGAGGCACGCACGAAGAGCTGTTCAATACCGAGGGCCTGTACAGAAAACTGCTGCAGGTGCCTGAGGAGAAATAAATGGGCCTGTACACAGAAGTAATCAGAGAACGGGATAGGATCGACCGGGAAATGGTGAAAAACGCCGATTACCGGATGATGAACCGCCAGAGCAATCCGGGAAGCGCCGGAGATGACAACGGCGCATTTTTGGCATTGGATCATATTCTGGAATCGTTCGGTCTGAATGCTGATGAGGTCTACGGCTATGAGAGCACTGAAGAGATGCTCGATCTCGTTCTTGACCCGCTTGGGATCATATATGATGCCATTGACACAACAGACGGTTCGTGGAAGAGGGGTAACGGCAGCATCCTCGGGTTCCTTGAGGACGGAACGGCCGCTGTCCTGACACCTGCGATGGTAGGCTACAGGTACATGTGCCCGTCGACCGGTGCCAAGGGCCATGTGACTGACAAGGTCAGGCTGCAGGAGAGGGCATACGTGATACAGCGGCCGATAGCGCTGGATCAGCCGACGCTGCTTAACTATGCGATATATGTTCTGAGGCTCATCTCGCCGAGGGACGTCGTGGCAATAGGACTTGCAGCACTCATGATCTCGGCACTCGGGCTGGTCACACCTAAGATGAACAAGTATATCCTGCAGGACATAGTCCCGATGGGCAATGACGGATTCAGCCTGCTGACAAGAGGACTTTTCCTCTTCCTCCTGACGGGAATTATACGAAGCGGCATCACAGCGGTCAGGTCACTGTTCCTCTCGCGGATGAGCGTGAGGGTGGCTTCAGAGATGCAGTCTGCAGTGATGAGCAAAGTACTGACTCTGCCGCAGACGTTTTTCCTGCGGACCTCGACCGGCAAGCTCTCAAAGCAGATCACCAATTCGAGGCTCCTCGCAGATCAGATCATAAGCTTTGTCATGGGAGCATCGCTTACGGCGCTGTTCTCAGTGGTCTACATACCTCAGATGGCGGGCTTCTCGATGACGCTTCTCATACCGGCACTCGCTGTGCTCCTTGTAAGGTGCATATACATCTACATTGCGAGCGGATTCTTCGCTGAAAACGAGCGCAGCCGCCAGGAAGCTGAGCTCGACAACAGGTCTTTCCTGTACAGCGCTCTCAAGGGCATCCAGCGGATCAAGGAGAGCGGATCCACCAGGAGGGTGTATGCAAAATGGGCGGCCAGATACCAGTCGGTCCTGGCCTGTGACATGAACCAGCCGGCGATACTCAAGCTTGAGTCTGTCATAATGGGCTTCCTGAGTTCGCTCACGACGGTGATTCTGCTGGCGCTCGTCGTTCCAAGCGGTATAACCAAAGCAGACTACATCGCGTTCAACGCGGCTTTTGCGATCATTGCCGCGGCGGTGGAGGACCTCATGGATGCTCAGCGCAAAGTCTTCCTGATGAGACCGATGATGGCGCAGCTCAGATACATTTTCGAGGCACCTTCGGAAAACGGACGCGAGCAGACTGTTCTCAGAGAATTCCGCGGAGACATCCGCATAGAGAACGTGAATTTTGCATATGAAAACAGCAGCTTCGGCTGCCTCAATGATATCTCGCTGCACATTGCTGCCGGTGAGAAGGTGGCGATAGTCGGCGAAAGCGGGTGCGGCAAGAGCACTCTTCTCAAGATCATCCTCGGCGTGCTCAGACCTGTAACTGGCGGCGTGTTCATCGACAACAGGCCTCTTGAGACGATCAATCTGAGGTCGTTCAGACGGCACATCGGATCCGTGTTCCAGTTCAGCCGCGTGATGCCGGGAACGGTGTATTCCAACATTGCTTTCTGCCCGCATCCTGTGAGCAGGGAAGAGGCTAAGGAAGCGGCGGTCAAAGCCGACATTGACGATACGATAATGAAGCTGCCGCTCGGATACGATACCGAGATCTCTGACTCGAACACGGGCGGGTTCTCGGGCGGTCAGAGGCAGAGGCTGCTCCTGGCGAGGGCCTTCGCATCAAAGCCGGGGCTCCTGATCCTTGACGAGGCGACTTCGGCGCTCGACAACATCTCGCAGAAGAAGGTGCTGGATGCTGTTTATCAGGAAAAGTGCACGGTCATCATGGTCGCGCACAGACTGTCGACGGTGAAGGAGTGCGACAGGATCATCGTGCTGAAGGACGGCGGGATAGCCGAAGAGGGCACGTTCGACGAACTCATGGAGCTGAAGGGATACTTCCATGAGCTGATGAAGAGGCAGTCAGCGTAATATAATAGAAATCGGAGAATATAAGAATTGGGTTATTATGAGGAACTCCCTGAGCTCGATATAAACGAAGGGCTCGAGGACATGAAGATATATAAGAATGCGGTGCTCGTGGATGTCAGGACACCGGAAGAATACGCAGAAGGGCACGTTCCGGGCGCGATCAATCTTGAGGCCGGACTGTGCGGAAGGAAGAACCGGGCATACGTGGAAAGCGTTTTGCCTGATAAGACCGCGCATATATGCATGTACTGCTACAGCGGAGCGAGAAGCGGGATGGCTGCAGCCTTCCTGAGACAGATGGGCTACGACCGCGCCGAGAACATCGGCGGATACGAAGGGTACGAAGGACCTGTTGAAAGGTGACAGGGCCCCGAAGACGATCAGCGGCGGGCAGTCAGGTGCAATATGAAGCACGAAAAGAGGGTGACCACTCAGGTGATCACCCTCTTGCTTTTTTTTGATACGTGCCGTGCTGATATATCCGAGGCCGCCAGACGCAGCTGCTCTGTCTGCGTACTTCGTACTTGCCAGTCGCAGGCGTACTGCGTAAAGAAGCTCCCAGCATCTCTGCCTTCGCATATGCTCGGCAATCGATGGGGAGCTTCTCTTGGTGCGCCCGTAGGGATTAGCCGTGACCTGCAGCCTCGCTTCGCTTCGGGCAGGTCTTGCATCGGACTTTCCATGACTCTGACTTCGCTGGCGCTCGTCAATCGTCAGGACAAGTCTCGACGAACCCAACGGGTTCTCATCCCAACAGGCACGAAAAAAGCGAGCCTGACGGCTCGCTGTGGTGCGCCCGTAGGGATTCGAACCCTAGACCTTCTGCTCGTCCTGGAATCATGGAACTACTTCCAATATCTTCAGATCTGTTACCACGGCCTGTGATATCAGAGATTACTACTACAGATAATCTCCGATATCGTTGGCCGTTTCGTATTACAGAGAACCCCGATTCATTACTTCTGTGATAAAAAAGTGATAAATCTTAGCTCGTTTTTAACGTATAACCGGCAATCTTTTCTACTGCTTCAAGTTTCCTCTTAGCACTGACACCGATATAGTATTTTGAGGTAGTAGAGACATCTGCATGCCCCATAAGCTTGGATGTGTCTTCTATTGGCACTCCTGCTCTGCTGAGGTTGGTCCCGAAGGTGTGCCTCAATGCATGAAACTTATGATAGTCGATACCTATACGATCACAGGCCCTTACGATCGCTCTGCGGATATTCCTCTTATAGTAGAAAGTCCCGTTTGTTGTGGTGAATAAGTAGTTGGTCTCATAACCATACTTTTCCATCTCTTCCATGCGAACCTGTTTATGGATCTCCAGTTCTTTCATAACAGCCTGAGAGAGAGGAATGACTCTGTTGCTCCCGGATGACTTCGTTTCGGTTATGTTTGTTGAATAACTTACGCCATCACCTATAGGCGCGACATCAGACAACTGTTTGTTTATATACATCATATTGTCACGGATGTCGTCATATGTCAGCGCAAGCAATTCACCAAGCCTTGCTCCGGTATTGGCTGCCAGAATTATCAGGAATCTCATGGTTGTACCAGCAAACTCGTCTGCAAGAGCCTGTACTTCTCTGTCTTCCCAGATCTCAATATCCTGAACGTTATCAGTATTCTGTGGGTGTTTTGGGACTACAAGGCTGGCAGTAATGTTCCGGCACCATCCGTTGAGCTCGGCATAACGATAGAAATGCTTCAGGAAGTTGTTCAGGGCTTTCAGCGAACTATAGCATGCATCAGACTCGTTAAACAGATTCTGTATATCCATTGCAGTAACTTCTGATGCGGGCATTCCGCACACTCTGGATGGCTGCATAATGCTTTCATATGCACTAAGGTATTTCACCTTAGTTGTATTCGCAAAGTCAGAAGAATTCTTGAATACAGCATCTTTCCATTCATCAATCATCTCGCCGAGACAACGATTGGTTCTGCAAGCTCCTGACTTTTGCTTCTGCATATAGTCATTGTATTTCTGTTCTGCTTCGGCTTTGCAGCTCCCGTAGAATGCCTTCCTGTCATCGACCCATTTACCGTTATCATTAAGTTTCATGCCTACCTTGCGGTAGATCCTGTAATACGCTTTTCCGTTGATCACACAATTTGTTTTCTTTGCCATAGTATCATCTCCTAACTGTGAGTAAAAAATGCAGGTATATGTAATTCGTTAGATTCAGATGATACGTAGCTCAGATGTGTTTATGACCACCTCCTCGAAACCAAATTCTGTGACTGATTTTATCATCACGGCAAGGTCGTTACAAACCTGTGCCGTTATGAACAGTGATGCTTTATCGCTCGAGATCCCCTTTGTCCTCAAGCATTGGGTAATTTGATATATCCAGTGATGTCAATGTACGCATCTGATTGACCGCCATATTCCTTAATAAGACCAGCCTTTCGGACTGGCTTTTGCCCTGCTCAATCAGAATAGCGTTATAGCTCTCCATGTTGGACAGCACTAGCAATTGGCTGATTGTGGCATAGTCGCGGATATTTCCTTTGCTCCTTGGATTCTCATCTCTCCACATCTTCGCGGTCTTGCCGAAGAGGGCCATGTTTAGCACATCAGCCTCGTTTGCATAGGTGAATGAGATTTGATCCGGTGTCAGATCATCAGGAATAAGATTATCTCTGATTGCATCTGTATGTATACGGTAATTCAGCTTGCTTATCTCACGATTGAGATTCCAGGATAGGGACATCCTGCTGCTCTCATCATTTTTCAGACGCTTATAGTCTTTGATTATGTATAACTTGAATTCCGGAGAAAGCCAGGACGCAAACTCGAGAGCAATATCCATGTGTGCGTAAATGCCGCCACCGTAGCGGCCTGATTTGGATAACAGTCCGATAGCATGAAGCTCCTCGTTCCATTTCTTTATGGAAAAAACGAATGCATTAGCTCCGGCGTCTTCTTTAAACTTATCGAATTCGATAAGTTTAAAATCCGGATTGTGCAAGGTCTCCCATAGACCGAGAAACTCAACAATATCACGGCCGCGCAACCAGTTATGTACTGTAATAGAAGGTTGGATGCTGCGGTACTTTGCTATATCAGTAAGAGATACATACTCGTTTTTGAAATCATGAGTATAGATGTTGATATCGATACCTTTTGCATGGATCGTTTCTTTAATTGGCTTCTTTGCCATATTCGATACCTCTCAATCAATAAAGGAACATAAAAGAAAATCTGTTCGAATCTGTGTTGACATGAGTATAGCACTTTCATATAATTAATGCAAACACATGTTCGATTTCCGAGCTGATTTTTTATCACCTTTTCTTAATACCATCAAATGATAAATGGCAGATCTGAACTGCATGTATGTAACAGGACTTGACAAGGCTTGATACATATATGCAGTTGTGTTATCCTGCAATACTTCCTTCGGGGAGTATCTGCAGTAACAAGTCAACATGTGAAATTGAATACCGCCGTTATCAGGTACCTTCTCTGGGATATGCGGCCAAAACCGTGAGCATGCAGGGCCGGGGCGCCATGACTACATTAAGTGTACGAGCGATAACCACCATGGGTCCAAAAGGAAGATGACAACTTCAATGTGCGATGACAATCCCAGGGGACAATGATACTCCCGTCTTGACATATATACATGGGGCGGCCCGAGGAGATCCCTCGGGAGTGCGTAACTGGCTGTGAGGTCGCCTCGTTAGCGATCGCCTGATAACGTTACCGGGAAGGAGCCCGGACACCCGGATAAGGGGAAGCAGCAATACTTATCATTCTTTTTCCGTTTACAAAAACTTGTAGCCGGCTTACATGACCTATTTTGGTCCACTAAGAACTATCACAGATGGTTTGTCGTGGAATCAGATCCGGTCGTGTAGGCCGGCTTTTTTCGTTTTATAAAACAGTCTGCCTTATCAGTTTCACCAGCAGTAACTATAAGGAGGTAAACACATGACGTTACGCACAATCAACAAAGCATACGAGGAGCTCAGGGCGAGAGATCCTGAGACAGCAATCACGAAGAACCTGCTGAGAGAGATGGTCACGCAGGGAGTCATCCCCAGTGCCAAGGCGGGGAACAAGTACCTGGTAGATGTCGATGTGATAGAGAAGTACTTTATGGACACCACACACGGCGTGATCCCTGCGGCAGAGTTCAAGTGCAGCAACAGAAGCAGATGGGACAGTGAGGAGAGATAGGCATGGATGAAAAGAAAATAACACCGGTAAAAGCGATCAGAGCCAAGTGCATCGATTGCAGCTGCGGCGAAAAGAAAGAAGTAAGGCTGTGTCCGATCGAATGGTGCCCGCTCTGGCCCTACAGAATGGGAAGGCGTCCACCAAAGGATGCAAACATCGACAAGAATAATTAAGAACAGAAAAGTCGAGATAGCTCGCAGTTTTTTCGCAAACACGCCCCTGAGAAGGCAGTTTTTGAAGAGGTACCGGAACAATGCAAATAACTATGGAGGTTAAAGAATGACAGAAAACAATTACAGACTGATAAACATGGAAGATATCGTAGCTGAAGAAGTCGAATGGCTCTGGGAAGGATTTATACCTGTCGGAAAGCTGACGATTCTTCAGGGTGATCCGGGCAAAGGCAAGACAATGGCTATGCTCAATCTGATCGCGGCATTCACGACAGGCAGAGGCATGCTTGAGCCACCGGGCGGTCCAGCGATCAGAGAACCTATCAATGTCATCTACCAGACAGCGGAGGATGGGCTCGCAGATACCATCAAGCCAAGACTCATTGCAGCTGGAGCGGATTGCAGCAGAGTTTCAGTCATAGATGACGGAGATAAAATGCTCAGCATGACCGATGAGAGACTGGCGTGGGCGATACGGGAGACAGAGGCAGGGCTTGTAGTACTTGATCCGCTCCAGGCATATCTCGGAGAGAAGGTCGACATGAACAGAGCCAATGAGGTCAGACCAAGACTTAAGCACCTCGGAGATATCGCTTATGAAAACAGATGCGGCATGGTGCTGGTCGGACACCTTAACAAGAAGGACACAGCTAAGCCTGAATACAAGGGGCTCGGTTCAATGGACTTCACTGCCGCAGCACGCAGCGTGCTCCTGTGCGCAGAGTCACCTCGTGACAAGGATGTAAGAGTACTCACATCAACAAAGTGCTCACTGACTTATCCGCCGGATCCTGTAGCGTTCCGTTTAAGCAAGGAGAGAGGCTTCGAATGGGAAGGCATTTATGACATCACTACAGAGGAACTGCTGCAGAATACAAGCGTCAAAGGACAGAAGGCTAAAGAGGCAAAAGAGTTTCTTGTAGCAGAGCTGCCGGCTCCCGGGGAGTATATCCCGAGCGCGGAGCTGTTTGAGAAGGCAAAGCAAAAGAATATCGCTGAGAAGACATTGCGTAATGCGATGAAGGAACTTGGGGTTGCCGCCCATAAGGAGGCAGACAGATGGTACACGGGATATGAGGCCTGATGTTAAGAGGAAGATGTCAAGATGGCAAGGCGGCAACCTCGCACTGGTTGCTGCCTGCCAGGTACCTTTCGTGGAAACCATTACAGCCTTGCCAAGTTGCCATCTTGCCATCTTGGCGGAAGCGTTGTGCAGGAGTATGTAGGGAGCATCTGAACATGAGTAACTATGACTCCTCTTCGGTAAGTATAGAAAGTATACGAACAAACAACCACTTTAGGAGGCCTCGCCGAGTGAGAGCGAAATACACCCATCGTACAAACCTTACGGTTCGTTCTCTGTGTATTTCGCCTCGCGGGGCGTGACCGTACGTTTTGAAAGGAGTAAGAATTATATGAAAAATGTGACATTCATACAGCACGAAAAGCTGACTAATGTAGTCGGTAGGATCAGATATATCAGCGATGAGAAGAAGCAGGAGAACCTGTATGCGGTCTATGAAACAGTGCCGAGGAAGTACTGGCGGGATCTTGCGAAGGAGAATCAGTCGGACTTCAGGCGAAGCGGAACGAGTGGGAACTGCATCGAGGCCAGAGAGCTGATAATAGCTTTGCCGAAAGAAATGACTCGTTATGACCCGGATGACTTGCTTAGATATTTTGTTGAATCATACCGAAAAGAATATGATGCTGAATGTATCGCGGCTCTCCACCATAATAAGAAAAAGACAAATTATCACATCCATCTGATTTATTCAGAGCGGCAGCAGCTGGATGAACCGGTGAGAAAGAAAGCGACTCGTAACATGTATTTTGATCCTGAAGGCAGGCATGTCAGGACGAAAAAGGAAGCGACAGCAGACGGGGAATTGCTCCCTGGCTACAGCATGATACCCAAAGGTGAAGTGTATGAAGAGCATCTATTCGACAAAAAGAATCCGCTCTTCAAGCAGAAATCATTCACAGAGGAGGTCAAAGTTTTCTTCACAGATCTCATGAACAGGCAGCTGTCCGAACCAGATCAGATGCAGGTATTCCCAAAGAACAGTCCATTCCTGCCGACCAAGAAGATCGGTAAGAACAATCCTAAAGCTGAATTTATAGAAGAGACCAACAGATTAAAAGATGAATGGAATAAGAACATTTGGACAGCATACCGTAATGGTGCGCCACGGGAGAGCCTGTTAACGGTGAAAAAGGAACTGATATCCAAACCAGTAGCAGAGTCTATCAAAGAAGCCGGCGACAAGAACGATCCTGGAAAGTACAACAACATACTAGTAAGAGCAATAGCGATAGTTGCGGAGATGTGCAGACTGCTGAGCAAACAGGGACGGGAGATCTGGGCAGAAGCATGGGGAAAAGCACTGACCAAACTTATGGATATGGCTGTAGAAAATGTGGCCCTGAGAAATAATAGCATAAGAAAAGAGCAGGATCGGTCTCGCTAGAATTAACGAATCTCCTGCTCGAGGTCGTCAAAATCCTTAGTGGAAAAGAATTCTGAGAGAGTTATTTCAAACCCATCACACAGCTTCTTGATAGTGACTATACCAGGGTTAGAGCTTTCTCCATTGAGAATGCTCTTGATAGTAGCTTGCGGAACAGCAGAAACATTAGCGAGATGATTAGGCGTCCAGCCTCTCTCGTCGCACAGTTCATATATTCGCTTAGCTACGATCTCTCTTGTGCCCATCCTTTCCTCCAAGTGATATATCACTATTAAAATGATAAGAAAGGGCGGGGCCTTATGTTAGTGATACTTCACTAAAACGCTAACATTCGATATAATAGTGATATATCACTATATGTGAGGGAGGAAGAACACGTTGAACGAAGAAAGAAAACTTACAGGTTACCCATCAATTGACAAGCCGTGGTTGAAATATTACTCAGAGGAAGCTATTAATGCTCCATTACCGGAATGTACAATTTATGAGTACATGTATGACAACAATAAAGATTATCCGGATGACATTGCTATCAATTATCTTGGAAGAAAGATAACTTATCGTCAGCTATTCGAAAATATAGATAAAACTGCCGCAGCTTTTCAAGCGCTGTCTGTAAAGCCTGGTGAGATCGTCACTGTAGCATTACCAAGTATCCCGGAAGCAATATATGTAGTTTATGCACTTAATAAGATAGGTGCAGTCGCGAACATGATCCATCCTCTTGCTGGCAAAGAGGAATTATTACATTATCTGAATGAGGTCGAAAGTCGTGTAGCTGTAATGTTTGACGGTACACACGATATCCTGAAAGAAAGCATCAAGAGCACATCTGTTGAGCATGCGATCATTGTAACAGCCGGTTATTCACTGCCGTTCGGAGTGAAGCAACTGTACAATCTCAAGAATAGAAAGAAGTACGTAGATAACGGAATATATACGACCTGGAAAGAGTTTATCCACGGAGGTGCAAATACCGAACTAATAAAAGTTGATAAAGATCCTTCGACTATGGCGATCATATCTCACACTGGAGGCACTACAGGAGAGCCGAAGGGTGTGATGTGCTCGGATAATAATCTTAATGCCTTAATGCATCAGATTGTATGTAATTTTGACTACGGAAGAGACGGCAGATCTTTAATTGTGTTACCACCGTTTATAAATTATAGCTTGGTAGAAGCTACAATGGCCATGTTGGCTATTGGCTACGTTGTAATACTAATACCTAAATATGATCCTAACCGATTCGTAGAATATATTAAAAGGCATAGGCCAACCGTGGTATTATCGATTCCGCCATATTGGGAAGTATTATTAAAATCTGAGCGTAAATATGATTTTTCATGCTTTGAACATATCTACTATGGCGGCGAAGGAATGAATGAAGAAATAGAGCGAAGAATTAATTCATATTTGCTTACATGTGGTTCCAAAACTCCTTTGTGTAAAGGCCTTGGTTCTACAGAATTAATGGCTGCGGCTACACAATCATTTCCACAATGCAATCCAATCGGAAGTGTTGGAATTCCCCTTGTAATGACAAATTGTAAAATAGTCGATCCTGACACATACGATGAGCTGTCTTATGAAAAACATGGTGAAATATGCTTTTCCGGACCAAGTCTCATGCTGGGCTATTATAAGAATAGCGAGGCTACAGACCGAATAGTTAAAGTTCACGATGATGGTCAGTATTGGTTGCATACTGGTGACCTGGGATATATTGATAAAAACGGAATTGTGTATATCACTGGTAGAATGAAGCGAATCCTTGTCACAAAAGGAACAGATGGTGTTGCTACAAAAATGTTCCCGGACAGAATTGAATCTGCAATTAATAAGCATCCATCAGTTAACCTGAGTTGTGTCATAGGTGTTCCTGACAAAGACCGAATCAATTATCCGAAGGCGGTTATTGAGCTTAATGAGGGATGTACTCCATCAGAGGAACTTAAAGCAGATATCATTAACTTTTGCAAAGGCAAGCTGCCGGATTATCAGATCCCAGACGAAATTGAATTCTGTGATGCATTGCCACGAACGGATAGGGGGAAGGTAGACTATCGTGCACTGGAGAAGAATGTCGGTTGATATCGTTGCTACGTATCATCGAATCCAAATCGATCAATAATGATAAATAAGTGATAATTGCCCGTCTTCAGACGGGTGCTGGGAAAAGAAAAAACCTTGGAGTCATGTGATTCCAAGGTTTTCTGGTGCGCCCGTAGGGATTCGAACCCTAGACCTTCTGATTCGTAGTCAGACACTCTATCCAGCTGAGCTACGAGCGCATGTCGTTTCGCGACTTCACTATGATACATCAGAGATATTCAAAAGTCAACCGCGAGAAACATAACTTATTGTAAGAGGCATACTGCCAGGATCCCGAAATGCCGCGGGCCGTTCATCTAGAGGTTTTAGGTATTGAGTATGCGTTATATTGTTTACGGGACCCTGAATGAGTTGGGATGGCCCGCGGCATTCCTGTTTAAAGGCACGGAAAGAGATCCGCACCTGCTGCAGGTACGATCAGACATCCCATATTTACATACGGATGGTAATCTGTGGGCAAAGTCATTTTGCGTACCTCAAAAGACGGTATATTAAAACCGGTAACGTAAAAACGCCACGCAAATCAGCACGCAAATATGCACGAAATCATGCACGTAAACAGGCATGCTAAAGCATGCAAAGAAACGCGCTGTGCGCAGCAGACGTTATTCAGTTACTTTTGTCCGTCTTTGAGATGTATGTAGGAACTGAAGAAGACTGATGAACTGCAGAGTTTCCGCGGCGTAAGGAGCGTCAGAAAACCTGAGAGCCTTCTTCCTGAGAAATGCAGAGCGGCTGTGTCCGTCCTGCTATGAAGAGCGGTGCCTGCAAGAGTGCTTCCAGCATTCCGCTGCAGATGATAAGCGATCGAATGATGTGCAGTCGTCTCATCCACGATGCAGTCGTGCTGTGACCTCTCGGTAATAGCGTGGATCTCGCTCGCGGTGTTGCTGATGCCCTGCAGTTTGTTGTAGAAGTCATCACAAGTAGCGGGACTTGCAAGTCCTGCTGTCATCGCGAGTACTACTACCAGCAGCGCGATCATGTTGATGGTCTTCCTGCGCAAAACATCATTCATGCGAGCATTATATCACATAATGCTGTTCAGAAGTTGCCAATTTTGCCGTCCCCGTCGTCATAACAAAAGACCGGCTGCGTGAGCCGGTCTTCTTTGAGGTTGATTGTGAGTCTAAGTCAACTAGATTGTGAATCCCTTGGTCATCTGATCGTCCGGATCCATGAACCACTTTGCCTCGCCGCAGAGATAAGCAGCGCCTGTTACCTGTGGGATGATCGAGTCGAACTCGCCTACCTTAGGTCCGATTTCAGCAACTGTTCCGATGAATCTTGTGTCGATGAATGACTTGTAAACGAAGCTTTCGCCTACGCCGAGCTCACCCTTCTTGTAGAGCCAGGACAGCTTAGCAGATGTACCTGTTCCGCATGGGGATCTGTCGATCTGTGGATCATGAGGCTCGCCGAATACCAGCTGGTTCTTCAGTGCGAACTTTGCATCCGGGCAGAATTCCTTGTCGCTCTCTGTAAGCTCGTCTGTGCAGTAGTTCTCGATGAGGTCTACGCTTGTGATGTCGAGCTCTGGGTGCTGGATCTCAACAGTCTTGTTGATCTCCTGGAGTGCGAAGCTTGACCACTCTGTGAGGAACTTGGTGTGCTCAGGTGTTACCTTGAATCCGAAGTTCTTCTCAGTATCTACGAGTGCGAAGAATGATCCGCCGAAGCAGATGTCATATACGACCTTCTTGCCCTGATACTCGAGCTCGAGGTTCTCCTTGTAAACGAATGCAGGAACGTTTGTCAGTGTAACGCCTGTTACCTTGCCGTCCTTGCACTTGCAGTCGAGCTTGACCAGTCCTGCAGGAGCGTCGAGAACAACCTGAGTTACAGGCTCCTTCATCTCCTTGAGGCCTGCTTCGAGGATAACTGTAGCAGCACCGATCGAGCAGTGTCCGCACATGTTCAGATATCCGCCGCCGTCCATGAAGAATACGCCGAAGTCAGCTTCAGGATTGATCGGCTCGCAGAGGAAAGCACCGAACATGTCGTGGTGTCCACTAGTCTCGAACATAAGCATTGTTCTCAGATAGTCATAATGCTCTTCGAGATAGTGCTTCTTCTCGATCATTGTGTTTCCCGGCAGCTCCGGGCAGTCAAGAGCGACTCTGCAGTACTCGCCCTCAGTGTGAGCTTCAACAGTTCTGATAACCTTCTTGTCATAATTATCATAGTTGATCTTAGGCTCAAGATATTTTGCCATGGGTAATTACCTCCTTAAAACACATAGCTGTATAAGAGGCAGTAGTTTTGCCTCCCAGATACAGTTATGATAACGCATCGTCTGAAAGAGTGTCAATAATATGTCAGCGGGCAAAACGGGAATAAATTGTGCTTTTTCGGTGCATGAAAAATGCTTAATTTCGCTTTAAGCAAAACTTAAGGTATGTATGCGGACGTTAATGTAAATTTAATGTCAAACGCTTAAAAATCAACGGATTTTGCATAGAAAGAGGACTGTGATATAATGCCTCTGCCTATCAATTTTATCTATACGAATTCGCAATATCATTGTTGTAATAAATAGCTCATAATGTTATTATTTGAATGAATAAAGGGGCATTTTTTGCGTGCCGAATTCAAGTCGGTAATTAATGAAAAATGCAGTTCATTATTTCAAAGTAGTTCAAAGGAGATTCGTATTATGGAAAACATTCAGATGCTGCTTAAGCAGGGTGCTGTAGGCAAGCCGTGTGCTCCTGTTGTTGCTGTAGGCGACAAGGTACAGAGAGGTCAGCTCATCGCTACTCCTACAGGTCTTGGTGTTAATGTTCACTCCAGCGTTTCCGGTGAGGTCATTGAGATCACTGACGACAGGATCATCATCAAGCCGGACGATGAACAGCCTGAAGATTACGTTAAGATCGCTAAGGGCTCCAACCTTGAGATGATCAAGGAAGCCGGCGTTCTCGGACAGGGCGGTGCAGGATTCCCTACATTCATCAAGATCTATGACGGCAAGAATGACAAGCCGGTTCTCGACCACGGATACATTCTCGTAAATGCTTCCGAGTGCGAGCCTGGTCTTGCTCACAACATCCAGCAGATCGATGAGGATCCTGCAAGACTTCTCAGAGGTATCCACTATGTAATGGAGATCGCAGGAGCTGACAAGGGAATCATCGCTATCAAGAAGAAACACAGAGAGACAATCCTCAAGCTGGACGCTCTTCTGAAGGACGATCCTGCAATTGAGAGACATCTTCTCCCGGACATCTATCCGATGGGCGAAGAGCGTGCTGTAGTAAGAGAGTGCCTCGGCATCGAGCTCGAGCCGGACAAGCTCCCATCAGCAGCTAACGCTGTTGTTATCAACAGTGAGACCGTTTACAGCTGCGTAGCAGCGATCGAAGATCAGAAGCCGCTGATCGACAAGAACCTCACAGTAAGAGGAATGATCAAGGGCGGAAGCGAAGCTCACGTATTCGAGAACGTTCCTGTAGGTACAAGCGTACAGGCTCTGATCGACAGAGCAGGCGGATTCGACGAAAGAGGCTACGGCGAGATCATCATGGGCGGTTCCTTCACAGGTAAGGCTACTACACTTGATGCTCCTATCACCAAGGCTACAGGTGCTATCCTCGTAACACGTCCGTTCAGAGATCTTCACGGAGCCAAGACCGGTATCCTCGTATGCGCATGCGGCGGTAACCTCGAGAGAATGGAAGACCTCGTTGCCAAGTACAATGGTACAGTTGCACACGTATGCTACTGCAAGCAGGCTCAGGAAATGCCTAACGGAACACGTAAGTGCGAGCGTCCTGGCAACTGCCCTGGACAGGTCAAGAACAACCTCGAGTTCAAGAAGGCAGGCTGCGAGTACATCATCATCGGAAACTGCTCTGACTGCTCCAACACAGTTATGGCTTCCGGTCCTAAGATGGGACTCAAGGTAATGCACATGACAGACCTTGCAATGATGGCAGTAGGACACCCACTGTACAGAACACTGAAGGTTTCCAAGAAGGTAGATCAGGACCTCGACGTAGTAGACAACGTAGAGGACAACGAGACAGTAGAATAATTGCTGCCTGATGTCGCTTTCTAACGAATCATCTGTATATACAATAGAATAATTTATTAATGGTATAAGCCTCTCTCCGGGTGAGCCCCAAATCACCCGGAGAAGGGGAACATATACAACCACTGACTGTGCACATTGCGCAGCCAGGCACAAGTTTTAAGGAGGAAGATCGATATGTCAATCACAGCTGAAACAGCTAAGCAACATGCAAACGATCCAGCAGTACTTTGCTGCAGAGCAGAGGCAGGCACAGAACTGACACCTGCAAACTTCGAGGATCCAGCAATCTTCCCGGATCTCGTAGATTCCGGACTGCTGAACCTTGACGGAGCTCTGACCATTGGCCAGGTGCTCAACGGCTCAAAGCTTACTAAGACAGTTGATTCTCTCACACCTATCACAGCAGACATCGTTGATAAGTTTGATGCAGCTGAGGGCGCTGAAGAAGCAGCTCCAGCAGCTGAGGAAGCAGCTCCTGCAGAGGCAGCAGCAGCTCCTGCAGCAGCAGTAGCAGCAGCACCAGTAGCAGGCGGCTACATCAGCCTTCACATCGGCGAAGGTAAGAACATCGACATCCAGATTCCTGCAGGAATCGGCGGCGGTGTAGCAGCAGCTCCTGCAGCAGCAGTAGCAGCAGCACCTGCAGCAGCAGGCGCAGCAGCTCCGGCAGCTGAAGAGGAAGGCGAAGCTGTAGTAGTCAGAGAGATGACACGTAAGCACTACAAGATCGATAAGGTAGTTCTTGGTGACGAGACCAAGATCGAAGGAACAACACTGTACGTCCGTAAGGCAGCAGCACAGGAAGGTGCTGACGCTCAGAAGCTGGTACACAGCCTCGAACTCGACGTAATCACACCTGACAACTATCACACTTATACAGAGACAGTAATGGATATCCAGCCGATCGCTACTAAGGAAGACGATTATGAACTGGGTGAGGGCGTTACAAGAGTTCTCGACGGAGTAGTAATGATGGTTACCGGTATTACCGAAGAGGGAGTACAGGTTGGTGAGTTCGGTTCTTCCGAGGGATACATCGATGAGAACATGATGTGGAACCGTCCGGGCGCAGTAGACAAGGGCGAGATCATCATCAGAGCTCATGCTGTTATCGACAACAAGAAGAACATGGAGAGACCGGGCCCTATCGCTATTCATACTGCAGTTGACCACGTAACTCAGGAAATCAGAAATGCTATGAAGAAGCAGCTGACAGATGAGCAGGTTGTTGACACTCAGGTTATGAAGCAGGTAAGAAGACCTGGTAAGAAGAAAATCGTTATCGTTAAGGAAATCATGGGTCAGGGCGCTATGCACGATAACTTCCTGTTCCCTACAGAGCCAGTTGGAGTACTCGGAGCTAAGCCTAACGTAGACCTTGGTAACGTTCCTGTAGCTGCTAACCCACTCGAGGTAATGGACGGCTGCATCCACGCTCTTACATGCATCGGACCGGCTTCCAAGGAAATGTCCAGACATTACTGGAGAGAGCCACTGGTTTACGAAGCAATTCACGATGACGACGTTGACCTGGTAGGCGTAATCTTCGTTGGTTCACCTCAGGCTAACACAGACAAGTTCTACGTATCCAGAAGACTTGGCCAGATGGTAGAGTCCATGAACGTAGACGGTGCATTCGTAACAACAGAAGGATTTGGTAACAACCACGTAGACTTCACTTCCCACATCGAGCAGATTGGTAAGAGAGGCGTTCCGGTTGTAGGATTCTCATTCTGCGCTGTACAGGGTGCTCTCGTAACAGGTAACAAGTACTGCGATGCTATGGTAGACAACAACAAGTCCATGTCCGGTATCGAGAACGAAGTACTTGCATGCAACACTCTCTGCCACGAAGACGCTATCAGAGGTCTGGCTATGCTGAAGGCTAAGATGGCTGGTGAGAGCATCAAGGCACCTGAAAGAAAGTACACACACGCAGTTAAGGAGAGCAACGTAGAGCTGATCGAGAAGGCTTACGGCACAAAGATGGAACTCGTAGACAACGAGCAGTCACTGCCAATGAGCGAGAAGAGAAAGGCTAAATACGACTAATTATTGGAAAGAGGTAGATTCGAGATATGAAATACGGTGACAAGATAATCAGAATGGAAGGCGTTATCGTGGAAGTCCATGACGGAAGCGTAGCCATCGACTTCAAGGGAAGACTGGGACATCTCAGGATACCTAAGAGGATGATCATTTCGGATTATGACTTAGAGATAGGTCAGGAGGTCGCCTGGAATATGAGCTTCATTGAACAGGAGAGCGCCGAAGTCAACGAGAGATATCTTGAAACTATCGATCATGCCAATAAACTCCAGGACGAAATGCATAACAGAACCAAACAGGAGGTTTAACTAGAAATGAGTATGACAGTTGTAAAAGGATTACAGTCTGAGATATTCGTACCTATCACTCCGAAGTCAGTTTGGGCTCCTGTAACAAAGCCACTCAGTGAGATGACAGTTGCTCTTGCAACAGCTGCTGGTGTTCACAGAGTAGATCAGGAGAGATTCAACCTGGCTGGAGACTTCACATGGAGAAAGATCCCTAACGAGTCCACAGAGGAAGAGTTGATGGTAACACACGGTGGTTACGACAACTCCGACGTTAACAAGGACATCAACTGCATGTTCCCTATCACAAGACTTAAGGAACTCGCAGCAGAGGGATTCATCAAGGCTTGCGCACCATACCATGCTGGATTCATGGGCGGCGGCGGAAACATTGAGAAGTTCACCAATGAGACAGGTCCACAGGTAGCTCAGATGCTCAAAGAGGAGGGCGTAGATGCTTGTCTCCTCACTGCTGGATGAGGAACCTGCCACCGCTCTGCAACAACCGTGCAGAGAGCAATCGAGGCTGCAGGTATCCCTACAGTTATTATCGCAGCACTTCCACCAGTTGTAAGACAGGCTGGTACACCGAGAGCTGCTGCTCCTATGGTACCTATGGGAGCTAACGCTGGAGCACCTCACGATGTTGAGATGCAGACTGCTATCGTAAAGGCTTCCCTCGAGCTCCTCGAAGAGATCGAGACTCCGGGAAAGATCGTTTCCCTGCCTTTCGAGTATCACGCAGTTATCTAGTCGCTTGAACTAGCACAACTGAAAAGGACATCGGTATTTAACGATATCGAAGATGGGGCTGAGCAATCAGCCCCATTTTTTCCAGGAGAAAGATCATTGTAAATGTCTTTCTCAATTGAAAACGTCCGCATTTTGAAATATGATATATGCGGAAAATACAACTTAAGTATCATTGAAACTCATTAAAAAGGAGAGGTCAGAATAGCAATGGCTGCAAATGATATTGAACTGAGAAGACTTGTTATCAAGGCGTTCCACATGACAGAAGTCGAGATGGGCGACGAGAACAAGATCACGACCGGCGGAAAGATGACGATCAACAACGATTGTCTTCCTGCTTTGGCCGAAAAGTACAGTGAAGTGATCGACCACATTGATGTTGAGATCATCAAGCCGGGCGACCACGACAGACACACCAACACAATCATGGATATAATCCCTATTTCCGTAAAGGTTCTCGGAAAGTGCGGAGAGGGTATAACCCACACCATCACAGGCGTATATGTAATGCCTACCGGCGTGGACGTAGATGGAGAGCAGGCTCACGAGTTCGGTTCTTCAGACGGCAATCTCAGCGAGATGCTGCACCTGAACAGAGCCGGCACACCTGCTGACGATGATTTCATCATCTCCTTCAACATCACCTTCAAGAAGGGAATGGGCCAGGAGAGATATGCTATCATCGACGCATACAGAATGGTCGAGGAGTGGATGAATACTTTCAGGGCACAGCTCAAGAAGTTCGAGGGCACCAAGTGCACTGAGAGACACGAATACTACGACAGGATCAGACCGGGACAGAAGAAGGTCCTCGTTATCAAGGAGATGATCGCTCATGGTGCGATGCTCGACACATGGATCTTCCCGAACCAGCCATCCGGCGTAGAAGGCGGAAAGTCACTTATCGATTACGGCGCTATGCCTGTCATGCTGACTCCTAACGAGTTCAGAGACGGTGCTATCAAGGCGATGAACTAAGGAGGTAGAAAAATGGGAGTAGGTCCTTCGACTAAGGAAACAAGCCTTCATCACTTCAGAGATCCTCTTATCGAGGTACTTGGAGAAGACGAAGGAATCGACCTGATGGGAGTTCTCGTTTTCGGTTCTCCTGAGGGCAACGAAGAGAAGATCAGATGCTCGCGTACTGCTGCAGTAGTTGCTGAGTGCGCACGTCCTGACGGCGTTATCGTAGAGACAGACGGCTGGGGCAACCTGGACGTTGACTATGTCAACTGCGTCAACGAGATCGGCGAGAGAGGCATCCCTGTTGCAGGTCTCAACTGGAGCGGAACAGCAGGCACTTTCGTAGTAGAGAGCCCGTTCCTCGCCAACGTAGTCGACTTCAACAAGAACCCTGAGGGCATCGAGTCAAACATAGTAGGTGAGAACAACTACACCGAAGAAGATGTAAGAGAATGCGTCAAGAGACTGAAGATCGCAATGCTCAAGAAAGAGCGCGGACAGAAGTGGTATTAATCCAATACGAGTGAAAACGAGGTTCCGACTTCCGGAAAAGGGAAGGCGGAACCTCTTCTTTTTTATTTCTATTGCGATATAGCGGTGGTATAATTTTACTATGTTTACGCATTTACACGTCCATACTGAATACAGCCTGCTCGACGGCATGAGCAGGATATCCCAGCTGCCTGAATACGTGAAGGAGTTGGGGATGGATTCGTGCGCCATTACTGATCATGGCGCCATGTTCGGCGTGGTCGATTTCTATAAATCCTGCAAAAAGGCGGGCATCAAGCCGATCATCGGCTGCGAGGTGTACACGGCGGCGAGGACCATGTACGACAAGGAGGCAGGCAAGGACCGCAACTCGGGCCACCTGATCCTGCTTGCCGAGAATCAGCAGGGTTACAGCAACCTGGTCAAGATCGTCTCGAAGAGCTATGTTGACGGTTTCTACTTCAGACCTAGGGTCGACAAGAACCTCCTGAGGCAGTACAGCGAAGGCCTCATCTGCCTGTCGGGCTGCCTGGCCGGCAACACTCAGAGGATGCTCCTGAACAGGGATTATGAAGGTGCAAAACGCGAGGCACTTGAGCTCCTCGACATATTCGGCGAGAACAATTTCTTCCTTGAGATCCAGGATCACCACCTCGAAGAGGATAAGACTGTTATCGCCGGACTCAAGAGGCTTTCGGCGGATATAGGCGTGCCTCTTGTTGCGACCAACGACGCACACTACATAAGGCGCGAGGATGCAACGGCCCAGGACATCCTGATGTGCATCCAGACTCAGACCAATATAAATGACGAGAACCGCATCAGGTTCGAGAACGACGAATTCTACATCAAGTCCGAGGACGAGATGAAGGCTCTCTTCGCGGACATCCCGGATGCTGTCGAGAGGACGCACGAGATAGCGGAGAGGTGCAACGTCGAATTCACTTTTGGCCAGTACCATCTGCCGGAGTACGTGCCGCCTGAAGGCATGACCTGCGATGAGTACCTCAGGAAGCTTTGCTATGAGGGGCTTGTTGGCAGATACGGCAAGTCAGCCATGGACCCTGATTCGGGATACCGTAAGCGCCTCGAGATGGAGCTTTCTGTCATCGAGAACATGGGGTATGTCGAGTACTTCCTCATCGTGTGGGACTTCATCCACTATGCCAAGTCGCACAAGATAGCCGTCGGACCGGGCAGAGGCTCGGCTGCGGGCAGCATAGTTGCGTACAGCCTGGATATCACGGAGATTGACCCGATCAAATACAACCTGATTTTCGAGAGGTTCCTCAATCCTGAGAGAGTCAGCATGCCGGATATAGACGTCGACTTCTGCATCGAGAGAAGGCAGGAGGTCATCGAGTACGTCAACAGAAAGTACGGCAGGGACAAGGTGTCGCAGATCATCACTTTCGGTACTCTCAAGGCCAAAGCGGCTGTCCGCGATGTCGCGAGGGCTCTCGATGCATCATACGCTGAGGGTGATGAGATAGCCAAAGCCATCCCGAATGAGCTCGGCATCACTATTGCAAAGGCGCTTGAGGTTAATCCGGAGCTGAGAAGAAGATATGAGAACGAGCCGCTTGTGAAACAGGTGCTCGACCTGTCGATGGCTCTTGAAGGACTGCCGCGCCACGCTTCGACGCACGCTGCCGGCGTAGTCATCTCCAAGCTGCCGCTGGATGAATATGTGCCGCTTTACTCTTCGGACAAGGGCATCTCGACACAGTTCAACATGACGACAATCGAGGAGCTCGGACTTCTTAAGATGGACTTCCTGGGACTCCGCAACCTTACGGTCATCAGGGACGCTCTTCGCATGATCGAGGAGAACCACGGTGTCACTATCGACTGGGCGAAGATGGGTTATGACGACCCTGAAGTATATAAGCTGATAGCAGACGGCAACACCAAGGGCGTATTCCAGCTCGAGAGCGGCGGCATGACGGACTTCATGAAGAACCTCAGGCCGACCTGCTTCGAGGATATTGTCGCGGGAATCGCTCTGTACCGTCCGGGCCCGATGGATTCGATCCCGAAGTACATCGAGAACAAGAAGCATCCGGACAATATAAAATACGTTGACCCTCATCTCAAGCCGATCCTCGACGTCACTTATGGCTGCCTTATCTACCAGGAGCAGGTAATGCAGATAGTAAGAGACCTCGGCGGATACTCTTTCGGGCGCTCGGATCTTGTGCGCCGCGCGATGAGCAAAAAGAAGATGGGTGTCATGCTCGAGGAGAAGGAGTACTTCATCAACGGCAAGAAGGCTGACGAGAGCGGCGCTGCAATTGCGGGATGCGTTGCGAACGGTGTACCTGCTCAGGCTGCGGAGACTATCTTCGAAGACATGGTGAGTTTTGCATCATACGCCTTCAACAAGTCGCACGCGGCTGCTTATGCTGTACTCTCATACGAGACGGCTTATCTCAAGTGCCACTATCCTACCGAGTTCATGGCGGCTCTGATGAGCAGCATGGCCGGAGACGCCAAGCACACGGCTGACTACGTCAGGAACTGCAGGGAGATGGGCATCGAGCTGCTGCCTCCGTCGGTCATGAAGAGCGGCAGGAACTTTACTGCAGCTGACGGGAAGATAAGATTCGGCCTTCTGAGTGTCAAGAACGTCGGAACGGGCATCATCGATGCAATAATCCGCGCGAGGGATGAGGTGCCTGAGACGCATGATTTCTACGAATTCATAAGCGCCGTGGATGCGGGCGAGCTCAACCGCAAAGCGATAGAGTCTCTCATCCAGGCGGGCGCTTTTGACGATATAGAGAAGAACAGGGCGGTGCTGATGGCGGTCTGCGATGACGCTGTCAACAGGGCACAGAAAAAGGCGAAAACAGGCGGAAGAGCGCAGATGAGCATCTTCCAGCTGGACGGGTTCGAGGACGACGTGCTCGCGAGCCCGCCGCTGCCTAGAGTAACGGACTTCCCGGGCGACACCAAGCTCGCCATGGAGAAGGAGATGCTCGGCGTGTACCTGTCGGGCCACCCGCTCGATGAATACAGGCAGCTCATAGCCGACAACACGACGGCGAGCACTCTCGACCTGACTGCAGGCGGTGAGGAATTCACGTCCGGACGCGATGACGGCGACAGCATGGTCATCAACACATCGAAGTTCAGGGACGGCGATTTTGTCATACTTGCCGGAATGCTGAGCGGCGTGAGGACGATGATCACGCGCAAGTCGCAGGAGATGGCAAGGCTCACGCTCGAGGACTTTGACGGAGTGATCGATGCGATCGCTTTCCCTAAGGTCTACGAGAGGAAGAGGAATATCATAAGGAACGATCAGATAGTCGGCATGTCGGGCCGTGTCAGCTTCAAGGACGAGAGCGACGCCGAGATCCTGATCGAGGATATAGTGCCGGTCGAGGACATCCGCAGGCTGGCGGATACAAGGCGCGGCGGATACCGCGACAACGGTTACGGCCGCGGCGACAGCAATGGCGGCTATAACGGAAATGACTATAACAGCCAGCAGAACGGTTACAGCGGCGGCTATCAGAATGGAAACGCGCCGCAGGGTAACGGCAATGGTAACGGGGCAGGAAAACCTGCTGCCCAGCCGCTCAACGATCCTGTCAAGCTGAGGGTGACTGAGTCTGTGATGGCAAGGCACAGCGATGCGAAGGCGATGCTGTACCACCTGACTGACATGATGAGCCTGTTCCCGGGCAGTCGGGATGTACTTGTATATCTGCCAGGCCAGAAGCCTGTCAGGTGCAGCCAGTCGAGCCGGATCGACTTCACAGACGAACTGAGAGCAAGGCTCGTGAAGCTGCTCGGCGAAGAGAATGTAAAGGGTTAGGGAAATGAGCAAGAAAGCAATAGTCATCTATACTTCCAAGCGCGGAAGCACAAAACAATATGCGGAATGGATCGCAGAAGACCTCGGATGCGAGGCGGTGGCTTTCTCAGACCCGCGCATGAAGGACATAAACCTGTACGAATACGACTGCATCATTTACGGCGGATGGATCAGAGGCAGCGGCATCGTGGATTTTGACAAATTCGGAAAACTGCTGGATGCTGAACTTATGCAGAAGCTGATAGTATTCGGCGTCGGAATGGCTGACGAGACGGCGGACAATTACGCTCAGGTGTGGGGCTACAGCATCGGCAAGCTCGACCCTAAGAACGAGAACCGCTCAATCCTGTACATACTCGGCGGCAGGTATGATCCGGCATCGGTACAGGGAATGGACAAGTTCCTCATGAAGGTCATGAAGACGGTGCTCATTTCAGGCAGCACGCCTGATGCAAAATCCCGTGCCAACTTCATGAAGGACCGTATCGAGAATGGTGTCAACATGGTGTTCAGAGACAACATCCAGTCGCTGGTCAAGGACGCACGCAAGAAGCTGGAGGACCAGGACGCGTAAAACAGAGGATTATACTGTTCACAGAAGCCGGAAGAATTGAAGTCGATATAACACATAATATATTGTATATATAACAGAAGAGTATTGCTTCTTAGAGATCAGGAGAAGAGAGATGAGAAAAAAGAACATCAGCTGGATGTCTGCGTGGGTAGCTGCTCTTGTGTTCGCTACGGTGATCACACTGGGCGGTATCATGTCGGGCCCGTATGTATGGGCGGACACAGAACCTGCAGCAGGCAGTGAGCCGGCAACTGTAAATGAGGTAAATAACACAGATGCCGGCACTGCAGCAAGTGTGTCAAACAGCGCACCCGTAAGTGCACCTGCGAGCACGCCAGTCAGTACGCCGGCAAGCGAACCAGCAAGCGTGACAGCCAGCGCAACTGCAGAAGACAGCACAGCGGATTCACCTGCTTCTGAAAATGCCGTTGAAACGCAGAATCCTGAGGTCAGCGATGTTTCTGACGAAGCGGCCAAGGAGCAGAGTGCTGATGCATCAGGACAGCAGCCTTCTGATGTAACCGGCGAAGACACGGAGGGTTCCGACGATACAGCACCTTCCGGAACAGAAAAGAAAGCTGTTTTGCGTGGAGCCGCTAACGCAAATGCGCTGACCGCAGCAACAGATGCGAATGCCAGTGGGGCGACCGGAAATACCACTGATGACCAGAAGGAGCTCAAGCTGGACGTTAAGTATAACGAGTCCACCGGAATACTGTCCTGGAATGCAATTGATGGTGCTGCAACATACGGGGTAAGAGTCGCTTACAAGAGGAAAGAAGGCGGATCCGGGGGCAGTATTTTCCCGGTCAAGGTAGACAGCCTATCGCTGAACATATACGAGAAAGAGGCTTTTGCAGAACTTCTGGAATTCGTAGGGACAGCGGCATATACGTTCACTGTTACTGCGAACGCATCTAATGGCGATATGATAATAGATGGAACCTGCGGACCGATCGAAATGACTCCGGACATGGCGAGGCTCGCACATCGCCTGGTAAAGGTTGAAGTCTACACGTACTCATACAGTTATATCCAGAAAGACAATGAGTATTACGAGAGTATAAGGTACAGAGGCCATCCTCATGGAGGAGCAGTGCTTCTGAACGGAAAGCCTATCAATGCCGTTACTGAAGGTGGCAGTACAAGATATCTTCGTTATGGCGAGAAGGAACTCAGAGTCGGAGAAAAGGTGACCATCTCGTATGAACCTTTAGACACTTATGAGCTCCAGTCCGTGAAGATCAACGGCAAGACAGTGACAGGCCCGCAGACTTTCACTATAGGTGACAGTGACATAGAGATCGATGTGTATTTCAGACAGCCTATAGTGACCTTCGTCAACTATGGAATCACGGTATCTGCTGACGACCCTGTAGCTGCGGCAAGTGCGATCCTTCTCTCTGATAAAACCAGACTGAAAAGATGGGAAGACGGATATACACGGGTGATATCTAAGAATGTCAGTGCTGCTTCTCTGGATGACAGAGATGCAGATATATGCAGCACTGATTCAACACTGAAGAGCAAAAATATCATAAGGGGTATGTTCTTCGATCTCGGATTATTCAAGAGTCATAACATGGGTCCGCTGGAGAAGGTCTTCAAGATAGCCACGGGTTCCAGACTCAGGATTATGATCCCGGAATATCTCAGAAAAAGCGGCAGAACTTACTATCTCATTCGTGTAGATAAGGATGATGCTTCTATCGTTGCCAGCGGAACGGGATCATCACTGTTAGCAGATATTACTGAGAGCGGGCTGTACCTGATCGGATTTACGATCTCTTCGTCATCCGGTGGCAGCGGAAGCTTTTCCGACGGAGGAGCCTCAGGCGGCTGGGATTTACTGCCTGTAGAGGAGCTGGAGAAAGAAGAGGAACAGCCGGAAGAGGAACAGGAAACGTTCAACGTTACACCTATTGTAGCGAGGGTCATTGCCGAGACAGTGCTGACAGCAGAGGTAACAACGGCCGCTATGACTCACATATAGAGCTGCAGGATAGAAGCTACATGCAGAGCTGACAGGAAAGAAGACAGGCAGCAGCTGTTAATAACTAAAGAAAAAACTTGCGGAACCGTGAACAGCGATTCCGCAAGTTTTGTTTTGTTCTGATTCGATAGTGTGTCAGAAAGGACAGTCTCAGTTGACACAAAAGCTGACAATGAGAACCGTCCCCAATGTCAGATTAGCCTACGATCATGTAGAGTACGAAGAGGACTCCGGAGATCCACATTACAGGCTTAACGTCCTTAGCCTTACCCTCGAGTGTTCTGAGTACGAGGTAGGAGATGATTCCGAACATGATTCCGTTTGCGATGGATGATGTGAATGGCATCATGATGATCGCGAGGAATGCGGAAATGACGTCGGACATCGGTACGCCTTCGAACTGTACGTTCTTGATCTGTGTCATCATCAGGTATCCTACGTATACCAGGGCAGGTGTTGTTGCGAAGCCCGGTACGGAGAGGAAGAGTGGTGACAGGATCAGGGAGACGAGGAAGAGGATTCCTGTTGTTACGGAAGTCAGTCCTGTCTTGCCGCCTGCTGCAGCGCCTGCTGAAGACTCAACGAAGGATGTTACTGTGGATGTTCCGCAGATAGCACCAACGCATGTTCCGATAGCGTCGGAGAGGAGAGCCTGCTTAGCGTTAGGCAGCTTGCCGTCCTCGTCGAGGAGGTCAGCCTTGGCAGCTACTCCGATGAGCGTTCCGACTGTATCGAAGATGTCTACATACAGGAAGGAGAATACGATTACTACGAAGTCAAGGATGTGAGCTCCGATCCACTCAAAGTCGAATGAGAAGAAGTAGTCCATCTTGACGCCGCTGATAGCAAAGTTAGGATATACGCTGTATACGCCTGCTTCAGGATCCGGTACATACCAGCCGATAGCCTGAGCGATCATTCCGAGTACCCATGTAATCAGGATGCCGTAGAAGATAGCGCCCTTGGCTCCCTTGTGTGCAAGGAAAGCGATGACCAGGATACCTACGAGTGAGAGGCAGATTCCTGCGTCAGCGAGGTTTCCGAGTGCAATGCCGTTCTCAGTTGTAACGCTTACAGCGCCGGAGTTCTTGAGTCCGATGATAGCGATGAAGAGACCGATACCAACGGAGATCGAGGACTTGAGGTTCTGCGGGATGTCGTTGACGAGCGACTCTCTGAAGTTAGTGAACGAGAGCAGGATGAAAACGATACCTTCGCAGAGTACTGCAGCAAGTGCAACTTCCCAAGGCTTGTCAGTACCTACCATAGGGCATACGGTGAATGCAAAATAAGCATTGAGGCCCATGCCGGATGCGAGTGCTACAGGGTAATTGGCAAGGAATGCCATGCAGAGTGTAGCGAATGCTGCGGATACTGCTGTTGCAGTGAAGACGGACGCGCTGTCCATGCCGCATGCGGAGAGGATGCTCGGGTTGACTGCGAGGATGTAGACCATCGACAGGAACGTGGTAGCACCTGCGATCATCTCAGTCCTTACATCAGTTCCGTGCTCCTGAAGTTTGAAGAACTTTTCCATAAAATACCTTCTTTCCATATAATACGCTCAGTTCTGAGTTTTTTTTACTGCCGGAGGGCCAACAGTCTCTCCGGGAAATAAAGCAGAGAAGGTATTAACAAAAACACCTTCTCCTTTAATTTACATGTCAATTTTAGTACGGCTGTAAGAGGTCCTCAATTGCAAAAATAAAAACATGAAAAGTATTCGGGGCAAAATGAGACCATTAGGGCGAAGGTGCAACTCAAAGCCGAACGTTGGCAAAGAATGAAACTCGATATGTTCGGAATCTTATACTGTGTACCGGATGCTCTGCCGCCTGGTACTCGACAGGCTTTCCCCGGCAACAATGACCGCATGGTCATTGCAGGATAAGCGTGTGTCCTGTTTCCGGATTCTGCAAAGGCCTGCAGTCAGGCCCTTCAGGGATTGAAAGAAGGGCAGGTGTGAGTTAAAATCAACTATGTATAGGTATGTAATTATTACAGGGACCACGGAGGAACCATGGCGGATATTTTCAGAAAATCGTCATTAGATAAATTATCATCTCCTGAGCAGCTGGATAAGGCGATAACCATTATTTCGCCTTCATTCTGGATAGCTGCGATAGGCGGGGGACTTATCATAGCAGTTGCGCTTATATGGTCTATATTCGGAAGGCTTCCGGTAAATGTAAACGCGAACGGTATTTACATGGGAAAAGACGGCATGCACACCGTAGTTGCTGAGGCTGACGGAATAGTTCAGGAAGTATTCGTTGCGGAAGGAGACACGGTCACTGCCGGCGAGAAGATAGCAAAGCTGGATGATGAAATGTATCAGACTGAACTCGACAGGCTGATCGCGCGAAGGGATGACGTGGAAGTGGTCACATTCTACTCGTATGGGGATCCTGCTACTGCAGATACCAAGCCGCTTCTGGACATCAAGGCGCAGTCTGAGCTGTCCGGAAGCGCACTTTCGGCAGACCAGGCAGCACTGAGGGAAAGGTACCGGGCGCTGTCCAGGCAGAGAGGGACGACAAGCTCCGCTAAGAGCACCATGAACTCTGCCGAGAGTACAATGAAGAAGAGACAGAACGAGCTGGTTTCACTGAGCAAGAGTTTTAAGAAGGCACAGGAAGAATTCGCCAAGGAAGAAACGACATTGACCAACTATATTCAGAATCATGTCGCTCCTACGGGGATAGATCTCACCGATGTGGACAAGATAGAGTTTAATCTGCAGACACTTATCAATATGCAGGACGAAACTGTGCCGGAGCAGAAGGCAGAGAAAGAAAAACTCGAAAAGATCCTTGAAGGATTCCGGAGCTATAAGAAGAAATATGATTCTGCTCTGAAGAATATGGATGATAAAGAGGCGGCTGCCAAGAAGAAAGAGCTTGAAGTAGGCAATGCCCAGACGAAATACAACACAGCTCTGTCAGTCTATAACAATGAGAAAGCTGCTCAGAAGCAGCTTCAGGATACCGTTTCGCAGATGGAGGCGAAGGTGACCGGAGACAGGGCTGGCAAAAATGATCAGATGTCCGCTCTCGAAGAGCAGTTCGTAGCAGCCAAGGGCAGCATTCTCGATCAGCTCAATCAGGAGATAGACAAGCAGAGCCGCGCAGTAGATGCAATGACTCTTACATCAAGAGTCAACGGAAAGGTCAGCGGACTCAACATTGTCGAAGGCAACGCTGTCGGTCAGGGCACAACGATCTGCAAGATCACTTCGACAGGAGCTGACGATACCGGTGTCACATGCTATGTACCTGTATCCGATGGCAAGAAGATCAAGGCCGGCATGAAGATCGTCGTATATCCGTCGACGGTCAACAAGCAGGAATACGGCCACATGGAAGGTGAGGTCGTAAAGGTATCAAGCACTGTAGTCTCGGCTGAAGACATGCAGAACCAGCTGGGAGACCCGACTCTCGTTCAGGTATTCCAGCAGAGCGGACCGGTAGTAAGAGTCAACTGCAGACTTACAGAGGACAGCAGCACGGCCAGCGGATACAAGTGGTCGAGCAAGAAGGGCGCAGATGTTACTCTTGAAGAAGGTACAGTTATCAATGCGGATATAGTCACTGAGGAGAAGGCGCCTATAACCATGCTGATCCCGTACATCAAGGAGAAGCTTTCTGTTGACCACTCACAGGAGCAGCTGCAGCAGAATGCCCAGAATGGCGCCAATTAGGAAAAATCATCTGAGGGCAGAAACACAGATCGTCTGGCATCAGCTGCCGATAACTAACACTAAGGATATTACTTAATGAGCAAATCTTACGTCAAAACCCCAACAGTATACCAGATGGAGGCCACCGAATGCGGAGCGGCCTCACTTGCGATGGTGCTGGGGTATTTTGGCAAAAGTCTGCCGCTTGAGAAGCTCCGTATAGAGACGGGTGTTTCGAGAGACGGCTGCAATATGAAGAATATAATGCGGGCAGGCAAGAAATTCGGCCTCGAGGTCCACGGATACAGAAAGGACCTTGACGGCCTGTTTGAGCTGCCCGTTCCTTGTATCATACACTGGAATTTCAATCACTTCGTAGTATGGGAAGGCCGCAAGGGCGACGCATGCTACATCAACGATCCGGCGCAGGGAAGGCGCAAGCTGACAGTTGAGGACATCGACGACTGCTTTACGGGTGTAGTCCTGACTTTTGCCCCTACAGACGCATTTGAGAAGAGCCATGAAAGCGAGACGATGCGCACTTTCGTGCTGCAGAGACTGAGAGGCCAGTTCGGCGCGGTCAACGCTCTTGTGTGTCTCGGGTTCTTCCTCATGATACCGGGTATCGTTGTGCCGGTATTCTCCAAGGTGTTCATTGACGACATCCTCCTCGGAGGCAATGACGACTGGGTAACTGCGCTTCTGTTCGCGATGCTGGGGACCATGGTGTTCAAGGCGGCGCTCACCTACTACAGGGGCAGACTGATGCACAGGCTGCAGAACAAGATGGCGATGCTGTCGGGATACAGGCTGCTCTGGCACATGCTGAGGCTGCCGGTGTCATTCTTCGACCAGAGGTACACAGGTGACCTCTCCAACAGGATACAGAACAATGAGAAGGTCACGACGTTCCTGACAACTGACCTCGCGGATGTGATGCTGAATGCGATAGTAGCTCCGCTGTATCTCATCATACTGCTGATCTACAGCCCGCTTCTGACGATGCTGATCGTAGTTATAACAGCGGCCAACATGATCGCCATGAAGAAGAGCTCTGAGTACCTGTCGAACATGTCGATGAAGGCTCAGCAGGATCAGAGTAAGCTCATCGGCGTGCTGTTCAGCGGACTTCGCATAACGAGCACACTCAAGGCATCAGGTACCGAGAATGAGTTCATCAGCAGGCTTCAGGGCAACTATGCCAAGAGCATCAACACCGAGCAGAACATGGGTATGCGCCAGGAGATGCTGAACGCCATACCGGAGGTCACGAACAATCTCATCAATGTCTTAGTACTGATAGCGGGCGGTGTTCTCGTCATCAGAGGCAGCATGACAGCCGGTTCACTTATTGCCTACACATCGCTGCAGGCTTCGTTCACACAGCCGGTAACTGCAGTTGCGGCATTCATCCAGAAGATAGAGACGACCAGGGCAGACATGGCCAGGGTCAACGACATAATGAAGTACGAGCAGGACAGCAGATACTCGGTAACAGAGTACACCGACCTCTCGGAAAAGCTTCAGGGTGAAGTCGAGCTCGACAACCTGTCATTCGGATACGACATCCTCAAGGATCCTATCGTTTCGGACTTCAGCTTCCATCTGGAGCCTGGTCAGTCGATAGCTTTCGTCGGAGCATCCGGAAGCGGAAAGTCAACAGTGTCCAAGCTGTGCTCGGGGCTATACGTTCCGTGGACAGGAGAGATAAGGATGGACGGTGTGCCTGTATCACAGATCCCGCCGGAGATACTCTCATCGAGCATTTCGACGGTCAGCCAGACCATCACACTGTTCTCGGGTTCCATCAAGGACAACATGACCCTGTGGGACAAGTACATAAGCAAGGAAGACATGGTCAAGGCTGCCAAGGATGCGTGCATCCACGACTTCATCACGACCAAGCCGGGAGCCTACAGCTACGAGCTGTCTGAGGGCGGCAGCAACCTGTCGGGAGGACAGAGACAGAGGCTTGAGATAGCAAGAGCGCTCGTATGCAATCCGAGCATCCTCATCATGGATGAGGCGACCAGTGCTCTTGACCCGATAGTTGAGAAACAGATAATCGACAATATAAAGAGAAGAGGCTGCACGTGCATCATAGTAGCGCACAGACTGTCAGCCATCAGAGACTGTGACGAGATCATCGTCATGGAACAGGGAAAGATAGTGCAGAGGGGCAGCCATGAAGAGCTCGCCAAGGTACCGGGACACTATCAGAGACTTATCAGCAATATGTAGGAGAGACATCACTTGGAACAGATCCATCTTAAAGGCGGCTACGTACATTATACGGAAGACGGCGGCACTGCTTACAGAGTCACAGACGGGCAGGTGCTGGTTTTTCTGCTGCCTGTAAGGGACGGCAAAAAGGGCCGCAGGATGCTGCTGGGCGAGTTTGCTCCGGGCAGCTATATTCCGGGATTCCACTATAAGTCCGAGGCTCTCGGTGAGTGGATAATGGGTCTGGTGGCCATGGACACTGCTACTGTGGAAGCAGTCAGCGGCGGAGTCACCGGGCCGATGCAGACGAGATTCGCCGAAACCGTCGGTATTAAGCTGAATGAGTTCACCTCGTACGAGGAGATGGTAGTCGAGAAGTACGAGCTGACGAATGTCAAGGAGCAGGGCTACATATACGCTGCACAGATGGATCAGGAGAGGACGAGAGACAGGTCTCTCAGGCTCATCTATGATCTTTTCAGCCCGCGCAGAAGACGCGGAGTCACAGGTGTATTCACCGAGACGGGCAATCAGCTCTATGATGCGGCAGCATACATATGCCGCAGCGAGAAGATAGAGATGGCGTCTGTTGACCGCATCACCGAGACGAGCGGGCGTAACTTCAACATCTCGGACATTGCAAGACTTTCTCATTTTGTAATAAGAGAGATCGTGCTGGAGCCGGGCTGGCACCGCAAGGATACCGGAGCTGTTCTGGCTTTTGCAGAAGGCAAGCATCCGGTAGCCTGCATACCCCGCAATTCACACAGCTATTACATATATGACCCTTCAGAGGGAACGACAGAGATCCTGACGGACGATGTTGCCGGGACTTTATCCCCGGGTGGGTGGATGTTCTACCGTCCGTTCCCTGAGAAGGAGCTGAACAAAAGGGATCTGTTCGCATTCGGAATGCAGAAGGTCAGAAAGGCGGATGTCGCAAGACTGCTGATCATGACACTCATAGGTACACTCATAGGGCTGCTGCTCCCGTACATGAACGAGCAGGCCTATGACAAGTTCATCCCTATGGGCAATGCGGCCGGACTCGTCCAGCTCGGAGCTGTCATCCTCGCATGTGCTCTCGGCAACGTATCATTCACCATCGTCAAGAATCTTGCGTCATTCAGATCGATGAACACGATGGAATACGCAGTTCAGTCGGCGACATTTGACAGGCTGTTCAATCTGCCTGAGAGCTTCTTCAGAAAGTACGATGCTGCGGACATAGGACAGAGAGCGATGGGTATAACCACCATCTATACAGTGCTTGCCCAGAGCGCGGTCACTTCGTTCCTGTCGGCGTTATTCTCCCTTCTGTATCTGTGGAGGATGTTCAAATACTCGGTACGCATGTCCGCATGGGCTCTTGTTATGCTGTTTGCCGTATCTGTATTCATATTCATAATGGGCATGATGCAGCTCAAGCATGAAAGCAGCAGGCATGAAGTAGACCTCGCAGCCCAGTCGGTAGTATTCCAGCTGCTGTATGATGTGGGCAAGCTCCGCATGGCCTTTGCCGAGGACAGAGCTCTGCAGAGATACATGGAGAAGTCAGTAGAGTCACGCAGGATAGGCAATACCATTGCGGGATTCGCCAATGCGGTCAGCGTGGTGGCGGGGGCAGCCCCGATCGCTTTCTCGATGGTGTTCTACTATCTCATGATACACAACAGCATCGGGCTCACAGTAGGTCAGTTCAGTGGATTCACGGCTGCGTTCGGAGCGCTCTCAGGAGCATTCCTGACGATAGTCCAGAACTTCCTGACCATAAACAATGTCAAGCCTGTGTATGAGCATGCCAGACCTATACTCGAGACACTGCCGGAAATCAGCCAGGACGCTGACCTGCCGGGAGATATCGCAGGCGAGATAGAAATAAACAATGTCACTTTCAGATATGAAGAAAACGAGCCGCCTATACTGAGCGGACTGAGCCTCAGCATCAAGGCAGGTGAGTATATCGGTATAGTCGGAGCGTCCGGATGCGGAAAGTCCACACTTCTCAAGCTCATGCTCGGGTTCGAGAAGCCTCAGTCCGGCGGTATCTATTATGACAACCACGACATAAACGATCTCGACAAGAGAGAGCTCCGCAAGAAGTTCGGAGTAGTTCTTCAGAACGGCGGACTCATCACCGGCAGCATATATGAGAACATCACGATCGCTGCGCCGGGAGTAAAGATGAAGCGTGTCGAGGAGACCATAAGAGAAGTCGGTCTTGAAGAAGACATAAAGAACATGCCGATGGGCCTTCACACAGTTATCGCAGAGGGAGCAGGCACCATATCCGGCGGACAGGCCCAGCGCATACTCATCGCAAGAGCGATAGTCGGCAAGCCTAAGGTCGTTTTCCTCGATGAAGCTACGAGTGCGCTCGATAACGTGACACAGCGCCAGATAGTGGATACGCTGGAGAAGCTGGATGCAACCAAGGTGGTCATTGCCCACAGACTGTCGACAGTTCAGAACTGCGACAGGATAATAGTAATGGACAAGGGCGCCATAGTAGAGCAGGGAACATATGAGCAGCTCATGGAGAAGAAGGGGCTGTTCTATGAACTGGCCAAGAGACAGATGGCATAACTACAGCCGGGGTTAAGAAAATGCAGAAGGTAATGAATACTGAAAAGAATGATGCCCGGGTGGATTTCGGCCAGATGTATGAAGAATACTATGACCGTGTATACAAGTACGCCTATACCATCCTCATGAACAGAGAGGATGCAGAGGACATTGTCTCAGAGACCTTCATCACTGCCTTCGCTGCGTATGGTACGTACGACCCTGCGAAAGCTTCTTTTGCCACCTGGATCACGCGCATCGCGCATAACAAGGCGGTCAATCTGGTGAGATCCGCTGCTTACAGAAAGAGAGCGGAACTGCCTGATTACTACGATGCTCCGGACAGCGCAGAGAGCGTTGATCTCACAGCGGAGACCAATGAGACAGTCCTCAACCTATATTCAAGACTCAGCGCAGGCGAGAGGGAATTTCTCAACTTCCGCTATGCGATGGGCATGAAGGACGGGGAGATAGCAGAACTCATGGGGCTGCCTGTCAAGACTGTCAACAAGAGATATCAGAGGCTTCTGGCAAAATGCCGGGAAATCCTTGAATGAAAAGTGCAAATACAGCCGGGGGAGTGTCTCCATTCTGATCCGGCTGTTGTATAAGTAATATAAAACCGAAATGGCAATGCGGCAGGTGCCGCATAATAAGAACCGGCTTGAGGAAACCGGGCAAGGAAAGAGAATTTATTATGAAAGAAGACAGACTGGATGAAATGCTGAGAACAAGCATGTTCAGCAACAGGGAACATCAGCAGGCACTGAAAGAGAAACTGAGATCACAGCCGGGAGAGCTCACAGAGGATGAACTCGAGAACGTTGCCGGCGGAGTCTATACGGGTGACCTGGAGCTCCTTGGCGATGATATTCTTAGCATGGTCCCGAGGTAAACAGAATATGTTACCTTATAGTCCCTGCCATATGGCAGGGACTATTTGATAATCTGCACATTAGATAATAGATAGCAGTAAGAACAAGGCATTCAGAATGAAAACGAATCATTCAACAGTAATAGAACGGCTCGCGGAGACATACCCGCAGCTGTATCTCGATCCGGATAAGGCGGATATCGGGGAATACAAGTCATGTGTGCTTCAGGGAAAGAGACCTGAGAAATGCAGCCTTTCCCATTTTGTGATGGATGAAAGAGACAGCGCTGAGAGCATAGAGACTCCTGCGGGGACAGCGCAGGTGATCACTTTGCATAACAGACATGACTTTGAAGTATTCGTAAGATGCATGATGGCCGCGAAGAGCGGACCCCGCGACATCATACCTCCGACAATGGGTGCTTCGACTATAGTCGCTTTCAACTGGCCTAAGATCAATGCGCACAAGGCAGCATTCTTCGAAGAGCAGCAGGCGGCAGGTGTGACATTCCCTGACTGGAGCGCGGAATTCAGGCGCTTTACAGCGGTGAAGGCCAACTATCAGGACCTTCTCATCGTCCTGTCGCGCGGACCGTACAGCAATGTCACGGCGGCTCAGGTGAGTGAGTGCATGACCGCGGGCGGGCACAGTGCAGTCAGCGAAGACGAGTGGACGGAGATGTCCGGAGAGATAAGGAAGTACCATGAGCTGACACATTTTGTCTGCAGGAACCTGTACCCGGACAAGATCGATGAGATATGGGACGAGCTGGTTGCTGATGCAGTGGGCATCTATGGAGCTGCCGGAGAGTACAGCCCTGAGCTTGAAGAACTCTTCCTCGGTATCACGGGCGGAAGATATACAGGCGGCAGGCTGGAGAACTATACTCCGGAAGGTGCTGACATGGACAGGCTTGCATCAGAGATACATTCGATACTGGAAATATTTGATGAAAAAGTTTCAGCTACTCCGCACAGTGGAGTATTTGATATAATGATATTACTCGAGGAGCTGCATGACGGCTGCGCCTCACATCTGGATATTTAGAAAGGTAGGGACTTAACATGGCAAAAGCAGATCTTATCAGATTTGCGCAGCTCCTGAATACGGATGCCGGATTCCAGGAGAAGCTCAGAAAAGCAGCCGAGAATTACAATGGAGAAAAGGACGAAAAATCTGTTTTTGAAAACGTGCTGCTTCCGCTTGGAAAAGAGCACGGACTTTCCGCAAGCTATGAAGAATTCAGTTCGTTTATGAAATCTCTCAACAGTTCAGAAGCTGAACTTTCTGATGACGAACTTGAGCAGGTAGCCGGCGGTAAGATGAAGGTTAACGGGGCAGGCGCAGGCTATATAGAATGCGCTTCTATCGGTTTCGGATTCGGAGGCGGAATCGGCATGACGGGCGGCGGTGCTTGTTTCGGCGTTGGCTGGGGCAACTCTAACGTGGCGTGCGCTCTTGCAGGAGAAACCGAAAAGTTCAGCTAAGCTAAGGAGTTTTCAGATTCAGAGAATACGGAATCAGAGAGGTGAGAGTGAGATGAAACGGGAAGTGCCTCTTAAGGTAACTATCACACTTATCCCGCTGGCGATAGCGCTGTGCGCGTTCGGCATCTATCGCGGTGAGGTCGCAGTGGTGCTGGCCAAAGCCATCAATATATGCATGGAGTGTATAGGCCTTGGATAAGAACGAACAGAAAGCAAAAGCAAAAAAAGCCGCCGGGCTGCGCAAGGCTGTCCAGGCAGGCTGGGGGATCCTTTCCAACGCGTACATCAAAGGATTCCTTCCGGGTGATCCTGTCATATATCAGGGCAAACTCAAGCAGGTCTGCGTTCCGGGAATGAACTGTTACTCCTGTCCGGGAGCTCTGGGTTCGTGCCCTATTGGATCGCTGCAGGCCATCTTTGACAACAGACACAGAGGCATCGGAGCCTATGTGATCGGCTATCTTGCCATCATCGGGCTCTTCATCGGAAGATTCATATGCGCATGGCTCTGTCTCTTCGGCCTTATACAGGAGCTCCTGTACAAGATCTCGACACCTAAACTGACAGTGCCGGAGAAGATCGACAGGCCTCTGCGTTACCTGAAATACGTGATGCTCTTCATCATGGTATTTCTGCTGCCGTTCTTCTACAGGAGCCAGTATGGTGTGGGAGAGCCGTTCTTCTGCAAATACATCTGCCCGGTGGGGACACTGGAAGGCGGGATACCTCTGGTGCTTCTCAACAGCATGATGAGAGGGGCTCTGGGATGGCTGTTCAGATGGAAGTTCCTGCTGCTGATCCTGTGCATCGCAGCATCGATATTCATCTACAGACCGTTCTGTAAATACATCTGCCCTCTGGGAGCATTTTACGGGCTCTTCCAGAAGGTGAGCCTGATCCGCATGCGCGTGGATAAGGAGAAATGCGTGGACTGCGGTATCTGCGCAAAGACATGCAAAATGAATGTCGATCCGCACAAGACGCCTAACAGCAATGAGTGCATAAGGTGCCGCGAGTGCATACATGCGTGTCCGATGCATGCATTGTCGATGAATATAGGACCGGGGCCGGTACAGTTGCCGGAGCAGGAAGTCAGGCCTGCTGAAGAGGCCTAGGGCATAAGGATAGAATGTCCGGATGATAAATGTGTAGAGAGAGGACAATATATATGAAGAAGAAAACTGTTCTGGCATTACTGCTGGCAATGAGCATGATATTTGCAATGACAGGCTGCGGCGGCGGAAGCGGGTCATCGGGATCCGGTGATCAGTCCGCACAGAGTGCCGGAAGCGGCTGCAAGTATGATTTCCCTCAGACGGGATTCGGCTTTGACCTGCCTGAAGGAGTGGAGTTAACCAAGGGCAGCATTGTCGCAAACGATATGGGAGAGGTCAAATATAACGGGCATCTCTCGATGGGCTGGCCGGTCTACTGGAACTTCACAGAAGAGGAGCGGGAAAAGCTTACGAATGATGATGCGGATAAGGTCCACACAGGATTCAGTTTTATGATCATATGCTCCGGTGAAGGAAGAGATCTTGAGGCGACCAAGGCAGCTTACATAGAGCAGTATAAAGAAGAGACCGGATCGGAACTGGCTGCGGAGGAGGTGGCCTTTCTGGACAGCCTGAAGGAGATCCACAAGGAAGGCGACTACACCTGGTATATGTATATGAACGACAAAACAGAAGGTGTCCCTGAAGACTATCAGGCAGAGTATGATGCCTTCTACGATGCAACGGATGAGATCGTCAAGAATATGAAGTTCTATGAGCCGCAGATCTGGAGAGGCGGAGATGAAGGAAGCGGCATCTCTTTCAAGACGACTGACCTTGATGGAAATGCTGTTGATTCGAAGGACCTGTTTGCTAAGAACAAGGTAACCATGATAAACATCTGGGGCACATACTGCGGCCCGTGCGTCGGAGAGATGCCGGAGCTGCAGCAGATGAGCAAGGAATACGCAGATAAGGGAGCAGCCGTCGTAGGACTGGTTGTGGATGTAACTGAGTCGGACGATTCCAAGCTCGCAGATGCCAGGGATATCATCAAGGATACAGGTGTGACATACTTGAACCTTAAGGCGTGGGATGGATTCAATGATCAGCTTTCTGCACCGGGCACACCGACAACATACTTCGTTGACAGCAACGGAAATCTGATAGGTGATCCGGTCGTCGGTGCCAATGTGATGAAGTACAGACAGACACTTGACGAACTGCTTGCAAAATAGGATCCCGGACTGAAAAGAAGAGAATTTTGCACTGAAAATAAACGGGATTTTGCCCTGAAAAGAACAGGGCTCCGACCTGAAAAAACTGAATAGAAATAGTACTTGAAATGGGGCACTCGCATATGTATAATATACGAGTGCCTTTGCGCACAGTTTAATATTTGTCACACTGTGAACAGCCGCGGTGCCCTTGCAAACAGCGGGGTTGAAGGCAGTAAGTCACGGTGGAAGTAAGTTTAACCGGAGGTTATAAAATGTCAGTAGTAACAATGAAACAGCTGCTCGAAGCAGGCGTCCATTTCGGACATCAGACAAGAAGATGGAACCCTAAGATGGCTCCTTATATCTTCACAGAGAGAAACGGAATCTATATCATCGACCTTCAGCAGACACTCGGTCTGATCGACGATGCTTATGATTTCATGAGACAGGTTGGAGCAAGCGGCAAGCCGGTTCTCTTCGTAGGAACCAAGAAGCAGGCTCAGGCTGCAATCAGAGATGAAGCTGAGAGATGCGGAATGTATTTCGTAAACGAGAGATGGCTCGGCGGAATGCTCACTAACCACAAGACAATCAGCAAGAGAATCGAGAGACTCGCTGAGATCAGAGCAATGCAGGAAGACGGCACTATCAACAAGTATGCTAAGAAGGAAGCACTGAAGATGGTTGCTGAGGCTGACAAGCTCGAGAAGTACCTCGGCGGAATCAAGGACATGAAGGGAATGCCTGGCGCAATCTTCGTAGTTGACCCTAAGAAGGAAAGAATCGCTGTCAAGGAAGCTAAGATCCTCGGTATCCCTGTAGTAGGTATCGTTGATACAAACTGCGACCCTGATGACGTTGATTACGTTATCCCGGCTAACGATGATGCTATCAGAGCCGTAAAGCTGATCACAAGCACAATGGCTGACGCTATCATCGAGGCTAAGCAGGGCGAGAGCTTTGCAGACGCTGCAGAGGCTGCACCGGCTGAGGCTGAGGCAGAGGCAGAGGAAGCTGCAGACGAGGAATAGTTGGATTATATGAAATCGGTGCCTCTTTGCATTAAAGGGGCATCGATATAGTCATACAAGGAGGAAAATATGGCTGTAACTGCAAAGATGGTAAAAGAGCTTCGTGACATGACCGCTGCAGGAATGATGGACTGCAAGAAGGCTCTTGTTGAGGCTGATGGAGATATGGACAGAGCTGTAGAGATCCTGAGAGAAAAGGGACTCTCCAAGGCTGCTAAGAAGGCCGGCAGAATCGCTGCTATGGGTCTTGTAAGAACTGCTTTCTCAGCAGACAAGAAGGCAGCTGCTATCGTAGAAGTTAACTCCGAGACAGACTTCGTTGCCAAGAATGACGAGTTCATCGGATTCGTAGAGAAGCTGGCTCAGCTGGCACTCAACGCAGAGAGCAATGATATCGAAGCTTTCAAGGCTATGGCTTTCGATGACAACCAGACAATCGGCGAAGCACTGACAGCACTCATCGCTAAGATCGGCGAGAACATGAACGTCAGAAGAATCGAGAAGGTTGCCGGAAATGTTATGGCTTCATATATCCACGGCGGCGGAAACATCGGCGTTATCGTAGCTGCTGAAGGAAATGACACTGAAGCTAACAGAGAGGCACTGAAGAACGTTGCAATGCAGGTAGCTGCAATGAACCCTCAGTATGTAAGCAGAGACGAGATCTCTGAGGCTGAGCTTGCTAACCTCGGAAAGATCACTCTTGAGAGCGCTCTGAACGATCCGTTCTCACTGCCAAAGCCAATCCTGAACAGCCTTCTTGACAAGGTTGCTGACATCTGGGATCAGGCTGACCTTGACATTCTGGCTGAGAAGAGAGCTGACAAGAGCTTCAACTTCAACTATCTGCCAAACTTCCTCTCAGAGGAAGCAAAGACAAGACTTGCCGGTCTCGCTATCGCTGCTAAGATGGAAATCTCCGAGAACAAGATCTTCAAGGGTCTCGTTGACGGACGTATCTCCAAGCAGCTCAAGGAGATCTGCCTGCTTGATCAGGTTTACGTAAGAGCAGAGGACGGAAAGCAGACTGTTGCTCAGTATCTTAAGACTGTTGACAGCAGCATGAAGCTGGCTAAGGTCGTAAGATTCGAGGTAGGCGAGGGAATCGAGAAGAAGGAAGAGGACTTCGCTGCTGAGGTAGCTGCACAGATGGAGGCAGCAAACAAGTAGTTACCTACGGGGGCTGGGCCCCTTCGGTAAAGTCATTATCAATAAGAAGAACGGGCTTTGAGCCCGTTCTTTTTTCGCTGGTGTATTTTGTTCAGTAAAATGGCTAGTCTGCAAGCATCTGCACTGCGGCGCGTGCTGCTGCGGCTGCGTCAGGCGTATAGAGGTCGGCTCCGGCGCTTTCGCAGAACTCTGGCGATACAGGTGCGCCGCCGATAAGGATCTTCACCTTGTCGCGTATGCCGCGTTCCCTGGCCAGCTGCACTACAGTCCTTATCTCATCCATGCATGTGGTGAGGAGGGTGGAGCAGGCGATTATCCTGCAGTCATTATCAATCGCTGCCTGAACGAAGTCTTCAGCAGGGATGTCGCATCCGAGGTCGATGACATCAAGGCCTGCGCCTTCCATCATTATCTTGACGAGGTTCTTGCCAATGTCGTGGAGGTCGCCCCTGACTGTGCCGAGGACGACTTTGCCTGAAGGGCCGCCTGTATTGCCGGCTGCAAGAAGAGGCTTAAGTACCTCTGTGGCTGCTGACATGCATGCTGCTGCACGGAGCATCTCAGGTACGAATACTTCGCCCATTGAGAAGTCTTCTCCAAGCTCATTCATTCCTCTTACAAGACCTTCATTCAGGATGTCTGCGGCGTCCAGACCTGCGGCGAGTGCCGCCCTGACTGACTCAACTGTCAGGTCGACCGAACCGTCCTGAAGGTTTTCGGATACCTCTTCGAGAAGAGGGTGTATGTCAGAAGCAGGTTTTGCAGTTCCGGCTGCCTGGGCTGTATCAGATGGAGCAGTCACTTCAGCGGATGCGGAACCTTTTGACAGGATAACAGGATTCCTTCTCTCAGAGTCCTTTCTTGCTATGTACCGCGGCAGATGGTATTCACTGTTGTATTTTGCGATCTCATCGTCTATCCACGGATCTATATGTCTGAATACTGCTCCGGCAAGTCCGTAGGTGATGCACGGGATAAAGTGGCCTCCCGGACAGTAAGTTTCAAGCGCTTCTCTTACATATGTGCGGACTTCTTCCTCCCCGGCATCAGCACGGTCGATGGAAGCTCCGATGCCGCCCATCAGAACCATTTTGCCCTGCAGACGTTCCTGGAGCGCAGGGATGTCGTTCTCCGGAAGGGTTCCCTGCCATACCTGGATGCCGATCTCGGCCATGTCCTCGACTATAGGCACGAGGTAGGAATCGGCGTGGTGGATGGTTATGACACCGCGCGAGCGGATGTACTCGTAGAACTCCCTGTACGGCTCCTTGAAGAATTCGCGCCACATGTCAGGCTTCATGAAGAGGGCATCCTTGGTTCCCCAGTCATCATGAGCGAAAATGGCATCAGGCTGAAGCCTGTCGATCATGATTTTGACATAGTTCATCCTGTACTCGTTGATATACGCGATCAGCTCATGCATTTCCTGCGGATGATCGTACAGATTGGTAAGAACTTCCTGGAAAGGCATCAGATTGTGGCACTGCTCAAAAATGCCCGCAGGAATAAATCCTGCCACAAGCTTTCTGTCACCGGCGTTTTGCCTTGCCTGTGTGCGGATTGGCTCCCATTCTGCATCATCGCTGCAGTTGGCAACGATATCCGGCGCATGAACATAATCGCGCCAGTGCGTGATGTCTTTGATGACCTTGTTCTCCTGTGTTACGTTAGGCATCGAGCCAGGCGCATCAATAGGCCAGTCTATCCTGGTGCCCCACAGATCGGTGATCGTTGCTCCGGGTCTGAATCCCGGACGGATATATGACCCGATAGGATGCATTACTACCATTTCCAGTGCTTCGTACTGCACCAGCTGTCTCTCAGGTCTGCCGTCAGGCTTAAGAAGTTCGAGAAAAATTTCTTTTGCTGTCATGTCAGTTACCTCTGTAGTCCCCT
>JAZQHU010000051.1:0-38533 GCA_045540775.1 Anaerovoracaceae bacterium | reverse complement strand
GTTGAAACTACAGCAAGACGTATTCCTGCAAATATCGCCTTTCGGGCGAGAGGCAGCCTTATCTTATACAGTATCTGCATGTCAGTCATGCCGATGCCCTTTGCAGCTTCACATGCAACCGGATCTGCCTCTCTGAGGCCTGTAGTGAAATTCCTCAGCAGCAGATATTGATTGTAAAGAGTCAGCACGATTATCGCTGAAGTCCTCCCAAGCCCGGTGACCGGAATGAGCAAAGCGAACAACGCAAGTGAAGGCACTGAGTACAGCACTCCAAGCACATCGTTCATCACTCTTGACACTCTTTTTGAGCGCATGGCAATGACGGTCAGTACTGATGCTATCACAACAGATATAGCAAGAGTGATCAGCACCAGTTCTATGTGCTGAAGCAGAGGCCCTATTACTTTGTCAGGATGTTTTTTCAGGTATTCGATCATTCTTCGTTCTCTGTCCAGAAGGTCTCCTGGCTTCTGGTTGACTCTATAAGTGTTCTGACAAATTCATCTGCAGGATGGCGCACTATTTCATGAGGCTCATCGAACTGAAGCAGCCTGCCCTCATTCATAACCATGACACGGTCTCCCAGCTTGAAAGCTTCATTGATATCATGCGTTACGAAAAGGACCGTCTTGCCAAGTTCCCGGTGCAGTCTTGAAAGCTCATTCTGCAGACTGAGCCTTGTGATAGCGTCTATCGCTCCGAATGGCTCATCCATCAGCAGGATGTCAGGGTCCAGTACAAGTGCACGGGCCAGTCCTACTCTCTGCTGCTGTCCTCCTGACAGCTGGTGAGGATACCGGTCGCGGAATTCTTCAGGTTCAAGTCCTACAAGCTTAAGCAGTTCGTCTGCTCTATCATTCATGCGGGCCTTGTCCCACTTCATGAGCGCAGGAATAGCTGTTATATTATCCCGGATCGTCATGTGCGAGAAGAGTCCGACCTGCTGTATAACGTATCCCATGCTGCGGCGCAGTTTCACCGGGTCGATCCCGGATATCTCCTGCCCTTTTACGAACACCTTGCCGCTGTCAGCTTCATAAAGCCTGTTGGTGAGCTTGAGGAGTGTAGTCTTGCCGCAACCCGAAGAACCGAGGATGGTGATGAACTCACCCTCCCCGATCTCAGCGCTCACATGATCTACCGCGAGGCCTTTGCTGCCTTCGAACTTCTTACATACGTTGTCGTAAATGATCACAGACATATGGTTCGTCCTCTGTTATTTGATGCTCTCCCAGTATTCGAGAGCAACGTCTTCATATTCTTCACCGTCAATATCCACTTTCGCATTGAGCTTCGTAACAGTCTCAGTATCGAGCGTCGCAGATACAGCATTGAGTGCTTCCGCGATCTCAGGATACTGCTCAAGCACTTCGTTTCTTACGATCGGTGCCAGATTGTACGGCGGCCACATATGCTTGTCATCCTCGAGCAGCACGAATTTGTCTGTCTCGGTAAGTCTAGCTTCTGTCGTATATGCCGGGGCAACATCTGCTTCATCACTGTCAACAACCTCCCATTTAAGGCCGTTATCATATATCTTGGATGATTTCCAGTTGAAAGGACCGTATACCTTAGTCAGGCCCGGGATGCCGTCATCTCTCTCATCGAACTCTCCCTGAGATGCGAATCTCAGCTTGTCGGCATTAGCCTGCAGGTCGGAGATGGTCGTGATCCCATACTCATCGCTGGCTCTCTTCGCAATGAAGAGTCCCTGTCCGTCATTTGCCTCGGCGTAGTCGAGCCATGTGATACCGAACTGTTCATCGTATGCAGCCTTTACTGTATCGTAAACTTCCTGCTGGTCTGTAAGAGCATCCATCTGAAGAATGCTTATGAGACCGGTTCCGGTATATTCAGGGTAGATGTCGATCTCACCGCTGGTGATGCTCGTGTGTACGACAGAGCCGGCAATATTCATTTTGCGTTCTACTGTGAACCCTGCATCTTCAAGAGCAAGCGCATATATCTCAGCTACTATCTCATTCTCGGTGAAATCCTTGGATCCCACGATCACAGTCTTCTCTTCTCCTGATGATGAGCCGCTGCCTCCACAGGCAGCAAGCGACATTGCCATTATTGCAGCTATCAAAAGAGCGATAAGTTTTTTACATTTCATCATTTCTCTGTTCCTCCCCTGTTATACGTACTTATATCTCATTATCCTTCTGGATAATCTATCGAATATTCCTCCTGCTGCGAGTGACAGTATCGCAGTCAGCACTCCTCCGAGCACCAGCAGATCCATTCTGTTCAGACCCAGGCCTGTGAAAATGATTTCTCCCAGCCCTCCTGCTCCTATCTTGGCAGCAAGAGTAGTGCTCGCGAATACCTCCACAAGTGAAGTCCTGACTCCTGCCAGAATCATCGGCATTGCTGATGGTATCCTGACCTTCCACAGGATCTCCTTCTCTGTCATACCTATCCCCGCAGCTGACTCGATCATGAAATCAGGAACGCTCCGGAATCCTACGATCGTATTGAGCAGTATCGGCGGCACAGCAAGCACTGTAAGCGCCACTATGGTCGGTGCCAGTCCTGTGCCCATTACAGGTATCAGAAGTATCAGGAATGCCAGTGAAGGTACAACTCTGAGCATCTCAAACGGCGCAGATACTATAAGCTCTGTTTTCTCAGACTTTGAAGCCAGATACCCGCAAGGTATACCTATTACTGCTGCGACAAGCAGCGCGAACAGGCTGATACCTATATGTGTCCCTATCTGCCCCAGTATCTGCATCATATGTGTTGAAATGTATTCAGCTATACTTGTCAGCATTCATTTCCACCTTAGATCAGGGCCTCTATTCCATAGTCAAGATCAGCTACCGTATATCTCTTCATCTCCTGCTCCATCGCGCTTTGTATATCTTCGAGCATGTCATCGAGCAGGCTGTGGATATTCCGGCCTACAGGACAGTCCGGATTAGGATTGCTGTGGAATCTGAACAGTTTTCCATCCTCGACGGATTCAACCGCACGGTAGATATCATAGAAACTTATCTCCTCCGGAGTCTTAGCAAGCTCTGCGCCTCCGGATCCGCGCTGAACATTTACAAGTCCGGCATTTCTGAGCTGAGCCAATATATTTCTTATTATCACAGGATTGGTCTGTATGCTTCCGGCAAGGAAATCGCTTGTGATCTTGTAATCATTGCCGAATACATCCATTGCGGCAAAAATATGAAGCGCTATTGTGAATCTGCTTGAAATCTGCATGTTGTAACCTCCACAGTTCTAACCATGCACACAATATAGCATTTTCACAGTTGTAATGTCAATGGTTCTAACGGGGCACCCTTATTAATCTTCTTATCTTACTTTGATTCTTCTAATCTTGAATCGCGGTAATCGTCCTTATAATCGCTAACATAGGGATCATCATAGCTGTTATTGAAGCAGGTATGACTTACCGGGTAACGTCTGCCTGAAAGCTTCCTGTTAGGCTTAAAGTCTCTTGCCGCATATCCGGCATACAGCATGCAAAGTATCTCGTAATTCTCAGGAATACCAAGCAGGTCTCTTGCTTTGTCCTTATCAAAATAGCTGATCCACACTGTTCCAAGCCCGAGGCTTGCCGCCTCCAGCATCATATGCGTAGTAACGATAGTAGCATCTACACTTCCACTCGACTCACCACTCTCCGGGTGAGACCAGCACACGGTTTTATCCCAGCATACAAGGAACACCAGCGGAGCACCATAATAGAACACATTGTGTTCATCATCGCCTTGAATGCAGTTCTCATCTATCTCGCGGTATTCCTCTCTAACCCCAAATGTGCAGAACTGTCTGACTTTATCCAGCTGCTCCGGCTTGTCCAGCACCAGTATCCTCTGCGGCTGTGCATCCATTGCCGTCGGAGCCCATCTGCCCGCCTCCAGCACCTTATCCACCTTATCTTTTTCGACCCTCTTGCTGTCGAATTGCCTTGTAGTGATCCTCATTTTTGAAATGTCCATGAAGTCCATTTATACTTACCTCCATATTTTCAAAGGGAGATGGATTGAACAATTATCTTCCCGAGTGCTATATTATATTTAGCAGTTTACAATCAGGCATGCGGAGATACTCATGAGAGCACCTATCAGAAGATATACGGATGATAATAACACGCTCAAGGTAGAGACTTTCTATCACATCATCGCTGAACCCGGCAACAAGCCATGGAGCTTCTCACTTCACAATCACGATAATCTGCTGGAGATATCTCTGGTCGTTGCAGGTAAAGCGGATTTTGAATGTGACCGTGTCAGATACACGCTGGTCCCGGGAGATCTCGTAGTAAAGAACGCAGGAGTTTTACACTCAGAATTCTCTTCTCCGGAAGACGGGTTTGAGCAATACTGTCTTGGTATAAGCGGGATCCACACAGATGGGATGCCTCCAAATTCACTCGTCCCTGAAGGTATCTCTCCGGTCATGCCTACAGGCAATGCCTATGAATATCTCAAATCAATGACAGCATATCTGTATGAGATCAGCTCGGATAATTCGATCAAATCTTCTGACCTGACAAAGCAAGCCATAGAAAATGAGCTTTCACTTATCAATATGATGATCATGAACGCTGTTGAAGTCTCTGAGCAGGCTTCTCACAGCCAGCTGGTCTCAGATGTTCTTGACTACGTTGATGATCATGTGTACGAAGTCATGAGCCTCGACTCACTGGCAAAGCAGTTCTTCGTCAGCACGTACCACCTTGCTCACAAGTTCAAGGATGAGGTAGGCTGCACCGTCAACCAGTACATCCTTAACCGCAAGCTTGGCGCTGCCCAGGAGAGACTTGTATTCAGTACAGATTCCATCAAGAAAATTGCTGCTGACTGCGGTTATAACAACCTGCAGTACTTTTATTCTGTATTCAAGAAGAATACCGGTAATACTCCTGCAGAAATGAGACACTATTATAACCAGATTCTGGCTCCGTCGATTTAACGGATCGATCATATTGAGTTTAAAGGGATGCATCATTTACTGATACATCCCTTTTTTCTCATACCCTACCTGATCGATATTCTTACACCCCTGTTTGTTGCCTTTTACAGATTTCTGCAGAGCAGGAATGCTTCTCTGATAGCATCAGCCGCTTCCTTGTGTCCGTTAGCGTCTCCGATAACGCTGCACTCTACACCTGCCTCCTTGAGAGGGGCTTCGAGCGGCTTGAACGGATCACGACCTGCAGCGACTACGATCTGATCGCATGGAAGTGTCTTCACGTTGCCCTCAGCATCCTCTATCACAACACCTTCCGCTGTGATCTCTTTAACTGCGGTGTTGACGAACTTCTTGACACCCCACTTGTCGAGGTAGCCGTTAACGTCGCACTTTACAGGGAATACAGCGTCTTCAGAAATCGATCCTCTCATCTCTACTACGCTTACATCTCTCAGCTCCTGAGCGAGGAAGTGCGATGTCTCTGATCCTACGAGAGCTCCGCCGATAACCACGATCTTGCTTCCGTACATTACTTTGCCTGTAAGTACATCACCCGGATCCACGACTCTTGCGTCATCCTTGAGTCCAGGAATCGGAGGTCTCTTGTTGGTAGCGCCTGTTGCGAGAATTACATGATCCGGCTCGAGTGCAAGGATGTCCTCCACTGTAGCTTCTGTATTGTAGCGGATCTCTACACCGAGCTTAGCGCACTGAGTTGTCTGCCATACAAGGAAGTCTGTGATCTCGCCCTTCCCCGGAGGGATAGATGCGAAGTAGAACTGTCCGCCATTGTGGTCTTCCTTCTCGAATACTGTTACCTTGTGGCCTCTCTTAGCTGCATATATAGCTGCCTCAAGTCCGCCAGGGCCTGCGCCTACAATGACTACATTCTTCTTTACTTCTGCTTCTTTGACACCGCCCTCATACTCGTGGCCGAGTTCAGGGTTCAAAACGCAAGTGATCGGCTTATCTGTGAGCAGCACTCCTATGCATCCTACGTCACAGCCGAAGCATCTTCTGATATCTTCGAATCTGCCCTCCTTGGCCTTGTTAGGCATCCATGGATCTACGAGCGATGCACGGCCCATTCCTACAAGATCCGCCTGTCCGGATGCGATCACTGTATCAGCCAGCCATGGATCATTGATCCTTCCTACTACTGTTACAGGAACGTTTACTACTTCCTTTACTGCCCTGCCGTGCTCAGCGATGAGTGCGTGTTCACGGTATCCGCTCGGGATATTCCAGTCGAACGTGAGGTAGTTACCGAGTGAAACGTGGATCATGTCTACGCCTGCTTCCTCCACCATTCTTGCGATGACCTTGGTATCCTCGATAGTGAGTCCGCCTTCAACAAATTCGCTGCCTGACAGTCTGATATCTATAACGAAGTCTTTGCCGCACTTCTCACGGATGGTCTGTATGATCTCTCTGCAGAATCTTGTTCTGTTCCAGAAGTTCCCGCCGTACTCATCGAGTCTCTTGTTTGAATATGGCGAGAAGAACTGTGTGATCAGGTAACCGTGTGCCGCATGGATCTGGACGCCGTCGAAGCCTGCCTTCTTAGCTCTGAGAGCAGCGTCTCCGAACTGCTGAACAACTTCCTTTACCTCTTCTGTTGTGAATGGCTCAGGCATCATGTCACTGAACGGGCAGGCGATCCTTGATGATGATCTTGCCTTCTGTCCAGGGATAGCTCCTGTGTTGGTCTGTCTGCCGCAGTGATAGATCTGAGCAAGGATCTTAGCTCCGTGCTTATGTACTCTTGGCGGAAGAGCACTGTGGCTTGCGATCTGATCGTCGTTCCAGAATCCTGCTGTTGCCTTGAATCCATGTCCGTTAGGTGCGATGTTATAGTCCTCAGTGATAATGAGTCCAAAACCGCCCTTTGCCTTTTCCTCATGATATGCGAGCCATTTCTCTGTTGCAGTACCATCCTCATTGCAATAGTCAGTTACCATCGGAGTAACTACCATTCTGTTCTTGATCTCCATTCCGTTAATGGTGATCGGGCTGAATACATGATCTAACATAATGCTCCTCCTCTTGTTCTGTGCCTTATGTATTTCCGGCTTCTGCCGGTTTCTTTTCTGATGTATAAACCTTATCATCGGATGGTTTATCAATCTATTCCACAGAATTGAGGATGGTGTTGTGAAATCTTGTGCCTTTAAAAACGTTATTTCAAGCGTTCGCGCACCATGAAAAGCTCATTGTTCACACATCTTGCTATTTGATTTTGAGATATTGAAGATTTCACTCATTTCTGTTGACCAATCGTATAATCGGTACTAAAATTCTGACAATGAAATATATCTTCAGGGCGAGGTGCGATTCCTCACTGGCGGTACAGTCCGCGAGCTCCATGCCTGACGGCAGAGCATGAACCGGTGTGATTCCGGTACCAACGGTTATAGTCCGGATGAGAGAAGATCTGTATTCTATACAATAGATGTGAAGCCCTGACTATAGTATTTAGTCAGGGCTGTTTGATTCTCTCCTCCACCCTGGTATCTGCATGAGTTACCGGCTTATGCATGAAACAAAGGAGGATTTATATTATGAAAAAACTATCCACTCATAATCTTGCAGTAATCGCGATGCTTTCTGCAGTCGCATTCATTCTGGCATTCATTGAGATACCGATGCCATTGTCTCCGCCATTTGCAATGATGGACCTTTCTGACCTGCCTGCCGTACTTGCAGCCTTTGCAATTGGTCCATTTGCCGGAGTGCTGGTAGAACTGATCAAGAATTTGCTGCAGGCTTTATCCTCGGCTACAGGCGGTATCGGTGAGCTTGCTAATTTCCTGATGGGTTGTGCATATGTTGTACCTGCCGGCTGGATATATCAGAAGCAGAAATCACGTAAAGGAGCAATCAAAGGATGCATAGCCGGAAGCCTCTCGATAGGTGTAGCGGCTGCTTTGCTCAACTACTTTGTACTGCTGCCTATGTATGAAATGTTCATGCCGATCGATCAGGTCATCGCAGCGTTTGGTGAAATACTGCCGTTCATCAAAACAAAGTTCGATGTATGCCTCTACAACGCGTTGCCGGGCAACATATTTAAAGGAATAATCATATCTGCAGTGGCTATGCTCATTTACAAGCCGCTGTCGCCAGTACTCCATGGTAGTGTCAGACAGGTTCGTTCGTCTGAACAGAAGGCATAGTGCAGACAAACTGGTAGAAATACGAGGATTGAAAGTATAATGGAAACAACTGATTATCTAAGACTTATAGCGGAAGAACTTCACACATCTGTTATGGCTACTGTCGATAAGGACGGTCACCCTGTTACCTGTGCAATAGACATCATGGACTGGGATGAAACCGGGCTATTCTTTCTCACAGCAAAAGGCAAAAGTCTGTATGACAGACTGACAGCTGATGGTCATCTCGCTATCACACTCATGAAGGGTAACGGCACGATGAACACGCTCGCCGTTTCGCTAAAGGGCTGCGCAAGAGAGATCGGTCCTGCGCAGCTGCCTCAACTCTTTGATAAGAACCCTTACATGTATGAAATATACCCGGTAGAAGAATCGCGCCGGGCACTTACTGTTTTTCACATCTATGAAGGAACCGGTGAATGGTTCAATATGGGCAACGGTAATATAGAGCATGCTGAATTTGCTCTTGGATCTGCTGCAATTGGAACCGAGGGTTATTATGTTGCTGACAATTGCTCAGGATGCGGCACATGTATCGACGTCTGCCCAAGAAATGCAATCAGCATTAACCATTCTTTTCATGCAGTAATTGACCAGGCGCACTGTATCAGATGCGGTAACTGCATGGAAATATGCCCTGTAAAAGCAATCAGCAAAATGCAATATAATTACCTGTACTAAATAATTGAAACCTAATAATACCAACGAAAAAAGGGAGCCTCATCGGCTCCCTGATTATGACAGAGTCCTGACATCGACATGGGACTCGAATTAGTCAGGAAGGCGCAAGCGGTACCCCTTACAGGTAGTCCACGCTTGTACCCAGGATTGTACCCGATGTCACCATTAGTGTCTGCGTTCAGTCTCTCTAATGATTTTTTAAATATTTCGTTCCACGACCGCTTCCGGTTTTGCTTATGTAGCCTTTGTCTTCCAGTTTTGTTAAAATATTCAGCGTTTTATTCTTTCCATATCCAACTGAAGCTGCAATCTCTGAGCTTGATCGTCCTGTTAGATTAAGACATTCATATACTCTTTTTTCATCACCTTGCAGATCGTCACCAAATTTAATTACCGGCAAGGTGACCTTTATTGCATTCTCCGAAAATGAATGCATCGGCTTTACTGCACTGTCCCTATATGCTGCATTTATTCTTTGTATTCCTGTCCCAAAACTTTCGATTAAGTGTAGTCTGAAAAAAACGCCTCCTATTATAGGGTTTCTCAGCACTGAAATCTGCCCTTCTAAATATTCCTTTTCCGATATTCCCCGAGGCAAACCTCCCGGAGTAAATACTTCTACACGATCCTCAAACATAGATATACGAATATGTGATTTTATATCCCAGGTTCTGTGTACTAATGCATTGGCAATTGTCTCCCTGAAAGCTTTTTCCGGAATAGTCTCTATTGTTTTCCTGATTGCCCCTTTAATTTCATCATACTGATAATACTTTCGATATAGAGCCAGCACTTCATCATACTGTTTTAGTATAGACTCGCCCTCAAAGGTTTCCCGATCCAAAATAATATCTATAGTTTCCCCAAACCGGGCACAATCGATTCCACTAAAACTATTATGGTCTGCAATAAGCGCTCCTGCATTGTTATATTTCCCATCGATACCAATTAGTCCAATCGTTTTTAGAATATCTTGATTCACAGAACCGATTTGCAGCTGCTCTTTCAACTTGGTTTCTAAAACAGAAAATTCAAGGCTTTGCGTTTTTGAAACCATCTCATCAAAGGATCTGTTTTCCCCTTCCATGATCAGGCGATTAAGCTCAGTGCGGTCAACTTCAATCGTTGCAGTGTCGTTTCTTTTATAAGCCTTCGCTTTATAAAAATAAGGCTTAAATATGCCTTCGAAAACTTTTAAAGATATCACGCCGCGTTCTTCATCAACATTGATTGAATAGTCCGGGGCAGGTGAAATACTGTCATTGATCTTGTTTTCAATGGCCAGGCAAGCATTATTGATGTCATCGATTCCAACCACCTTTCCATCATCCGTAATGCCGAATTCAATAACCCCATCTCCATAGTTTGCATAAGCACTTACAGTTTTTAAAAATGTATTCGTTATGCTTTCTTTGACTTCATATGATCGACTTTCTTTCATTGCTGATCCTCCGATGTCATTACCAGTTATAATCAATGCATTTTGAATAGTGAATATATTATACCAAAAGCAAACGTAAAAACAAACGTATTTATTTGCGTTTGTTTTTTCGTTTGAAGTCACATTTTCTTCATAATAAAACGACTGTATGTTTCAACAGTCGTCATTGGCGGAGGACATGGGACTCGAAGAAGTCAGAATCGTACAAACGTTGAAATTCCAAGGAGGAAAAGCGCCGTCCACGTTTGTACCCGTGATTGTACCCAAAATCAAAACTGGTTCTCAAGATATTGCAGCAGGAGTGATGTTTTCATACGCTCAACAGGGTCATTCCAATCTGATCCAAACAGATCGCTTGCTCTGTCTATTCTTTTTCGTATAGTGTTGATATGCACAAACATTGCATCCGCAGTTACTGAGAAATTCATATTGTTTTCGAGGTAGATTCTCAACGTCTTCAAAAGCTCCCTGCCTCTTTCATCTCCTGCAGCCGCACTATATCTTCCCACCATACGATTCAGTTCATCTTCCGGGATATCCAGCCACGCAAGTGGCCCTAGCCTGTCGTAATCAATGATGCTCTCATCCGGCAGTATTATTCTTCCTGTCTCCAATATTCTTCGGCACTTATGCACACAAACCCGGATGTCACGCAACGTCTTTCCTTCTCGGGCAACAGCGCATACCGGAGTTCTCTCCGGTAGTAATTCTCTGACCTTGTTCAGAAATTCATCTATCAGATCACGGGTCTCATATTCATTTCTTGGAGCTTTTTCAGATGTTTCGAGCAGAAGCAAATAATCCCTGTCATCAAGCAACACAAGTTTGCCTGCTCTCATGCACCTGCTTTGAGAGAAAGCCTTCATCATTTCGCCTCGGGCAGCATCCGCTCCGGAATCAGGGAATCTAATCACTGAGTAATCATACAGTTCACTCATGGAAATACCCTGTATTCCAGCTTGGCTTATCACTTTGCTTCGGTCCTCATCTGCAGAACTAAGCGCAAAGTGTATGTAATTCTCAAACCCCATATATCCGGCATCGCGCGCTCCGTTTATCTGATCATACAATGACTGGATCATCAGATATGCTATACGTATAGCAAACTCATCATAGTAGTCGAGCAGACTGTGTGCTTCCATGACAGCAAAATATGCCTGAAGGCTCCTGTTCACGCTTATTGGAATTATGACCCAGGATATACGCGGTCCATCTGCATCGTCTGTATTGATCAGTCTGTACCGGGACATCTTTATGTAATCACAGAGCATATGATGGGTGTATGGGATCGATGGCTCCCAGTAATCCTGTTCATTGAGCCCGTAGTACTCAGTCATTCTCTTAAAATTAGATGAACTATACCAGCTCTTATCCTCTACGACATCGTGCAGGATCGCAGGGAATTTCATCTCGCTCTCAACAGCCTGAAGTATCCTGCGGATCTTCTTTTCTTTATATGACTGATTTGTGACCTGCGCATTCCCCTCATCAGGAACCTGAAATTTACGTATGGTCCTGTTCATGACGACCACGTTCGTCTGGCTGATTATCTCCATCCATGGAACGCTGAAAGGTGCGATGATCAACGGGAGTTCATGCTCATTACATAAAGCGACCACTTCATCCGGTATGCGTTCAAGATAACGTCCGGTCTTTATCATAAGCGCTGATGCCTTCTGGATATTACCCGCCGCAAATGCTCTTGCCACACATTCCGGATCCTGCATCATGGCATATCCTGATGACATGATCATTTCCTTACCTTTTGTCCACTTGAACCCGTCCGGAGCTTCTAGCACAGTAATGCCCTGGATCTCCTTGTTCATACCCTTGCGGCCTGCTATCACCTCATAGTCCCTGAAAAAATCATTTGCCAGTAACTCGCGGACTTCAATACCCATTTCTTTCCCCTTTCGTAAGCGGTAAACCGGTCGCACCTCTCGCGGTTCTATATGAAAGTTTGATTTTCTTTTTATACGCCAAGACGGGCTGTTTCCGGCCCGTTCCGATATGGCGTTATCTGATTGTATCATTTGATGAAGGGAGGTTTCTATCCTTCATACATAGGAACATAATTATCCGGGCGGCGCTGCTCAAACTCCTTGCGGATCTTTTCCTGATCCTCTGGGCTTGTAGCAAGATCATATGCTGTAGCTGCTATGACCTTTGCCGCATAGAGCGCTGCTTTCTCTCCTATAGAAGATCCGGCACATGCTGCTGCCTGCCAAGTATGCGGTGCAACTCCTACAGGCCAGCTCGCTGCCGTAAAGAGATTCATCGGCATTATGTAGCTCACATCACCAGTGTCAGTTGAAGCCTTCATAGGCGCTTTCTCCCAGAGGTTTCTGTCCGCGACTCCTTCAAACATCGGTCCGTCTGTTCCATATGTCTTACGGTCCCTTGCACATACTTCCATGCTCAGAGAATCCTGTATTTTACGGGCAAATGCCATTTCTTCCTCAGTATATACAGGAAGCTCTACCTCGAGAAGATTCTTTTGCGTGATATCTCCAAATGCATTATTTGTTAGCATTTCGCAGCAGCCGCTTTCCACTTCGATTCTCACCTGAGTCTCAGTCATCATTGCGGCTCCTCGTGCGCATTTCTTGACCCTCTCAAGTGTTTCCTTTACGTCTGTCATATATGGAGCCCTGACATAGTACCAGGAGTTTGCGTTAGGGTGAACAATGTTCGGTGCATACCCGCAGCTGTCGGTGGTGTAATGGATTCTGGTTCCGTCTATAACATGCTCTCTGAGATACTGCACACCTACGTTCATGATCTCAACAGCATCAAGTGCACTGCGTCCGTTCTGCGGAGCAAACCCTGCATGAGATGATACTCCTGTAAAGTAGAACCTTGCTGATGCATTAGCAAGATAGGAGTTGTCAAACACCATGTTGGCAGCGTTAGGATGCCAGCTGAACGCAAAGTCACATCCGTCAAACATATTGTAGTAGATCATCTTGACCTTACCGCAGAGAAGCTCCTCTTCTGGGCATCCGTAAAACCTTACTGTACCATCGATCCCATCTTTCTCCATGACACTTTTGAGTGCGATCGCAGCAGTTGCAGAAGCTGCTCCGAGTAGATTGTGCCCGCATGCATGACCAGGTCCGCCAGGCTCAGTTTCTGCTTTTACCGGTGCTACCTTTTGACTGAATCCCGGAAGAGCATCATATTCACCGATAATAGCCATGACAGGATGCCCGCTTCCCCACTCAGCAATGAATGCTCTTGGTACATATTCGTTGGTCTCGATCCTGAATCCTTCTTTACGCAGCAGTTCCTCGTAGTACTCTGCCGCATAGTTTTCTTCACCACTCAGTTCAGGCCTTGCCCAGATATCACGGCACGCATTGGTGCAAAGATCTTTGAGCTCATCAACAGTTGTATATATATCCTGTTTTGACATTGTCATGTCCTCCGATTTACTATGCTTTTTCAAACTTGGAGTTATTTTTCAGTGTTGCAACACCAATTGCAATGCTGACGAATACACATCCGAGTGTGCCAAGCCAGTTGCTTGCGCCCGGCAGCCATGCGAACCATCCCATTCCGATTGCAAAATACAGCGCCAGTGCTATGAATACCATGATCAGGGCGTGTTTCTTCATCCTTATTCCAAACTGTACAAGAAGTGCTCCGAAGAGTGCTGGAAGTAAATAATTGAGAGCTGCTCTAATGCCATCCGGCAGCATCGCGAGCACTGATGCGCCAAGTATAGCTCCTATAGTGAGTACAGCTACATTTATTATAATCGACACGGCCATTCCTATAGTGGCAATTACAGAGCCTTCCTCAGTTCCCGGCTTTACATCCGCAGAGACCTGCGCCATACTGGCACAAGGAATTCTCATGTTGGAGATATTTCCTGAAAGAAATGCCATGTATGTTCCAGCAGCTCCTACTACCGGAAAGTATGAAATTGGCTCTACGAACCACAGTACTCCGAATGAGCTTGCACCGGCAATGACTGCTGTGACAAGGGCAGCACCTTTAGGAAGGATACCGTAAACCACTGCGAGCATAAGTGCCGGAGCAAAAGCGATGAGGACTCCGAGATATCCTGTGATTTTGCCTATCTTGTTGACCTTAGGCATATACTGATCGTTGTAATAATTCTTGTTATCCATCTCATTTATCCTCCCTATATGATCGCTGTGATAACCATAGCTGCGATGATAGTGATAGTCAGTGCCCATTCCTTGAGCCATCCGATTTCCTTCTTTGCTGTCAGAGTGTTGAGTACATACATAATTATCGCGCCGAGTACACATGCGAGACAGTTCTTCCACGCTCCACTGACTGCTGCAGCATCTGCCGCTTGTACGATCAGATACGCTGGTTTGATCAGATGGCTTGCGCACATTGCGGAGAATACACCGATGATAGCGCAGCTTGCGATAGTTGTAAGTGTTCCTGCATTGCCTTTGGAAAGTCTGACTTCAATTTTATCCATTCTGCTCGCTGAAAATGTTGCGAAAATGACCCATCCTATTGAGCAAAGGATCATCGTCCATATGGCCATGCCCAGTGCTTCAGATGTCATCGGGTCAGTTCCCAGTGTGACTCCTACTGCGGATGTACCAAGACCAGCAGCGATCGATTCGAACATTACGGATCCGATCATAGAGAGTCTCATCCACCCCATTGGTGCACCGACTGTTACCAGGAGCGAAAGCATTCCGCTGAGTACTACGATCGATGGACCTATTGAAGTGACTGCCGAGCTTCTCATGGCATTCTTCATCTGCACCTGAGTGAGACCCATCTGCTTCCCGGCATTATGTGCCTCCCTGAGGAAAAGCACCGCCTGGAAAATAACGAAAAGAACCGGTATGCCGCATGCTATCCACATAGCCGGGCTGTTAGCAATACTCATTACATCCATAACCATAACCTCCCTTGGTTTCTTCCGTGTTTTACTGGTTTTATTCTATTGAGGTATGGATTTTGAAAGAATGAAACTATTTTCGTTATAAAAAAAGAACGCTGTGAAAAGTGAAATAAATTTCACTTTTCACAGCATAAATTGTAAATAATTTACATATATGTTTGTGTTGTTGTGCGAATCTCAATTATAACCGATCAATTTCCTTATCCTATTTCTGCAGTTTGTCTCTCTTGGAGCGATACTCTATGATTGGCTTATCTGCCGGTACAAGGTTCTCGCCCATTTTGAGCCCAGTCTTCTTAGGAAGCTGCGTTATGACGATCCTCTTATCCTGCCGCTCCACCACCTTGTTGGCGCGGCTTCCGAACCAGGCAATACACTTGTCTATAGACTTTTTGCCAGTGAGCTTGGTGTAGAATCTAAGCGCGATGATCGAATTATCGTCATCAACCGGGATGAAAAACGCAAGTATCTGTATTTTGTCGCTTACGTGGTTCAGCCACATATTAGGGAATTTGAAGTTAAGATTGGTGGTCTTTATGATGCTATCTTTGCCTGATAACGGAGTCTGTCCAGTATCGACCTCATTGTTAGCGCTGGTCTGCATCGTGTTGTCATCGAGCCATACCGTCTTTGGCCCATTGACCAGAGTCTTACCACCGCGGCCGATCGTGGTACGATGGACAAACGGCAGATGTGAAACATCCAGCTGATTCTCTATGACCCGCGAGTAGTCTACTCCCCAGCTATCTTCAGTGTGATCGTAGGTATATGAAGAATCAGTAACTATGTCAAAAACATCAGGCTCACCTGCAGGCTCACTGTCTCCATACCATAAGAATACGATGCCGCCGACTTCCCGTACAGCCCAGTGTTTAAGGTCAAAGCGGCTGTAGTCTTTAACGGATGCCCTTCCTTCAGATGGTATGTGCACGCATTTGCCATTCATATCATATTCGATTCCATGGAATGGGCACTGCAAGTTGCCATCTTTCATGCAGCCTTTCGCCAGCGATGCACCCCTGTGCGCACACTTATCTGTAACACAGCCAAGCACACCCGCATCATCCCTGAAGAAAACCATATTCTCTCCAAATCTGCGAGCACCAATAACTCTGCCCCTTCTGACCCTGTGCGATGATAACACCGCATACCATTGGTTATTGATCATATCTTATATTACACCTCTCTTTTACAATACGGTTAAAACATTCTTCCCTAATTATAGTATTCAAATGAATTTTCTTTCTATTCTAAAAATCATAATACAATTTGATTCAATCAATAATCCATCTTCCTTTACGATTATTGCCCTCACGATGTATACGTCCAGTGTTCTGAAGAGACTTCACAGCTATTTCAATCTGGTGCTTTGTTGCTCCCACAAGGGATTCCAATTCAATGTTTTTAACAGAAGGGTTTTTGCATATTTCTTTATAAACTGCTTCGATCCTCTGTTCGATTTCTCTGCTTTTCGCACCTTTTTTCGCACCTTTTTTCGCACCCTCTCTAGAAACGTGCGAAACATCAGAATCTACCGTCCCCCAATAACTGTTCTCTTTCCCCCAGTTCTTGTTTTTTAAGGTAGCATAGAGCATAAACTCCGACTGTCTGTATTCCGGCTCCGGAAGCCCTGCTGTTGCCATATCACGATATACTCTGTCAACGCCTTCACCAAACTCCTTCACAAGGTCATATTCATTGAGCAACTCTACGATCTTCGGATTACGTGAAAAATGGAATTCCCTGATATTGTCAACTCGCACAAGTCCCGGAAGGATGCCTGGACTCTCCACGGTTAAATGATCGTCAAACATTTTGATCTGGATATCTGTCCCGCCAATACTGTAATCACGATGAGCTACGGCATTAACGATTAGCTCCGTCCAGCAGAACTCAGGAAATTCGGGAGTAGTTTGGAAAACAGCGCCCTCTCCAAGCTTTGTATACTCGCGGATCTGTGTCTTAACAAATGCGGTAGCATCCTTCACTTGTTCAAGAATACGGCCGGAAAATTTGACATCTTTGACCACATTCATCCTATCCCCCACTTCAGCCGTCTTGCCTTCATAGCGGACAAAGCGCACACGAGCACGCGGGAAGAAATGTTGCGGGTTCTTTCCAAATAGCAAAATTGCCGCTCCACTGACTACTTCCTCATCGCCATTCATGGTTATGAAATCGTGGTTATGGCGAAGGTAGAATTCTGCATCTCCTTTGTCGTATCCGATTCTCTTGCAGTAATCGGACACGTAATCCAAATCGAGGTCGTTAATTGTCGCACTAGCGACAGGTTGATCTTCATACCATCTGTATCGACTGCCTTAAGAATCATGCCTTCGTTGTACTCGCTTATCACTTCATCCAGAGTTTGTGTAAGCGGAGGTATGTTTCTGTCTTCAAACAAATCAGCCTCACTTGTATAAGCAAGGTACTGTAGTTGCAGTATATCTTGAAGATCACTCATATCAGCCGGCTCAATAGTCATTCCCATTTATATCCCCCACTTTGTCAGTCCTTTCAACATACAGAAGCATGATTTCCAACTATACCAATGACCGCCGGCTCATATACCGGCGGCCATCGCGTTAAGATCCATCGAAGAAAAGCAATTCTTATTATTCCATTTCTTTCTTAACATATAGAAGCTGCGAGATACTCTCAATTCGGGTACGAAGTGCTTCTTCACTGTAGTCTCTGTCGTCCCAGAAGTCGGACTCCATGTAGAAGTGAGGTACACCCGTCTCCTTCTCAACGAGGTCTGCGCACATCTTCTGGTGAGCACCGAGCCATCTGTCGAAGTCGAAGAATCCCATAAGCATTCCGTCAGGCTTATTAGCTCTTACCTTCTCTATCATGGTCTGAGCTTCGCTGCCCATATTCTGGCCCATCGGGAATCTCAGCCACTCTTCAGCGAACGCGCTGTAAAGGTCTGTTGCATACTTGTGAGGTGACATCTGTGCTGCTGTCATTGTCATGGTCTCACTGAATGTAGTGATAACGCCATTCTCCCTGAACAGTCTGTCTACCCATGGGATGCAGAATGGTGTGAAATAGCTTCCGATCTTTGGAGCGCCCTTAGGAAGAACGCCTCTTCCGGCCTTGATCTCTTCTCTCAGCTCTGCGATAAGAGTATCGATAGCAGGCTCAAAGTGATCGAACTTTCTGTTGAATGCTACTACCATAGGCATTGCAAACTGGGTAAGTACATTTCCTCCAACAACCGGAGGATCTGCCTTGCAAGCCATCGAAACAAGCTGTCCGTATTTGAATGCATACTTAGAGATGAATTTCTGAGCTTCAGCAAGTGCTTCAGCTGTGATTTCGATTCCGGTGATCGCTGTGATCTGATCAAGAGCATCCTTGAATACGCCTGAAAGATATTTTATTCTCTCCTCGTCTTCATAGTCAACATTTCCGAAAGATGTATCATGAGCGATTCTCGACACAACTGATACCCACTCTTCTCCGCAGAGATTCTGGATGAATTCGTCTGTCTTAGGACCCTCGTCGCAGTTCATACCCCAGCTCCAGATAACATCCGGTGCCTCGATAACGCCCTGTGCGAAAGCAGAAACTCTCATCTTATTGAGCGGGCAGTGTCTGCAGCCATATGTGAATCCCATTTCCTCAGCATAGTTAAGGAATGGAGCTGCATTATGGAAGAATGAGTTGATAGTATTAACCAGCATGAAGTCAGGGAAGCTGATGAATGAATCAGGACATGCTGCCTTCATTACATAGTATGAGAGCGGTACACACGGAATGATTCCGTATACTACAGGCTTGCCCTGCGCTTTGATTTCAGGAGCTCCTATTACCAAATCAACGATCTCACGGAAGAAGCAGCCCACCATCATCCTTACGCCCTTATACTGCACATCCCAGTTGAGCGGAATATATGTATTCAGCGCATACTCTACCTCATCATCGGTCAGTTTCATCTTCTCGGTAGCTGCCATCCATCTAGGAAGGATCTCTTCAAGCTCCTCACCCTTGATCTCAGCGAACTCGAGCAGTTTTCTATTCAGTTCAACATTTTTAGCCATTTTATTTCTCCTTTACACTCTCAACAAAGCTCTCAATTCTGGTTGTAAGAGGTCCCATCGATTCTCTTGAGTATTCATAGGATGACTCAAGCTTGATCAATGAAATGCCGCTGTTTTCAAGCGCCTTGGCAAGGCATGTATATTCCATGTCGTAGATCTCATCAAAGATAAGCTGATACCATACGATACCGTCAACTTTGTATTCATCAGCGAGCTTCTTGATATATGCTGCACGTTCCTTCCATGCAGGCTGCATTACGCTGATAGGCATAGTATCCACATAGCGGTTCTTTGCGAACTCTGCAACGAGATCCTCTGCTTCTGTGTCGATGTCCTTCTCGAGTACCCTGTAGCCCTCATCAAAGAACTCAACAACACCTACGGCACCGCTCTCTTCGAACACTCTTGGAACAGTGTAATCACCAATAGCTATTGCTCTGCCGACAAACATCAGTCTGGCAGCATCATCTGCAAACGCTCCAGGTGCTTCTTTCAGCTCATCTACGATAGCAGCAAGTTTCTCAATTACTACATCAGGATCAACGATGAATGAATAGTGATGCAGTTTGATAACATCGGTAAGGCCGATTGGCGGGTTGTCTTTCTTCCTGAGTTCATTGATCTCACGAAGATATCCGTTGATCTTATTGGACTTGGCAAAATTCTCTCTTGCCTTATCCCAGTCCACTTTCTGCCCTGTGATTTCCTCAACCTGGGCTACCATCTTCTTCAGAGAAGACTCATAGTACTTGTCAGCGCCCTTGGTCTTCCAGTCAGCCGGAATGCCTACCTTGCCGATGTTGATTTCCTTGAACTCAAGCAGCTCAGAGATACGTCCGATATGGTTATCTGTCTGCTGTGTGATCAGGATATCGCTTATAGGTGTGATTGGATCAAGACCAAGTTCCATAAAGCCGGCAAGAGAGCGTGCCAGCGGGTTCATGAATCTAAGCATATAATCCAGCACAGCGTCTGTAGGTTCAGGTTCGCCGCCTCTGAGAGCCAGATAAGTCTCAGCTCCCGCAGCACGGATGATTTCTTCCGGAATAAAAGTTCCGTTATACTCAATGATTTTTGCACCGTTCTTCTTAGCCTGCACAAGCTCCTTAACTCTTGCTTTGGAGAGCTGTTCCAGTTCTTTCATAATCTCCTTCAAGGCTTTTTCCTCCTTTGATGAATTGGAATCTCCGATTCCCTGACAACAATTGATACGGATCAAACGGAAGGATGTTCCTTCTTATAATCCTTGCAGGCCTTAAGGGCTGCACCGAGAGCCGCAGTAGATTGCGGCTGGCTGATAGCAGTGACTTCTTTGCCCAGCATTTTGGCAAAGATGCGCTCTATCCCCTTATTATTTGCAACCCCTCCCGAGAAAACGATTGGTTCTGCAAACGGGATCCTACCTGCTTTTCCCTGAGCTATAATCCTTCTGACGATCGATGTCCCTGTTCCCGCAGCAACATCCTCAATTGGAACATTCTGCGAAAGGTGCGATATGATCTCAGTCTCAGCGAAAATAGTACACATGCTGCTGATCTCTACCGGGTCAGTTGACCTGAGTATAAGATCTGACAATTCATCCATTTCGATTCCAAGCAGCCTGTGAGTAAGGACCTCAAAGAAACGTCCGGTTCCGGCAGCACATTTATCGTTCATCTCAAAACGCTCTACAGCACCATTACCGTCCATTGCAATTACCTTGCTGTCCTGACCCCCGATATCTATTATCGTTCTGGTGCCCGGATATGACTTTTCGGTTCCTATAGCGTGAGCAATGATTTCCGGAATATCCTTGTCCGCGCGTAGGAAAGCCTTACGACCATATCCTGTTGAAACGATAAAAGCAATATCTTCCTCCGACGCCCCGATTGAATCAAGTGCAGCCTTAAGCACCTTCTCGCCGCTGACATCACGGTTGAACTCAGTCATTATTGTCTGATAAGTCAGCTGTTCGCCATTCTCATCAACAATAACAGCCTTGCTCGTGGTTGAGCCGATATCAACACCTGCAAATAACATCTGATTCTCCTTTCAGGATCATGATAAACGTACACTGTATATTTATATTTTGATAATACATGTCGCAAACATATTAGTCAACTACATAAGCTAAATAAAATGTGTAGATTGTATGAATCTCGCAGATTTACGGCAACCCACATTCGTATGACTGCTCGTAAAGGCAATATAAAAAGCGCTCCATTGCGGAAACGCTTTACACAACATATTTATGAACTGATGTCTTTCATGAACCCCGAAGCATACGATCAACTATAAATCTTGCTCTGTATTCCATTTCTTCTCTTGAAATGACATCCTTCTTCTCCACATGATTGCGGATCATAGTCAAAATAAGTTCCTCGCACATATGATATGCCATTTTTGTTTCAGAATCCCTTTTGCCGCTATAGAACATCTCAAAAGGCCTGATAAAATGTCTTAACTCGGCATCATTTGCAAAACGGCTGATTCCAGTATCCAGAACAAATCTCATGAGCTTGGGGTGCTCGTTGCAGAGATCATGATATATGTCAACATATATCATTGCATATCTCTCAATCTTTGAATATGATCTGTGTATATCCCCTGAGAGATCGACAAGAAGTTTGCGTGTCACTTCATTATAGTGTTTGATCATTACCTCCCGTTTGATATCATCTATATTCTTGAGATAGTTATAGATTGTCATGGGCGCAACACTGAGTTCCCGGGACAGATTTCTTATTGAAAGAGAATCCTCTCCATCACGGTCTATTATCGTTTCAGCCGCTTCTATGATCTGCTCCTTTCCTTCAAGAGCTTTGTTTCTGCCCATTTACCTGTTACTCGCTTTCGTTCATCATATGTTTTATTTTAATATGATAGCATATATTTTCAATTCTAGAAAGACGCTCACTCATGCTGAATCTCTTATCATTCCAGAAATCACCTTCAAGATAATAATGTGCGATCCCTGTTCTGCTTTCGACCATTCTCGCCATGGTTTTCTGAATTCCTCCTATCCATCTGTCGAAAGAGAAAAATCCATAGACAACGCCATCAACCGGATTATCCTCGAGAATGTCTGATACCAGATCGACCTCATTGCCCATATTGACTGCACTTGGGTTATTAAGCCACTGCCGTACGATGTCACAGTACACATCATCATTGACAGTACAGTGTATCTGTCTGCTCGCAGGAGCAAAAAACAAACTGTAAGATACAGCAATTCCATTTTCGCGGAATATTTTCTCGAACCAAGGTATGCAGTATGGTGTAAAATGGCAGGCTATCCTGGCACTCCCTGAAGGGAGTATCCCGTAACCTGTACACACACGTTCTCTTACCTCCTCGATGAGAACATCCAGAGCTTCCTCAAAAGGTGCTATACCCCCATTTACCGTGGCATGCTGCAGAGCGCACATCATTGTAAAATCATTGCAGCTAAGAGGCTGTGGGTTGCTTCTGCATACCAGGTCAGTAAGCACTTCTAACTTGGAAATATATCTTTCATAGCCTGTCATTGCTCTCTTTACATCATCATCGGTCACAGTAACTCCAGTATAACGTGTGAGCTCGCTTTGAGAACTTCTCAATCTGCCTGCGAGATAAGACACTCTGATTTGATCCGAATATTCAGCGCTTCCCATTGTCGCGTCATGAGGAAATGTGGTAATTACATAGTCCCACTTTTTGTACTCATCCATGAGGGAGAGGTATTCCTCGGATTTCGGTCCCTCATTGCAGAACAGGCCCCAATTCCATGTAACAGAAGGCGATGGTAACATCCCGCTCATCTGTGCTTCTATCCTATAGCGATTCATCTCACAATGCATACAGTCGGCACTCATGCATGAAACAGATGTGATATTGGTGCTGAATGATCTGTTGAACAATGGTTCCAGGACTGAAGCTATCAAATAATCCGGCTGACATATATGTATCCTGTCTCCCCCTGCAACCTTATTAGCATATACACATGCCGGATGGACCGGCATATTACAGTACACCACAGAGTCCCCGCGCTCGAGATACTCACTCATCCGAAACATCTCTATCACTTCCCGGAAAAGTGCACCAATGAAAAGTCTTACGCCTCTGAGACTCATGTCCCAGTATTCAGGTATGTGTTTTTCGGCAGCATATGCTACTTCAGCATCAGTGAGTCCGAAAAGTCTTAAGCCATCTGTCCATACATTAAGAACAGATTCGACTTCTTCAGAGTCGAACTCTGTCATCTCAAGAAGCAAGCGGTATGGATCACTATCAGGTTTTATGTCCCTCTTCATTCAGATTTTCCTCCCCCAAACAAAAAACGTTCGCTGTACATATTATAACATCGCAAATGCCATCTGTCATATACTGCCGGAATACGGACACATTTCATATATACAGTCGCTGTTCATTCTGCTGAATGAGCACGCAATAACTGACTTCGGAAGATCGATATTATCGACACTGTTAAGAACATCTATGCAGGCATTTACTGATGCCCATGTCACTCTCTTACAACATCGTATTCCATCATAGCCGGATATCTCTTTCTGTATCTCGGCAGTTACTGTATTTACTGTTTTGAGGGAGTCTTTGTCGAATGGATGCGCTGTCAGAATAATAGACGCAGCTGCCCCTGCCCCCATCATGGCTCCACATGTGCCATAAAGCGCGCACATGCCGACCGGGATACGCAGGGTTCTCGACTTAGCCATCTGGAGCATCTTGTACTTATCGTCAGGGTGGTATTTGTTGCAGTATGCCGCAATTACTGCCGCGGCGCTGATAAAATGATGTTCCGGCCCATGTATGCGCACTAGCGGATCCATCATGATCTGCTCAGCTATCAGCACAGCATCGTTATCATCAGATAACAGCGCGATTTCCTCGATCCTTCTGCTTTTCTCTTGCGGAATAATATCAGCCACGCTTTATTCCTCCGTTCTTATAAACCGTTTCTTCTCATAGCAATACTGTCTGAGCCCGCCCATGGGAAGAGTGATGACATTCACGCCATCCAACTCATTAAGTCCGGCAAGGCGTTCAAGCATTGCTGCGACCTTCTTCTCTATACCATCCGGTGATCCCTTGACCTCTATCTCAACTGTGATACTTTCAGGCGAGTCATGGAGCGCTCCTCCAGAATTGCTGAATTGTGCGTAAAGCCTATAGTCTGTTATCTCCGGGAAAGTGAAGAGGATCCTGTCTATATCAGGTGGAGTAACAAGTATACCTGAAGGACTTACCACTCCGCCCTCGAGTCTCCTCTTGATAAATCCTATAGTATCGAGTTCATCACCGTCTGACGCTCTTCTTATCGCTGCAATATCACCGGATCTGTACCTAAGAAGCGGCATGGCTTCTCTCCCTATGATAGTGAATGTGAGTTCTCCCTCCTCACCGTCAGGCAGTATCTCCCCTGTCACGGGATCGATCACTTCGGTAAAAGTATCAAGTTCATTAGAATAGTAACCATCTTTCCCCGGCTGCTCGATCGCAAATCCCCAGCCGACTTCAGTAAGACCATAATGAGTTATCAGCTCACATCCGAAAGCATCTGTCAGATAATCTCTGACCGGAGCGGACACATTGCCCATTGTTACATACAACAGCTTGAGACCCATGGCCTTAAGATCAATACACCCGTCAAGTTCTCTTGCCACGCGATATATAGTTCCGATATCTCCGAACCATACATTACAGTCCTCTTCTTCAGACAGCCTCAGAATCTCTTTCGAACCATCTTCCATGCAGCCTATAACAGCCTGCATACCTCTCAACCGTACACTGTCGGCATATACCTGAGAGGCTCCTCTCCCCTGAGAATTTGTCATCAGGCTGAGAATCCTTGTATCTTCAGTGTCAGCGATGGAATTCATTGCGTATCCGATGAAGGCTTTGATTCGCTCAATATCAGCAAACGAAAAGAACATACGCTTCCTGATACCTGTAGTTCCCGAGCTGTAGAAGGTAACAGGTCTCTCCACGTGTCGTTCTGACATGCACAGGAAGTCATAACTATTACCCTTAAGGTCGTCAGGAAATGTAAATGGTATACGGGCAAGGTCGCGGAACGAACGTATATCTCCGGGTCTGACGCCCGCCTCATCAAGCATATGACGATAGAACCTGCTGTGCTCATAGACACGCTCGACCGTTTTCACCAGCTTATATTCGCGGTACCTTTCAAACAATTCTTTATCGATCAGAACGTTTCCATCGCTGCCATATCTCAGGATACGACCTTCTGTGCTGCAGACATCCTGAAAGCCTCTATCAGATGCGATATCTCTGCCGGCTAGTATATATTGTCCTTCTGTAAAACTTATTCTCATAGCGCTGATCAGGATATTCCCGGATGGAGCTTGTTTCCTTCAGAGTCCGTAAGGTATTTGGTGCAAAGCGGCATCATACGCTCGTCTCTTCCGATGATCTGTACTGAACACCTCTTTATCCTCAGAAGATCAATGTTTCCTGCATCCTGGAAAGCCATTCCTCCAATGAAAAGTATCTTCTGTCTGCCCGGAAGCCACAGTCTTTTTGTGCTCTCTCTGATTTTCTTATAGCCTTCAGGATCAACTTCTCTCTTATGGCGCTTGTTCAGAGGTGACAAATTGCCATCATTTCCCACAAGGTATGCTGCCTGGAATGAGCACGCGGCTGATTCATACGCACCCGGAAGGAAGTCCCGCGCTTTGATCCTCCCATCTGTCTGTGCCTCCAGCCGTCTGATGACTCCGGGAATTGTGATCCTCCTGACCTTGTCGCCCGGATAGATACCGAAATAGCTCACAGGCTGAAAGTAAATACCTTTGACTGTCGGCATTTTAGATATGGCATAATCAACGATAGCGCCAAGCTGATCATCGTTAGCTCCCGGTATCACACACGGAACAAGGACGACCGCGAGCCCGGCAGCCTCACAGTTCGCGATTGCTCTTTCTTTGTGCAAGAGTATGTTTACCCCATATTTTGCAATAAAAGCCTTCTCATCGAAGCCATCAAATCCGAGATATATAGTTGTAACGCCAGCTTCTCTGAGCTGCATGCAATATCCCGGATCTTCCGCGAGTCTCCTTCCGTTAGAGTTGACCTGGATATACTCAAATCCCTTATCACGAGCCATGCGGGCGATATCCGGCAGATCATTTCTTACAGTAGGTTCACCGCCGCACAATTCGAGTAGGGCATCACTGCCACACTGCCTTTTGTAGTACTCGAGCAGGCCTTCTATTTCAGAGAGGTCGGGCTCATACATTTCTTCGGACCGGTTTCTGGTGAAACAAACAGGACAGTTCATATTGCAGCGGTTTGTAGTCATCAGAGCACTTGAACATGGCTGGATCTCCGCCTCGTGTTCAAAGCTGCTTCCTTCAAGGGCTTGTAGAGCGCCTTCTTCGGACTTTGGAAGGCCTGAGACATCTATACCTCCATCACTAAGCCAGGACAGATAATGCTCTTTGCTGTCCTCCCATATCAAGGTCTCAGTTCTGCCGTGTTCCTGACATTCCTTGGCCATGTATATATAACCGTTTTTCTCGATTATACGTGCAGGGATCCTCGCCAGGCATACAGGGCACACACTGACAGTATAATAGAGTACATTATCCATTCTTGTACAACCTTTCTCCACTCTCACTTGTCAGATGAAAAGCACATAAAGGAATAGCCTTCTCCTCTTCTGTTATTATGTGCACACAGCATCCTCTGAGTCTTCCCATGTCTATGTTATAAACATCCTGAAATCCCATGCCTGATACAGAGAGTGTGTAGTCTCTGAGCCTTTTCATGAAGGCTCTCATATCTTCTTTCTGTGCCAGCGGCTCTTTTCTGTCCCCTGGCATCCTCCAGAACTTGTTGGTAAAGGCATTGGTCTTTGCGGAAAAGTCGGTATCCTCCGGAACTGAAACGTTCTGTGAATTAGATGTTATGGCTCGCAGGGCGCCGCTTTCGTCCAGATAATAAGCACTTGAGAACGCGCAATGCGCGTCATACTTCTTGCGTGGGACAAAATCCATCATCTTCAGTTCGCCGCCGGTCTGTGCTTCGAGTTCTCTCATTACATCAGCCAGATTCATGTGCCCCCACTGCTTTCTTCCGTCATCATCAGGATACCTTCCGAAATAGCTGACAGGCTGGAAGTGCACTCCTTTGACCGTCGGCATATGTTCCTTGGCGAATCTTATAAGATCCCCTATCTCCCGATCATTCAAGCCGTTTACCAATACCGGCACCAGCATTACACCGATACCAGCCAGCGCGCAGTTATCGATAGCTCTGAATTTGATATCCGCGATCTCTTTGCCTCGTATTATTCTGTATACTTCATCATTCATACTGTCAAACTGGAGATATATAAGATCTGCCCCGGCCTCCTTGAGCTTCACCGCGTAGTCGGGATCTTGCGCAAGTTTAATGCCATTAGTGTTGACCTGTATATGAGAAAAACCCATTTCCTTTCCCATTCTCAGAATTTCAAATATATCTTCCCTGACGGTAGGTTCTCCTCCCGAAAGCTGTATCGAGCAGTCTCCGCCATATCTGTATGCAGCCTCATACATTTTCCTGATCTTGTCTATCCCAGGTTCATAGTGATTCTTCTCGGTATCAGCAAAACATATCTCGCAGTTCATATTGCACCTGTAGGTGATTTCAAGTACCGCAGTGCAGGTCTTTCCTTCGTGATCATTACAAAGGCCGCAGTCATAAGGACAGCCCCGCCTGACTTCCTCTTTGTCCTCGTTTCTCGCTGCATGCACTGACTGATCCAGCCATGACAGGTAGCCTTCAGAATCGCTCCATATGAGTTCATGCCAGTTCCCATGTTCAGAACAACTCTTATCCATGTATACCTTACCGGCTTCCTCAACATATTCAGCTGATATCTTTCTGAGACATACAGGGCACAGGCTCTGTGTCTTCAGCAATGATACTCTGTTCATTTCTCTCTGGCCTCCAACATACATATGAGTGTTTCAGCAGCTGTATTCAGTTTCTCGCAGGAGAATGCCTCCTGATTCCAGAAATCCGTATCGAACATAAAGACAGATGCTCCTGCCGTATCTTCAATAAAAGTTTTGAGCTGATGCTGCTGCATTCCCATCCACCGGTCAAAGGCGAACATTCCGGATACAAACCCATCCAGCCCCTTTCGTTTTATCAATTCAGAGATCCTTTTTCCTTCATTTTCTGCGTTTCCCGCGATAAGCATATGCGTTCCTTCAACAGCCGCATCTTCACACGGATCTTTGATGCCTGTGTATATAGCATTGTTTCCGAAGGATGTATGATCAAGAAGCGCTAAGCCGTTCTTCTCCATGATATAGCCATAATCAGGATTGCATATCGGTGTGTAGTATATACATAAAGCCGCCCGGACAGGCTCACCTTTCACATTCGCTGCTTCTTCATGCAGCTCTTTAAGGAGCACTTCTATATGATCCATTCCGCAGGCATAGCTTGTGATAAGCAAAGACTCAAGGAAAACAATGTCATTATTGGTGAGACAGAATTTCCCTCTTTTCCTGACCATGTCAATAAGAGAATGTATCCTCGCAGCCACGCGAAACCTTGCGCTCTTAAGTTTGCTGTAAGCAGACTGTTCACCATCCGGATCATCAGTTATATGAAATGCCTGCTTTATACCTCTAAGAGCAAACTCAAGGCTGACCTGTATATCTTCAGCGTTATCTGCTCCCCGAAGCGGATTGGCTATGGTGAATCTCCTAAAGCGCTGCCCTGTTACCGATTCAGAGATAAGGGAATCCTGCTTCGGAGCTTCATCGCATGTGAAGCCGAAGCTGATCTGTATATCCGGGTCAGGATAATCCGGATCTGTCACTATAGCGGATCTCATAAGGTTTACGGCACAGTGTCTGCAACTTCCTGTTTCTATCCTTTCATCTATCCCGAACAATCCGTAAAGCACTGCCATACTTATGAAGTCTGGCGACCCGACATAAGTGCCCGTTCCGGAAAGCTGACGGATCCAGTACATCCAGGTAATTGTTCCGGGAACATTATAATAGATCCTTCGGGTCCATCTACTGCTGAATGGCAGCATCCATTCAAGGATATACACCCCAAGGATCTTCCTTATCGGCGCAAGATCAGCGCGATGATACTTCTCAGTCCTCCTGACACACCTCTCCATATCCTCACCATTCAGGTTCCAATATGAAAGGGCTCTTCCGAGAGTCTCAAGGTTGTCTTTATCAATCTCTATGAAGTAGTACCCGCAGAACTCTTCTCGTGTCATTTCCCGTCCTCTATCAAACCAAGAACATCTCCGGCAGCTGTGATCCACCCGTCTTCGATCGTTTTTTCAGCGAGGACGCCCGAACATGGCGCGGCTATCATAATGATTCTCTTCTGAACTTCACCTTCGATAATACTCTCGCCTTCTATTATTCTCTCTCCTGTTTCCTTTAACCATGTTATATACGCAGGCTCCAACGACAGATTGACAGGCCTGTTCTGGCACTCGCATTCAAGCCCCGGGATCTTGCAGGGCATGATTTCTGATGGTGTTCTTATTTCAATCTTCACTTGCTCATTCTCCCGGGAAGAACGGACACTCAGTACCCTTGCAGTCAAGATTCCTGTGACTGTAATGGCATCTGATGTTCTCATCGATGTCAAATTCTATACCAAGGTCTTGCCGCGCGGATTCCGCTGCTGAATACAAAGCCTGAAAAGAGCATCTTTTGCAGCATCTTGGTCCTGATACTTCCGATATTTTCATGAGTGCTTCAGCGGTAGCGTGATTAGCTGCTGCCCAAGCGTCCCCGGATACCGGCGTCGTTCCTGTAAACACACTGTAGAAAATTCCTACTCCCACACCTGCACCACACGCACCGTAAAACCCGCAGAATCCGCCAAGTACATTTTTAGATCTTTCACATGCGGCATCAAGTTCCTCAGACAACTGGCCGGCGCTTTTGCCCGTGCACACGTCGGCTGCTGTAAGAAGTACTGCAGGCACAATAAAATGATGATATGGAAAGTGCATTGGTATTTCCGGCATGTCCATCAATTCCTGCTGCATAGTGAAAATATTCCGGCAGTCATTGTTGAAAAACTCCATGCATTTCTGCTTTACAGCATCATATATTTCTTCTTTAAGTTCTATGTCATGTGTCATTATCCTACTTCTCCGGCTTCACATTAAGGACTTCCTCCGCAGCACGCACTGCGATCCTTATGCAATCATCACAGGATGTGAGCGGCTTGCCATCGGCTTCGGACTTGATATCTCTGCAGATCAGAGCTTTAGTCTGGCTTTCGAACAATTCCAACATCCTGTCGAAACTAGCCGCTGAGCGTTCAGCACTCTCCCCTGCTCTGTTTATGTCCGATTCTTTGTCAAATAATCCTATGAGCGCTGCAACGCCGCTCATAGCACCGCATATGCCTTCTCCGGTTCCCATTCCATGGCCGAATCCTTCTGTTACTCTGTACAGCATGCTTTCGGGAACACCTGCAGCCTCAGCGAACACACACGCTGTCGACTGCGCACAGTTATATCCTGCAGCATGGAGCTGTACTGCTTTCTCAGCTCTGTCCATTTTTCTCTCCTTCCCGCGCTTCTTCGTCAATTGTCTCCGCAACTTCCTGAGCAGCATCCGCAATCACCCCCGCATCCATAGCCAGGAGGCTGCTCACCTGCCATGAAAGCCTTTACCGCCATATCTGCAGGTCCGATGCACCCTGCAAGAGGATTGATATGCAGTCTATCAAGCATGTCTTCAGCTTCGGCATGAAGTCTCCCACATATCAGGATCCCGCAGTCATTGTCCTTAAGGAGCGCTACTCTGTCAGCTATATCTGTTTCCGCACCCACATCCAGGATCTCATGCTCAAGGTCGAATTTGCCGAGGCCCGTGATCTCATATGTATGGAAGCATGAGCACTGATCGAATGCCATGATCGCACCCTTATCATTACAACAAGTAAAAATCTTCATGTGATTCCCTCCGCAATACAGTCAGCAATAATATAAACAGGCAGGCAGTTCGTCTGACTGAACGCCTGCCTGCTGCACTCATTGAAGCCTACTTGTCAAACGCCAGCCCCAGCGCGAGCTTGCAGGTCTCCATGACTAATTCTGACAGTGTAGGATGAGCGTGTATGCTGAGCGCAATATCTTCAAGAGTCAGTCCCTTTTCGAGCGCCAGAGAGAACTCCTCAATAAGTATCGATCCCTGAGGTCCGAATATCTGCGCGCCGAGGATCCTGTGACTCTCCTTCTCAGCTACAACTTTGATGAAGCCGTTTGTTTCTCTCATCGCTATTGCCTTCTCATTGGATGAGAATCCCTTCTTTGATGTCATCACCTCAAATCCAGCCTCTGTGGCCTCAGATTCGGTCAGGCCCACTGTAGCTACCTCTGGCTGAACAAAAGTTGCAGACGGAATCACATCCATGTTGATGCGGCTTTCGATACCGCAGATGTTATCTGCAGCTGTCAGTCCTTGCTTCTGAGCCTTATGGGAAAGCTGCGGTCCCGGAGTAATATCGCCTACAGCATATATGCTCGGAATATTAGTCTGCATCTTTTCGTTGACCAGAACTACGCCCTTAGGTCCCTGCTCGATGCCAAGTTCCTCAAGTCCGAGATCTCTGACATTGATCGTTCTCCCTATAGCAACAAGGCCTATGTCAGCTTCGATCGCCGTGCCATCCGCAAGAGTACATACCGCTTTACCCTCATCAGATACATGCATCTCATCGATTCCTATGCCCAGGTGGAATTTGATCCCATTCTTCTCAAGAGATTTCTGAACGGCATCCGTTACATCCTTATCGTGTATCAGTGGCAGCACCTGAGGTGCGAGATCCACAACTGTGACATTCACATCGAGCATGGCAAATAGATAGGCTATTTCAATACCTACTACTCCTGCGCCTGCTATGAGCATGCTCTCAGGTAGTTCGGAGAGATTAAGCACCTCATCACTTGTCAGGATTTTCTTTCCGTCGATATTGAAAGCAGGTATCCTTATGGCTTCACTTCCGGTTGCGATAATAATATTTTCGGATGTGATCCGCCATGTTTTGTCTCCGTCTGTCAGTTCGATCGTATGAGGATCTATCAGTCTGGCCTTTCCAAGGATCCTCTCTACGCCCCTTGACTTGAGCAGGAAATTGTCCAGTCCGAACTTCAGGGAATTGACTACCTGCTGTTTACCCTTCTGTATCGCTTTCATATCAGGTCTTGCACCGTCAACAATGATTCCAAGCTTAGGTGCATTCTTGACCTCAGCATATGCTTCAGCTGACCGGAGAAGAGCTTTGGTCGGGATGCAGCCGCGTGAAACACAAGTACCGCCGGTACCGCCTTTTCGATATTCTATAAGCGCGACCTTCTTCTTCCCATTGTCAACGCTTCTCATCATGGAAGCGCATCCTCCGGAACCTGCTCCGATCGCCACTACTTCATAGTCATACATTCTGATTACCTATATCCTTTCTTCTGAACAGCATCTGGCAGTAAGACAGGTCTGACCGCTTGAAAAAAGTTCCTTCCGGTATGCTTTCCATGTCGTCCCCGTTGCTTGCTGTATCGCAAATGGCACAAGGATCACCCCCCTCATGAAAATACATGCTCAGATACCCTCCTATCTCGCCCGGAGGAACTCCATATATCTTGCAGAGCCATGCAGTTATTCCGATCAGCTCTCCATATTCCTCATGATATTCAATCAATTCGAATCCGGATTCAGAGAACAGTCTCTCATAACATTCTCTTGTCTGTAACCCGGCAAAACACGGGATATGAATAACTTCCTCACGGCTGGCAGCTCCGGCACCGTTTTTCATAACGAAATCATTGACCAATACCATGCCTCCATCCCTGAGGACCCTGTGATATTCTTTTAAAGCATTGCTCTTGTCCTTCATCGGGGAGAACGCTGCTTCACAGTAAATTCCATCAAAAGAACCATCATTAAACGAAAGCCTCGCCGCATCTTCGCACACAAAACGAAGCTGATCGCTCTCGCAGTGCTTAATGCAGGCATTCCGGATCAATTCTTCTGATAAATCGATTGCCGTTACGTTATGCCCATTTCCGGACACATAGGCTGCCGCATCACCTGTTGAACATCCGATCTCAAGAAGATGCAGGTTCCTGCCGTCCCATCCGATGCGTTCAAAACCTTTTCTGAGAAGCCGATATCGACCCGGACGGGTCATGAATGCCTCACTCAGAGGTATCATGTCTGTCATTTATTTACCTTCCAGCATCTGTTCGGCGGATGTCAGTTCATCTGCTACATATTCACCATCGAGATATTCAGCACCGCATGATGGGCAGCGATATCCCCTTCCGGCAGGGAGTTCCAGATCATTATATGTAAGTGCTATATCGTCAACTTCTTCGACCGCTACGTTGCACTTGCTGCATTTCCAGTTTGCCATACCCCTTGCCTCCTTACAGATCTTCCTGCATAGTTACTCTATGCTTATATACGTTTGAAACCTCAGCTGTATCACCGCTGACCGAATATTCAGCGTACACGCTCATTGTCTCTAATCTCTTCCTTCCGAGATTCAGACCATTCTCCTCATCATAAAGCTTCTGAACAGATTCTGCGTATTCTACGACTTCCTTTACATCTTCTTCAAGCACCCCGGCCGTATCCATAGCCTCACGGGCTTTTTCGTTGATAGTAATGTTCATGTTATGTTCTCCTCATAAATACAGAAAATAAATGTATAGTGTACGTTTACTTTATTATATCCAATTCCTTTGCACTTAACAAGGTCCTTATCATATATCCGGATGTTTTTTGTACACATTCAATTTGCCGGTTTCAATGCTTGCCGGGATATTAATTTAGGTCGGTTATTAAAAATCGAGCAGATTGTTGAGCTGTATATATCCGTCTATACTCAAATCAATAAAAGAAACGGCATCAATATACAGGAGGTATAAACAATGGATTATACTGAAGCTGCGTGGCGCGAGCTCCTTACCTTTATGGGAAACAGGCACTTTGATTTTGATAAGTTCTGGGCAAGTGAAGACGGCAAATATACTCAGGAAACTTCCTGGTTCTTCTGCTCAGGAGAGCACTCTGACGAGGAAATCGACGAGTACTGGCTGAACTATGAGAAGGGTCTGATTCGTGAAATGCACGGCACCCCTGATGATCCGGTCAATCACTGGATGGCATTCATACCAAAGTCGTCAAGGGAGAATCCGGAAAGAAGATATCCTTTTACATTCCTTCTCCACGGAGCAGGCAATCCGATCTCGATGACTCAGATATATGGAATAGTACAGCTTGCAGCTAAGGAAGAGATCATCGTTATCGCTCCGGAAAATGAGAGAGACCACAACCTGCTCGCTCTCCTTGCATATGCAAAGAACAATTATCCTGTTGATGCGTCAAGGATATACTCCATGGGAGTTTCCTTCGGAGCTATGCGTTCTTCTTCGATGGCAATCAGGTACCCTGAGATCTTTGCCGGGGTAGGCATGAACGGAATGCTCAACATCGGAGAGAATCCAATAATGGATCTGTCAGGTGTACACTACCCTGAAATCAGAGTCACAAGAGATCAAATAAGGCACGCAGCTGAGCTGGGTCTTTGCTGTGCAGAGATCGTAGGCGATCAGGAATTCCCGGATTTCCTGCCTGTATATGCCAGCAAGTATTACCTGCCTCCTGAACTTGGCCTCGACCTCTCTGCTGCAATGAAGACACGTTATGTGGATTCATGGCAGACTCTTTCAGGACGCAATCCTAAGGGATCTGCAAGTAAGTACCCGGAAGACTTCAATGATATCGAAAAGCTTACCGGGATCGCATTCGACCGTACAGAGACACGCAATCTTTCGGGAAGAAACTACTATATCGGAGACTTCATCAACTCAGAAGATGATTGCAGATTCAGATTCATACTATAACAAATGCTTGCAAACTGCTATTGTGCGATCTTTTCCGCATTTTGAACCAATCGCACATTGGGTCTACTTTTTTGCGAAGTCTATTCTGGAGTGAAATTCCAGTTCAGTCATAAATCTCTGTATCCGTTGGAATATCTTCTTCGGAGAGTTTTTCTGCATCACCGATTCTTTTACCGCGAAACCCACCATAAAAGCCGATTTTTATGGCGAAAAACACGGGACTCAGTCCCAATCTCCCTTCTCTCATCCCCTAAATGAGCTCCAATTCTGGTTCTCTGAGCGACCCGGCTACGACCCGCAGGTACCCGTCAAAAATTCGCTGTGAAAATTGGAATTTCAAGGAAAATCACTGTACATGTTGCAATAAAAGTGCCCCGGGACTTTCGTCTCGAGGCAAAAATTCTGGCGGAGGACATGGGACTCGAAGAAGTCAGAATCGTACAAACGTTGATTTTTCAAGGAGGAAAAGCGCCGTCCACGTTTGTACCCAGCTTTGTAACCAATAAAACGACCTATTATAAATATGATATATGTTGAACCTTTTTTCACCTCTAAATCTTTGCATTTGAGGCTGACGGTTTGTTGTCACTTCTAGCATCAATAAGCACTATATCTGAGCATCCCGCAAGGCCGATCTCGTTTAAAACTTTTACAACTTTCTCATACTCAGCGTTCGTGAAATACATGATTACTTTAATAGCTCGATCGGTCTCTGCTGCCGCCTTATATACTTCCACTTGTTTTTCAAGATTCTGTTTAAGTTTGCTATTTGAAGCTAATTTGAACTCAACTAATGTGGAGTTCCCTTTGCCATATGAAACTTTATAATCAACAGGGCCACGACCGTTGTTAACTTCTCTATTTACATCCATTGGAGAACCGAACCAAACCAATCTATACAATAGTTGAAGATCGCATTCTCTCTTTATTTGTTTTCCTTTGACATAAAAGAAACGGTAACCATCCTGATTTTCAATGACATGCTTTAAGTACTGCACTCGGTCCATAGCTTCTTGGTGAGCGTCAGGTAAAGAGCCATAAAAGTTCGTCTTTTCCTTTAGGAGATCAACCAGTTCACCTAATTGAGTTTGGAACAATAACTGTACTTCTGAGACTTGTTCTCTACTAACGGATGTTGCTTCCTCCTCATGATCCTCTTTATATTTTACGTAATAATCTATTAACTCAGGGTGTGTGCGAATCAATATTTCAGCAGCGCGGTCTTTTTCCTCTTTTGATGGCTTCTTGTTTCCTCGTGTAAAAAGTCCGGATAAATAGTTGTTCAGCTCAAACCTCAAAGTTTCATCATCTACCGATGGAGCTATTGTTTGCAAATTATGAAGCATATCCGTACGGTTAATAAATGTATCATCTCTTGTTAAAATGCATTTCGGAGTAAGGAGCACATAATCGTTATTAAAGCACGGTAAGAAATGGATTTCAGGCATCCATCTTTTTGTAGTGTAATCAAAAGTTACTTTTGGCACAGCGAATTCACCACAAAGCGATGGGGCAACATAAGCACGAGCAAATTTTTCTGTGTACTCTAATAAATACTTTTTTGCGAATGCTGTAGTGAAATCACTAATCTTATCCCGTCCAACATTTGGGCTAATTAAGCAAAGCTTCTCCATATGAGTAGCTTTTGTAATCGTTTCTTTCCCAAAAGATTTAAATATAGAACTCAGTCCGCCATGCAATCCTTTCGCAAAATCTGCTCCTAGTCCTCGTCCAGAATTTCCCTCCAAACTAAATCCAAGCCAAGTTTGTTTTACTTCAGGAAAAGTATACCAAGAATTCAGCATTCCTCGTGATGGATAGCTTTGTTCCTCAGATTGAATCTGTAAAAACTTGAGATAGCTTATCATTTCATCATGTATCTTCCGTATTGTTTCATCTTCGCTATTAAATAGAAGAAACGGGTCAATGAATAAAGGGAGATCATTGATAAGAGAGACGTTGACTGCTCCATATCCTTCAATGATATCCTCATCAATTCCAAAAAAATCTGAAAAATGAATCTTTATATCCCTCATTAACTATACCTATCTGCTTTTCTATTAATTATTGATTTCGTTGCTATTCATTAATTATCTATTGATATACGATTTCAGTAACAATAATGCTGGTCATAGTCATTCCCTCTGTTTTCCAGAGCAATTGCATTTCGTGCTAACCTAGGTTGTGACCATTATGCTATGTTAGAAAGTTACTGTTAACCTTGGTTTCATATCTTTTGAAAATAACTTGCTGGAAGCAGGCCACTCGGCATCAGACCCTCGCAAATATATAGCTGACCCGCATGATGTCATTTACAATTTTTAAAAGCTTGTATCATCTCTTCATTTAGAATGGAAAATCATAATAATAAACTCCTTTAACATTCTGACATTCCTCTAGTATTCTTTTGGGACAATTATCATATAACTCCTTCATTGAAGGATAAATAGTATACTGACGAGGATTATTATACTCCGTCCAACTACTCTCATATACAAGACGATTTTGAATAAAGAAGGCAAGACATGTACCGTAATTATCTGACAGTGTTTGATCCAGCCTATTCTTCTCTTCCCATCGTTTTATGTCTTCAATGGTTCCTTTTGCCATCCAGCGGTTACCAAACGTTTCAACTCTCTCCTCTATGATGTACGAAACAAATAGCATATCTTTAGATTCTATTTTGTTAATCTCAAACAAATTGGTAAATCTGCTATAAGCAGTTTCAATATGATCATCAACACATTTTTTTAGTTCAGGCAATACCGAAGGCTCATTTTTTGTATATCGTCTAAATGACTGTATGTCTAATGCGAATGTATCATCAATGTAATCGCTATTATTCAAACATGATAATAAATCAAAGGCATTATCAAGATCTACATTGTGTATTTCTTCTTGCTGAAGCCACTTAGAAATCTTTGATTTGGATACTTTGCGCACTTTGTGGCTGAGGATATAGTATAAAACTATTCTTTCATCATCAGTAGTAATATCTGAAAGCAAAGATCTTTCTGCCTCTATATTATTATGAGGATAATTGTTATTAATTGCATACTTCCTACCTACTGGTTTTATCAAATCCGACGCCTTCATATTTTTGAGTACTCGCCTTACGGTATATATTGATTTGCCTGTTATCTCCGCAATTTCGGCACTTGATACACTTTTGTGTTTAAGGATTGAAAGGACTTCATCTTCAATTCCTGTTATAGATGAAACATCTTTTGAAAGCCAGCCAGGTGTAGGCCCTAATTCAGGCTTACTTTTCTCCGGCTTGTTATATATTACTCGAACTAGTTCTTCATAACCTTTTTCTTTTCTACTACAATAATTTTGTGGTTAATACTCCCAACATCCAGTTGGGATGTTATCCATCTTGTTGCTTAAGCTGTTAGAATGAGCAAGGCAATCGGTCTGACGTTTCCTTTCTTGGACTCCCGTCCGTAAATAAGTCTGTCA
>JAZQHU010000050.1:0-13381 GCA_045540775.1 Anaerovoracaceae bacterium | reverse complement strand
GCGGCACCTCGTCATAGGAACGTGTTCCTATAACAGGAGTTGTAATTTTTGCGAGTTTGCCGGCCGCCGGCTCTGGCTCTTTCCGGCGCACGCAAAACGCCTCCCGAAGGAGGCGCCCGTAAAGTGCTGTTCCGTTTTGCCCTATATCATTTTCTTCAGGTATTCGACGCTCTTCTCTGCCCAGTCCTCTTCTCTCTGCAGGGTCTCTTCGAGTGTTTCGCACGGCTCCATCCAGGACTCGAGGATGACGTTGAAGTCGCTGTCGGATCTTATGCGGCACTCTTCGTAGAATTTATGCGCGTCCAGTCTGCCGGTCCCGAGACATGCTCCGGTGACCTTGAGCCCACCGCCGCCGTTATAGCGCTTGATCACATAGTCCTTCATGTGGAGGCAGATGCAGTACGGCGCCATGTATCTCAGCACCTCGCTGACAGTCTCCTCATGGGACAGGGAGTTGACCGAGTCGACAGTCAGGCGGACCTGTGAGCGGCCGACTGTCTCCACCATACTGGCATATTCCTGCGCGCTGAATCTGTCGTGGTTCTCTATGCCGAGGCAGACGCCGCTTTCCTCCAGCTGTGGAACTGCGTCTGAAAGGATGCGGCAGAACTCTTCAAGGTCAGGCTGAAAATCCGGCCCGTCTGTGATGACACGCAGGACCCGCGCGCCTATCCTCTTCGAGATGTCTATATACTCTGCCAGCCTCTCCGGCGTGGCTTTGCGCATCCCGGCCTCTAGCTCGATGCCGTGCTCCTCTGCATATGTCCGTATCATGTCAAGCTCATCGGCGCTGCACTTTTCCAGCGGCATGTTGTCGCCGAACTGGACGACCTGCACGCCGAGAGCGACGGCTTTGTCTATCAGTTCATGCGGCGTCATTACCCGCTCCGGTTTGTGGTCGGGCCTCGTCCCGCATGCAAAGCAGTATGTGAATGAGCTGATTCCTATCCTGTGATTCCCCTCCATCTCAAGTCCCTCCGATACTTTGGTGCTTCCTGTTTTCGAGATACTCTTCCAGCTAATTATGTAACGCTGATCATGTAATATCAATAATTGAGGCGCAAAAAAAGGCAGAGCCCCATGTCTCTGCCTTTATGCGCTGATCTTCGCGTAGCGCTCGCTGCCGATGACATCCATCATCACGCTGTATGGATCGATGTTGCCACTTGCTACCATGGAGAAGAGTCTTGGTGTGCATCCGCTGACGAGTGCCACACCCTGCTCGTTCATGGTGACAGGCTGCTGTCTGTTGCGGCTCTGGACGTTCCAGAACACGACGTTAGGCAGCTTGTAGCCAAAGTGTGCGTACTTTCTCTTCGCGTTCTCGAAGTTCGTCATTTCCGCGTTTGATACACAGCTGTTGAACTCCATGTCAGAAATGATGTACAGCGTTGCCGGCATCTCCTCCTGCGGGATGCGGTGCTTGACCGCAGCTGTGAGGATGAGATCGAACACTGACTCGATGTTTGTGTCTGCGACCTGGCTGAATGATGCGATGTATCTGAGTCTGTCAGCAAAAGTCTCGCCCTTGATCTCGATCAGACGGGCGTCGCGCGAGAACTCGATGAAGTAGTTGTGGAACAGGCCCTTGTTACGCTCCGCGAAGTACAGGCCGAGCGACAAAGCCACGCTTGCTGGCTTTGGGCCGCGTGTGAAGTACATGGAGCCGGATGTATCGACAACTGCGATCGCATTCTCGTTTCCGCCAAAGTCAGGCATGGATGCCCATGTCGCGTTGAGTACGCGCTTCTCCTCGTCAGAGATATCTCTCATGAATGATCTGCCTGAACGCCAGCCATCGCTGAGGAAAGGATCAACGAGCTCGTAAGGCATGAGTGTCCTTGCATTGAGCTTTGCCTCACCCTTAGTTACCTTGTTCATGAACTCACCGTAACGCTCACCGTCATTTCTCATGAAGGCCGCACGGTACTTGAACATTGCCTTGGATGGCTGCTTTGAGTAGTCAAAGGTGTAGTCCTTCTCTCTCAGGTTGTTCTCGATGATGCGGATCCTTGCACGAAGAGCTGTGACTGCCTTACGGTAGTCTCTGTCGGACATCTTCATGCTGCGTGCGATCTTCTTCGCCATAGCAACAGTCTCCGCATTGCTTGCATTGACAGACGGCAGCCACTTTGCCAGAAGAGAAACGCCCTCTTCTGCGGCAAGTGCCTTCATGTCTGCAGCAAACTGCTCAGCGATGTATGCGAGCATGTCCTTCTCGCATGGTGTGCCCATGAGGGAAAGCAGGTCATCGTATCTGCCGTACTCGCCGAAGTACTCGATGTTCTTTCTTACTGATGCAGGCTCATTGGCTGCGAGGTAGGTCATGACAGTCCTGAAGACTCTGCGCTCACCAAGGCCGCCGCGGATGTCTCTCGCGTAGAAGAGGATCTTCATGGCTTTGTCCGCGTCCTCTGTGTATGCGTGGATGAATCTGTCCAGGATTTCCTGCTCAGATGCCTGTCTGAGTGCACCGACTGTTGCGAACAGGTCGAGGCAATCTGAATATGTGCTGACATGAGTCACCGCACCATTTTCGGTAAATGTCTTATTTGATTCTCTCTTGAGCGCCTTAAGCATTGTCATCATAACTATCACTTCCTTTCTTTTCTAAATTCAGTTTCAGGCTCAAAGCACACTCTACGTTTTGCCGTCGTAGATTAATTAAAGGTGGAGCAAGATACTTTATTGCTGGCTGTGCTTTTCTGCCAGGTGTCAAGGCACATTTGCTTGTACTTTTGGCACACGTGCGCCAAAAACTCAGTGCATATCATTTTGCTGTCAGTGCCTTTAATCAAGATGCCTTGGTTGCATACAGGAGTCGAACCTGTGACTGTCTGAGTGAATGTCAGATACTCTTACCACTGAGCTAATGCCTCTTGGAGATTGCTGTGGGCATCTTTCTTATGGTGATCCCCGTGGGATTCGAACCCACACCACCCAGATTAAGAGTCTGGTGTCCTACCGTTAGACGAGAGAATCATATGGAGCTCCCAGTCGGATTCGAACCGACAATCTGCTGCTTACAAGGCAGATGCATTACCGTTGTGCTACAGGAGCAGATGGTACTCCACAAGAGAATCGAACTCTTATTCTCGGTTTAGAAGACCGATGTTCTATCCGTTGAACTAATGGAGTATATTGGTGATCCCCCTGAGATTCGAACTCAGATCTCCCGGATTAAAAGTCCGGTATCCTACCGTTAGACGAGAGAATCATGGTATCCCGTGTAGGAATCCAACCCACATTTCGGAGTCCGTAGCTCCGCGTCCTTTGCTTTAGACGAACGAGATTCATTGGTGCTCCAGACAGGACTCGAACCTGTACTTGATGGTGTCTGAAGCCATTTCCTCTACCGGAATTGGGATACTGGAGCTTGTTGGTCGGCAGGGTAGGACTCGAACCTACGTGTTTCTGTGTGAGCGGGTTACAGCCGCCTGCAGTCGCCGCTGTGCCACCTGCCGATATGTGGTCGGAGTGGAGAGACTCGAACTCTCGACCTTCTGATCCCAAATCAGACGCTCTAGCCAAACTGAGCTACGCCCCGATAATAAATGGTGCTCCAGACAGGACTCGAACCTGTACTGTACGGACTCTCATTCCGCCTCCTCTACCAGAATTGGGATACTGGAGCACATTTGGAGCAGTAAACGGGTCTCGAACCCGTGACCTTCGACTTGGCAAGCCGACGTTCTGCCAACTGAACTACTACTGCATGTTGGAGCGACATTCGGGATTCGAACCCGAACCTTCAGTTTGGAAGACTGATGTGCTTGGCCGTTACACCAATGCCACAAATATAATCGTTGGGAGGATCGACAGGACTTGAACCTGCATGTGCCGGAGTCACAATCCGGTGCTTTTCCATTTAAGCTACGACCCACATAGAATTGGTACGCACTCGCAGATTCGAACTCTCATCTGCGGTTTTGGAGACCGTTGTTCTGCCATTGAACTATCAGGATAATTGGCGGTCCGTACGGGAATCGAACCCGTTGCTCCCGGCTGACAACCGGGTATAGTAGCCGTTATACTAACGGACCATAGGCCGGCCCGCCTTAACGGGCCGGGTACACCTGTTTAGTGGTCGTCACCACTAAGCAGTAATGCCTGTGATTGCAAGACCCTCCATGTCATTCTTACCATCGCCGGCCTCGTCACCATCTGTCACGAGGATCTCGTCGATGGTGACTCCGAGTACGGCTGCAAGGATCACAAGGTTGTCGACAGATGGGAGCGAATCACCGTTCTGCCACTTGTAGATCGCCTGCGGGTTGGTGAATCCGAGTATAGTCTGGAGCTCTCTTACAGAGATGCCCGCAGCCATACGGAGCGTCTTGATGTTCTGTCCTGTTGCCTTAAGGTCGATCACCGGGACAGTCCAGGTGATGACCGCGTTCACGTTCATTGCATTGCCCGTCCTTTCCGGCCCTGCATAGGCCGGAAGAGATGCCGGCCTAGCTTGCCTTGTAATTGAATACTGGTCTTAAAACTTCAATAACGACTACTGATTCCTCGATAACATCGATGATGTCCCCGAGTGACTTGTACGCCATCGGCGCTTCATCCAGAGTAGCTGTGCTTACCGATGTGGTGTAGATGCCCTCCATCGACTTTCTGTAATCCTCCATCTCTATGACGTCTCTTGCTTTGCTCCTTGACATGATCCTGCCCGCGCCGTGCGGTGCAGAGAAGTTCCAGTCAGGGTTGCCGCGCCCTGTCGCCAGGACCGAGCCGTCTCTCATGTTGATAGGGATCAGCACAAGCTCGCCCTCATGGGCAGAGATAGCTCCCTTACGCAAAATCATTTCATCCGTGTCGATGTAGTTGTGGATGGTGTGGAATGCATCAAGCGCCTCGAGGCCTGTGTGCTCAAGGATGACCTCCGCCATGTGCTCTCTGTTTTCGCGTGCAAAACGCTGGCAGATCACTACATCGTGCAGGTAGTCGTCGAGGTATGTACCGTACAGGTAGCAGAGGTCGTCAGGTACGTCTGCATCCTTTTTCTCCCACTTGAGAGCCTTGAGTGCAGCCTGGATCTCTGTCTTTCTGCCTGCAGCCTTGTACTCCTCGATGATCTGATCACGCTTTGCGAAGTACTCCTCCTTGCCGTGATTCAGGTCGATAGCGAGCTGCTGGTAGAACTCCGCGACCTGCTTGCCGAGATTTCTTGAGCCTGAGTGGATGACGAGATACTTCGTTCCGTCCGCTGCCTCATCAATCTCGATAAAGTGGTTGCCGCCGCCCAGTGTCCCGAGAGACTTGTTGAGTCTCCTGGTTCTGTCGAGCGCCCTGAAGCATCTCAGCTCTGTCAGGTCGAACGGCCACATCACTCTCTCCCATGTGTCAAAGCCTGACGGGATGATATGGCACGCCTCGTCGACCTTCGCAAAATCGATGTCCACTTTGCCGAGCCTGACTGTGTACATGCCGCAGCCGATGTCCACGCCTACGACATTCGGTACAGCCTTGTCGGTGATCGTCATCGTTGTCCCGATCGTGCAGCCCTTTCCGGCGTGCACGTCAGGCATGATCCTTATCCTGCTGCCCCTTGTCATCTCGGTATCGCACATCCTTCTGATCTGCTCAATTGCCTCATCTTCCACTACTCTGGCAAAGCAGATTGCTGTATTCACTTTGCCTCTTATCTGTATCATTTCAGTTTCCTTTCTTTTCGTATATCCGCATTGCTGCCTCATATTTCCGGCAGCATGTTCGCCCTTCAGCCGCATGTTCCCGGCATCAGCGATAAAAAAATCCGCTCATCTCGCATGAGACAAGCGGATCTGAATTTCTGTATCCCTCAAAAGCTGCACGGCTAACTTAATTCATGCCGCACCCTCCTGGTACTTGTCTCATATTTGCACGCAAAGAGGCGTCCCATCAGATCAATGCCCTGATGTTTCGATTCTGCATTTATGCTCTTCGGTGAAAATACGAGATATAACATTAGTCTAATTTTCCTCTTTCAGTGTTTGATAATTATAGTTATCCTGGCGGCAACGACGCGCTGTGTGCGGCATCCTTCACGCCTGGATTCTTTCCATTTGTGAATATAGCATACTTATATTCCCTTTGTAAATTCAACTCGTAGTTTAATTATTTAAATGACAAAGCAGCCTCAACGTCATGTCGAGGCCGCATTATAGGTGTCTTATTACATTTTTCCCATCTCGAGACCGTATGCCGTGCGGTCTGACATCCTGTACCCTTTGATCTTGCCGATGCTCCAGTAAAGCGGCGAGTGGAAGCAGAACCAGAAGCAGACTGCGAAGTATACGAATCCGAGCAGATAGTCATGCCATGCGTATGCCGACGGGTCGAACGCCGTTGCGAGGTAGATGATGACTACGGTGCCGATTCCGAAGAGCCCTGTGATCATGCCAGGGTTGTAGAATGACTTCAGCCTGACGTTGAACAGCACGAGATGCATCAGAATCTCGCCAATCGACAGAACTATCGCACCAATCGAAACACTTAAGAAGATCGCTGAGTCGCAGCATTAGCATAATCCGACCATAATTTTGCATCGAAAAAGCCTCCCGAGATTGCAGGAGGCTTGCTTAATGCTGATACGTCACTGGTTCTGGTTCTTATTCTTATAGTATTCCTCAACTTCCTCTGCGGTATACTCTTTGCCGTTATTGTCGTAGTATGTCGCGCCCGATTCCGGCTGAAATTCTATGCGCTGCACATAAGGCTCAACTGTCACAGCACCTGCCTTTGAGAGCTTTCCTTCGAGATACACCTCTTCGCTCGTCTCTGAATCCGGCCCGAGATACTGGACTGAGCAGAAGTCACCACCGACTATTTTGCCATCTTCATCATAGCCGATAATATTTATATTCACCCAGTACTGCTGCAGCAGATCATTTATGTCATATGTGAAACCGGTAGTGTTCTTCAGTGAGGCATAAGCTAGATCCGTCCCCGGTGTATAGCTGAAATCCGTGATCGTCACATCTCCCTCAGGGATCTCTGATACATCCTTCCACTCTACGTTCTTGATGGTCACATCCATATGGTCAGGCGCTTCAGCCACGTCAAAGAAATCATTTGCCAACGCTCCCGCCTTTTCACCAGGCATTACGTACGGAACTTCTATAATCTGGGTCGCCGGCTTGTATTCGTCCTCTTTGGCATCCTTGACGGATATCACTTCGCCTTCTGCGTTACACGGTTTCAGTTCGAGTGCTAATCTCGTCGCCACCTTGTCACTATTGTTGGTAACAACTATGCCGATAGTCAGATCCGGTGCATCCGCATCGATGACCGTCATGCCGTAATCCACATCAAGCTTGGAGGCCGGGTCGAGCGTGTCCCTGACCTCTTCTATCTTGCTGCAGCCGCCAAGCGCCAGCACGCACGCTGCAAGGCAAAGCACCAGCAGCAGAGTTCTGTATTTCTTAGTTGATAGTAATGGCATTGCGTTTCTCCTCATTTTCTATTTTACTGCAAAACTCCCGAGGTACTTTCTGCGCCTTCTATTTCACATAAAAGCTGCCGAGATACCTGAGCTCGAGTCCGGACTTCTCTTTCAGCTCTTCGAAGGTGTCGTAGCTGCAGTTCCCGCACTCGATGAGGTAGTGGTACTCGCCGAGCTCGGTCTTGAGAGGCCTGTCGTGTATGGTCACGAGGGTGATCTCCCTGTCGTCGAGCTCTTCCATGAGCGCAGGCAGGTCCTCGGCTGAGCCTGTTGCGATGAATGCGAGCCTGTCTGACTGTGCGGTCTGCGGCTCAGCGCAGGTGAGAACATAGAATCTGGTCTTGTTGCTCTCGTTGTTCTGGATGTTCTCCGCGAGGATGTCCAGGCCGTACACTTCCGAGCAGCCTGCCGAAGCGATAGCCGCGCACGACTTGTCCTGCCCCTCTGCTACCATTCTGGCTCCTTCCGCCGTACTCGAGACCTCAACGACCTCTGCATCTGGCAGATTCTTCTCCATCCACGCTTTGCCCTGAGCTATCCCCTGCTTGTGCGAGTACACCGTCCTGATGTCGCTCAGCTGCGCGTCAGGCAAAACGAGCAGGTTCTGGTTGATCGTCAGCTCGACTTCACCGACGACAGATACCTTCGTCTCTCCGATCAGCGTATCCACGTAATCAATGACTGCCCCGCCTATGGTGTTCTCCTGCGGGATGACGGCATAGTTGCTTTCCCCTTTCACGAGCGCCTCGACCGCCGCATCCACATTCTCATACGGCAGGTACTCGCCCTGCTTCCCGAAGAATTGCTGGCACGCCTCCTCAGTATATGTACCCTTCGGCCCGAGGTAGCTGACCTTCGCATCCTCATACGAGATCTGCACCTCAGCTGCCTGCTCCTGGCTGTCTGCAGCCTGCTCCTCTGCCGCCTGCTGCTGATCACCTGAAGACCCTGCACCCTGCTGACCCGAACACCCTGCAAGCGTCACCAGCATCAGGCACATCAAGGCAATAAGTATATAGACAAGTATGGTTCTTCCGCCCTTCATCACTTTTCTCGAAACAAGTAAGGTCCTTGCGCCTTTCATCACTTTCCTTTCCTTAACAGCTCCCACTTTCTGTATGTAACAGCTTTCAGAAGCAGCTTAGATTTCAGCTAATCAATTATAGCATCTTCAGGACACAAACGCGCGGAAATGGTGTCTTCTAACTGTCTGTATACAGAAACATCATATGCGTCCGTAAGCGAAAAGGAGTTTTTTGAAATAATGTACATTTAAAAAAGATTTTGACGAAAAATGAACACAAATTGGAGGCCTTATTCTTCTGAATGAGTCGAACAGCTGCAAATGCAGCAAACCAGATCGGAGCTTGTCTTGAATCCGCATACATATGTCCGCGAATGCAAGCAATACGCTCGTAAAAGGGCTTCGTCCGGAGCGAATCCACATTTTGCGCAACACCTCGTGTTCATTTTTTCAAATTATTTTTTAGAAATGAACACAAAGTCAAAAAACTCGAACAGCTTCAGAATCAGTTTGCAGCACTTTTTTCTTTTTCCCTCTTCTGACATTACTGCCCCCGCTGCCCCCTATTTTAAAGTTGGCTTAAGGTGATATTGGGATAATTCATTTGCAATATACAAGGCAATGGAAAGGAGGCACTGTATTATGGCAAACAAGAAGAACTCGAAGAAGAATTCAAAGAAGAAAAATGCTCCTGAGGTCAAGGAAATCAAGGAGCAGAAGATACAGGAACAGGCTGCTGAGGTGATTGAGGAGGCAAAATCCGTTGCCGCACCTGAGGTCACTGAAGTCGTGGAGCCTGTGGAGGAGGCTGCTCCTGAGGTCGAGGTGCCTGAGTCAGCAGCAGAAGAAGCTGCTCCTGAAGAAGTGATCCTGGCTGCAGAGCCTGAGGCCATTGAGCCAGTATCCGAGGCAGCTGAACCTGTTGCAGCTCCTGAAGAAGTGATCGAAGTATCAGAACCTGAAGTTGTAGAAGAAGCTGCACCAGAGGAAGTATCCGATGAAGCTACGAAGGACACCGTAGTTCTGGAGCCGGCTGAAGTCACTGAAGAGGCAGCTGAGGTCATTGAGAAGGCAGAACCTGTTGCAGCTCCTGAAGAAGTTACCGACTTCACGCTTGTCATGGATCCTGTCGATTCCAAGAATGGCGCGCAGACAGCAGCACCACAGGTTGACAGCAATTTTGTCGATGCCGGTCAGGATCATTCAACGGCGGAGGAAAGGATTGCAGCTGAGTACGCTGCTGCGAGATCTGAAGGTCCGGCTGCATCTACCGCTATCACTCCGGTCATTCCTGTCACGGGATACGGCACTGGTTCGGATACTGTTGAATTCGAGGCTCCTAAAGCTCACAAGGAACGTAAGCTGAAAGGCGTTTTCGATAAGCCTGTCACCAGGAAGTTCCTGGCCGGAGCACTTGGCCTGACGCTTGTACTCAATGGATTGATTGCAGCAGGCATCATGGGGCTTTTCGCAAACGACCTTGAGGACGATATATCCGAAGTGAAGAAATCCGTGAATGAGCTTGAGGAGAACTCGGGCAACATGGGCGGCGGCCCGGGCATGGGCATGACTCCGCCGGACTGGAACAGCGGCAATGGCGGCTATGAGGATGACTGGAACAACGGCAACGGAAATGGCTTCTACGACCGCGAAGACAGTGATTCCGGCAATTACTGGGATGACGACGACTGGGACTATGATGACAGAAATGATGATGACTGGGCGGGTCAGCAGAACGGTGACCAGAACAACCAGCAGATTGGCGGCCAGCAGAGTCAGCAGAATTCCTCCAAGGTATCTATAGGAATCGTCATCAGTGACAACAACGGTGTATACATCTCACAGGTAACCGGCAGCAATGCTCAGAAAGCCGGATTTAAGGAAGGCGACAAAATCGTCGAGTTCGACGGCGAGGACATCGACAACAGCAATGAACTCATCGAAGAAGTGCAGGAGCACAAAGCCGGAGACAAAGTAACAGTAGTCGTTGAGCGTAATGGCAAACAGCAGAAGATCAAGACTACTTTAGAGTAGTCCCGTAGCATGAGACAAGCATCAGATTAGATAAAATCGCCCGCTGCAAATAAACTGCAGCGGGTGTATTTTTTATGACAATGAGAACCGTCCCCGTTGTCATAACTTCAAATGAACTACAGCGGGGGTTTTTTAGTGTTATGCATTTCTGCTGCACTCTGTGTAGACCATTGCAATTCGGGCGGCCATCTCTTTGCTGAAGGTGACGGTCCAGCCGTTTTGCGCGAGAAATGCCAGGTATTCGCCGGCGGTCCACTGGTGCTCGAATCTGACGCCTGCTATCTGCAGGATACCTGACCAGATGCGGCTTAGAAGTGTGCCCTTGTGCTCGACGAAGTTAGGTGCGATCAGGAGGCCGCCCGGTCTCAGGACGCGGTCGATCTCGGTCAGCACTTTCTCCGGGTCGGGAACTATGTGGAGCGCGTTGGCTATGATGACTGCATCGAAGGAGTCGTCCTCGTATGGCAGATCCATCGCGTCGGCGACTTCGAATGTGAGGTTGGCCGGGTTGTAGCCTTTCTTCGCGACCGCTATCATGCCGTCCGAGTAGTCCGTGGCCACTATCCTCTTCGCAGCGTATGCGACGTGCTTGGCGAGGAGTCCCGGGCCTGTCGCGATCTCCAGGACTTCTTTGCCCCTGATCACTTCAGGGATCCTCCGGTACATGAATTCGTATATGTGCTGGTCGGATTTCATTGCGCGCTTATAGATCGGCGCGTACAGGTCCCATAGCTTTTTATTCATAACACCGCCTTCTTTCTTGTTAGTACTTGTGACCGGGTCGCTCGCGTTCCCGGAATCGGTCTTTCCATGCGAGCTTAGAGCACCGTTCATGGTTTCCGTGAAAGTGCGATAGAAGTCGTCCGGGTACACCATGACGAGCTCTCCGTGCTCGTATCCCGGGATCTCTGTGAAGGTGACTTTGCTGAGATAGCCCTTCAGGAAATCCATGTCCTCCTTGCGGGCTTTGGCCTCCTTCTCTGCGTACCAGTATGTGATCTCGGTATCCAGAGCAGGTGCGGGATGCGGCAGTTCATAGTTGTTGGCCGACCAGAAGTCGTTGTAAATCGAGCGGGCCTTGTAGGTATTTCTGTAAAAATCCATGAGAGCATCGTACTCGGCTGCAGGGTCGTGGCCCGCGGGTGTGTACTTTTCGGGCGGCGCGACCTTCTCGAGGAGTTTTCTGCTCCTTGTCATCGGCCAGGCCAGCGCAAAATCTCTTACGGATATCAGGCGGCAGATCCACGCGGGATACGGATAAGGCGTGATGCCACCGTCTATTACGGCTTTGTCCACTTTGATGCCTGAGGTCGTCAGGAATCGCAGGAGTATGGCGCCGCCCATTGACAGTCCGTATGCTGCGTCGAGGTGTGTCACTCCTCTCCTGCTGAGCGTAAAGTCTATGTCTGCTGCTGTTCTTTCTACCGAAGTGAAGCTCCGGACAGCGGCGCCTGCCGAGTGTCCGCCAGCCAGCGAGCTGCCTACATATGAGCCGGCGGCAGAGGATCCGTCATTCAGTAAGCTGCCTGCATAAGAGCCCCCTGCCGAGTGCCCGTCTGCAACGGCTGCGTATACGTGGTAGTCGCGGGCAAGCAGCTCGATCGCGGGCATGAAAGCCCAGTCCGGTTCGAGTGCAGCTGTCGCTATGAGCAGCATGCTCTTCTCATTTTCAGTTCCGAATTCATTTATTTTCATCTTCTTATCCTTGTTTGATTTATCGTAATTTCATTTATCGTCTTTTCCATGGCATCGGTTATGAATGCCGTGAAATCGATTCACTTATTCGGTTAAAGACGCTTAACCAATCAGATTCTAACACCCTTTTCTGCGTGGGAAAAGTGGTTGAGCGAAAATAATTAGATATGACTAACTTTTTTCGCAATTCCTATTGACTTTCCCCTTTTGGTGAATTATCTTAAGTCTTGGTTAGAGATAACTAACCGCATCTGAAGACATTTTTAACTGAGGGAAAAACATGCTTGAGAACTATCTTATAGACTGCTGCGCGCCGACTCTGGCATCGCTCAAATCCGGTAGCCTGTTCAACTGCAAGTGCCCTGAGGGTGCGTGCATCGAGGAAATCGTTGACAGGTGGAATGCGGGTTTCAGCGAGCTCGGGATCACTATGTGCATTCTGCGCAGGACTGAGAGGACGGCTCTCATATATGTGTACCGGGGCACCTCCCTCGCACGCACCCTGAAGGACCCGGAAGTGCAGGCTTTTCTCGGCGCGTACGGCTATGAGAGCTGCAGCTGCTGCGACGGATGCAGCTCGGCTGACTGCTCGATCAAGAGCTGCCTTGAGCATCTCAGAAACAGGATCGCCATGTCAAACAAGAGTGAAAGTGCAGGCTCAGAATCTGACGTGAATAGCGACGTAGCATGCAGCGGAAGCGATCCGGCCTGCGAGATGAAGTTCCCGCACGAGATCGGTGTCTTCCTCGGATACCCTCTTCAGGACGTCAAGGGCTTTATCGAGAACAACGGCCGCAACTCCAAGTACACGGGGCTGTGGAAGGTGTATGGTGACAAAGCCGCTTCGATAAGGATGTTTGAGAAGTACAGGAAGTGTTTCAGTGTGTACAGCGACCTGTGGAGAAGCGGAAGGCGCGATATCTTCCAGCTGACTGTCGCTGGTTAGCAGGTGCACGGGTGCGGCCGGCGTTTTGCCCGACTGCTGTGCATCTTACGAATAAGGCATCACCCGGGGTGCCGCAATGACGGGCGGCCCGGTTTTGCAGCCAAATATACATGTATAAGTCTGCAAATAGAAAATCAAGCAGATTTTGACGAATTTTGAAAATTTTATACAGGTTGGATTTCAGGCAATCGAATAAAGCCAATGCGCTACATTGGAATGGAATGGGAATTTGTTAGTGGGACTACGACTCTTCGGA
>JAZQHU010000049.1:0-30720 GCA_045540775.1 Anaerovoracaceae bacterium | reverse complement strand
ATGAGGGCATCCGCTCTCTCAGCGCCATTCGAATGGCTTTACGGCCGGAATAGTCATCTGTTATCAGATCGTCTTCACGTATAACAAAGGCAGTAAGGCTCTCCACCCTCCCATCACGGATCCTTTGCGCTACAGCACCTCGTTTGACGCCGTATACTGTTGCGAGATTAGCTTCAATATCATCTATTTCTATCCTGTACCCGTGTAGTTTTATTTGATTATCCAACCTTCCATCGCAATATAGCATTCCGTTTTTACCGAAATGCCCTTTGTCACCTGTGCGGTATCCACGGACAGCCCCCTGCACTTGATCAGTGAGACCGTCCGTGTTACCACTGAGAGGGGTAATAGAAGGTATAAAAGAATTATTTGTTAGTTCAGGATCCTTATAATATCCAGGGCTCACTGTATCACCGATTATTATGATTTCTGAAGTCTCGGGATCCAGTTCTATTGTTGTTCCCGGTCTGACCTTTCCTACAGGCAAAGGTTCATTACCTGATGCCATTTCTTCTGTTATCTGTATTTCTGTGACACATACAGTTGATTCAGTCGGTCCATATGTGTTTATCACCTGTGTATCAGGGAATCGCTGTATCAGGCTGAGAACAGTCTCGCACGGAAGCACTTCTCCACAGAAAAGAAAAGCTTTTAATTCCGGCAGAAGGTCTGAATCGAAGCGTTCATCCGCGAGACAGATGTCTGCAAACGACGGAGTCGATACCCAGTAATTAATTCCCCGCCCTGCCAGATACTGCATCAGACTGCAACTGTCTTTCTGAAGTATGCTGTCAACAGAAATGACAGTACCGCCCGTTGCAAGGCTAAGATACAGATCCATTACAGACAGATCAAATGAATATGGGGCCTGATTCATAAAGACGGATCGTTCTTCAATGCCGCCTGCGAGAGATACCGCCCAGGCCAGATAATTATTAAGATCGTTAGCTGTTATCCTGACTCCTTTCGGCTTGCCTGTAGTTCCGGATGTGAAGATGATATAGAAATCATCTTCTCCTGAGCACGGATTCAGCGCAACAGTTATATTTATGCTTTGTGTCAGTTCCCTGATAGTCTCATAACCTATGACCCATCTGTTCCCCGTAAACATTTCTCTTTTTTCTATTTCAGACATTGCAGAAGCCTTATCAGTCATAAGCACCAGCGGCTCTCCTATCTTCTCAGAAATCTGAGTGATCCTTTCCGCAGGTGTGCTCACATCTACCGGACAGTATGCTCTGCCGCTCCTGACGCACGCGATAAAACAGACTATCATCATGGGATCCTTATGACCATAAACTATGACAGGATCTCTGTTGTCACACATCAGGTTTTCTATAATTGAAGCAAGCCTGCCGGATCTCTCCCACAGTTCACCGTAGGAAATCTCACCAGTCCTTGATCTGAAAGCGATTCTTTCGCTTTGACAGGCCGAATATTCTTCTATCTTTCTTAATATATCCAATATAATTACCCCTTTACCTGCTCTTTTATTGCAGTATACATACCGATTCAAACATCCATGCCGGACATGATCAAAAGCAAAACTCCCGCGCCTCCGCATATAGCTATTCCCAGCCTTGACAGCGACGGTTTTCTGATCTTAAAAGGAGTAAGAAATGCAATTGATAATACTGCGAGAACTGCCGGTAATAATCTGGAGTACGGCAATCCGAAATATTCCAGTGTCCAAAAGGCAAGAGGCACAAAAACTGCTGCAAGCGTAACAGGAAGACCGAGGTAATACTGTCTCTGTCCACTACAGTTACTCTGTCTTTCTTCCTCGTCAACATTGAACCAGGCAAGTCTTATCAGGGAGCTCAGAACATATAATGAACAAGTGCAATATCCAGCAATACTATTCCGGCAGATTGAACTGACCATCACAGCCGGCAGTACGCCAAAGCATATAAGGTCGCTGAGAGAATCAATCTGTACTCCATATCTTTTTTCACAGGCTGTCCTTTTTCTGGTCGAGGCTATCTTGCCATCGAACATATCACAGATCCCCGACACAATCAGACATATCAGCGCCTTATGGATATCTCCCTGAACAACAAGTGTAATACCGGTAAATCCGCTGATCATTCCTATATAAGTCAGAATCACAGTATAGTTATAAACCCCAAGCACTTTTGGTCCTCCGTCTGCTATTAGTTGAAAACATATGAAAAAAACAGGCTGTAGAAGAGTATGCACCATGGTTTGGCAATTATGATAATCCATGTATATTTTCTGCTGTCCATTCCGGTAAGCCCAGAAAAATAGCAGAAGAAATCATCCGGAGCAAGTGGAAGCAGTATGGCAAGAAACAATATAACTGTATAGCTTTTCTTGCTATTTACCCACTCTGTCAGACCAGTATATCGATCCATAGGGATCATATGTTTTACCAGTCTTACACCGTACTTTCGCGCAAGCCAGTATGCAGCAACAGACCCGGCAGAGATGCCGATATAGTTGATCAAAAAGCCACCGGCTGCACCGAAAAGCATTGCACCTACGATACATCCCAGCCACCCGGGCAGCACTGGAAGCACTACCTGAAGCGCCTGTATCAACGTCAGGACGAGTGGTCCAAGAGCGCCGAATTGATTCAGATAATCCCTCAATGACTCAACAGAACTGAAATGTCCGCCTGCCCATCCGTTCAGCATAAACAGCACAGATACTATCAGCAGGAACATCAGTACGGCTGTTAACATACGTTTTATTCGTAATTCTTTATTTACATTAGTAGCCATTGCACTCTTGTATCAGTGTTTTAATCCGGACCGGTATCCAATCACCTGACCTCTTCTGACCCTGATTTCATTATCACAGTTTGTATTGGCATACTCAGGCAAAAGCCTGATACTGTCATGCTCAAAAAAGAGAACTATCGTGGAGCCGGCCAATTCAAAACGTCCTTTTTCTTCACCGCGGCTAACCCGTGTATTAGCATGATAATTGACTATGCCGCCAACCACCATTGCGCCTATCTCTGCCTGAATCACTGATCCGAAGTGATCTGTATCAAGTTCGCACCAGCTTCTTCGGTTGAGCGCTATCACATGGTACCTTCCCAAAGCTGATGGCTGAACACTGTGCAGCTCACCCGGTATATAATGATTCTCACCCTGAACGGCATCATCTATATAACAGTAATGGTGAATATCGGAAGCGCACAGCCTGAACACTAGGCATAGCCCGTCCTTATAGTTATCTGCGATCCCTGAGTCATTAATAATGTCTGCCACAGCATATTGAGAACCCTTGATTTCCAGTGAAACCCCTTCCTGAATATCATATGCGCTAAGCCATCCATCGCAGGGGCTTATCAGATGCGATGGTTCACAGTCAACGGAATACGGAGTCCCTTCTCTTATGAAAAAATCTCCGAATGATTTCCACTCTGTCTGGTCATATGCTCCCAATTCTATTCCATGCTTTCGGGCATATAGCGAAATCCAGGGTTTTGAAAAACGGGAATTTAAGTATAGGACTGCTATGCGGTCCATTCTTGTCTTCATGATCGCTTTGAGCAGTATATTCCCCGTAAAGGTCTCATATAATAGTCTTACTAATCCACTTTGGTTATTCACTATATCTATACTCCCCTGTTTTCTTAGGAGATTATATAATTCAATCCTTAAGATTCTGTATTCCAAATTCTTAAGAATTCTTATCAAAAAAGGATAAAGCTATCCCACCCGCGGCCACTAACCGTACAAATGACAAAATACAGCAGCAAGAAGTCCAGGAGTCTTGCTGCTGTATCGTAATGAAGAAAAGGTTATGAAAAATGACTGCGTGATGTCATTGATCCAACAATTGCATCATAGCAGTCATTTCTTAAATAAAGGCGTGAGATATTATTAACTATTCTAAAGATTTCCGTCCGCAGCTATTTGCAGCGAAACATGAGTATGACTTCAAACGCATCTTCTGTCTGTTCGGCGCTGCACATGCCTCCCATGTATTTCATCATAGAGGTAACGCTCTCAAGACCGATGCCATGGCTGTCAGGATCACTGTTTTTATCTTCTACAGCGTTAATAAAAGACACTCCGCAATAGTCCCTGTCATATATGGTTCCTATGAATACAGGTGCAGATCGGTCTGCGTATTTGATGATATTTGAAACTATGTTTCCGGAGATCCGGGCGCACAGATCCTCCCGTGTCTGTACCTTTACAGGTTTCCATTCCAGTTCAGTCTCAACCTTAAAACCAGCCGCCTCCAGCTCATCCCTGATATCCTTGATGACAACCGACATAGCCATCTCAAACATCTTGTATTCTCTGTCATCATCGGTTCTGTTTTCAATAGCATATTCAAATATGTTATCTGACAGTTGTTTCATAAGACGTGCTTTTGAATCTATCTTGTCAAGATAGTCATTAAGTTCTGCCTTATCCCTGTATCTGCCGGATTTAAGGATCTCCGTATAAAGCATCATCCCAGTGAGCGGTGTCCTGAGGTCATGAGACATCTCGGAAATAAGCTTGCTGCTTCTTTGCCTCAGTTCCTGCTCTGTGATCAGTTGCCTTTTGAACGACTCCCTCATTCTGTTCATACTTTTTGCAAGATCAGTCAGCTCGTCATTACCTTCGACCCTAACTTCATAATTAAGATCGCCACCTTCAAGTATCTGTACATCCTCGCCTAACCGGATAATATACCTGATAAGCTCACGGTTGCTGCGAATATACAGCAGAATGAACAGCAGCATTGCCAGGGCAAATGAAACAGCATTACCAAGGATATAGTATTTATACGAAATATCCATATACATCACTGCGGACAGCTTTTTATCGCCAAAGTCAACTGTGTAAAGATTATTCCGCTCGGTCAGCCCTGCGCTTTCCGTCATGTATTCCTCTACCACACTATCGATGTGATAATACGAACTGTAAACAAGATCCTTTCCGTCATACAGTTCAAGAAGTATCAACGGCTGCTTATTCTCCCATTTTTTCAGTGATGACAGATCTTCAGATGATATCCGGTTCTTCGACACATAATTCTGCAGATCTGTTACGCGTCTCTCCATTAACCGGCTCTGAACGGCAGGATCATCAAAATACGCGGAGATCATCTGATCCTTCACTAAATACAGAATGGCAAAAACAGCTGCGCTGATAAGTGCAGCTGTCAGTATTGATACTGCAAACCTTGCTTTAAGCCCGTATGGCTTATTCTTTTGCCGCATCTGACTCATATCTGTAACCCTTTCCCCAGATGTTCTTTATATATACAGGATTCTGAGGATCATCCTCTATCTTAGTGCGAAGTTTCCTGATATGTACCATTATTGTGCTGTTCGCGCTGTATGAATACGGTTCATCCCACACATTTTCATAAATATTCTTAGATGAGAATATCCTGAACGGGCTTCTCATGAGCAGCAGCAATATGCCATATTCCGTGCCTGTAAGATCTACCTCTTCGCCATCCTTCCACACTTCATTACGGTCAAGTGCGATTCTGAACCTGCCGGATGTCATTATCTGATCTTTTACAGTAGCTGCGCTCTGATTCTTGCCCTGATATACATAGTATCGTCTGAGAAGAGCTTTGACCCTTGCGCTCAGTTCTGCAAATGAGAAAGGCTTTGCCAGATAATCGTCCCCTCCTGCAAGAAGACCTATGGTTTTATCAGATTCCTGGCTTCTGGCTGTAAGAAACAGTATAGGAACAGCTGACACTTTCCTGATCTCCTCGCACACTTTAAGTCCGGACATGCCCGGAAGCATGACATCGAGAATAACGAGATCGACAGTCTCGTTCATCAGATCAAGGGCTGACTCTCCAGATCCGGCCTCAATAATATTGTATCCTTCTCCATTGAGAAGGATCCTTATTCCTTCCCTGATATCCTGTTCGTCTTCTACTATCAATATCGTGTGTGCCTGTATTTCATTCTGCATAACTCATTGACCTTCAGGTTTATCTTACATAACATTTTGTTCTGTTTTAAGTTTATATATACTGCAAGGTTTTGTGAAGATGATTGTTTTGCTTATTATATTTATCTTCCTTTGAAAAGATTATAAGATCCAATTCTTAATAATATGTGAGCCAAATACTTAAGAATTCTTATCTATTCCTTACAGTTATTGACCCGCTCTGCAGCAAATGTTATAAGAAAACGATTATTTAAAAAGGCAGGACGATGTATTGGATTCTGATAATTTCGTAAAACTTACCCCGAAAAGGTTGTTTTTGCGCTGCGCCGTTCCCGCGATGATCACATCTGTGTTCGGCGCTCTCTTTTCGGTTGCGGACGGACTATTCACAGGACGCTTTATAGGAGGAGATGCCCTCGCTGCGATCAACCTCATAATGCCTGTCATAATGATCGTCGAATCGCTGTCCAACATGATAGCAACCGGCTCATCAGTCAACATCTCGATGATGCTCGGAGGAAAGAACCGTGAAGAGGCTTCCAGAATATTTTCATTTTCCGTAAAAATCATACTTATCTTTTCTTTTATACTTGGAGTCCTTGGTTTCTTTCTTGCAAAGCCATTCGTGCAGCTGCTTTCTCCCGGAGCAAGTGAGACAGCCGTACAATATGCAGCTGACTACCTGAGGGTTTATGCTGTCTTTGCTCCTGTGATCCCTATCTATTTCGCTATGGATAACTACCTGCGCGTATGCAGCAAAGAGCGCCTCAGCATGATCATTGGCATCGTCTCTCAGGGATTAAATATTGTCCTGGACTTTATTGTAGTCGTGCTGCTTGGAAAGGGTGTTATCGCGGTTGCTATAACCAGCTGCATATCGATAGGACTCGGGTCAGTCTTTATGCTGCTCTTCTTCGCAGGCGGTAACACGGATCTCAGCTATACGAAAGACAATATATCAGCAGCAAGCTTCTTCAGGATATTGGGTAACGGTTTCAGTGAATTCTTCAGCAACATAGCCACATCAGTAATGAGCATTGTAATGAATCTCTTTTTGCTGCGATACGGCGGTACTACTGCTGTCGCTGCCTTTTCAGTTGTTATGTATGTTGACAGCATAGTCGGCATGCTCAATTTCGGATTATGTGATTCCCTGCAGCCTTCTATCAGTTATTGCTACGGTGCAGGGATGATGTCCAGAGTAAAAGAAATATTCAGGCTTGTACTCATTGCGGCATCATCTACATCTGTAACAGCATTCCTGTTTATGCTGTTTACAGGGCCTCATATTGCCCCGGTTTTCATCAAACCCGGTGATACAGAGTTACTTGCAGTCAGTGTAACGGCAATAAAGCTTTTCTCATTTTCATATATCATCGGCTGGATCGATATGTGTTTCTCTTCATATTTCACAGCGATCGACCGTCCCGGCAGATCTTTCATCGTTTCAGTCTTTGGTACTATGATATTCCCGATCGCATTTCTGTTTGTGCTTTCAGCCCGCTTAGGTCTGAACGGAGTCTGGCTGATGCCGACCGCTGCAGGAATAGCTAGCGCAATACTGACGCTGATTCTTGCACATACCCTTACCAGCAGAAAGGACTCCGAAAACTTTTGATTCGGAGTCCCTCTTTATGGATTGTTATTACGCTAAATCAAACAAACGAGTCTTTTAATTATATCTTCCTTTTATCGTTACAGGACTGTCTGCATCATTACTCCGTATTTTACTTATCTCTTGCATTACGGACCGATAATCCTCCATCGCCTTATTATTCTCAGGATCAAACTGCACATCTGTAGGGTAAACTGCAATATACCTCATTCCTTCAGTTTCACCAATAATGCTGAAATCCGGAAACGCCTCATATCCGGTATCATCAAGAGAAAATGCCATTATTGACACCAGAACGCCTCCGCTTCCTGCATTTTTCGATTCCTCATTGTATATGGTAATTGAAGACTTACTGTCAGTATTGTATGACCAGCTTTTCCCATGTGATAATTCTATTCTGATATGATCTGTATCGATCACCTTTACACCACTATTATCATCTGATTCAGTCCGCACTTCCAAGTTGGATGCTATATCATAATCCTTGCCTATCAATGCCTTTGCATCGTAAATAACTCCAGTAACAGTTATGAACAAAATAACGGCTATGAAAGTGTAAACCGGAATATCTTTTTCATTAATCATAATGGTAAGCCCCTTACTGTGCTTCTTTCTTATGAATGTATTATAAGCGGCAATTATTAATAATATATGAGACAAATACTTAAGAATTCTTATCTAGCCCTGACAGCCATTGACCCGGCAGATCTTTCATCATTTCAGTCTTTGGTACTATGATATTTCCAATCGCATTTCTTAATTGTTATCATGATTGCGCCAGCCTGTATTCTTCATCCATACTTCTGTTTGTCTTTTTTACCATGCGTATAATTACGGCGATTATTATTGCTTCTGCAAGCAGCCCGAAAACAAGACCATTTCCCGGATTTCCTGTAGTGATCAGCGTTCCTGCCTGATATACAATGAAGGCGACAGTAAAACCTGTTGCAAATTGTAATCCAACCCCCATCCAAAACCATTTGCGGTCTTTTATCTCGGAATTCATGGCTCCCAGAGCTGCAAAACATGGCGGTGTGTACAAATTGAACATGAGATACGCTAGTGCAGCAACCTTAGTGAGTGCTAAAACTCCAGCAACATCCTGCCCTGCTCCCTCCATCATTGCAAGCTCTTCAGTATCGATAAGGTTTTCAAGCCCGACAAAGCATACTGCGAGTGTACCCACTACATTTTCTTTTGCGATAAAACCTGTAACAGCTGCTGCTGCAAGCTGCCACGATGCAACGCCTACGATCGGCACCAGCAGATATGATATCGGTCCTGCTATAGATGCCAGGATCGAGTCGCCGGCATTTTCAGCAACATTGAACTGCCATGTGAATGTCTGCATTATCTGCACTACAGTATTACATACAAGTATTATAGTACCGGCCTTAACGATATATGCCCAACCTCTCTGGCACATTGAGATAAGTGCTCGTTTTATAGACGGTAATTTGTACTCAGGCATTTCCATTATGAAAAATGACTTTCTGTTTTTATAACCGGATATTTTATTTACTATCAGTGCTCCAAGTAAAATCAAGCCGATCCCTACAAAGTACATGAGAGTTCCTACCCAGCTTGCATCAGCGAAAAAAGCTCCGGAAAACAAAGCAATTACAGGCAGCTTTGCACCACATGGCATAAACGGTGTAAGCATTGCCGTTGCTCTGCGCTCACGTTCATTACGTATTGTACGACATGCCATAATACCTGGTATTGCACAGCCGGTTCCAATCACAAAAGGAATCACAGATTTTCCTGACAGTCCTACTTTCTTAAATATTGGGTCCAGCACCACAGTTGCTCTGGCCATATAGCCACAATCCTCAAGCAATGCAATCAGGAAATACATGACCATTACCAAAGGAAGAAACCCCACTACAGAGGACACTCCTCCAATGATTCCATCAACAAGCAAAGCCTTTACTACTGGTGCAGCATCTGCCATCTGTGCATCTGCCCACCCTTTGAACAGGTCTATCCATCCTGTAAAAACTCCTTCAAGGAGTTTGCCAAGTCCAAGTTTGCCTTCTGCCTGTGAGATATGAAAAACGAGAAACATGATCCCTGCAAATATAACCAGTCCTAAAACCGGATGAGTAAGAACCGCATCTATAGTATCCTGTGCATTTTTCTCTTTACTCAACACTTGTCTGGTTTCTACCGAAGATACTATTTCATTAACAAATTCAAAACGCTTTCGATCCGCCTCCTCAACAGCCCTCTTATCTGTCAGATCGATTTCATCCTGATGATAGGGTGCTTTTTGAAATGTCCCATTGAGTTTCTTTACAGCATCCATAACATCTTCAAGGCCATCACCATTCGTTGATGTAGTGTTTATCACCGGGCAGCACAGCTTTTCAGATAATATGCCGCAATCAATTACTGTGCCTTTTTTTGCATTGATATCTGATTTGTTGAGGGCGACTATTACAGGGATTCCCAGCTCAAGCAATTGTGTAGTGAAAAACAGAGAACGGCTGAGGTTGGTTCCGTCAACGATATTGATTATCACATCAGGATGCTCATTACGGACATAGCTGCTCGTTATACTTTCCTCTGAGGTAAACGGAGACATTGAATATGCTCCCGGAAGGTCTACCGCTGTTATTTCTGAATCTCCGGAAAACGTCTTTTTAATTGCAGTCTCCTTTCTTGCAACGGTAACACCCGCCCAGTTTCCGACCTTTTCATTTCGGCCTGTAAGAGCGTTATACATTGTCGTTTTTCCCGAATTAGGATTACCTGCAAATGCAACTCTCATATGTGATCCTCCTTAAACATAGATTAATTGTTAAACATCTCTAACTATCGTATATGTAATTTCTTAACAATTACGTGATGAAAATCTTAAGAATACTAAATAAGAGAAGGACCCCTGTTGATCTGGAGTCCTCCCTTATAGTTACATTAAGGAAAAAAATATGAAGAAAAATTATTAGCGAAAATGTTTACTAATTATTGTTTGATTTCGATTTCGAGCTTGTCACCTCCTTCTGCTTATCTGACTGATTGCTCTTTCCTGTCTTGCTCTCAGTCTTGGATTTGTTGTCAGCAGTGTTAGCTTTTGATTTGTCATCTTCTGCCTTATTCAGAGATGTCGCTGATTTCTGTTTGTCTGTCTGTGATCCGCTTTCTACCTGACTGCCGGATTGAGATTTGCTGTTGTCGACTTGTGTCTGACCAGAAGTTGACTGCTGCTCATTCTGCGAACTGTCATCTTGCTGCTGTATTTCTGTTTTAGGTTTTGGGACAGTCTTACTTTTCTGCTTATCCTTGCATGCTGTCAGTCCGGTAATGGCAACTGCGCATGACAGCAGCAGCACCAGTAACCGTTTAGAAGTGTATCCCTTCTTGTTTTTTTGATCCATGTTTTATTTCCTTTCTGCGTATATTGTCAGGAGCCTGATTGCTCAAGACACGATCAGTATAAACATCAATTCTTAATATTCTGGGTATGAAAATATAAATGATCTTTATTATTTTCTAAACGATTATTATCAGATTCTTTTTAATGATTGTTAACATCATCTATACGTATATGAACGATATCCCTCCAGCGAGTCATCGTGCAGCTCTATCATTTCGGATATCTTTAACCGGATCATTTATCCTAAGACCAGTCCTTTCAACAGCGTACAAAATCAGTTTCTCAAGTGCATTACCCCAGGCATCAGCCCAGGTTTCTCTCCCATATTTGCTTAATGACCTGCATATTTCTACGATTATAAGAACAGCTCTTACAAGGATGCTGTCGTACTTATCAGGCTCCTTCTTCCCACCGGATTGTTTGATCGACTCAGCAACTGGCTTTGTTATCAGCTCACGCTTGACCGTCAGCAGACTCTCAGGTGGTGCGCCACGCTTCAGCGCATGATCTACTTGAACATTCCATCTTCTCCTGAGGTCATTGGTTCTGCGTATCTCATCTGCCTTCGGATTATTCTTCCCGATCTTTTTCGTAGCAAGATAAGGGCTGTTCTTCGGGAACACCTGCAGCTTCTGATCATCTCTCAGCGGCTGGTTCATCAGATCCGTGAAGAAGCGTTTTACCTGTGCCGTAAAGTTTTTCTGCTTGAACACCAGACTCTTTTTGTCGAAAAGGTGCTGCTCGTATACTTCTCCCTTGCGCACCATCGTATAGCCCGGCATCAATTCTCCGTCTACAGTCGCTTCTTTTTTCGTCCTGAGGTGACGTCCATCCGGGTCGAAATACATATTTCTGGTAGCTATTTTTATAACCGGCTCATCCAATTTTTCACGCTCCGAATAGATCAGATGAATGTGATAATTGTTCATATCGTGGTTGTGATGGATAGCAGCAATACACTCAGCACCATATTCTTTCTTGAAAGAATCGACAAAATGATGCAGTACTTTATACGGATCCCATCCATTTTTATAATAGGCTTCCGGCAATGCGATGATGAATTCTCTGGCCTCGATACACGTTCCGCTTGTGCCGGATCTGAAGAAACTGTCACGATTTTCTTTCGCAAGTTCTCTCCAATATTCTTCCGGCTGAGTCTGATAGACCGCGTAAAGATGCTCCTGTTCCTCGCCGCTGCTTATATAATTTATCCTTCCCATAAGGTCAGGCAGCTTCTCATGTCTAATATAACTTGCTCTTCTCATATATGTTTTTCCTCCTGTTCCTGTGTCACCAGCGCCAGAAGGCGCCGCCCCGCGAGGCGAAATACACAGAGTACGAACCGTCAGGTTTGTGCGATGGGTATATTTCGCTCTCAATCGGCGAGGCCTATTATGGCTATACATTTTGTTGTTCATTTCCTGTCTCTCCTGCAGCAGGAGTCAGTGTGGCTCCTCTGTGTCCACAACCGTATGCTCCTCATATGCTCATGTGCCCGGCATGCTGCATGCTCCTCATATGCTCCTGCCTATGGCAACTCCATGACAGTACCGTGGATCCCTCGTGGTCTCATACATGATTTCTGACTGTCATGGCATACTGCCCGGTTTCTTTGCCAAGGGATATACCCCTTTCAAAACTGAACTCTCAGCGTCACTTTTCCGAAAAAAAGCTTAGCTATCTCGACTTTTCTGATCTCAATTCTTCTTGTCGATGTTTGCATCCTTTGCCGGGCGTTTGCCCATCCTATACGGATATAGCGGACAGCGAGTAATAGGACACTCTCTTACTTCTTTAAGCTGTCCGCAGCTACAGTCGATGCACTTGGCTCGTATCGCTTTTATTGGTGTCAGCTCTGCCATGCTTCCGCCTCCCTTCTGTACATATCCTGTGTTACCTGCATCTCTATCCCGGTCTCATATATGACCGGCTCATTGAATAATGTCGTTAGCAGATAACCTCTCAAGTTAATTACCGGTTTGGTCGCTTGCTTGATCTTGTCGATCACCGATTCCATTACTTCCCTGTCCACGCGACTAAGCCTCTCCCTGACGATGTCAGTCGGCATGGGTTCACCGTTTATTTTTTGGAAATGTTTGCCCGACATATTCACATCAGTTATGAGATCGATCAGATTGTCTATCATCCCTCTGTCATTCTTTCTGTCCAGGATCAGATACTCATATTCGACCTGATCCCTGACCTTAGATCGCTCCTGTTGATAGAATGATGTGTAATCTGTGTTTGTAATCTCTGTAGTAATCTGTGTATTTGTCATCGGTTCTGACAGACAAGCTTGTCTGTTTTTTCCTATGACCTTGTCGGTTTCAGTCGATACCCTTGTAGGATATTTCTTACAAGGGTCTGCATCAGGGAACGTGATCTCAAGCAGCCTCTGAGTGAACAGCTCGATATACATCACGTTTCCCAGCTTGTTGCCGCTTTCCGTTACCACAGTTCTGAAGCGCCGCTTTATAAGCCCCAGGCTCTCGAGCTTCTCCAGCGCTCTTCTGCTCTGATCTTTGGACAGACATAATTTCGTTTCTATTTGCGAGTAACTCATCTGCAGAAGGTCCGCATGGAACTTTTTCTTTAACACGACTACTGCAGCATCGTCCGCAGTACGTTCCACCGTAGGCCTGTGCCAGTACAGTATCTCTGCAAGTATGACAATCGCTGCGAGATCCGGTCTGCCGTTTTCAGTCTGTATTGCTTCGAACCAGCTATGCGGGATCACATTGCCGGTGAAGTCTATTCCGTACAGATCATCAACAGATTTGATTCCTGTTTTGATCACCTGCATATTCCACCTCCCTTCCGGATTCACTGCCTTCTGCTTCTGCCGGGTGCAGGCTCGTCGCCTCCGCCATTGCTGCTCTTGCTTTGAGCCTCGCGATCCTTGGCGAGTCCGGACGATGTCCTCTTTGATGCTGCTGTTCCGGCGGCTTCCCGCTATCCAGTTCATCGCACATGCCCGCAACATCATTCATGCTGTAAAGCATCGGCATCAGCACTCTTACAAACATCTTCACTTGTTCTTTACTCAGTTGATACATACTCTGAGCCTCCTTCCTCAAATACACTTATGAATGTGATATCGATTAAGGCAGGCTGTTTTGAAAACGAAAAAAGCCGGCCTACATGACCGGTTCTGATTGCACGACAAAACTTCGTAGCTTTTATTCGTGAATCAGAATAAATCATGTAAGCCGGCTACAAATTTTTTGTAAACGGAAAAATCGTGATAAGAATTGCTGCTTCCCCTTATCCGGGTGCATGGGCTCCCTCCCATGAACATTATCAGGCGGTCGCTAACGAGGCGATCTCATAGCCCGTTACGGCTCCCGAGGGATCTCCTCGGGCCGCCCCATGTAAATATGTCAAGACGGAAGTATCATTGTCTCGTAGGATTGTCATCGCACATTGAAGTTGTAATCTTCCTTTTGGACCCATGGTGTTATCGCTCGCTCATTTGCTGAGGTCATGGCGCACCGGCCCTGCATGCTCACGGCTTTGGCCGCATATCCCACGAAAAGTACCTGATAATGGTGGTATTCAGTTTTCATCTGTTGATCTGATATCACAGACACTTCCCGAAGGAAGTATTGCAGGATAACACAACAGCATATATGTTGCAAGCTTTGTCAAGTCCCGCTGCACATATGCAGAGTTGAGCTGCTTCTATCATAAAAAACGAAAAAGAATGGTGATAATAAAACGCCCAAAATCGAACAGATGTTTGCATTTATTATATGAAAGTGCTATACTCATGTCAATGCAAAGATAGTCTTATATGCATGGCCGAATACTTGATTAATTATTGGCCATTTACTTGAGCAAATATTAGCCACATGCTTGAATATCGTTAATGCTATCCTCATGTAAACATGAGCCAATACTAAGAAAAGCATGTGCTTATAATCACAAATCTATCGCTCATATTTGCGCAATTTTGTCGATTATTTTGCCGCAAATCTGTCGACTGCAATACCACAAATATATCGATCTGTGTTATACTATCGCTAAAGTGATATTGAAAAGCATAAGAGGTTTACTATGAAATACATTGATCGACTGACAGATATCCAATTAGAGCGCAAACTAGGTGCCTTCGGTGCAGCATTGATCGTTGGCCCTAAGGGATGTGGAAAGACAACATCTGCCAAGCAGTTCGCGAAAAGCATAGTTGAGTTTCAGGATGAAGATCAAAGAGACAATCTGCTTTTGATTGCAAACACTAAGCCTTCAGACTTGCTTATAGGTGAAAAGCCACGCTTGTTTGATGAATGGCAGGATGCTCCTAAAATATGGGGAGCGATAAGAAAGGATATTGATGATACTGGTCATGTTGGAGATTATATTTTGACCGGATCAAGTTCCAGACCGGTAGATACGCCTCATACAGGAACTATGCGGATATCCAAGCTGAAAATGTATCCTATGAGTCTTTATGAAAGTGGGGAATCTAATGGTGAAGTATCTCTTATGGGATTATTTAATGACCCTGACGGATTTGAAGGCTGTAGGTCAAATTTATCTATAGATGACATAAAATATGCTATTTGCAGAGGCGGTTGGCCAAAATCTGTTCTGATTCCATCCAAAGAGCGCAGTATGGATATCGCTTCAGATCTCTTCCTCCAGACGTGTGAGATGGATATTTCAAATATAGACGGTGTGAAGCGCAATCCATTATGGGCAAAGGCGATTCTAAGATCCTACTCAAGAAATTTGTGTACGCTTGCGTCATCAAAGACGATATATGGTGATGTTCATGCTAACTACGAGCTTTCAATGGATACCTACTATGATTATCTGAATGCTTTGCGTTATTTATTCATAGTTGAAGATATCGATGCATGGTGCCCATCAATCCGTTCCAAAACAGCTATACGCTCCGGTATCAAGCGCAACTTTATTGACCCTTCCATTGGTGCTGCAGCGCTTGGGATAAAACCTGACTATTTTGCTATGGATTACAAAACCCTTGGCTTCCTGTTTGAATCATTGGTAATACGGGATTTAAAAATATACTCTTCTGGATATGATGGCAATGTCTCATACTATCGAGATAGATATGAACTTGAAGCGGATGCTGTTCTTCATATATCAGACGGGCGTTACGCTTTGATCGAAATAAAGCTTGGTCAGAATCAGGTGGATGAAGGTGCTTCTCATTTGTGCGAAATAGAAAACCTGATCAAGGTGCATAATGAAAAAGAACATCAGGTTCCTTTACATTTACCTGACCTAAAAATAGTAATAACCGGCACAGAATATGGATATCGCAGGGACGATGGTGTATTTGTGATTCCTATCGGATGCCTTAAGGATTGATTATGAAAAACGCAGTTATTTACGCGAGATACAGTTCGTATAATCAGACCGAGATGTCCATCGAGGGACAGGTCGCAGAATGCAAAAGCTATGCTGAAAAGAATGGCCTGTTTATAGTGCATGAGTATATAGACCGTGCGCAGTCTGCTACTTCTGACAGGCGTCCTGAGTTCCTGCATATGGTCGCTGACAGCGAATGGGGCAACTTTGAAGTAATACTTGTCTATCAGTTGGATCGCTTTGCCCGCAATATGACTGATGCCGGATATTATAAGAAGATCCTCGCACAAAACGGTGTAAGAGTCGTGTCAGCGAAAGAGAATATCGCCTCAGACAGTTCCGGTGTTATTCAGGAAGGTATGCTCTTCACCATGGGTCAGTGGTACAGTGCACAGCTGTCCGAGAAAGTAACCAGAGGTATGCGCCAGAGAGCCGCTCAGTTCAAATACAACGGCGGCAATCTGACATACGGCTATGCAATAGATAAGGACGGGCACTATATCCTTGATAAGAAAGCCGCTCCTATAGTTAAAGAGATCTTTGAGCGAACAGCTGCCGGTGAAGTCGGCACGGAGATCATGAAGAATCTAAACAGACGCGGCATAAAGACTGTAAGAGGCAACTCGTTCGGCAAGAACTCGTTTCAGAGCATCCTCCGAAACGAACGGTATAAAGGCACCTATGTCTACGGAGACATGAAGTTCCCGAATGCCATTCCCCGGATAGTAAGCAATGAGCTATTTGACGAGGTCCAGGCTATCCTTGGTGAGAAAAAGATCCGCGGTCATCGCCCAGCGATAGAAGACTATCTACTCACAGGTAAGCTTTACTGCGGTCACTGCAAGGATCAGATGAATGGAACATCCGGCAGATCCCATACCGGCAGGGTTTACAGGTATTACACCTGCTCCAATGCGCCGAAGCAATGTGACAAGAAGAATGTAAAGAAGGAATTCATAGAGTCTCTTGTTCTCGACGCCAGCCGCGAGATGCTGACCGATGAGAATATAGACATCATCATCAAAGGCATCGAAGAGCAAAACAGGCTTGACATGGAAAGCCCTCTGATCGTCAGCCTTCAGGCTGATATCAGAGAGACCGAAAAGAAGATCGACCGCCTTATCGATCAAATCGAAGACGGAACAGCTTCAGCCAGGATAAATGAAAGACTGCAGCAGCGAGAGAATGAACTTGAAAACTTGAAAAAACAGCTCCACGCAGAAAGGACAAAGCAGGAGCCTGTCGATCCGTTTGCCGCAAGACTCTTCCTTACAGGTATCAGAGATGCCACGATACTGGATGAAACCTTCGACAAGCTACTTGTAAACTCTCTGATAGACAGGATCTACCTATATGACGATCATTTCCGGTTGTTACTGAAGAACTCTAATAGAAAGAACAAGACAACCAAGCGCGAAGCAGCAGAAATAGAACACTATTTTGATAACAAAAGTTCTACTACAGCCCTTGGTGCTCCACCACAGACCTCCGAGAAATCGGAGGTTTTTCTTTTGCGGAAGCGTTGAAATGTCAGCGTTTGAGAGCACAATGCGATTGATTCGCTCTATAGATCGGGTGTCCTTAGATTGGTTACACTTTGGCATATTTGGTTACACTTTCTACAAGATGAAGACCGGCATATAAGACGAAACTGCCTTATATGCCGGTCTATTTTTTACAGTAGATCAGGCTTTACCTGGCATCCTGAACCGTGACAGCGTAACAGCCGTCCGGTGGAGTCTCCGTTAAGACTTCCCCGAAGAAGAGCTCGTTCATATCATCAGTAGCTTCAGGCCAATCTTTTTCATTCCTAAGGAACAATGCTATTGCTTCCTCCTCTCCCTCATACATAGCGAATTCTCCGTCAAAAATTTTAAGTTTTGTAGCTTCTTTTCTATATGTACTGTCGTTTATTTCGGTGGTATACTTCATTCCATTGGTGCCGGAAATAATGTGCAGCTCAATACCTGATGAAGGATCCCCTGTTATAAACAGATAGCCTTCTTTAGCATTTGTTTCATGTCTGTCTAGTTCTGTCCACACCCCGTTTGACGATTGCTTCACCGACAGTTGAAGACAGCCTTTAGTATGAAATTTGTAAAGTGATGACATTTTGTAAGCATCAACTACATCAGAATCGACTGCTGCAATTTGTGCCAGCTCTTCATCATTTGGTTTGAAAAATGTCATACCTGACTTGTTGAAATCAATGACATACTTAGCATTATAGCCTAAGCCTCCCCAAACGCATAAACCGTTAAACATACCAAGTGCAATATAAAACAATATCACAGCTATTAGGACAATCTTTAGCTTTCCGCCCTTCTTGAGTACAGTTCCTATGGTGGCGTACTCGTCGCCCTCTTTCTTGTTTGCTCTTATGTCGGCTGGCAGTGGTTTATCGTTCGAATGCTCTGAGAACTGTTTGTTCTGTATCACGGGAGCTCCTGCAAGCATCCCTAGAAGAGTGATAGCCAGATTGAGCTGTCTCACACTTATTTCTTTTGTTTCAGCGAAGTGCGCACCTTTCTGTTCATTCTCATATATATGTTTCAGATATTTCGGTGAATCGATGCTCGCAAAGTCAGCGGCCTCTGCTTCTATTTTTCCGCACAGGTCCATCGCTGAAGCTATCTCATCCTGACGTGTGCGCAGTCTCTCCATATTGTATTCCAGAACATCATGCAGCTCTGCTTTACCTTCTATCAGATCTCTTATCTCCGGAATACCCAGTCCCAGCTTACGCAGTACTATGATCTTCTGGAACAGCTGCACTTCTTCATCACTGTATTCACGGTAGCCGTTATCCGTTCGCGGCGGAGTCACAAGTCCCTGATCTTCATAGTATCTGATTGTCGCCTTTGAAACCCCCAGCAAGTCTTCAAGCTCATTTATCTTCATGGCTCTTCACCTCCTGTGTGTCCATCGTAAACCGTGATGTAACATCATGGTCAAGGCTTTTCTTCAAGTTTTATATTATTTTTCTGTTTTCACTATCTAACGTTATAAAAATAATGTTGATCCCCATACCTTATCCTGCTTTTGGTTACACTATTGGTTGCACTTTGAAAACGGACACCCTGCGGACGACGTCAACTCCTCTCTGTTCAATGTTTAGAGCAGATTGCGGATTCAGATAATATCGCATTCGAGCCCCTGTCAAAATACGAGCTTGTCGAGTATTTCGCAAGGTTCCCTTCCTTACGGCAACGCCGTACTATCCGAAGGGAACCTTATCGCCCACCACAGACCTCCGGGAAACCGGCGGTTTTTCTTTTGTGCATTCTTTCTTTTATTATAATTACTATAATTATTTTGAAAAAACCTGTAACGAATCGAGAGTTCCGGAGTCATATAGACAGAAGACTTGAACAGGAGAAATGCAGATGGATATTGAAATGCTGTATCGGGAATATTTCACACCGGTGTACCGTTACGCTCTTTCAATGGTGCATAATCCTGACCTGGCGGAGGAGATCACCCAGGAGACCTTCTTCAGAGCATTGCGCAAGATCAATGACTACCGGGGTGAGGCTTCTCTGAAAGTATGGCTGTGTCAGATAGCCAAGAACCTGTGCTTTGATACGGCAAAACGGCAGTCCAGAACGACTCCGCTGGCGACGCGGGAAGATGACGACGGCGCGGGGTACTACGAACTTCCGGCGGAGAGCGGAAGCGATCCCGAGGAGCAGCTTCTGCGAAAGCAGACCGCGATGAAGATCCACCGCATTTTGCACGACCTGAAGGAGCCGTACAAGGAAGTCTTCCAGCTCAGGACATTCGGCGACCTGAGTTTTGCAGAGATAGGTGAGCTGTTCGGCAAGAGCGAGAGCTGGGCGAGGGTCACCTACTACCGCTCACGAATGATGATCAAGGAGGAACTCGATGAAGATTCAATGTAATATAGCAAAAGACCTGATGCCGCTTTACATAGATGAGGTGCTGTCAGAAGAGAGCAAAGCAGCAGTCGAAGAGCATCTGACAGGGTGCGAGGGCTGCAGGGAATACTACCGCAAAATGCACGATGCAGAGCTGCCAGGAGCAGAGGCCAAAACTGAAGAAGTTCTCGGCAGGCTCGACGAGGCCGAAAGGCTTAAGAAGCTTAAGAAAAGCATGCTGCTCAAACGGATCAGGACTATCACCGCTACGGCAGTTGCAGTCGCTCTGATAATTGCTGCAGGAGTCACCCTGATCTTTCACACCCCGAGCTATATCCCTTATGAGGATACCGGGATCCGTATGACGAAGAACGGAGACATGTATGTGGACAAGCCGTATTATGAATATCGCGGCGAGTTCTGGGGCAAAGACGGTGACGGGAACCGCGTTGCGATATTCTTCCTGACCAGCAGCTACTATTCCAGGAACTGGGAGAAGGTGTCCGAGGATAACAGGCAGCATGTCATGAGATTCCATGAAGCTGAAAATGTGGATGCGGTAGACAAGGTGTATTACCTTCCGGAGAAATATGTGAAGAAGTACAGGCTGCAGGGGCTCTTTTCCAGAGACAACACTTTATTCGACCTCATCTACAGGCAAAGCACCAAACTGAGCGAGGAGCAGATGCAGGATGAGATCGATAAGCTGATCGCAGAGATCGAAGATGAAGCGACAGTTGTATGGTCCCTTGATTAGCGATATCTTAACAGGCTCTCTGGTGTTGATCCGGACAAAAAGAAGCGAGCAGGAAGCATAGCTCTCCCTGCTCTTTTCATAAGAAAACCGGCACAAAGGCAGCGTCGCCTTTTATGCCGGTATACTATACTCTATTAATTATTGTGAATTACGAGCTCATTTTGCATCCTGAACGGTTATCACATAGCAGCCGTCAGGTGCTGTTTTCCCTGCGATATCCTTCCAGGACATTTCCCCGTTCAGCAGTTCTTCCTCTTCGGTCCACTCAGTGTCGCCCATGCTGCCAACAGCAATTACCCGCTCTTCATCCAGCACGACCTGGTCAACGTATGCGATCGCGAAATAGCCATCTCCTTCATCGTCATATCTCCTGTCATTTACACTCACGCTGAAGGCATTGCCCGTGTCACCGTTAACAGTATGCACTTTAATATCTGTCGCAGGGCTGCCTGTGATGAAAAGATATCCTTCTTTTTCGTTTATTGTCAGGTCATCAAGTTCGATCCACTTACCACTTTCCGATCGCCACAGTTTCAGAAGAAGGTCCCCTTCAGTATGGAATCTGAACAGCTCACTATTACTGAGCACTTCCTTTGCTTCCGGATCGACCGCAATGATCTGGGCGGCCTCATCTGCATCCGGTGTGAACCCGGATATACCAGATTTACTGTAGTCAACGCCGTACTTGACAGCGCCGCCAAGCCCGCCCCAGGTGAAAATTCCGCCTATGAGCAGAAATACAGCAAGAAGCGCAACAGCAACTATGACAAACGGCTTCCGCTTGTCGCCTTTTCTGAGCACGTCACCGATCGTGTCATACTCTTCGCCTTCCTTCTTATTAGCTCTTATATCCGCCGGGATCGGGGAGTTTGCGTGCTTTGAGTACCTGTTGTTCTGAGGGAGAGCGACTCCGCCCAGTGCTGCGAGCATTGTGATCGCAAGGTTGAGCTGTCTCGGGCTGATCTCTTTGGCCTCAGCAAAGCGCTTCCCCTTCTCTTCAGCTTCATACATACTCCTGAGATATTTCGGCGGATCGATGCTGTCAAAATCTCCGGCCTCGTTTTCGATCTCATTGCACATTTCTATGGCCGCAGTGATCTCGTCCTGCTGAGCGCGAAGTCTCTCCACATTGCCCGCCAGGACATCATGCAGGGTGGTTTTGCCTTCAATAAGATCCCTGATCTCCGGAACGCCTACTCCCAGTTTGCGAAGTACGATGATCTTCTGGAACAGCAGAGCTTCTTCATCGCTGTAATCAGGATAACCGTTCTCCGTGCGCGCCGGAGTCACGAGGCCCTGATCCTCATAGTATCTTATAGTTGCTCTGGTAACCCCCAGCAAGTTTTCAAGTTCATTGATTTTCATTAAATATGCTCCTCCTGTGCTTCCATCATAAGCTGTGATGTCAGCAATTCGGGATCCGGTGTTACCGCTTGTAGTTCGAGCCGTCTCCGAAATGATTGAAGAGTTCTCTGATGAAGTTTACAGGTGGTCTCTTCTCGTCTTTGTGTTGGTTGATTGAGTATGCGAATACGCCTATGACCAGTGCTGCACATACTATTATCAGGATGATTTCAGTTGCACCCATGTTTGCCCCTCCTTCTTCATTGATTGCAGGTTCTAGTGCCTGCATCCTTGGTTATCGATTGCATGGTCTGATGACTGTAATCCTGGTTATCATTTGCCCTTCTGCTCTTTACTTTCTTCTATATACAGGTCGGCTGAGTAGCGGACGGCATCCATCTGCTCTGCAGTCAGCTCCTTCACGACTCTGGCCGGCCGGCCGAAAGCCATGCATCCATCGGGTATCACTGTGCCGCCTGTTACAAGGGAGCCAGCACCTATGATGCAGTTGCTGCCGATGACAGCCTTGTCCATGATGATCGACCCCATGCCTATAAGCGTGTTGTCCCCGATGGTGCAGCCGTGGATCAGGCACATGTGGCCGGCCGTAACGCCGCTGCCTATCTTCACATTGATCCCATGGCCTGTGTGAATCATGCACAGATCCTGGATGTTGGTGCCCTCACCAATATCCACGCACTCTGCATCGCCGCATCTTATGACAGTATTGTACCAGACGCTGCTGTCCTTACCTATCGTTATGCTCTCACCAACCAGCCTGGCACCGTCAGCTATGAATACGCTCTTATCTATGTTCATTAGGTCTGCCCCCCTCCGTTTCTCCGCGTTATTATCCGGACTGTCTCCTTATACCCTCTCGCTCTGTATAACAACCGGGAATTATCCCGCTTTTAATCTCAGCCGCTATATGCAGCTGCTTTCAACTGTTGTAAAGCTGTAACTGCACCTAATATCGTTATCAATAATATCACATTCATGCTATCATTAAGTATACCATAACCTGCTGATCCGACGGGGACGGTCCCGTGGAAAAGTCTAATCACCACGCTGCGCCCGGATCCGGGCAGGTATTTGAAGGGAGGGAATAAGAATGAAGAAATATCTGAGCCTGTTAATGATCGCAGTGCTCGCTCTTGCGCTCACAGCCTGCGGCGGCAAATCAGGCAGCTCGGGCGGCGAGGAGGCTGCCCCTGATGACGGGCAAAATCCAGTTATGAACTATGTTGGTAATTACGTATGCGGCAGAGCTGCCGTGCTCATCGAAGCCACAGATGAGAAGGACGGCGCAAGTGCGTCCGTGACATGGTCAAGCAGTGCTGCAGAGAACAGCACATGGGAAATGACCGGAATCTTCGATCCGGAGGAAAAAAGATTCGAGTACCACGACTGCGTCAGAACAGATTTTGTATATAAGGAAGACGGCACAGTAGAGTCTCAGGAAGAGGTCTACACAGGCGGTCACGGATTCATGTTCTTCGACGACAGCGGCGACAAGATCACAATGACATGGCAGGATGATCAGGAAGATGTCGCCAAAGATATGACATTTGAATTTGCCACCGCGCCTGAAGAATCCGGGGAGATGGCCAACATGGCTAACCCATGGCGGACAGCAGACACACCGGAAGCTGCAGCTGAAGGTGCAGGCCTTGACGGATTCAGCGTCGCTGAAGCAGCCGTTCTCAGCATCGGCGAGGTCAAGCCTGAAGAATACAGATACATGGACGGTCTTGCTGAGGTCAAAATGCCTGTCGGTGCAGTCGATCTGACTATCCGTAAGGGCAGAGCCGATGTTGCTACAGACGGCGATATCTCAGGTGACTACGGCGAATATGCACACACATGGACACAGAACATCAAGGGTCTCGTGGTGACATGCTTCGGCAACCGCGAAGGCGAAGCCACCAAGACCATCTGGCAGGTCGACGACATCTGCTTTGCAATACTTGCATACGGCGCAGGCGGAGATGACGATTTTGGCCTGAATCCTGATGATATCAACTCGCTCATCAACGGTATCCAGTAGCCGTTCAGCCGGAAGGTCGACTCCCGCTTAATACAGATGGTCGGTCTGTTCTTAAGCCGGAAGCGAATCCCGCACACGGCATCGTCAATATCAGAAAAACTGAAGCCGGGAGGTGCATGCCTCCCGGTTTTAATTTCTGCAATTCCAGCCGCTGCATAGCTCCGTCCGGATAGCGTCTGTTTGCAATAACACAACATAGCTTAAAGCTATGGATAAGTATTATATATTTATACTATTTATGACCCCCGTTCATGTGTTAGCATATGTTTCGGCTGACTATCCGGCTCGTCCGGCATAAGGGATCAGCTTATGATTCCGCTGATTCCCGTGCCTGATATCCGGCACGGCTCAGCAACGGCAAACACGCACATGAAAGGGGTTTATATATACTATGGGGAAAAAAGCATTCGGGTTTGAGACCACTTCGATCCACGGCTTCAGCGGCAAAGACCAGCACGGATCACTGATCACGCCTATCTACAGCACTTCGACTTACATCTTCGACTCGACCGCACAGGGCGCAGCGAGATTTGCACTCGAAGAGGAAGGCTACATCTATGACAGACTCGGCAATCCTACCAACAAGGCTCTCGAGGAGACTCTTGCAAAGCTGGAAGGCGGAGAAGCTGCTCTTGCTACTGTTTCCGGAATGGGCGCCATCACAGCAACCATCTGGACAACCATCAGCGCAGGCCAGGAGATCGTGGCGGACAAAACACTGTACGGCTGCACATTCGAATTTCTGGAGCACCATATCACACGTTTTGGCGTAAAAGTCCACTTCATCGACATGTCAAACGAGGATGAGCTCCGCGCAGCTCTCAGCCCGGATACACGCATCGTCTATCTTGAGACACCGGCCAACCCGACTCTCAAGATCACGGATATCCGCAAAACAGCGGCCATCGCTCACGAGTACAATCCGGAAATCAAGGTCATCTGCGACAACACTTTCTCCACACCGTATCTCACAAAACCGCTTGAGCTCGGAGCAGATATCGTAGTTCATTCAGGCACCAAGTACATCAACGGTCATGGCGACCTGCTGGTCGGAGCTGTCATATCTGATGCTGAAACGATCAAGAACATCCTCCTGATCGGAATCAAGGACATGACCGGAGCGTGCCTGCCTGCACACGAGGCATTCCTCGTGCACAGAGGGCTCAAGACGCTCGGCATCCGCATGGAGCGCCACTGCTCAAGCGCACTCAAGGTAGCTGAGTTCCTCGACAAGAGCGACAAAATCGAGAAGGTCTTCTATCCGGGACTTCCGAGCCACAAGGATCACGAGCTCGCTATGGAGCAAATGAACGGATATGGCGGAGGAATGGTCAGCTTCATCGTCAAGGGCGGAAGAGAGAAAGCTGCTGCTCTGGCAGATAGCGTACAGGTCGCTACTCTCGCTGTTTCACTCGGAGCGACAGAGACACTCATCGAGCATCCGGCTTCGATGACACACTCACCTTATTCTGACGAGGAACTCGAAGAAGCAGGCATCCCTGCAGGGCTGATCAGATTCTCAGTCGGACTCGAGGATCCTGAAGACATCATCGAGGATCTCAGACAGGCTCTCGAACAGATCTAATTCAAATTTTGCCCACCGGATTCGCGGTAACGGGCGATCATAGTTTAGACACACAGGCTCAGGTTACATATAACCTGAGCCTATATTTTGTGCTACAATAATCTTATCGGTGCATACAGTGGGAGGAGTACAGAAATGACCATCCAGCAGCTGAGATACATAATAACCGTGGCTGAGGCCGGCTCCATCACGGATGCGGCCCGCAGTCTCTTCCTGTCACAGCCGAGCCTTTCGGCAGCGATCAAGGATATAGAAAAAGAGACCGGCCTGACCATATTCATAAGGAGCCGGTCGGGTGTCAAGCTGACCCAGGAGGGCATGGAATTTCTCGGATATGCGAGGCAGGTGCTGCAGCAGATGGAGCTGCTTGAAGACAAGTACATCAGCAAGCTCCCGGAGAAGACCCGGTTCGGCGTATCGACTCAGCACTACACCTTCGCGGAAAACGCCTTTGTCAATCTGGTCAGGAGTTTTGGACAGGAGCGGTTTGAGTTCTACTACAACGAGGCGGGGACCCATCAGATACTCGAGGATGTCCGCAACAGGGTGAGTGACCTCGGGATCATTTTCCTCTCCAGGGAAAACCGCGCAGTCCTCATTAAGGACATCGATGACTCGGGCCTTCAGTTCACGCCGCTGTTCTCGGCAAAGCCTCACGTTTTCCTGAGACGGGAGCATCCGCTTGCTGCGAAGGACTCTATCAGGCTCGAAGAACTGCAGCCTTTCCCGCGCCTCAACTTCGTGCAGGGCATGTACGAATCTGCCTTTTATTCAGAAGAGCTGTTCAGCAGTATCCCGTCGGACAAGGAAATCCGCATCAACGACCGGGGCGCGATAGTGAACTTCATGCTCGGCCTCGATGCTTATACGATCTCAAGCGGAATCTACCCTGATTACCTGCACGGAGACAGCATCATCTCCGTTCCGCTCGACGCGGATGAAGAGATGCTGCTCGGATATGTGACCGTGGCAAAACGTGAGCTCGGCGAGCTCGGCAGAATATATATAGACGAGATAAAAAAATACGATCCGGCGCTGAAAGAGTAAGCATACTCAGTCGTCCGGACCGCAATATATTTAGTAGTTTATGAATCCGGTGCCATGCGGACTATAAGTCAGGCATGTACACACCTATGCCGCAGGTTCTTCGTGAGCCTGCTTTTTCATATTCATTACCGCTATGGAAATAAGAACGAGTGCGATGCCTGCGATCTTGGCAATGCTCAGTCCCTGGCCGAAAACGACCAGTCCGATGATCGCAGCGACCACCGTCTCGACCGAAGCCAGCACCGGGATCCTCGAGGTCTCGGTGATTTTGCTTATGCCGCTATAGTATGTAATGTAGCCCATCGCAGACGGCACGATGCCGAAACCGATGAACACAAGGATGACCTGCCATGTGACCGGCACACCGATCCCGTTCCACGGCCTGATCAGGAAGAAAAGCAGCAGCGCGCCGAAGAACTGCCCGTAGAATGCAGCTGTGTACGGATCCTCCTCATCTGCGCCCGTTCTCGAGAGGATCGGAAGAAGCGCGTAGGTGAAGCCCGCCAGGATGCCCATGATGATTCCGAATCCTGATATCTTCATGTCCGAGAAATCGCCGCCAGTAACGGTCAGGATGCATCCTATGATATTGATGACGATCGCAAGGATCTTGTTGCGTGTCAGCGGCTCACGGAAGAGGATCCGTGAGAGCAGTGCTACGTATACCGGCGAGGTGTATAGGAAAACGGCTGCCGTGGCCATGCCGCAGTGCTCGATTGTGTTCATGTAGCAGATGTTGTACAGTGCCTGCGAGATGAAACCTACCAGCATGCAGGAAATGAGTCCGCGCCGGCTCACCCTGAAGAGGCTCGTGCCCTTTCCCTTGACTAGCAGTATGAGTGACAGCATGATAGTCGCCGACAGTACCCTGAAGAAAGCCACAGGGCCGGCGCTCAGTCCCAGATTAGACAGCAGAGTCGCGAAAAGCCCTATCGTTCCCCACAGCGAGCCTGCCGCCAGTACCATTAAATACCCTTTGTTTTGTTCTTTATTCATAGATCAATAATTGCTCCTGGTTCATAGCGATGACGCATGGATTAACCGACTACCCCCTGATCCACAGCAATGTCTCTCCGGATAGCTTCCTGACGGAATCGCTGAATAGTCTCGTAGCTTAACGCAATGAATTCTATAGCCACACAAGCTGACCGTCAAGTTATTTTCGTGTAATGCACTCGTCAGGAAATATCGATAGCTCTAATTAACTACTGCCGCTCGCGACTCTGAATCTCACTCTTATTTCTCATTTTCCCTCATTAAGCGTGATTCACACTCTACATAGCCGGCAAAAGAAATGACGCAGATGCGGAATCTGTTCCCGAACCTGCGTCACAATATACTCTATTCTTCAATCAGTATCCTTTGAGCGAGTCTGACTAGTCGAACTTATTGATCAGTTCCTTGCGGCTGCCAGTGATCAGTTGATTCGCTGGCAGCTGCTGTCAGCAATCAGCTGATTAGTTGGAAGCTGCTGCTGCGAGTACGATCGAGTAGAACTTCTCTTCAGCGCTGGAGCCTCTGGATGTCAGAACGATAGGAGCCTTGGCGCCTACGATGATTCCTGCCATCATTCCGGTGCTGCTTACAGTCCATGCCTTACCTACCATGTTTCCTGTTGCCATGGACGGCATGATCATAGCATCGACATCACCTGCGACAGGGCTGTCGAATTTCTTGAAGTCTGCGATCTCTTTGCTCAGAGCGATATCATAGGAGATCGGGCCCTCAACTGTGCAGCCTGTGATCTCTCCGTTCTGCCACATTTCCTTAAGAGCTGCAGCGTCTACGGATTCCTGAGCCTTCTTGTTCAGGACCTCAGCACCGCACATAACACCAACCTTAGGGTTCTCGTAACCGAGTGCGTGGAGAACCTCAACAGCGTTGTTTATGATTTTGACCTTCTGCTCAAGATCAGGCTGCAGCAGCATTCCGCCGTCTGTCAGGACGACTACCTTGTGATAGTTAGGTACCTGGAAGAGTCCTACGTGGGACATGATCTTTCCAACCTGGAGTCCTGTCTCTTTATTTACTACCTGTCTCAGCAGGTCAGCAGTCTGCATGCGGCCCTTCATCAGGAAGTCGCCCTCGCCCTCACGGATCAGGCGTACAGCAGTCTTTGCTGCTTCAACGTCATCGTCCTCGTTGTAGATCTTGACATCGCCGAAGTCAAATCCGTGCTCAGCGCAGATGCTCTTGATCTCGTCTTCCTTACCAACGAATACAGGTGTAACGATGCCTTCCTTGAACGCTTCATAAACAGCATCGAGTGAATGCTCGTCATGAGCGCAGCAGAGAACGATTCTCTTCTTGACAGGATTAGCCTTCACGAGTTCAGCCATAGCCTTGAAATCTTTAAGCATAAGTTTTGCCTCCTCATTAATAAAACAAGTGCTTTCATATCTTTTACATAGACGGATTCCCGTCAGCCACAAATTATTTTATCACAATATCGGGCATACCGAAATAAGGCAAAGATGAGCTTTGTGTGAAGTTGCGGGCAAAACGGTTCTGCCTGGCGCGTGAACCCACTCCGCTGAAGCCAGCACAGCTCCGTGCGATAGTCTGCCGTAAAACAGGCGGTTGAAAAGTTTGAAAAACGTACTACAATAATGTATGGGTGTTCTGCACCCCGTTCTATACTGTCGTACACTGCAGCGCAAAATGTCCGTCACGATACGTCACATTGCAGCGCGGCGGGTCAGCGGTTTTGCACTCAGCGGTGGCGGCTCCCCTAAGAAGATGGTTATTACTAAGGAGAATCAATTATCATGAGCAAAGTTACTGAGAGATTTTTCAGGTACATTTCTGTAGACACTCAGTCGTCCGAGGAAAGCGATACTTTCCCGAGCACCGAGAAGCAGTTCAAGCTGTGCAGGATGCTCGCTGACGAGATGAAGGAAATGGGTGTCAGCAATGTACGCATGGACGAAGAACACTGCTACGTTTACGGCGAGATCCCTGCCAACACGGACACAGACCGCACTCTGGGATTCATTTCCCACATGGATACGGCTCCTGGACCTTCCGGCGACGCAAGCAATGCAAGAATAGTTGAGAATTACGACGGCAGCGTCATCAGGCTGAATGACGAAGTCTGCCTCGACCCTGCAGAGTTCCCTGACATGAAGAAGTACGTCGGCCAGGACCTGATCGTCACCGACGGCGTTTCACTCCTCGGCGCAGACGACAAGGCCGGTGTTACCGAGATCATGTCGATGGCAGAGCGCCTGCTGAGCGACCCTTCGATCAAGCACGGCAAAATCGCACTTGGTTTTACCCCTGACGAAGAGATCGGCTGCGGAACAGACCACTTCGATGTTCCGGGATTCGGCGTTGAGTGCGCTTACACTGTAGACGGCGGCCCGATCGGCGAGATCGAGTACGAGAACTTCAATGCAGCTACAGCTTTCATCACGATCACCGGCAAGGAGATCCATCCGGGCGAGGCCAAGGACAAAATGATCAATGCTGCAAGGATCGCAGCTGAATTCGACAGCATCCTGCCGCAGGAGATGAGACCTGAATATACAGAAGGTTACGATGGATTCTTCCACCTGACCAGGCTCACCGGCGGCGTTACATCCGCTGAGATGCAGTACCTCGTACGTGACCACGACGCAGCTCTCTTCCAGAAGAAGAAGGACATGATGCAGATCGCAGCTGACCTCATCAACGCAAAATACGGCAATGTTCTCAGGCTCGAGATAAAGGATGCATACAGAAACATGAGAGAGCTCGTTGAGCCACACATGTACCTGATCGACGATGCAAAGGCTGCTTTCAAGGCATGCGACGTAGAGCCTAAGGTCATCGCTATCCGCGGCGGCACTGACGGAGCCC
>JAZQHU010000048.1:0-8362 GCA_045540775.1 Anaerovoracaceae bacterium | reverse complement strand
AAGTAAGCCCCTTTAGGGGCGGCTAAAGTGGCAATGACACTGAGGCTTGAACAAAGTGAAAACCCGCGTCTTGAGGCGCGGGTCAGTAAAAGGGGCTTATAGCCCCAGTTCGAACCACCCGTTTTACGGGTGGCACCGATTATGAGAGTGGGACAGATCAATGCGAAAGGCAGAAAATGTCCTACTGAATAGAACGTAAAGCAGGCCCGTGCGGCTCGGGAGTAGGACATACCAAGGAAAAAGAAAGAAAATGTCCTACTGAAAAGAGCATAGAGCGGGCTCATGTGGCTCAGGAGTAGGACATATCAAAGGAAAAGATAGAAAATGTCCTACTGAAAAGAACGTAAAGCGGGCCCGTGCGGCTCAGCAGTAGGACATATCAAGCGAATTGTGAGAATATGACATACCGGCATCTGAGAGTACTCGATAATGTTTTGCCTGAAACAATGAATACGTAACTACGGTTGAAAAGACATTATGAAAATGTATTTTTTTAGAACAGTGAAATATTTGCAGGAACGCATGCAATGGTTGTTCGACGTTTTCTTTGCGGTCGGTTATCATTTATATATGGAAAAAGGACTGATAAAAAGCATAAGTAAATATGTGGAGTATCTTGAAGATATCTGTTCGAGACAAAGAGGACGTGCTGACGATCTGAAGGGTCTTGAAGGTTATGTGCTGCGTGAAATAGTAAAGCCTAATGGTCGCAAATATTATAAGTATCGCAGACCAGGTTCTGAGAATACGAAATATCTGGGAAAGGAAGATTGTGAAGATGTAGAAGCAATAAAAGAGGCGCATTATTACAAGTATTCCATCAGAACCATTGAATCCAATCTTAAAATATGCCGGAAAACTTTGCAGAAGCTGGGATGTACTGATTACGATTCTGTAAATGAGGTTCTCCCGAATGTATATAAAGGTGCAACGCTCAGGAGCATGATCCCGGAGAAGTCTCAAAAGACTGCACTGGAATGGAAAAGAAAAAAGGAGGCATTCAAGGAAAGCCGGGGACCATGGTACCCGGAAGACCTGACAAGCACGACAGCAGACGGCAGTAAGGTGAGGTCAAAGTCAGAAGCCCTGATATATAATCAGTATTTGTGGAATGGATGTACTTTTGTATATGAACTGCCTCTTGAAGTAGAACTTGGTATATGGAGACACCCTGATTTCACACTACTATGCGAAACTGACTGGACCAGTGTTATCAGACATGATCATCAGGGAAGATACGGGTTCGATGAAGACCGTGAGAGATACAACAGAGATATGTATATGTACTGGAAAAAGGGATTCATTCCGGGAGTCAATATTTTTTACACTTTCGATGATCCGAAGGGTGGCCTGGATATAAGTGTTGTTCAGAAGATTATCGATTCAACAGTAAGGCCTGTATGAAACAAGCTGCAAAAAAGCGTGTCTAATTTAAATATACACTTGTTCAGTAAAAAACACTGAAAGACATACGGAGTGTGGTATCATTAAGTATCACTTATGTGCCCGGCTCAGGGCGCTTTTGTAGAGATGTTGAGAGGGAGAATACTAATGGAAACCAGACAGGACAAGCTCTTGAAGCTTGCGACGGAAATGTGCAAGGGCGAGCTGCCTATAAACACGGAATGTGCCGAATACCAGCTGCTCGACTACCTGCTGACTGATGATGAGCTTGAGGTCATGAGCAGTATGAAGCTCGTCACACCTTATACTGCGAAAGCTATAGCAAAGAAGACAGGCTTCACACCTGAGAAGGCGAAGAGAGTCCTTGAAGAAATCGCTGAGAAGGCATACTTCATGGACGTTCAGGTACCTAAGACAAGTGCAAAGGTATATATGCTCGTTCCTTTTGCGCCGGGAATCTTCGAGTTCCAGATGGTAAGAGGAGAGGACCCGAATGTAGCTGAGTTCTTCAGAAGACATGCTTATGAATCACACTCAACTGTGGCTGCAACCTGGCCTATGGGTGTCGGAATCATGAGGGTCATTCCTGTTGAAAGCGCTCTGCCGGCAGAGACCAAAAAGATCTCGCTTGACAGGATCAGCACTCTGCTTGAGACAACTATCGGCGGACAGTTCTGCCTCGTTCCTTGCCAGTGCAGAAGAGTACGCCGTCTTACAAACGGCGGTGAGGCTGTAGGTGAGCAGGAAGAAGGAATGTGCCTGTACACTGGTCTTCTTGCCGACTCGATGCTGCGTCACGGCAGGGGAAAGAAAGTAACCAAGCAGGAAGCTTACGATCACCTCAAGAAGATGGAGGACATGGGCTGTATCCATCAGATAACCACTCTTGAGGAAGGCATGACTTTTGCAGTCTGCAACTGCCAGCCGGGAAGCTGCATGGCTATCGGCGGTGCATCGTACTTCAATACACCTAATCTGTCCCGCAGCAACTACGTTGCTGAGATTGACAAGGAGAAGTGCGTAGCATGCGGACAGTGCGTAGAGGTCTGCGCCAACAACGCTCTGAGGCTCGGACAGAAGGTCTGCTCGAAGACACCTATAGTTCATGTTCCTCAGGAGCTGCCTGATGAGGTCGAATGGGGACCTGAAAAGTTCGACCAGGATTACCGCAATACAAGAAAGAACGTAGTTGAAACAGGTACTTCACCATGTAAGACTACATGCCCTGCTCACATTGCTGTTCAGGGATATATCAAGCTCGCAGCACAGGGCAAGTATATGGAGGCTCTGGAGCTGATCAAGAAGGAGAATCCTCTTCCTGCTGTCTGCGGAAGGATCTGCCCTCATAACTGTGAGAATGAGTGTACAAGAGGCGAGATAGACAATCCTATCGCTATCGATGAGATCAAGAAGTTCATCGCTGACAGAGAACTTGATGAAGCCAACAGATTCATACCTAAGAAGCTGTATCACTTCAATCACAAGGTCGCTGTCATCGGATCGGGCCCTGCAGGCCTCTCATGTGCTTACTACCTGGCTCTTTACGGCCACAGAGTAACTGTATTTGAGAAGGAAATGAAGCCGGGCGGGATGCTCACCAATGCTATCCCTAACTTCAGACTAGAGAAGGATGTTGTAGATGCTGAAATCGATGTTCTGAGAGCTCTCGGTGTCAGATTCAAGTGCGGCATCGAGGTCGGAAAGGATGTCACTATCCCTGAGCTCAGAGAAGAAGGATTTGAGGCATTCTACCTCGGAATCGGACTCCAGAACGGCGGAAAGCTGGGCATCCCTGGAGACGATGCAGAGAATGTAATGTCCGGTGTTGATTATGTCAAGGTCATCAACAGAGGCTGGGAAGCACCTGTGAAGGGCAGAGTAGTCGTTATCGGCGGAGGCAACATCGGAGCGGACGTTGCCCGTACTGCAGTAAGATACGGAGCAGACAAGGTCGATCTCTACTGCCTTGAGGCATTCGAAGACATGCCTATGGGTGAAGAGGACAAAGCTCTCTGCGCAGCTGACGGCGTTACTATCCACGCAGGCTGGGGCCAGACTGAGATCGTAACAAAGGATGGCAAGTGCGCGGGCATAAAGTTCAGAAAGTGCGTATCTGTAAAGAATGATGAAGGCAGATTTGATCCTAAGTTTGACGATGCTGTAACTGAACAGGCTGACTGTGATGCAGTTCTGTTCTGCATAGGGCAGAAAGTCGAATGGGGTAAGCTGCTTGACGGCGTAAATGTAGAGCTCGACAAGAGAGGTCTTGTCATTGCTGATCCTCTCACATATCAGACTTCAGAGCCGGATATCTTCGCAGGCGGAGATGTCTATACAGGACAGAAGTTCTGCATAGATGCGATCGCTGCAGGAAAGCAGGGTGCTATCACCATTAACAGATTCGTACAGCCGGGACACAGCCTGACTATGTCGAGAGACCGCAGAGTATTCACTGCTCTCGACAAGGATGATCTCGATTACGATCATATAAGCTATGACAACACTTCAAGGCAGGTACCTGGAGTTGATCCTAAGAAGGTTCTCTCTAAGCATGATGAGAGACTGACCTTCACAGAAGAGCAGCTCAAGGCAGAAACAGCACGCTGCCTCGGATGCGGTGCTACCGTAGTGGACCAGAACAGATGTCTGGGCTGCGGTATCTGCACTACAAGATGCAAATTTGACGCGATCCATCTCATTAAGAAGTTCAACCAGGCTCACCGCGGTATCAGATTCAGAAAGAAATACATGGAGAATTACCGCGTAGAGAGAGAAGCCAAGATCGCAGTCAAGAAGATCTGCAATAACAACAAGTAGGATAAAGATATGCATGAACTGACACTGCTCTTCGGAGTGGCAGACCAGGTTGAAAAGGTAACAAAAGAAAACGGCATCGATCACGTCGATGCCGTTGTTCTTGAAGTAGGGGAGATCACACCTATCGTCCCTGAGTTTCTCATGGACGGATATGAGGTGATCTCTGATGAATATGATTTTCTGCGGGGCTCTGAGCTGATCATCGAGCGGGTCAAAGGCATGGTCAGATGCAGAGACTGCGGATGCGTCTACGATGTCATGGAGCACAGGGGCATATGCCCTGAATGCGGCAGTTTCGATAAGGACATCCTGTCAGGTGACGGATTCGTCATCAAGGAAGTCCGCGTCTATGAGACCTGACCTACTCAGCCGGGGTTTCATCACCGATGACGTCTGTGCCTGCAAACCTGCCCATTATCGAACCTTTCTTATACCGGAAAGTGCTGGCTGCGACTGCTGCAAGCAGCAGAGTTATCGCAAAATACAGCAGCATGTGTGCGACTGAGAATGTATCAATCGGCAGTCTCAGGTAGTACATGCGTGTGAGCGGTACAAGCGCCAGCATGACCGCTGTGACAACAGCATTCCTGCGGTTTCTGTATCTGTACAGGCCGTGAAGTGCGAGCAGGAATATCAGGAGCATCGTTATGGTCGCACACACAGATCTCGCTCTGCCTATAGTGAACAGGAAGAACGTGATGTACTGGGTCAGGCCCATGAAAATTATGATGAACAGCAGATGAGGGATGATTGTGTACCAGTCTGAGTACACCGGATGTCCCTCTTTTATTTTGCGCCTGTGTACGACGCTTATGATGATACATACTATGGCAGTCACAAACGCGAGCTGCAGTATTCTTGATACTATCTCTATCATGGTACTTATAGAGAGATGCGAATGCTTTGTTGCATCCAGCTCGTTTGCCATGATGACTGACGGCATGCACTTAAAGTCGGCACTGACAACATCAGTAAAATCAGCAGTGCCTTTTTCAGGCGATCCAAGCGGCTCACCAGGACTGACAGTGAGAGAGCACGCGCCTGAACCTATAGTTCCGATATGTATGATACCCGGGCGTTCCATGAGAGCTGCAGCATTGAAATGCTGGTCATAGTATGTCAGGTTGGTAAACTTCTTTGCACTGATTTCCACCCGGTATTCTTCATCTTCAGGAAGATTGAATACGGTCTGGCTGCCATTGCGCATCATGAATAATGATGTGTCTGTATCCTCATCAGCCACTTCCCGCTCAGAACGATTGAGAAGTCTGCCCTTCGGGGTGATACCTCCGAGCATTTCTCCGTCTTTGCTGTATACTTTGACTCCGATGTTTCCTATGAACACGAGCTTTCGTGTTTCTGTAGATACCGGGAAAAGCTGTTCAGTAGGTATGTCTGAAAATATCCATTTCAGATAAGTGGAAGGTCTGTGTTCCAGTGCCAGGTTGGCTGCAAGCGGTTCATCAGGCGCCCAGCCTCCGGTATTGACCTGACCCTGGCTTGCACTCAGATGCTCACCGGCCATGAATGACAGATAATCAATGAATACGGTTTTGCCGGTCTCTTCCTTTGAACTGACAGCGTTGAGACGGGCTACCGCTTCAGTGAGGATATCCATGACCTTATCTGAATCAGGGTCTTTCCATGTGCTGACCAGGATATCCTGGAATCTCTCCGCATACTCACCGCCTGTAGGGAAGAACTCGCCGAGGAATTCAAGAATGAGCCGCAGCTGATAGTTGTTCTCCGGATTGTTTCTGAAATCCTTGTCCGTAAGCCTGCGGCTGACTTTGCCGACAGCTTCCGCAAGAGCAGCATAATCGCCGTTTGATTCCTGAGACGGGGTATAAAGGTCTGTACCGTACCTTTCGTATCCCCATGACTGGAGAGGTGTAGAAGGAACGGGATCAAACTGTCCGCAAATGTTGTATATCCCCGGATATTTTACCGGTTTTTTGGTCGTACGCGGAACGCCGTACAGGTAAGCATATACATCTTCATATTCACCGCTCTCGATGAGATCTGCAGCGGTTATATTGGCGATAGCACCTGCGCGGGAAATACCGCAAAGCCATATCTTTTTCTTCCCGGTAATGTTGTTTTTCTTAATATATTCATCGATGTGCTGTTCCAGAAGTTCTGCGGCATTGTTAAAACCTTCATGCCTGACACCGTCGCCGACTATCAGGTTACCTGCCCATTCATTCTGATAACCCTGTCCGCATGTAGCAACAGCGATCATGGTAAAGTCACCGATCTTCTTCATGCCTATAACGCCTGAAAGGGAATCCTGCGTGGTAGGCTCACTGTATCCGAATGCATTTGTTCTGACATATCCTGCTTTGCTCAGAAAAGTCTTGTACTGTGGTGATACTACACCTGTTGTACTGCGGAAATTGGTTATGGCCAGTCCGAGAGAGGCACGGGCAAGAGGAACACTGAATAAGTCAGAAGGATCTTTGAAGAAAGCATCTGAATAAGGGAATGTCCATGTATATGCAACCGTGGCAGTATCAAGGAAAGGGCACCTGATCTGCTTCATGATGGTGTTCTTATATCCCGGATGGAGCTTAAGGGCAGGGGTCTGTTCTTCAGCTGTCTGACTGTCCGTTCCGTCAGATGCGAAGGCAGTAAAATGTGATCCGCTGAAATCTGAGCAGACATAACAAAATACCCCGCCGGTCAGCAGGGAGAAAGTAAGTAACAAGATAAGAAATTGCCTGATTTTTCTCTCCATGTGCAAAAGTATAGCAAACAATACAGGAGATTTCATCAAATATTCACACAGCACGATAGAGGATGAGGATACGTTATGCTAAAATTTTAATAAATGTACGATACTTAGCGAGTTAACGATAACTTTATATCAGACTTCAAGCTTATATATGAATGGAAAGAAGAGATCCCGCAAAAGAATAATAGCCGGATTCCTGTTCGCGGCACTGATCGTAGCAGATACCATCATGTGGGCAGGGCATATAGGCACTCTTACGCCTTATGCCATCTCATATGAGGATCAGGAGATCTGCAGAGTCAGAAATAAAGAAACTGCAAGCAGGGTGCTGAACAGCGTATTCGAGGAAATGACTCAGGATGATACAAATGTTGCTGCCATCAGCTCGGATTTTCACATAGAGAAGGGCGGAACAGGAGAGATCGTTTCTGTGGAGGAAGCTGTCGATGCTGTTATCACTTCTGCTGAAGACAGCGGTGCGACTATCAGGATCGCTTCTTCAAAGATTTCTACAGAGACATTCACGCCGACGCCTGACTACAAGGAGAACGGCCAGATGTTTGCCGGTGATGCAGAAGTAATAAGCGAGGGCAGTGACGGAGAGAAAGAGGTAGGTGTCACTTATACCACAGTCAACGGAACGGTCAGGGAAAAGGATAAGACTGACCTCGAAGTGCTTGATGAAGGGGTGCCTGCGGTAATAGAGAAGGGTACACTCGGACTTCCGAACGGAGAGACCTGGCAGGAATATGAGGGCGAGCCGGTTGCCAACAGCGGTGATGATATCATCACCACGGCCAAGCAGTATCTCGGGCTCCGGTATGTATGGGGCGGCAAGAGCCTTGAGACAGGGGTAGACTGCTCCGGATTCGTTATCGCTCTGTACAGAGAATATGGAATGAACCTGAACTATCCGCTGTACGAAGAGGGCAGAGGCATTTCCTACAGCGAGGCGCAGCCAGGAGATCTTCTCTACTTCCCGGGACATTATGCACTTTATCTCGGAGACGGACAGATCATACACGCGTCAAACAGGAGGACCGGAGTAATAATCAGCGGTATCGGAAACAGAAAGATCCTCGCAGTCAGAAGACTGGTGAGCGATCAGTAATCAGATCACAGGGCAGGCTTCCAGACGAAAAGACCCTCGCCGGAAGCAATCTGCCTGATCAGTTCCAGCAGCTGCGAATCAGGATTGAAAACAGTCAGATGAGTGTCGTCAGGTTCGGAAAGAATCATACTTTCGCCTGTCATAATATAGAGATATCTTTTCTTCATCTCGTCGGCGATGTGCTCAGGTGACGGATTGATCTCAGCTTCATCGCTTATTGATATGTCTCTATAGCAGTTCAGTTTGAGGATCAGATTGATATGCTTTTGCTTGATCTCTTCCAGCCGATCGCCTTG
>JAZQHU010000047.1:0-222622 GCA_045540775.1 Anaerovoracaceae bacterium | reverse complement strand
CCTGACCGTCCTTGCTGAAAGCATCAGGCGGTACTCCTGAATGGACTTTCTTCCTGCCGTCCTCGTCGAGTCCGAACTCTCCCTTGGCCGCCCAGACATCAGCGCTGTCCGATGCCATGTACATAGGAAGGTCGCCCATCATCTCGATTCCGAGGTTGTGTGCATATTCCCTCAGGTCATTCCACTGGACGCAGAAGTAGTACTGATCCTTAGCCAGCTCTTCTATCCTCGCGCCGTATTCAGCAGAAAGCTCTTCGATCATCTTGTCAGGGTCGCCGAACTTATGCTCATCCGGCCACTCGTACCACGCTTTGCCCCCATTTATCTCCTTGAGGACAGTGAATGCGACGTATCCTGTGAGCCAGTCCTTATTATCTTCGCAGAACTGCCTGTATCCGCTTTCATCAGGAAGCTCGTCCCTGTTTATCATCTCCGGATATCCGGCAAAAGCAGCGTAGCTTGAGTATGGTGATCCGCCGAGTCCGGTAGGATTGAGCGGCAGCACCTGCCATACCTTCATGCCTGCGCTTGCGATGTAGTCAGCAAACTTCTTCGCAGGTGTGCCGAGCACGCCTCTGCCCAGTGTGCTGATGTGGCATATGACTCCGGCCTTCCTTCCGAGGTCGACCTTTTCAGGCGCCTCATCCAGGAGGCAGATTATCCTGACGCTCAGAGGATCCATGGTGATCTTTCCGATCGAGCCATCTTCACCTACAGGCATCTCCTTAGCGGACTTCAGAAGGTCGAGTGCATAGCCGCACTTTGCCTCTGCGATGCCGCTGAGATCCACTTCGACCGGTCCGTAGCTTCTGCTCGCGAGCACCAGAATGCGCTCATCTCCTTCAGGGTACGACCTTGTGAAGGCGAATATGTCATCACTGATGCCGTCCCTTCCGGAGAGCATGGTGAATTCCCCGTCCTTCAGGACCGGGTGCTCGTCATATATGAGTCCGAGCATCCTGTAGTGATATCCGAGGTCGAGATTCTCATATCCCCACGGGTAGCCGCTCCTGTTCTCAGGGTCCCTGCCGCCTGTCAGGCCGACCTCGTCACCGTAGTAGATGCAAGGCACGCCCGGCAGAGTGAACTCGAGAGCCGACATGACTCTCACCTTCTTGACAGCAGCCTGGTAATCCTCCTCAGCCGCCATAGCAGTGATTATCCTCTCCCTGTCATGGCTTCCGATGAGGTTCAGAGCTCCGTAGAAATTCTCCCTCGGGTAATTCTCGCTCAGGCTTTCGAGCCTCTCAGCCGCATAGCCCGAGCCGATAGTATAGTTGATATAGTCGAGAAGGATGTCCCTCAGCGGGTAATTCATGGTGCCGTCAAGCTCGTCGCCCATGAAATACTTCCTTCTCTCGCCGTAGCTTATCTTGTTGCTGGCATCTTCCCAGACCTCTCCGATGAGAAGGCCGTCAGGATCGCAGCTCTTGATCCTACTTCTCGTCTCAGCGATGAATGAATCAGGCAGCTCGTCAGCGACATCAAGTCTCCAGCCGCTCGCGCCCATCTTCATCCAGTGTTCGATCACGCCGTCCTCGCCGAGGATGAAATTCCAGTAGTCCTCATTGGTCTCATTGACCTCAGGCAGATCAGTGACGCCCCACCATGAGCTGTAGCCGCACGCTTCGTTCTCATCGAACTTGTACCACGGCCTGTACGGCGAATCCTCACTCTGCCATGCGCCCTCAGCATCATGCGGCAGAGTTTTGCCCTCAGCCTTATAATTACCGAACATGTTGAAGTATATGCTGTCAGCCCCGGTATGGCTGAATACCCCGTCGAGTATCAGGCGTATACCCTGCGCCCTGGCTTCCTCTGCGAGGTGTGCAAAATCCTCGTTGGTGCCGAGGGTCGGGTCGATCGTCATGTAGTCGGCCGTATCGTAGTGATGCGTCGATGCGGACTCGAATACAGGATTGAGGTAGATGGCGGTCACGCCAAGCGACTTCAAGTATCCGAGCTTCTCCTCGATCCCCTTAAGGCTGCCGCCATAAACAGGCCACTCGGTGACTCTGCCCTCATGATCTCTCACGTAATAGGCCCTTCTGTTCCAGTCTTCCTGGATGACGCGCTTTATGTCCGTGCGCCTCTCGTTGACGCGCTTTACCGCTTCTTCGCACCTCTCGCGCCAGCCGTCATCCCTTGCGAACCTGCCCGGGAATATCTGGTAGACTATGCCATTCTTATACCATTCAGGAACAGCCGCTTCCTTATATACAGTGATCTGGAATGCCGGCACATCGTGCTCAGACATCTCATCCTCGCCGTACATCCAGCCCTCGCCGCCGAGCCTCTCAGGATTGTTTCCGTACCAGAGGATGCGGCGCTGGTCGTAATCGTCTGTCAGCTCTATTCCGAATGTGTACCACAGGAGGCCTCCCTCATCAGGTGCTGTAATCTCAGCACTGTATGTGCCTCCGCGTGTCTCTTCGATGCATGCAGTCTGATGCATCTGAATATACTCAGGAGTCCTGTTCTCGCCGTGCCAGAGGAGCAAAGTGACATCCTCAGGTGTGAAGTCGACGGCATCGATGCTGATGCGCACCCTGCTGCCGGTCGTAACGGCGCCGAACGGGCTCCTGTACTTAAGTTCTCTTGAATTGTGGATTATTTTCAAATGCTGTTTCCCCCTTGCCGGATCATAATCATCCGGCACTAAGATTCTCTACCAGCCAAGCAGGCCGTCGTACAGCTCTCTGTACTTCTCAGCGGACTCTTCCCATCCGAAGTTTGCGTCGAATGCGTTCTGCTGGAGCTTTTCCCATACATCGTGGTGCTCGAACCACAGGTTGAGTGCAAGGTCCACAGCGCTTCTCAGGCCGTTGACGTCAAAGTCCTTGAATGAGAATCCGTTGGCATTTTCGCCGTAGTCCCAGTATCCTGCTACTGTATCCTTGAGTCCGCCAGTCTCTCTTACAAGCGGAAGTGTTCCGTATCTCATCGAGATCATCTGAGCAAGGCCGCATGGCTCGAACTCTGAAGGCATCAGGAATACGTCAGCCGCAGCATAGAATCTTCTCGAGAGCTTCTCGTCGAAGGTGATCCTTGCAGCGAAGTTCTCAGGATTGTAATATGCAAATTCTCCGATAGCGTTCTCGTATCCGAAGTCGCCGGTACCAAGCACTGCGACCTGCATATATCTCTCATGGAACTCAGGCAGCAGCTCTGCGATCAGGTTGGCACCTTTCTGAGTCGTCAGACGGCTTACCATGGCGAACAGAGGAACATCCGGGTCCTCTCTCAGACCGAGCTCCCTCTGGAGCGCAAGCTTGGCCTCTGTCTTCTTCTCAAGGTGATCTCTGTCAAAGTGTACAGGGATAGCCGGGTCATCAGCAGGGTCATAGATCTTCTTGTCGATGCCGTTGATGATGCCGGACAGCTTGTACTTTCTTGAAGTGAACAGACCCTCGAGACCTTCACCGTATCTTACTGTACAGATCTCCTCAGCATATGTCGGGCTGACAGTGGTGACAGCGTCAGAATAGATGACAGCGCCCTGCATGAAGTTGACAGCGTCGTCGTGGATCATCTGACCGTCAGCCGGTGTGCCTGTGAGGCCGAGAACGTCGCCGACCATAGTTCTGCTGTACTGTCCCTGGAACTTCAGGTTGTGGATAGTGAACACGGTCTTGATGCGGTCATAGAGCTCATCACCGTTGTAGTACTCTCTGAGGTATACAGGTACAAGAGCTGTGTGCCAGTCGTTGCAGTGTAGGATGTCCGGTGCAAAATTCCTGGCGATGTGTCTGATGGTCTCAAGTACAGCGACTGAGAAGAAAGCGACTCTCTCGCCGTCGTCGAACTCACCGTATACTCCGCTTCTGCTGAAGTAATACTCGTTGTCAAGGAAGTAGTAAGTGACTCCGCCCTTTCTCAGTGTGAAGAGTCCGCAGTACAGGCTGCGCCATCCGAGCCTTACCTCATAGTTCTCAACATATTTCATCTTCTCTCTGTACTCCCAAGGAATGGAGCTCAGCAGAGGCAGAATTACTCTTGCATCATATTCATCGTTCTTGATATATGCAGGCAGAGATCCTGCTACGTCACCGAGGCCTCCGGTCTTGATAAACGGAGTAGCTTCGAATGCTGCGAATAAGACTTTCTTTTTCTCTCCCATAATACCGTTTCTCCTTTTTCATTTATTGGTTCAGCTAAATAGATTTATGAACTGATTACACGCGAGCTCTGCAAAAATTGTTATTCCGCAGGATCAGCGGGTAATCTTACAGTTAATATTCCAATCACCTGTACTATTAAATCAGAAAAAAAGGCTTCCTGCAACTGCAGGAAGCCATGTTGAACATATTGCGTTATTCGCAGATAACTAGATCGTCATCTCCTTGCCGATTACTACCGGCTTGTCTCCTGAACCGAAGACCTTGACGCCGTCATTGATGGTGACGTACTTGTCGCAGATGACATTGTCGAGGACTACGTCCTTTCCGATGTGGCAGTGCATCATGATGACACTGTTTCTTACAACTGCGCCCTCCTCGATGGTTACACTTCTGAAGATGGTGCTGTTCTCAACCTTACCTTCGATAGTGCAGCCTGCGGAGATTGTGGAGTTGCGGACATCAGAGCCCGGCAGATAGAATACCGGAGCCTCGTCCTGTGTCTTGGTGTAGATGGTTCTCTCAGGATTGCAGAATACTTCATTTCTGATGACATAGTCTGTCATGTCCTGATTTACCTTCAGAAGATCGGATGTGCTTCTTACTCTTCCGAAGTAACCTCTGAACTCGAATGCGCCTACATCGAATACGTCGAGGTGGTCCTTGACTACATCGAAGAAGTCCATATATTCAAGAGCTCCGAACCACTTCAGGAACTCGAGCATGAACTCTCTGTTGACGATGCAGCAGTCGATGAAGTAGTTAGCCCAGCCTTCAGCCTCGGTGTTGAACTTCTCAACTCTGCCCTCTTCATTTATGTCGATGAAGAAGCCTTCGTACTCCTCGCCTCTAGGAACCTTCTTGTATGCGAGAGTCATAGCTCTGCCGGATTCGCTGTGCTGCTTGATCAGCGGCTTGTAATCCATGTTGTATACGTCAGTGCTGCTCGAGATGATAACGTAGTCAGCATCGTCTCTCTGGAAGAACTTGATGTTCTTGAGCACGTCTCTGATGAGGAATCTTCTGCCCTCAGCCTGTACGCCGTATACCGAGCCAGGCATCAGGAAGAGTCCGCCGTTCTTGCGGCCGAGTGACCACGGGTTACCGATACCAATGTGGTCGATCAGTGATCCGGATGTATACGGAGCAATGATGCCGATAGTAGTAATGCCCGAGTTGGTCATGTTGGAAAGCGCAAAATCTATGAGTCTGTATCTGCCGCCGTACGGAACGGATGCGAGTGTTCTCTCTTCAGTGAGCTCACCGAATCCCTTGCCCTGATAATTAGCGGAAATAAGTCCGATTGTCTTCATTTTCGTGCCTCCCTCTTCTATACCGACAGCTTGGATGTGCCGTAAACTACGATCTTGCCGTCAGCATCACCGATCTCTGTCCTGTCATCGACTACAACGCCTTCATTTACGATGGCCTTGTTGATCGTGCAGTTGCGGCCGATGATAGCGTTAGGAAGAATGATGGAATCCTTGATTACAGATCCCTCTCCTATTACTACGCCGCTTCCGAGGATCGAGTGATCGACATCGCCGTATACCGTGCATCCGTTGCTGATAAGCGCTTTGCCGATATTAGCCTCAGGTCCGATATACTGAGGCGGGAAGATGTTGGAGTTGGAGAATACTCTTGCATCCTTGGTGAATACGTTGATGCTCTCAACATCATCCATGAGATCCATCTGGCTCTCATAGTAGCTGTCTACTGTTCCTACATCTCTCCAGTAGCCTTCGAATCTGTAGACGATCAGTTTCTTCTTCTCTTCGAGCATCTTAGGAATGATGTTCTTTCCGAAGTCATGCTCTGACGCAGAGTCTTCATGATCCTCGAGGAGCGCCTTTCTGAGTGACGCCCATGAGAAGATGTAGATACCCATCGAAGCGAGGTTGCTGTCCGGTTCTTTCGGCTTCTCTGTAAACTTAACGATGTTGCCCTCGTCGTCAGCAGTCATGATACCGAATCTGCTTGCTTCCTCGATCGGGACCTCAATAACGGAAACCGTAAGATCTGCCTTGTTTGCCTCGTGCACCTGAAGCATCTTGTTGTAGTCAGTCTTGTAGATGTGGTCACCCGAGAGGATGAGCACATGCTCGGGGCTGTACAGATCGATAAAATCTATGTTGTGATAGATAGCGTCTGCGGTACCTTCATACCACTCGCCGCCTGTCTCACCTGCATAAGGTGGAAGGATATGGACGCCGCCGTCTGCTACAGCCATGTCCCAGGATTCGCCGGTTCCTACATACTTGTTCAGAATGAGCGGCTTGTACTGGACCAGAATACCAACTGTATCAATACCTGAATTGACGCAGTTGGAAAGGCTGAAGTCGATGATACGGTACTTTCCTCCGAAAGAAACCGCAGGCTTTGCAATGCTCGAAGTCAGGCTTCCGAGTCTGCTGCCCTGTCCTCCGGCAAGCAGCATAGCAATGCATTTTTTCTTCTTCATTTTCAGATGCCTCCTGTTGTTGTCACAATAACGTATGAAGCCGGACTGTTTACCCGGAACTGCGGTTGGCAATCCGGCATTTTAACTGTTTATCTGATTATTATTGTACCCCCAGTTCAGCTGAAATGGGTAATTATCTGTTATTTTGTACAACAAAGTACAATCGTCACAGCGTCCGTCACAAAATCTTACAGTGCGTGCCAGATCTCCTCAGCATACTCTCTGATCGTTCTGTCGCTTGAGAAGAACGCGGAGTTTGCGATATTGGCGAGTGACATTGCCTGCCACTGCTCCTTGTCGGAATAGATCCTGTCGAGTTTCTCCCATGCCTTGACGTAGGAGTCAAAGTCTCCGAGAACGAAGTACTCGTCGTTTGCTCCGATGAGTGCATCGTGGATTCCCCAGAAGTTGTAATTGGACTTCGAGAAGAATCCGTTGACGAGCTGCTCTGTCATGCGGGCGAGTCTAGGGTCGCTGCTTATACAGTTCTGAGCTGAGTATCCGCCGTGTCTGTAGAAGTTCTCGACCTCATCTGATGAGTATCCGAAGATGCCCATGTTGTCGTCTCCTACGAGCTGGTTGATCTCAACGTTGGCTCCGTCCATGGTGCCGAGTGTTACAGCTCCGTTCATCATGAACTTCATGTTGCCTGTACCGCTGGCTTCCTTGCCGGCTGTCGAGATCTGCTCACTGATGTCAGCTGCAGGGTAGATGAGCTGAGCGTTGCTTACGCAGAAGTTCTCGATGAATACTACCTTGATCCTCTTGCTGACAACAGGGTCGGAGTTGACCACGTCAGCAATGCTGTTGATGAACTTGATGACTTCCTTGGCGAACACATATCCCTGAGCGGCCTTGCCGGCAAAGATGAATGTGTAGTTGTTGATAGGAAGGTCAGGATTCTCCTTGAGTCTGTTGTAGAGATCCAGGATCTTGAAGCAGTTCAGAAGCTGTCTCTTGTATGCGTGAAGTCTCTTGACCTGTACGTCGAATACCGAGTCAGGGTCGACTTCGATCTCCATGTTCTTTTTGATGTATTCAGCAAGTCTTACCTTGTTCTCTCTCTTGGCCTCTGCGAGCTCTGCGAGGAACAGGCTGTCCTTGCTGTACGCATTGAGCTTGCTGAGCTGATCAAGGTCGCTCTGCCACTTTGTTCCGATGGTCCTGTCGATCAGCTTGGTGAGAGGCTGGTTGGCCTGGATCAGGAATCTTCTGTGGCTGATTCCATTGGTCTTGTTGTTGAATCTCTCAGGATACAGCTTGAAGAACTCGCTGAATACTGTCTTGGTCAGGATATCCGAGTGAAGAGCGGATACGCCGTTGACCGAGTGGCTTCCGATGACTGACAGATTGGCCATTTTGACCTGTCCGTCCCACAGAGCCGAAGTCTCTCTCGACATGACATGATAGTTGTCGTCTTCGTCCGGAAGATGTGCCTGCCATCTTCTGTTGATCTCGTCGATGATCATGTAGATCCTTGGCAGCAGCTCCTGGAATTCAGGGATGCTCCACTTCTCGAGTGCCTCAGGAAGTACTGTATGGTTGGTGAACGAGATGGTTGCCTTTACGATCTTCCATGCATCATCCCATTCAACGCCCTCTTCATCCATCAGGACTCTCATGAGTTCAGGGATGCACATTGTAGGGTGTGTATCGTTGATGTGGATCTGCACTCTCTCAGGCAGCTTGTCCCATTCATTCTTTCCGTATTTGGTCTTGTAGTCTCTGATGATCATGCCGATGCCGGCAGCGACGAGGAAATACTCCTGTCTGAGTCTCAGCTTCTTGCCGATACCCTGTCTGTCATCAGGATAGAGGATGCTTGTGATAGCCTCGATCTCACTTCTCTCCTTCATGGCCTTGCTGTAGTCGCCGGCATTGAAAGCTTCCATGTCGATGGTGTCGTGTACAGGCTGCGCATCCCACAGGTGGAGTGTATTGACTGTCGTTCCGCCAAAACCGAGTACCGGTACGTCGTAAGGTACCGCTCTTACGGTGTTGTAGTCAACGTGCTCGTACTCCATCTCACCGTTTTTATAGGTTCTCTCTACTCTGCCCCCGAATCTTACGATAACAGACTCAAAAGGTTTTTCTCTTTCCCATGAATACCCTTCGTCAAGCCATGCATCCGGAAGCTCTATCTGATAGCCGCTCTCGATCTTCTGTCTGAAGAGTCCGAACTTGTATCTGAGTCCCATGCCGTCGCCTCTGATGCCGAGTGCAGCCATGGAATCGATAAAGCATGCTGCCAGTCTTCCGAGACCGCCGTTTCCGAGACCCGGATCCGGTTCAACTGCGCATACGCTGTCCAGGTCGGTGCCAAGCTCCTTAAGACCTTCTGCTGCGTAATCTCTGATGCCGAGGTTGATGAGGTAGTTCTCCATCAGCTTTCCGATAAGGAACTCCATGGAGAAGTAATATACCTTCTTGCCTGCAGGTGCTGAAGGATCTGTGAATGCTTCTCTTCTCAGAGCTGTCTCGTGCTGAACGAGTCTTACGAGAACCTCAAACTGATCCTTTTCACTCAGCTTCTCAGCGTGGATACCATATAATTCTTCTGCAATACGTGTAAACTCTCTCTTGAATCCTTCTTTTGATTTGATCATATAGTCTCTATCCCTTCATTTTTTTATTTTCTTTTTAATTTAAATATGCAACCTCCGATGACCGGCAGCTTGACCGTGATCGAGTACGGCATGCCGTGCATAGGCTTTTTCTTAGCCCTTACCTGGCGTGTGTTGACTCTGTTGCTGCCTGCGTACTTAGCCGCATCGGAACTGAATATTTCCTTGTAGAATCCCTTCTCCGGAACACCGATGGTGAACTCGTCGAAGGCCTGGACGCCTGTGTTGAGGATGACTATAAGGGTCTCATCATCACAGATCCTCATGTAGCTGTAGATGTTCTGGTCTCTGTTGTCAGCATCGATCCACCTGAATCCATCCCAGCTTGTATCCTGCGCCCACAGTGCAGGATGTTCGAGGTAGAGCTCGTTGAGCTCCTTAACGAACCTCTTGTGCTTCTCATGGTTCTCGTACTCAAGGAGGAACCATTCGAGCTGCTCATATTCTCTCCACTCGATGAACTGTGCTATCTCGTGGCCCATGAATCTGAGCTTCTTTCCCGGATGCGTCATCTGATACATCATCAGGAGCCTGCTGCCGGCGAACTGTCTCCACGTGTCTCCCGGCATCCTTCCGATGAGGGACGCCTTGCCGTGGACGACCTCGTCATGCGACAGAGGCAGTATGAAATTCTCGCTGTATGCATATGTCAGTGAGAATGTAAGCTTGTTGTGGTGATAGCTCCTGTACGGGAAGTCCTGCTTCATGTACTCGAGCGTATCGTTCATCCAGCCCATGTTCCACTTGTAGTGGAATCCGAGGCCTCCGTTTTCAGGCGGCCATGTTACCATAGGCCATGCGGTGCTCTCCTCGGCGACTGTGAAGACGCCTGAGAATGCAGTACCGATCATATAGTTGAACTCCCTGAGGAACGAGATGGCCTCGAGGTCTCCGTCTCCGCCTTCTCTGTTCTTCTTGAATTTTGACCTGTCTGAAATGCCGAAGTTCAGGTAGAGCATGCTGCTGACACCGTCAACTCTGATGCCGTCCGCATGATACTCATCGATCCAGAACATCGCATTGGACAGGAGGAAGCTCCTGACCTGATTTCTGCTGAAGTCGAACTTGTATGTTCCCCAGTCAGGGTGAATCTCTGTCTCGTACAGCTTGCTGCCGTTGAAATTGCAGAGGCCCTGCTCATCAGGACAGAAGTGGCCCGGCACCCAGTCGAGGATGACACCGATGCCTTCCTGATGGCAGCGGTCCATGAAGTACTTGAAGTCTGCAGGGCTGCCGTATCTTGATGTAGGCGCATAGTATCCCGTCACCTGATATCCCCATGAAGCATCAAGCGGATGCTCCATGACAGGCATCAGCTCAAGATGGGTGTATCCCATATCCTTCACGTAAGGGATCAGCTTGTCTGCCACTTCGCGGTAGTTGTAGAACTCTTCGCTTCCCGGCTCTCTGATCCATGCTCCGAGGTGGCACTCGTAGATGTTCATCGGACCTGCGAAGGTATTCTTCTTCTCTCTCTCAGCCAGCCATTCGTCATCATGCCACTCATACGAGATGTCGCTGACAACTGATGTGGTTCCCGGCCTCAGCTCAGAACCGAAGGCAAACGGGTCCGCCTTGAAGATGTGCTCTCCGCTGAGCGCCTCTATTTCATATTTATACTTATCACCGGCAGTGGCATTCTTAATGAAGCCCGTGTATATACCGGTGTCTCCGAGCAGCTCAAGCGTGTCTTCCTCGCCCGGATTCCATCCGTTGAAATCGCCCGTGACCTTAACGCTGCGCACTCCCGGCACCCATACTGTGAACTGGACTCCGCCGCCGTCAATAAGATGCGCGCCGAACGTCCTGTATGCGTGATAGAGCTTGCCTGTATTGAAAAGATAGAGCAGTTCATCGCTCAGTTTTTCACTGATAAAATTCTTGTTCATAGTCTGTCCCCTATAGCTGCGTGATACAGAATGTTTCCGGAATCAGCCGGTTCAGGCTACTCCGTAAGTGTAGTATCGTATTCGATGACGCGTGCTTCCGGGTAGAATCCGGCTTCTCTGTCCTCTGCAGACATCTTTCTGATCGTACGTATAGCAGCAATATACAGAAGAACTACAAAGCCCAGCAGCATATATGTGAACGCCTCTGTTCCCATGAATGCACAGGTATCATAGACGCCGTGTATGATCATCGGAACGATCAGTGCGAGCATTGTGCACGCCGCAGAAATGCCTCTCTCTCCGACGATGGCTGCTTTCTTGGAATATGAGTAGAACACTCCCATGAACACTCCGCAGAAAGCATGCAGCGGAACTGCCAGGAATGCTCTTGAGATAGCTGTAGCGATCCCGTACATAGCCACGTACTGGATGTTCTCAAATACAGCAAAACCTACGGCCGAAGAAACACCGTAAACGATGCCGTCGAATCTGTAGTTGAAGTAACGGCTCCTCCAGGATCCTATCCTGAGAGCGAGATACTTTACTGTCTCCTCACAGAGGGCCGCCAGACAGAACGATGTCTGCAGTGCGAACTGGATCGTTCCGCGCTCATACTGCGGCAGCACTGACTGGAGAGCTCCTTCTGCAGCTCCTGCAACAAGGCATGATGCCGCACCCATGAGCACGATCTTTACTATCATGCTCAGAGGTTCCTTTTCGACCTTGTCTTTACCGTATACGTATCCGAGGATAAGAAGTCCCGGGATTATGGCGATCGCCATAAGGTTGTTATCCATGTACATTGATGTCCACCCTTTTCCTATCTATAGATTTCCCGGCTGCTGTTACAGCCTGTTTCTGTTGTTCTTGTACAGAAGGAGTATGTACCACAGGCAGAGCGCCACAAGTACGGCTCCGAGTATTTTGGCTAACATATCTTACCGCCTTTCTGTATGTGTTGTTTATCAGTAATTCTCCTTGATGAGACCGCTCTTGAATGCATCGAAGAGTGCCTCAAGGTTTCTTATCTGTTCACGCAGTTCCTCTCCTGTATCTGTGTCTCTGATCAGGATCCTCTCTGCGACAGAGTCGACAAGGTGCATGACCGGTCTGTGGAACACCTGGGTTCCGTCCTCACGGAGCGGCTCATACGGCTGATGCTCTGCGAGGTACATGTGCTTGGATGTCATGATCGCAGTATATCCTGCAATACCCGTTGTCTTGTGGTAAGCCTTGGAGATGCCGCCGTCGATTACGAACATCTTGCCGTTCGCCTTGATCGGGCTCTCACCCTTGCTCTGCTTGACAGGCACATGTCCGTTCAGGATCCTTCCGATCCTAGGGTTGATGCCGAAGTCCTTGAGGATCTTGTCCGCCATCTCCTCGCTGTCCATGTGCTTGTAGTAAGGGACCTTGTTCTCCTTGTGCGTTGCCTTGTCTTCGATAAAGTATCTCTCGAAGGTCGTCATCTTGTCCTTGCCGAACAGAGGTGAATCCTCGGAGAGCCACAGGAACCACATGATGGCTGCCTCTTCAGGTCTGTCCTTCTCAGGGCTGAACCTTGCAGCTCTGATCATCTCATCCAGCTTCTGGATATATGCGGCGCCTCTGTATCTGCCTCCGTCTATCTGCACAGTCTTGAATGTGCCGTTCTCGTTGAGCTGCATGCAGCCGTGATAGAGAAGGTTGTTGTTCATGACCTTGTAGAGTCCGCCTACCTCGAACATATAGTTGATGTGCTTCTGGAGCTTCTCTGAATTAATGATCGAGGACTCGAGGGCTACCATTACCTCTTCTTCCTCCGGAGTCAGCTTCAGCGGATCTGCAGGGTCAACAGTCGGGAGATTCATATCCCTCATCGGATAATCCTTGCCCTCGATGTTGACGGTACCCTTGTCGAAGTCGATGTTCAGAAGGAGGTTTCTCTTGTCGAGCTTGTATTCAGGATGCTTGATTATCTCCTGCCCCTCTATCTTGAACTGGATGATCGAGATCATCTTGTGCATCTTGGCTGCCAGTTCAGGCGGGATAGGGTCATACTTGTTCTGCTCGAGCAGATTAGGCCTGAAATACTCGCAAGGGTCATCCCCGTATATCTTCTCGGCAAGTGATGCCAGCGGTCTCAGGTTGAAACCGTAGCCTACCTCAAGCATGTCAAAATTGTTGTATCTTACGTTGATGCGGATGATGGTTGCGATGCAGGCTCTGTTGCCGCAGGCTGCTCCCATCCACAGGACATCGTGGTTGCCCCACTGGATATCCACGCCGCGGTTGGCCATGAGATAGTCCATGATAACATGGGACTTTGCCCCTCTGTCGAAGATGTCTCCGATGATGTGGAGTCTGTCGACGGTGAGGTTCGCGATGGTCTCTGTGAGGTCTGTGATGAATACCTCAGCAGCGCCGTATTCGATGAGTGTGTCAATGATCTCATCGTAGTATTTATGTCTGTCCAGTACATCGTCAGCGAACAGAAGCTCGTCCATGATATATGACGATGCCTTAGGAAGACGTTTCTTTACCTTCGATCTTGTGTATTTGTTGGAGACTACGCGGCATACTGCCACAAGTCTTCTGATTGCGACTTTGCACCACGCGTCAAAATCAGGCTCGCTCTTCTTTCTTCTCTTAAGCTCCGCCTCCGGATTGTAGATAAGTGCGGCGAGCTCATCGCATTCCTTCTCGGTCAGAAGGTTGCCGAAGACCTCATCGATCCTCATCCTGATCATTCCGGATCCTGATCTTACGAAGTACTGGAAAGCGTCAAACTCTCCGTGCAGGTCGCTCAGAAAGAACTCCGTAGCTTTCGGAAGAGCAAGTATAGCTCTGAGGTTTATGATTTCTGTCCTTGCAGCTCTCGAATTAGGATACTTCTCCGCAAGCAGCTTGAGATACTGGATATCCGGCATAGTCTTACCTCCTTACACAGTGCATCAGACCGCAGTCAAATACGAAGCATGGCTGTATCAGTCCTGCTCGATCTTCATGATGTCAGCTCCGAGGCCCTTGAACTTACCGACGAAGTTCTCATAGCCCCTCTCTATGTGATATATCTCGCTTATCTCAGTCGTCCCTTTTGCCACAAGCCCCGCGAGCACCATTGCAGCACCAGCTCTTAAGTCGGTAGCCCTGACCTTGGCGCCTTTCAGCTTCTTTCCGCCCGGAACTATGGCTTCTCTGTTTTCTGTGGAAATGTCAGCTCCCATTCTGTTCAGCTCGACGACATGCATGAATCTGTTCTCGAATACTGTCTCTCTGACGATGCTCTGTCCTTTTACGGTGGTCAGAAACGCCATGAACGGTGACTGGATGTCTGTCGGGAAGCCCGGATACGGAAGTGTCTTGATGTCTGTAGCCACGAGCTCTCTGTTTCTTGCATCCACATAGATGCCTTCAGGCAGGATCTCAACGTCAACGTTGCACTCCTTGAGCTTGGCGATTATTGGTCTTACGTGGCCGGGAAGAGCGTTCTTTACAAGTATGTCGCCTCTTGTGATCGCTGCAGCCAGCATGAATGTGCCTGTCTCGATCCTGTCCGGAATGACCGCATGGATACAGCCGGAAAGCTTCTCAACTCCCTCGATCCTGATCATGTCTGTTCCTGCATACTTGATCCTTGCGCCCATCTTGTTCAGAAGGTTGGCGAGGTCGATGATCTCAGGCTCCTTGGCCGCATTCTCTATGATGGTCGTTCCCCTTGAAAGGGTCGCCGCCATCATGATGTTTTCAGTTGCGCCTACGCTCGGGAAGTCGAGGTAGATCGCATCCCCTGCGAGGCCTTCCTCAGGAGCGGTAACGATGACTCTTTCGTTCTCATCATCTTCCACAACATCAGCGCCGAGCGCCCTGAATCCCTTGAGATGCAGGTCAATAGGTCTCTTGCCTATAGTGCATCCTCCCGGCATAGGCATGATAACCTTGCCGTGGCGGGCGAGCATCGGTCCCATTGTAAATACGGAAGCCCTCATCTCCTGGACAAGTTCAGCCTTGCCCTCGCAGCATCTGACTTCCTTCATTGCTGCCCTGATGACTCCCTTCTCGCTGTCGTCGATATCGGAGCCGTAATTGACCAGCATTTCCTTCATTACATTAACGTCAACAAGATCAGGCACGCCCTCAAGGGTGCATGTCTGATCTGTGAGGATCGTAGCGGCAAGCAGCGGAAGGACTGAATTCTTCGCACCGCTTATCTCGACCTCTCCGTGAAGAGGTCCGCTGCTGTTGACAAGTATTTTTGCCATTAATTATCTCCCTAGTAGTAAATTTTTTATTTTTGTCCAGACAGTGCTCAGGAAGCCTTTTCCCTTTGCTTTCTTTGCACTCTTTGCAGCCTTTGCTTCAGCCCTTAAAGCCTCTTTTGCAGCCGCTTTCGCAGCTTTTGCATCAACGATCGCTGCCTTTTTTGCAACTCTTGCTTCTGCTTTTGCGACCCTTCTCATGGCTAATGCTTCAGCCTTTGCGGTATTTCTTAAGTTCCTTGCTTCAGCCTTTGCAGCCTTTTTGCTCATCTTCTTGGCCTTCAGCATGGCCTTCCTCTCGAGTTCAGTCTGTTTGTTGACCTTTCTGATCATCTTCTTGGATCTCTTGAGTTCCTTGCGGGCCCTCTTGCGTTCTCTCCTGTCTGCCATGGAAGAGAATAATCCGCCTCTTCCGGTCAGTTTTCTTCCGATCATCCCCAGAAGATTAATCACTGTAAGTCCGGCCGCTCCGGCGGCGATGGCCTTGATTGCAGGGGATGTATCTGCAGCAATATTTGACGCTGCCGAGATGATTGAATTCTCAGTCTCGGTTGCCTTTGTTTTGGTTTCCTCCAGCATGGTCTGTCCGTTGTCCACGAGCTTTTTGCTCTTCTTGAGGAGCTCGATGGCATGCTTTGCCATTATTGCCACGACGACCACGAAAGCGATCAGAACGAGGATCAGGCATATTACAAGGATCTGATTAACTGTTAAAGCACAAATCATTTTGTTTCTCCTTTTCCTCTGTTCCTATTTCCAGAATCTCTCGAGCGCATTGCTTGCGAGTGCAACGCCCTTAGCAACGACTCCGGCAATCTGTGATGCTTTTTCCCTGATGACCGAACCTACACCGTCTACCGTCTCCTTGACGCTCTTTGCAGCTCCGGTGCCGCCGTCGAGGATAGCATTGGCCTTCTTGATGGTGTCTGTGACGTTGGCGACCATTACGATCAGGAATACTACCAGCACGATCAGTGCGATCAGAAGGATGCCGATGAGTACGCCTTTCACACTTACAGTAATCATATCTACTCTCCTTTTGCTCTTATATTCCCCGCCCTGCAGGCAGGGAGAGGCATTTGATTATTAACTCTTATTATAATATAAGTGGCATCTGATATGTTGAAGAATTTCACTGCCGCTCATATATTCTCATGATGTCATCCGTGTATCCGCCGTCAGGCGTATGGACTGCGATCCGGGGCAGCATCCTGAGCTCTGCTCCGGCGCCCTTCACCGCGTGTATGAGCACGATATTGGCCGCCTGTGTCTCCGACGGGACGACCATCTGCATCTCCTTGGGCTCAAGGCCTGCGTCTCTCAGTGCGCTGAATATGTCCGCCAGTCTGTCCGGCCTGTGCACCAGGTAGAAGCTGCCGCCGTCCTTAAGGAGCGCTGCCGCCGCACGGGCAAAATCCCCGATGTCCGCTGTCGTCTCATGCCTCGCAATGTAACGGTCTCCGGATGCACTCGGTATAGCGGAGTTTCTCCTGAAATACGGAGGATTGGATACGACTGCATTGAAGGCTCCTCTGAGGCCGGATGTTTCCGCATCTGTCTCAGCGGACTCAGTGCCGCAGGCAATACAGCCCACATCTGCTGTGATGATCCTGACTCTGTCCCCGAGTCCGTTCAGGGATACTGCTTCTCTCGCCCGGTCTGCTGCTTCTTCCCTCTTCTCGACTCCGGTGACATGAATGTCCGCCACCTTGTGCGTCAGTATAAAGGCAACTATGCCGCAGTCAGTTCCGAGGTCTGCAGCCGTACTTCCCTGCGGAATGCCGCGCGCGCCGGTCTCTCCGGCTGCGAAAGCTGCAAGCAGAACGGCATCGACTCCGTAGCCGAATCCCTTCTTCTGGATGACCTTTATATTCCCGAATCCGGTGTCGTCTGTTCTCAGCATCGGTATCAGAATTCGCGCATCAGCTCTTCGAGCTCACGGATCTCCTCATCGTCTGCAAGCTCTTCCTTTTCAGCATCAAGGTCGATCTCGATGTCGCTGTCAGACGCCTGACCGCCCTTTTTGCCCTTCTTCCTTCTGCGGATGTCCTCCTTGGCGTAGGACTTTATCTCCTGTGCGAATATCTCTTCACCTGTGTCAGGGTCTATCTCGATCCCTCTCGTGTTGATCCTGCCGTTGAAGTAGTCAACGCTGATGACCTTGGCCAGGCCGTCAGGCGTATCGACTCTCTCGTTGTCCTTAGGCATTCCCTTGCGGAGTTCCTTGTATGTCTTGTCCTCGAAATTGAGGCAGCACATGAGCCTTCCGCATGTTCCGGAAATCTTGGTCGGATTGAGCGAGAGGTTCTGCTGTTTTGCCATCTTGATCGACACAGGCTGGAAGTCATGGAGCCACTTGCTGCAGCACAGCGGTCTGCCGCATATGCCTATGCCGCCCAGCATCTTGGCTTCGTCTCTGACTCCAATCTGTCTCAGCTCGATCCTGTTGTGGAAGTGACCTGCAAGGTCCTTGGCGAGCTCTCTGAAGTCCACTCTGCCGTCTGCAGAGAAATAGAAAACAATCTTGGAGCCGTCGATCATGAACTCAACGTCGATCAGCTTCATGTCCAGTCCGTGCTTCGCTATCTTCTCAGCGCAGACTTTCATAGCTCCGTCTCTCTTCGCGAGGTTCTCTTTATACTTCTTGAGGTCCTCGTCGGTTGCCTTGCGCTCTACCGGTTTGAGTGCCGCGACGAGCTTGTCTTCTTCTATCATTCTGTTGGCGATCAGGATGTGGCCGAGTTCAAGACCTCTTGCGGTCTCGACTATGACCATGTCGCCCAGTTCGTACTTCTGACCTGCAGGGTCGAAGTAATATGTCTTGCCGGCCTTAAGGAAACCGACGCCGACTATCTCTACCATATATGTTGATCCTTTCTATATATCCAGGTACAGCCGCTTAAGCGCCCTGATGTGCTGCATCTCGCGGCGTATATCCATTCTTGCCTTGTTTATCTCTTCTATCGCACGGGCACATGCTGCAGGGCTGCCCTGACGCTCTCCGCGGGCTGCCGCTGTCATGCGCTCCCTGAATTCATCTTCTATAACATTCAGAAGATACAGTGCGTCCTCTTTGCTCTTTATGTTCTTCTCGAGCGCGCTTCTGACCTCATGGAATGCGTGCTTTCTGTCTGCATACATTGCCGCGAGGTTCTCTGATGCGGCCTGAAGCCTGGCGTCTGCATCCTCTTCATCAGAACCTTCTGACTCCGCATCCGATGCAGTGTATCCTTCATAGTCTGCAGTTCTGACAAAACTCAGTCTCGACTGCACTGTGTCCAGCAGATTGTCCCTGTTTGAGACTCCGAGCAGAATGAGTGTATCCGGTGCAGGCTCCTCAAGTGTCTTAAGGAGCTTGTTCTGGATGATCTCGCTCAGAGTATCCGCCTCATCGACGATGCCGATGAGATACCTTCCGTATGATCCCATGCTGAGCCTCTCGATAAAGGCGGCAGCATCATCGACTCTGTAAGTCTCTCTTCCCGTCTTTGATGCGCCGGTGCTCCTGCTCATGCGGACGATATCCAGGCTGGTGCCTGCTGCTGCCTGAAGGCATGACGGGCATCTGCCGCAAGGGCGCGCACCCGCCTCCGGCGAGGTGCAGAGAAGGCCCGCTGCCAGGTCATTTATGAAGGCTCTGCGGGCTTCTCCCGCTCTGCCTTCGCAAGCGAAGGCATGCGCCGCCCTTGCCCCTTCAGTAATATTCATGACCAGTTCATTAATGCTTTGCATCAGGAATCAGATACCCTTCTCAGCGCACAGCTCTTCGAGACATGCATATATATTGCTGCAGATCTCCTCAACAGTGTCAGCTGCGTTGATGCGCTTTACCCTGTCAGGCTCTGCTTCTGCTATCTTCTTATATCCCTCGTAGACCCTGTAGTGGAAGTCCAGTTTCTCAAGCTCGAGCCTGTCGAGCTCGCCCGCCTTCGCAGCTCTCGCCCTGCCTGCCGCCGGGTCTATGTCGAGCCAGAAGGTGATGTCCGGTCTGAGCCCTCCGGTCGCGTGGCTGTTGACTTCTGCGACCATGTCTCCGAGTCCGCGGCCGTATGCCTGATAAGCCACTGACGAGTCCACGAACCTGTCACAGATGACCACCTCGCCTCTCTCGAGAGCCGGGATGATCAGCTCCCTTACGTGCTGTGCCCTCGATGCTGCGTATATCATCATCTCGGTAACAGCGGTCATTTCGGTATTGTGGTTGTCGAGCAGGATGTCCCTCAGCTTTTCACTGATCTGAGTTCCGCCCGGTTCTCTCGTATGCACGACAACGAGGCCCTTCTCAGTGAAGAACCTCTCGATGTTTCTTATCTGTGTGGATTTGCCGGCACCGTCTCCGCCTTCAAGCGTAATGAACAGCCCTTTCATTTCCGCCTCCTTTTTCTGAGTGATGGATTCTCAAGGGCGTCCTGGCGGTTTTTGCGGCTGACGTACTGGGCTACCTGAAGCCACATGTAGACTGCCAGTGCAAGCACCGGTGCTGCCACAAGTATTATCAGTAAAATCTTAAAGAAAATCATACGCAGTTATTGTATCACATTATGCGTCCGTCAATCCACGAATCGCTTCTGGAAGTTGCCTGCCACCCTCGCGTGGTCAGTGATTATTACGAATGCATTCGGATCGATGCGCTCGATGATCTCGCGCAGGTGAGGCTCCTCATACTTGGAGATGACGGTCACGAGCACATGTGAGTTTTCACCTGTGTACACGCCCTCGCCTTCCCAGGCAGTGACGCCGCGTCCGAGCTCATTCATGATCGCAGCAGCTATGCCTTCCTTCTTGGTGAAGATCATGCATTCGATCTTGATATTCTGGATGTGGACCCTGTCAATGACGAGGCCTGTCACAACGGCGAATATGATCGAGTACAGAACTGTCTGGATGTCATACAGGAACAGGCATATCGAGTAGATGCAGACGCTTATGATGATCCCTATGGCCCCTACCTTGAAGTCCGGATGCGTCTTGGCAAGGCACACTCCGATGAGGTCCTGTCCGCCCTGCGAGCTTCCGGCTCTCAGAACGAATCCCGCTCCGAATCCCGAGCCCAGTCCTCCGACCACAGACGCCAGGATGCGGTCATCCACGATCGGTGTCGACGGCACCGGTATTATCGAAAGGAAGGCCGATGCCATGGCGATCGATATGAGCGTGGTGATGCAGAACTTCCTGCCCATCACCCTGTACGCCATGATGAAGAACGGCACGTTTATGAGAAAATATATGATTCCCATGTAGTCAAGGCCGCCTATCTGCGGAATGTGCAGAAAGTCCAGAAGGAATGTCCTTATGAGCTGCGCGATTCCCGTAAAGCCTCCGCTGTAGAGATGTATCGGGTTGATCATGAGGTTGACGCCCGCTGCATATGTCAGGTTGCCGAGGACAGTAATCCCGGCCTTGTACATAGTTTTTCTGTTAAGTTCCATCCTAATATGCTCCTGTCCTCTTCCTATTCTCCGAGGTCGGATCTTATGGCTTTGCCCATGTTCCAGATGGCAGCAGCCTTTCCTGCCGCAGCCTCTCTGTCCTCAGCTCTTCTGTACTCAAACGATGCAGTCTGCGATCCACAGTCCATGCATGTCACGTACCAGCACCATCCGTTTTCCTCTTCGAGCAGCCCTGCTCCTCCGCAGTACGGGCAGTCTTCAAGAATGATCTTCTCAGTTATATCCAAAACGTTTTTCCTCCTGATTAATGTTTTACAGCGTTATATTGTTCATTGCGGCGTAGATGCCGTTTTTCTCCATGAGTTCGTCGTGGGTCCCCTCTTCCTCAATGCCGTTCTCGGTCAGGACTATAATGCGGTCAGCGTTCCTTATGGTCGACAGCCTGTGCGCGATGGTTATCGTGGTCCTTCCCTTAGACAGCTCCGCAAGGGACTTCTGCACAAAATATTCGCTCTCGTTGTCGAGGGCTGACGTAGCCTCGTCGAGTATCAGCACCGGCGGGTTCTTGAGGAAGACTCTCGCGATGCTTATCCTCTGCTTTTGTCCGCCCGAGAGCCTTGCGCCTCTCTCGCCGACGAAGGTGTCATATCCGTCAGGCAGCTCGCGTATGAAAGCATCGGCTCCGGCCATCTTCGCCGCTTCGATCACTTCCTCGCGGCTCGCACCCGGTCTTCCGTATGCGATGTTGTTCGCCACGGTGTCCGAGAACAGGTAGACCTCCTGCTGCACCATGCCGATCTTCGTCCTCAGCGATCTCACCTGCACGTCGCGGATATCTATGCCGTCGATGCGGATCGTACCGCCGGTCACATCGTAGAACCTCGGTATGAGGTTGCAGAAGGTGGTTTTGCCCGCACCGCTCGGACCGACAAGCGCCACATTCTCGCCCTTTGCTATCTTCAGGTTCAGCCCGGAAAGAACACAGCTTTCAGCAGCGGCCTCCGGATCCTCTTCATTCTGCGCTCTGTCATATGTGAAGGAAACGTTGTCGAACTCTATCTCGCCCTCCACATCAGGCATTGGCCCCGCGCCCGGAGCATCATCGACATCTATGTGCGCATCCATGACTTCTATGAATCTCTCAATGCCAGTGATGCCCTTCTGGAACTGCTCAGTGAATTCGACAATCCTCCTGATGGCCTCCAGAAGAACGCTCACATACATGAGGTACGCGATGAAGTCGCCCGCTTCGATGTACCCGCCTATAAGCGCCAGCGATCCGAGCAGGACGATGGTTATGTACATCAGTCCGTCGAACAGCCTCGTTACACTGCGGAATCCCGCCATGTTGCGGTAGCTTACCTTCTTGGTCGTGAGGAATCTCTCGTTGCCCTCTTCGAATCTCTGCTGCTCGACATCCTCGTTGGCAAAAGACTTGGATACTCTTATGCCGAGGAGGCTGTCCTCTACATGTGAGTTGATCTCACCGAGCTCGCTTCTCTGCCACTTGAATGCCTTTCTCAGCTTGACCCTGAACTTCAGTGCGAAGAAGAGCATCAGCGGTATCATGGCGAAGACCACGACCGTGAGCACCACGTTGACTCTTATCAGGATAACGAAGGCCACGACTATCTTGACTGCCGCTATGAAGTACTCCTCAGGACAGTGGTGCGCAAACTCCGCTATATCGAAGAGGTCAGTCGTTATGCGGGATATGAGCTGTCCCGTCTTGTTCTCAGTGTAGTAGGCATATGAGAGTCTCTGGAACTTCTCGAAGAGATCCCGCCTCATGTCGCTCTCGATCATGGCGCCCATCACATGGCCGGTGTTCTGCATATAGTAATTGGCCAGCACATCGATGACCCTGAACACGACATACAGAGCCGTGATCTTAAGCACCATCTCCACTGTCAGTGCCGCCGGCTCATTCACGACCGTGTTGGTTATGAATCTCACCATAAGAGGCAGAACCAAATCGCACGCACTCGTAAAGGCTGCACACACCAGATCGAAGACCAGTATGTGCAGATATGGTTTGAAATACGGATAGAACCTCTTCAGCAGATATTTTGTTGAAACAGGGGTTTCATTCATATATGTCTTGCCTGTCCCTTTTCCTTTTCTATATCTCTTTGATGAAGCATCTGCGCCTCTTGTGAGGCTCCACGTTGAACATCTTCCACTGGTGGTGGACCTTGGTGTTGGTCTCAAGCTGCGGCCCGGTCTCCGCCTGGCGGATGCCGTGCTTGACGCAGCCTGTATACAGGTGCTCCATGATGATGCCGTTGACTCCGGTCTTCTGGAGCTCAGGTCTTACGGCTATAAGGAAGAGGTCAAGTGTGTCGTTGAACTTAAGGGACTTCAGCACTCCTGCCCAGCCTGTCGGGAAGAGATGTCCGCGGCACTTCTTCATGGCTTCGGCCATTGAAGGCGCACCGACTCCGAATCCCATCAGGTCGTCATTGTCATCGGCAATAAGACAGCAGAAGTCCGGGTCTATAAGAGGCAGGAACTTGTCAGTGTACTTGTCTATCTGTCTTTCCGTCAGCTCGACAACTCCGTAAAGCGGCGCATATGCGACATTGATGAGCTCAAACGCTTTGCGCACATACGGCTTGACGTCGCTTCTTCTCTTTACAGTTACCTTGTGATACCCCGTACGCCTCAGCATGGCATCGGATATCCTCTTGAGTCTGGCGTATATCCTGTCATCCTCGCTGCCGTCGCCTATAGGGATCATGTGCTCGATCCAGTCGGTGTCCTTGACATAGCCGAGTGCCTCGAGGTGATCCAGATAGTACGGATGGTTGTAGTATGTGATAAACATGCTGCGCTTATCGAAGCCCTCGACCAGCATGCCCTCTCTGTCGAGATCGCAGAATCCAAGCGGTCCGTGGACCTCCTTCATGCCCTTCTCGCGGGCCCAGTTCTCAACAGTCTCAAACAGCGCTGCGGACACTTCGCGGTCATCTATGAAGTCGACCTGCGAGAATCTCATGCGCTTAGTTCCCCATCTCTCATTCGCCCTGTGGCTGAGAATGGCTCCTATCCTTCCCACGACTTCGCCGTCGCGGTATGCGAGAAAAGCTCTCGCTTCACAGTATTCGAATGCGGGATTCTTCTCCTTGTCCCAGTCGGCCATGTCATCGCCGTAGAATGCAGGAACAAAATTTTCCACATCACGATATAGACGGTTCGGATACTCCACGAAAGTCTTCCTGTCCGCCCTGGATAATACCTCTTTGATCAGTACGCTGCTCAATAGTCTAAACCTTTCCCCGTAATCAAAATACCCCTCTGCATAATAACTCACAGTGCAGTATATCACATCTGCAGTCATTTCTTCCATGAAAAGCAGGATAAAAGCGTATTCCGCTCGAGTCCTCGCTGCCGCAGTCATTACATGCACCTGCGGGTTCTCGCTCCACACGCTTTTATCCTGCTCTCTTAAACATAAAAAAACCCGCAGATGCGTAATCTGCGGGCTGAATGTATGCGTGCTCTTTACAGTGCTGCTGTGATGATTGCCATCTTGTAGACTTCTTCTGCGTCGCATCCGCGGGAAAGGTCATTGATAGGTGCATTGAGTCCGAGGAGGATAGGGCCGTAAGCTGCATATCCGCCGAGTCTCTGTGCGATCTTGTATCCGATGTTTCCTGCCTCGATGAGCGGGAATACGAATGTGTTGGCATATCCTGCTACCTTGGAGCCAGGGAACTTGAGCTGGCCTACTGTAGGGGATACAGCTGCGTCGAACTGCATCTCGCCGTCGATAGCCATGTCAGGGTTGAGCTCCTTAGCGATCCTGGTTGCCTCTGCGGAGAGTGCAACTGTGCCGCCCTTGCCGGATCCCTTGGTGGAGAAGCTCAGCATTGCAACCTTAGGGTCGATGCCGAATACTCTTGCGCACTTCTCGATCTCAACTGCTACTTCAGCAAGCTTCTGAGCGCCTGTGAATGTAACGTTGCCTTCCTTGTCTACGCTGTCAGTGTAGTCGAGGTTGACTGCGCAGTCGCCCATAGCGATGGTTCTGAGGTTCTCGTCTCCGCAGTCTCTTGTGAGGATGAAGCAGGAGCTTACGAGGTGAGCGCCTGGCTTGGTCTTTACAAGCTGGAGTGCAGGACGGATGGTGTCAGCCGTGGAATATGTTGCTCCGCCGAGGAGGCAGTCAGCCTTACCCATCTTGACGAGCATGGTTCCGAAGTAGTTGCCCTTGAGGAGGTTAGCTCTGCACTCATCTGCAGTCATCTTGCCCTTGCGGAGCTCTACCATCTTCTCAACCATTTCTTCCATGCCTTCATATGTCTCAGGATCGAGGATCTCTGCTCCGTCGATATTGAAGCCGCCCTTAGCTGCAGCAGCCTTTACCTCATCAACATTGCCTACGAGAACGACCTTCATCAGGCCCTCTGCGAGCAGCTTTGCAGTTGCTTCCTGGATACGGGCATCAGTACCCTCTGTGAAAACGATAGTCTTAGGCTGTGCCTTGACTTTTTCAATAAGTTTATCGAACATTTTCTGTCTCCTGTTTGATTCTTTTACGTTATAAAATATGTGTTTTCATCGCATGAACTGCAGTAAGCTCATACACGAAAATTATATCTTACGTCTGTGCCGAATTCAATAGAATTACTCCCACTCTCCAAGACCTTTGCACAGGTTTACTATGAAGTCCTGTACGTTGGTTATGATGCCCTTGGCACTGAGGCTGCCTCTGTCGGCGAGCTTGTTGACTGTGAACTCGGAGATGTCCACGCAGTAGAAGTATACCTGTCTGACTGTGCCGTCATCGAGCACTCTGTAAGAAGGTGTCATGTTGCCTACTGCGATCGAGTGGAGCATGGTAGCCATGCAGATAACGGTAGTTGCTCCTCTTACCTCGTTTCTCATCGCATCCTGAGCCTCGTATACATTTCCGTATACCGGAGGAAGCGGACCGTCATCTCTTATCGAGCCTCCAAGAACATACGGAATGCCCTTCTTCTCGCAGGCAGCCATAATTCCGTCATCAAGGCCTTCTTCCTCGAGGAATTTGCCGATGCTTCCGTAGTATCTGACCTTGTTTATGGTCTCAAGGTGGTTGTAGTGTCCGTTAGGAACACTCTCCTGAGTGTAGATATTCTGTCCGAGTCCGGTATTGAGATATGCGCCCTCAAGGTCATGCGTTGCAAGCGCATTTCCGGCGAGCAGTGCGTGTACGTATCCGCCCTCGATTATCTTCTGGAAAGCCTTTCTTGCATCGTGGTCGAATGCGAAAGCAGGTCCCATTACCCATACGATCTTGCCGTGATCCTTCTCATACTTCAGTATCTGATACAGCTCATCATAGTCTACTGAGAAAGCCGTCTCTCTTGATCTTGAAGTTCTGAATGCGAAGACATCCTTGTCTGCGGCCTTGCCTTCACTGAATCCGTACGGATAGACATAGATGCCGTTCTCACAGTTTTCTGTTCTGCCGACTGCGACCAGGTCGCCTTTGATGAGGTTGCGGAACTCAACAACATGTATCTTTCCGTCCTTAAGAACAGGCACGCAGTCCATTCTGCTCTCCTCTGCGAGGAGCCACTTTCCGTCGACCTTGAAGTATTCAGGGAAAATGCTCATCGCATGGAAGTTCATAGGTGCAACACCATCCAGCGGTGCCGGTTCAAATACTGCTTCAGGGCAGCTGACGAACTTCTCTTCAGTAAAGTCCGGATGTGTGTATTCTCTAAGCTTCATTGTCCCTTCCCTCCATTATCTTATTCAGTTCATCTATATCGAATGTATATGCGGAGTTGCAGAAATAGCATTTTACCTCTATCTCCTCACCGTCATTGATGATCTCCTCGAGGTCACTTCTGCTGAGCGTCGCCAGAGCTCCTGCCACTCTCTCCTTGGAGCAGTCGCAGTGGAATCTTACAGCCTCTGTCTCATTTATGCTGAGATCCAGGTCTCCGAGGTAGTACTCAAGAATGTCCTCAGGCGTCATTCCGTCCTCCATCATGGATGTGACAGACGGAGCACCGCTGACTTTGCTCTCTATGGCAGCGATCGTCTCCTCGGATGCGTCAGGCATTATCTGGATTATGAATCCGCCGGAGTGCTTTACAGAACTGTCTGTATCCACCATCACGCCGAGTCCTACCGCAGAAGGTGTCTGCTCGGATACGGTGAAGTAGTAAGCAAGATCGTCACCGATCTCTCCTGTCTGTATCTCGACCTGTCCGTTGTACGGCTCTCTGAGTCCGAGGTCCATTATAACCGTAAGGACTCCCTTGCCGACTGCACCGCCTACATCGAGCTTGCCGGCGTATTTTCTCGGGATATCCACTGCCGGATTGGCAGGAAAGCCCTTGACATTGCCGTGACTGTCGGCTGTGACCGTCAGCATTCCGATCGGGCCGTCGCCTTTCATCTGCAGCGTCAGCTTGTCCTTCTCGCCCTTCATCATCGAGCCCATCATGGCTCCGGCCGAGAGAAGTCTTCCGAGAGCTGCAGTCACTACAGGCAGAGTCATATGCTTCTCTCTGGCTGTTGCCGCCATCTCAGTCGATCTTACTGCAAAAGCTCTGACAGTCTCACCGGCAGCCGTCGCTCTTACCAGATAATCTCCATTCATAGGAATCACTCCTTTTATCTAAAAAAATCCGCTAAAAGAGCTGCACAATCAGTCATGCAGCCCTTTTTTCAACAATTATTGTATACCACTAAATAAAAATCTCAAGTAAATCTTGATTAAGGGGTCGTTAAGTCTCATTTTTCCAGGATGTTTTCGTATATCTGACGGTCACGGTCTGAGAATACATTGAAGATGACCTTTTCTATACCTTTATATGTATCCCTGCCTGCAGTCTGACCCGCGCCTGATCCTATATACGAGGATACTTCGCTGTACCTTCTGTCCTGTTCATCAAGATAGCCCCTTACAGTTTCCACTGCTATTCGTGCGGCTTCCTCTGCCGGGAACATGAACACGCCCGTGGATATGCAGCAGAAGGCGACACTGCGAAGTCCGTTCTTCTCTGCAAGTTCGAGGCATGATCTGTATGAGGACCTGAGAAGGTCTCTGTGCTCATCTGTCAGAGGTCCCTGGACGATAGGCCCTACCGTATGCAGTACATAACGGGCCGGAAGACAGTATCCAGGTGTAATCTTGGCCTGACCTGTCGGCTCATCGTGCCCCTGCAGTTTCATGATGCGGGCGCACTCGTTTCTGAGCTCGATGCCGGCCGCGCTGTGTATACAATTATCGATGCAGTTGTGCAGCGGCTGATAGCATCCGGTCATCCCCGAATTGGCGGCATTGGTGATCGCGTCGACTCCGAGTCTGGTTATATCGCCCTGCCATATGCACAGCCTCGGATCAAGGCTGCACGGCTCTATCATCTTCTCATTAACGATGCCCTTCATGAAGTTTTCCTTCTTAAGATAGGCATCCTGTATTTCCTGAAACTCAGCACTTATAGGATGAGGCATTCTCACGTTCATAAGCATGCGGAGGAAATCCTTTTGCGTCTGTTCATCGGAAGGCACCGGGATCTTCCTGTATCCCGGGTTCTCCGCCTTGAGTTTTTCAATAAGCCATACGCGTTCTTCTTCATGTGTCATGACAGCAAGCTCCTTACATTTCTATTATCTGGTCCTGAGTATCCTGCTCGTTTCTGAATGAAAAAGCAGCGCGGGCTGTATGCCTGCGCTGTATGAAGTACAATTACTTTCTCTTTTTCTTCATTGTGAGGTGTGTCGGAAGTCCTCCTGCTGTGTACGGCTGGATGCTTCCGATGATGAATGGTCTTGCATACTCAAGGTATTCATCACTTACATATGTACCATCGTTGATGATCCACTTCAGAGGTACCTTACGCTCGATGTTAGCTACCTCGTGGATGTCGAAGCTGTTGTATGTCTCAACATACGGCTCTCTCTGCTTAACGTCGATGGTGATCATCTTTCCTGTCTCGCCGTTGAAAGCTGCCTCTGCAGCGAGATAACCTACGTTGTATGCTTCGTCAGCGTCAACACGGGAAGCGAGGTGGGATGCGCATCTCTGAAGTGATGAGAACTCAATATATCTTGACTTGAGGCCTGTCTCTGCAGTTACTCTGTTTGCCAGATATGCTGCTGTACCTGCAAGCTGCTTGTGACCGAATGCGTCAACGTGATCATTGACTGTTCCGAGCTCGCATACGAACTTTCCGTCAGCGGTCTTGAGACCTTCGGATACAGCTACTACGATGGACTTCTTGGTCTCAGCGAGCTTCTTGATTCTTGCGATGAAGTCGTCGATATCGAATGTTACCTCTGGCAGATAGATCATATCAGGTCCGCTGCAGTCAATGTCCTTGGACAGAGCTGCTGTAGCTGTGAGCCAGCCTGCGTGACGGCCCATGATCTCTACGATGCAGATAGTCGGCTTGGATACTCCGTAGCTCTCGTTGTCCCTGATGATCTCCTTCATCGAAGTAGCAATGTACTTAGCGGATGAACCGTATCCCGGGCAGTGGTCTGTCATAGGCAGATCGTTGTCGATCGTCTTAGGAATTCCCATGAACTTCTGCTTCTTGTTATGCGAAATAGCATAGTCCGAAAGCATCTTGATGGTATCCATCGAGTCATTTCCGCCGTTGTACAGGAAGAACTCGATGTTCTTCTTGTCGAGAATGTCAAAAATCTTCTCATATACATCTTCGTGTCCCTCAACAGGCGGCAGCTTGTATCTGCATGTGCCGAGGAACGCAGACGGTGTTCTCTTGAGCAGAGACAGGTCCTGTCCGCTTGTGATGTAATCCTCTATATCTACGATGTCTTCCTGCAGGAGACCTTCGATACCGTAGTGCATTCCGTATATCCTTCTGATCCCTGCCTTCCAGGATGCCTTGATGACACCTGCAAGACTGGAGTTGATAACTGCTGTCGGCCCCCCTGACTGTCCTACAATAAGATTTCCCTTCATTGCCATTTTATGTCCCTCCTTCTGATCGCTGACACCGTGCCTTCACGGTTACTGATCAATGCAAAACTGTAATTAACCGAAATCGCCCCTATTATATGCGCGCAGGTCATCCTGAGTCAATTATGCGCAGTAACTTTTTTGAAGTTTTCGCCAGTTTCGAAAGGATCGTCCGGATGTTCAGAGGATGCCTGCGATCAATGGTTTTGCTTTGTCCTCTCAAATTGCAAAAGGCAGCCTCTTAAGCTATAATAGAGCAGCTGAAATAAGAAACAACTCAGAAACAAGGAGTTTTACACAATGACCAATCATGAATTAGCCAATCTGATATATCCTTCCCTTCCTCATACACCTGAGGATTACGAAGTGATGTATCCTGAAAGAGATCTGCCGGAAGGCGCCATGGTCACAAGACTCGGCCCGAGCCCGACAGGTTTCATACACCTCGGAAATCTCTACGGTGCTTTCGTAGATGAAAGGCTCGCCCACCAGAGCGGCGGCACTTTCTTCCTCAGGATCGAGGATACCGACGACAAGAGATTCGTAGAGAACGCAGTCGAGACCATTATCACATCACTCGCATTCTTCGACATCAGATTCGACGAGGGTGTCACCCAAAGCGGCGACATCGGATCCTACGGCGACTACACACAGAGCCACCGCGGCGAGATCTACCGCACATTCGCGAAGAAGCTGCTGGAGCAGGGCGATGCCTACCCTTGCTTCCTCTCAGAGGATGAGATCACTGAGATCAGGGAAAAGCAGGAAGCTGCAAAGCTGTCGCCGGGCATCTATGCGGGATGGTCGAAGTACAGAGACTGGGATAAGGACGAGGCTGTAGCTGCTGATATAGAGCAGCGCATCAAGGCCGGCGACCCGTTCGTCATCAGGCTTAAGTCGAAAGGCGTTCCTAACGCGAGCGCAGAGGAGACCGCAAGACACACTGTCGTTGACGCGGTCAGAGGCGAGCTGTCAGTACCTGACAACTTCCTCGACATCGTCATCATCAAGCAGTCGGGCATCCCTACATATCATTTTGCACACGTTGTCGACGACCACCTCATGAGAACCACTCACGTCGTCAGAGGCGAGGAATGGCTTCCTTCCCTTCCGATCCACGTCGAGCTCTTCGAGGACCTCGGCTGGGAGCTGCCGGTATACTGCCACACAGCTCAGCTGATGAAGATCGGTGAAGACGGCAACAAGCGCAAGCTGTCCAAGAGAAAGGACCCTGAGCTCTCACTCGACTACTACAGGAGCCAGGGATATCATCCGGCAGCTGTCAGGGAATATCTTCTGACCATCCTCAACTCCAACTACGAGGAGTGGAGAGCAGAGAATCCTGACGCATCATCCGATGATTTTGCATTCACAACAGAGAAGATGTCGAGCAGCGGAGCTCTCTTCGATCTCGACAAGCTGAACGACGTGAGCAAGAGCACTCTTCTCAGGATAGATGCACACGAGCTCGCAGAGTGGCTGAAGTCATGGTCCGATGAGTTCGCGCCTGAGTACAGCTATGTATTCAGCGACATGGATCACCTTGCAGCGATCCTCGACCTCGGAAGACACGATGCACGTCCGAGAGCAGATCTTGTATATGCAAAGCAGATAATGGAATATATCGGATATTTCTTCGACGAGTCCTTCAGGATCGAGGACGAGTACCCTGCAGAGGCGGCTGCCGATGCGGAGACCATCCTCAGGGCTTACCTCGATTCCTACGACCACAGCGACGATAATGAGACATGGTTCGGCAAGATCAGACAGATCGCCGTCGACCTCGGATATGCGGCCAAGCCTAAGGACTTCAAGAAGCATCCTGAAGAGTATAAGGGACATGTCGGACATGTCAGCACTGTGATCCGTATCGCACTGATGGGAAGAGCGACTTCACCGGATGTATGGACGATACAGCAGATCATGGGCGAGGACAAGGTCCGTGAGAGACTCAGTGCACAGCTTGGCTAAGCAGCACGGCCATATTGAAACGATCAGTATAAACTATACACGGAGGAACATTTGAACATGGAACCGATTCTGGTAATCATGGCTGCAGGAATGGGCAGCAGATACGGCGGAAACAAGCAGCTCGACAAGATCACCGAGCAGGGCGACATCATCATGGACTTCAGTCTCTATGATGCATGGGAGGCAGGATTCAGAAGAGTATGCTTCATCATCAAGCATGATTTTGAGGAAGTCTTCAAAGAGCACATCGAGAACGGCGCAGGCAGAAAGTACGAAACTTACTACGCTTTCCAGGAGGGAACCGACCTTCCTGAGGGCTATACCCTTCCTGAAGGCAGGACCAAGCCATGGGGCACAGGTCAGGCTGTTCTTTCAGCAAGAGACATCATCGACGCACCTTTTGCCGTCATAAACGCTGACGACTATTACGGCAAGGAAGGATTCGTCAAAATCTACGATTTCCTTACAACCAAAGCGGATGCATCTCACAACTGCATGGTAGGATTTGAGATCGAGAACACACTGTCCGAGAACGGAACAGTTTCCCGCGGAATATGCAGGGCGTCGGACGGAAAGCTCACAGATATAGTTGAGCACCTCAAGGTCGCTAAGGAGCCTGAGCTTAACGCGGACGGAACACCTAATCCTCTCGCAGGCAAAGTGACCGACACTCACGAGGACGGCACCAAGGAAGTGATCCCGAGCGACTCACCGGTATCTATGAACCTGTGGGGATTCTCCGCAGAATACATGGAGGTTCTCAGAACCGGCTTCGCAGAGGCTCTTGAGACGATCATGAAGGTCAACCCGATGAAGGGCGAGTACTACATCCAGACTCCGATCAACAGGCAGATCGCAGAAGGTACAGCAACCTATGAAGTGCTGACCTCCTCCGACAAGTGGTTCGGTGTTACATATAAGGAAGACAAGCCTGAGGTAGTCGCAAAATTCGCATCACTCAAGGCGGAAGGTTTCTACCCGGTGAATCTGTGGGACTAGTCAGATCAGGATCCGTTAAGGCATAAGCCTGCATGCTGACAGTAATATCAACTCAAAAGACGCCGCGCATCATCACGATGCCGGCGTCTTCTGTTATATCCTGTTTATCCTGTCCTGCTTTTATGTCTGACGGTGCCGTCAGTCATCCGTCTCTGATTCGGTTCTGGCTACTTTCACCTTCATCACGAGGCCTTCGGATTCATATGCAATATGTACTCCTTCAGGCAGGTCATAAGTCAGTTCCACTTCCTGATCCTCATACATTTTGTCTATGTCAATCAGAGTGGTAGATACCTCAGTGATTTTCGCGACGACATCCTCGGAGCCTTTGATCACAATAGTATCAGGAGCACTGTACGTTCTTGTATAGCCGTCATCCTCATCAGCTTCTGCGGTTTCTTTCTTTTCGTCTGTAACGACATTCAGTCTGACAGTCTTCTTGACCCCTGTGTAAGCCTTGAAGTTGATCTCGTCCGGATATATGACAAGATGTTCGATCTCATCTCCGTTCTCATCAAGAGCCGTAAGGCCCGTCGTAAAGCTCCAGACTCTGTCTTTCGCTTCATCGTGGGTAATGAGAGCCGTCACCTTGTCGACTCGTTCGACCTCTGATTTTGCCCCCATCACCGTTGCGCTGCTGGATGTCATGTTGCTGGTCACAGGTTCAATTCCCTCAGGATCATCCCTGTATTCCACATAGACTGCTTTCTCTACGGTATCTGACTCCTCCACATCAACAGATATGGCCCGTTTCTCGGCCTCAGCGACCTGCGTTCCTGACGGCCCGCTGATCTGAAGACTGATCCCGTTTTCGCCCTCGGCTGCGTCGCTGACATCAGCGATGACTGTGATATCATCCGCAGTGATCTGGCTGGTTTCTATCCTCTTCTGTTTAAGAGTAACATCTATCGATTCAGTGCTCACCTGCGAAATACCGAGGCCTCTGTTGGCAAGATCATGCTCCCCGACGAAAGCGATCGGGATATCCTTGTATCTGACCTCGGTCATAGGGTCGTTATTATATACAACATATATCCAGCCGCCAATCGCGACTACAATGGCGATGATGATATTAAGAAACTTACGTCCTCTTTCACTCATCCTTCTTGCCTCCCTTCAGCAGTCTGGAAATAAACGATTCATTCGCATCTCCTGACGGCAGGTATACATCGAGAAGCATCTTCTCGAGTGTCTTGAGATCAAGAAATCTCCTGAGTGTTCCGTTGCGGGCAACAGAGATAGCACCCGTTTCCTCAGAAACGATGATTATGAACGCGTCCGAAACCTCACTGAGTCCGACTCCGGCTCTGTGTCTTGTTCCGAGGTTCTTGCCGATACTGGTTCTGTTCGTAAGAGGCAAAACGCAGCTCGCTGCATGTATCCTCAGGCCTCTTATGATGACAGCTCCATCGTGAAGCGGCGATCCCTCGTAGAAGAGGTTGCCGAGAAGTCTTACGGATATCTCGGCATCAACTATCACGCCGGTCTCGATGATATCATTCAGGGTAGTCTCACGCTCGATCGCGATAAGAGCTCCGGTCCTTGTTGATGAGAAGTCATCAACAGCATCCACGATTTTGTGAACGGTCGCATACAGCTCTTCCTTGCCGATGTCTCTGAACTGACTTGTAATAGCTCCCCTGCGCCCTATCTGTTCGAGCGCACGCCGTATCTCCGGCTGGAACACTATCATTACTCCGATAAGACCTACAGTGATAAGTCTTGTAAGGAGCCAGTTGAGAAGACTCAGATCAAAGAGTTCTGATGCGAGGAAAACGCCGACAATCAAAAGTACTCCCCTGAACAGCTGCTGGGCTCTGGTCTCCTTGATCATGCCGAGCAGTCTGTACAGGATGTATGCAACTATAAGGATATCTATGATATCCGTTATCTTGATACTAAGAAGTAACCCCGTAAGATTGTCTATCATTCAGCTTCTCCGTCTACTCCGCCTTCTCCGTCTTCTCCGGATTCATCTTCGCTGACTACGTATACATTATCGTCATCGTCCTTGGCGAGAGTCTTTCCTTCGAGGACAGCATTCATAAGTGTCTTTGCATTCTCTATGCTGTCAGGATCCTGCGTCATGACATACGCATAAGCACCGCCCGTCGAATAGGTAGGCATGGATCCGTTCCCGCCGATTATCGTATTCTTGTAGATCTTCCACTGAGGATTCTTTGCCAGCTGCAGCTTGAGAAGTGATCTCAGTTCTCCTGAGCTGAAACTCATTCTGAAATAATCTCTCAGGTTGGTCAGGATCTTGTTGTAGCTCAGCAGCATCGTCCTGCTGCTTGTGGCCTTCTTGATGACCGCCTCAAAGACAGCCTGCTGATTCTTGATCCTCTGATTGTCTCCGTCTATGAAGGCCTTTCGTTCTCTGGCGAAAGCCAGCGCCTGCTCTCCGTTCATATGGTTCCAGCCCTTCTGAACGGTCCAGCCCTCGAGCTTTACAGGTTCAAATTCATACTCCGAGTACACGTCAATTCCGTCTACCGCATTGATGAACTTTTCTACCGTGGTAAAGTTGACCTTTACATAATAGTTTATCTGGGTATCGAGCAGATTTTCCTCTGCACCTATAGTCGTCTCAACACTGTAGAACCCGGTGTGAGTCAGCTTATCCATCGCCATGTCCTTGTCAGGCATGTATATCTCGTAGTCACGAGGTATGGATGTCATGAGTATCTGCTCTGTCTTCGGGTTGACAGTGACTATCATGTTTACATCTGAACGTCCCTCTTCATCTATGCCGCCTGAAACGTCCATACCGGTGATGCAGACATTGAATGGTTCCCTGGTGATCGATGCTACCTTCTTGTCATTGCTTACAGACGTATCGTCGAGGAATGACAGGGTTCCCATCGCATAGGCAGTACCTATTCCAAATCCGAAGATCAGTAGGATCGCCGTCATGGAGGCAAGCCCCCTCACCCACTTCTTCACGTTCGGCTTACGCAGCTGCATCACGATTATCACGCTCAGAAGTCCGAGGACCACGTAGAAAGCGATCAGCATTCCGAAAGGCAGCACGTTCATTACCGTCATTATTCCTGCAAAAGCTGCAAGTGCAACGACGTAGATCCTTGACAGCCATTTCGGGAAAGCTCCTACCTTGCCGGCGTTCATTTTCCTCTTCACGCCTTTTCTGTAGTTGCCTCTGTATCTGTCGTAAGCATCTTCCTGAGCCTGTCTCAGCGCTGCGTCGTCTTCTTTTGTCAGAGGCTTGGCTCCGGTCTCTCCGAGCTCCTCAAACAGCTCCGCAAGTTCATCCTTTTCTCCTGCAGATTTCGCTGCAGGCTCTACACGGCTGCGGTTCTGCTTTCTGCGGGATGATGCCATATTGTCAATATCCGACAGGCTTGCAGCAGCTGCAGAAGGGATCTCCTCCGGAGGAGTATCTTCATCAAATGTCACGAGCTTCTTCGCAGCATCCAGCGCATCATTGGCAAGCTCAGCAGCGCGCGGGTGTTTTTTCCTGCCGAACAGCCTGTCCTTCAGTCCTGAGGAAGCAGGTGCTGACTCCGCACTTCCTGCAGCATCAGCAGATACTTTCTTCTTTTGCTTCACACTTTCCTTCACAGGTGCAGCCGCAGCGGACGGCTCTGCCGCTTTGCGCGTATGCGAAACAGGCGCAGCCGGCTCTGCTGAACGCTCAGCAGTCCTGCCCGCACGTTTTGCCGACAGAGGCTCCATGATCTCCGGCTTGAAGGCATCCGAAGAACGCAGGTCCTGCGCTCCGGCTTCTGCAGATGCATGCTTACCCGCGTTCTCGTTGTCAGTGTGTCTCAGAGCTTCGTACGCCTTGTAGGTGTCGAAGTCACTCCCGAGCCCGTAACTCTTATTCTCTTGTTTTGGTTTTTTTACTTCTCCTGCGGGAAGACCCTTAGAGTGCTTCCCCTCCGCGTGATCCGGTACAGGCTTTCTGTAGTCGAAATCCAGAAACTCATCGAGGAAGTCGTCGGTCTCCCACTCTTTGTGGCCCATAGGCTTTAGTCCCTTTCCGTCAGGTTTTATATAATCAGTCTGTCAGCTTCTATCTTCTGTCAGTCTCGATAAGGCCGTATTCACCGCCTTTACGCTTGTAGACAACGCTGACAGCATCTGTGTCCATATCCAGGAATACGAAGAAATCGTGTCCGAGCATCTCCATCTGGAGGATTGCTTCTTCTGCTACCATAGGATCAAGCTCAACTTCCTTTCTCCTTACGATAGCCATTTCCTCTTCGTAGTCTTCATTCTCAGGCTCCGGAACGAATTCCAGCTTGAGAGCCTTGTTGTCTTTATATCTTGCCTCAAGCTTACCCTTGAGCTTGGACATCTGGTTAGCGAGTTTATCCGTTGCCATGTCAACAGCATCATAGATACTGTCATTGACCATCTCAGCTCTGAATACAGCCTGCTTTGCGTTGATCGTAGCCTCAAACTTCGGAGTCTCTCTGAGCTTGGATACTACTACATTAGCAGTGACATCCTCATTGAAATACTTGTCAAGCTTGCCAAGCTTCTTCTCGATATAGTTACCGAGCTTCTCACTCATAGGATAATTCTTAGCTGAAATCTGAATCTTCATAATCGGATCCTCCTTATACTGTATATTTAATGACACCAGAGCTTATACGAACCCTTTGTATCATCTTAGACAAAGTATAACATACATTTTGTGCTATTTGTGTAGCGCGAGTGCAAAATCTGCGAATAAAAACAAGTCGAAAATCCGTCGCTTCTGCGAAAAGACCAGGAGCGTTATCTTAGGCTCTGAACCTTAAGCCAACCTTAAAAAATCATACCCACGCGAGCCCCGCCCGTTTGCGAAGCGCTTCTCATATTCCTTTATTTGAAAAGAGATAATAAAACGCCCTGAGGGAGAATCCCGCAGGAAGCTCAGCTTCCGAGGACTCGACCGAAGGGCGTATTTATTATCTCTTTGCTTTAAAGAATACTAGAAGCTCTGAGCTGTTCTGTTGATGATCTCATCCTGCAGCTCTTTGTCCAGATTCCTGAAGTAATCAGAGTATCCTGCAACACGGACGATCAGATCCTTGTAGTCATCAGGGTTCTGCTGTGCCTTGAGCAGAGTTTCCTTATCGAATACGTTGAACTGGATGTGGTGACCATCCATTGCGAAGTATGATCTGATAAGGCTTGCCAGGTTGTCAAGGCCGGTCTCACCTGCGATAGCGCTCGGTGTGAACTTCTGGTTCAGAAGAGTTCCGCCTGTTGAGCAGTGGTCCATCTTAGCGCAGGACTTGATAACAGCTGTAGGTCCGTTTGTATCAGCGAACTTCTCAGGCGAGATACCCTCGGATACAGGCTTGTTGGCGAGTCTGCCGTTTGCTGTAGCTCCGATTACCTCACCGAAGTAGATGTGGCATGTTGTAGGCAGCATGTCTACGTGATACTGTCCGCCGCTCATTGTAGGACGTCCTGTTACCTCGTCTCTGTACTGCTTGAATACATCCTGCATGATGTCATCAGCATAGTCATCGTCGTTTCCGTACTTAGGAGTCTTGTTCGTGACCATGTTGAAGATCTCTTCGTGGCCAACGAAGTTGTCATCCATAGCCTGGATCAGTTCTTCCATTGTGAAGTTGTGGTTATCAAATACGTTGTACTTGATAGCTGACAGGCAGTCTGTGATGGTTCCGATACCAACGCCCTGGATGTATCTTGTGTTGTATCTTGATCCGCCGTTGTTGTAGTCCTTGCCCTTCTTGATGCAGTCGTTGGTTACGATTGACAGGCATGGTGCAGGCATGTAGTTAGCGTAAAGCTTCTCGATCACGTTGTTTCCGCGAACCTTTACGTCTACCATGTGGTGGAGCTGCTTTTTGAAAGCCTCCCACAGCTCATCGTAGCTCTTGAAGTCCTTGGCATATCCTGTCTCGAGTCCGAGCTGCATTCCGGACTGGTTGTCGAATCCGTTGTAAAGTGTGAGCTGGAAGATCTTAGGGATGTTGAGGTATCCTGTCAGGATGTAAGCCTCGTTGCCCCATGAACCTGTCTCTACGCATCCGGATGAACCGCCCTGTCTTGCGTCATCAAGAGTTTTGCCTGCATTGAGGAGTTCCTGAACGATCTCATCTGTGTTGTAGAATGCCGGCTGGCCCCAGCCCTTTCTTGAGATCTCGCATGCTCTCTTGAGGAATCTCTGCGGAGTCTTCTTGCTGATCTGAACGTTGGAGTTAGGCTGAACGAGCTTCATCTCGTCCATGCAGTCGAGGATCAGATAGCTGACAGCGTTGACGCCGTTGGTGCCGTCTTCCTTGATTCCGCCTGTGTTGATGTTTGCAAAGTCAGTGTATGTGCCGCTCTCCTTGAGGGTAACGCCTACCTTTACAGGTGCAGGCTGGTTGTTGAACTTGACCCAGAGGCACTCGAGAAGTTCGAGAGCTCTCTCGTCATCGAGGATGCCGTCCTCAACGTCCTTCTCATAGTAAGGGATGAGATGCTGGTCGAGTCTTCCCGGGCTGAATGCATCCCAAGGGTTAAGCTCTGTAGTAACTGCAAGGTGTGTGAACCAGTACAGCTGGATAGCCTGCCAGTAAGTCTGCGGCTTGTGAGCCGGAATTACCTCAAGGTTAGCAGCCATCTGCTCGAGCTCTGCCTTGCGGACAGGGTCTGTGCACTTTGCAGCCTCTTCCTTGATGAGGTCATGATATCTCTGGCCGAGGATCATAACTGCATCGCAGTCGATAGCCATAGCTTCAAGTTCGTCCTTCTTCTCGAGAGCTTCAGGATCGTTCATGAAGTCAAGGCTGTTGATCGCTTCCTGGATCTCTTCCTTATATTCAGCGTATCCCTTTGTGAATACGTTCTTGCCGCCGCATGTGTGTCCGGGACCTCTCTGCTCCATGAACTCAGTGAACATACCTGCTGCATAGCAGTCTCTCCACTCCTGTGTCATGCTTGAGAGCAGCTTGTCTCTCATCGACTTACCCTTCCAGTAAGGGATGATGATCTCTTCCTGATCCTTGAGATCCTGCTCAGTAACGGAATAGTTAACGACCTTTCTGTCGTTCATGATGTGCATATCCTCAAGGGTATGGCATGTGAGCTCAGGGAATGTAGGTGAGGACTGTGGATCCTTACCCTTTTCGCCTACGATCAGCTCGCCCTCTCCGAGATAGAGAGTCTTTTTGCTGAAGTACTCCTTGAGAACGAGAGCTCTGAGTACAGGCAGGGAGACCTTGTCTTCCCATTCCTTATATACCTCAGTCTCGATGAGAGCTCTTTCGAGATCGATGTGCGGCTGAGTCTCCATACTTACTTTTCTGAGAGCCTTGATCCTTGCATTCATTCCGCGTTCTTCCATTTTGATCCTCCGCTTTTTCTCCTAACCGCCGATCTTTACATTGGCAAAGCCGGCATCATTCCACTGTTTTACGAACGACTGCATCTCTTCGTCAGTCGGTGTTGTCATTTCTTCGGCGAGATATTCTCTTCCGAGTTTTCCGTATTTGTGTGACCCTGTGCTGTGATAAGGCAGCAGGTTGACCTGAGGCGGTCTTACATCGTTCTCCTTGAGGAAGTCTATGATAGCCTGCATGGACTCGTGGTCTCCGTTTACCTCTTTGACAGTCGGTATACGGATGTATATCCTCGCGCCGCCCTTTGCAAGACCCTTGAGGTTATCCAGGATGACCTTGTTGCTCATTCCGATGTACTTCTTATGCTTTTCCTCGTCCATCACTTTGACGTCATAGAGCCAGGTATGTACATACGGCATGATGGCTTCGTAGTTCGACCATGGGGCCTGTCCGCATGTATCGATGGTCACATCCACGCCTTCGCGGTGCAGAGCCTTGACAACGGCCTGGATGTATTCAGTGTCCATTGCCATGACTTCGCCGCCGGAGAGTGTTACTCCGCCGCCGGACTCCTCATAGAACATCTGGTCCTGCATGCACACCTTAACCAATTCCTTGACCGTGTACATTTTGCCCACTACTGTACGGTAGTTGCCGAGACATGCATTCTCGCATGTGCCGCACACGGTGCACTTGTCTCTGTCAGTTACGGCCTTTCCTTCCGGTGAGATCGTGATGGCTCCCTGCGGACATACCGCAGCGCATCTGCCGCATCCCGTGCACTTCTGAGTGTCCACCTGCAGTTCAGGCTCGAAACTCTGAGTCTCCGGGTTGTGGCACCACCAGCATCTGAGGTGGCAGCCCTTGAAAAATACCGTTGTACGGATACCGTCACCGTCATGGATCGAGTACTTCTGTATGTTGGTTACAGCATGCATTATTGGATTCTTCTCTCTTTGAACTAAATTTTAGACCGCAGTCTAGTTTTTGTAAGAAAATTATATCTAATCTGATAATTCTTTGTCAATAAATATAGATGTTGTTTGTCCATGTTTTTCGCTGAACGACAAAAGGCAGCCACATTCGCAGCTGCCTGTAATTTTCAGTGAATACGCGGATCACTCGACCTGGTCTTTGACCCCACACTTGCCTTTACCCGGTTTCCGGAGGACTTACTTCTAAGATACGCCATGATCACAGCCTACATTTTCTCATCAGCTGCTTACGTGGATCCCTTTGCCCGTATCTGGCCTGGACTTTCAACCACGAACATGACCCGCAGAATTCCCAAGTATTGTAGCACATCCCCTGAGAACATGACAATGGGGACGGTTCTCATTGTCAGCTTTTCACAGCGCCCCGATCAGTCTCTGAAACAGCTTCCTGAATTCAAGCGCCGCAGCACCTATGTGGTCGAGGATGCTGATACCTGCCTTCCCGTAATCTGTCTCTGAGATTTTATATGCGGAAGTGAATTCTTCTGCCATGTATTCTTCCGACCTTATGTGATCCTCGCTGAACGGGTCCTCCGCCTTGAGAAAGTACCTGTCTTCCCCAAGCTCGTCATCCCTGGTCACATCGGTATTGTAGTAAGCATCTCCTATGCAGACGATATTCCAGGTGTGATCCTCGCTCTCGCCGCTGCTGTTTATCCCCGTTCCGAATACGATGCGGTTGTCCACACCGGCAGCAAGAAGAAGCCTGTAGAATGCTGCAGAATACCCCTGACATACAGCTTTGCCGTCGATCAGTGCTGCATAAGCTGTCCGTTTCAGCGTGTAGTCCTCGTCAGCCAGATTATCGTAGTCATACTCAACATTATCCAGGAGGTAGTTATAGACCGCCCCGGTTTTTTCTGCGTCATCCATGCCATCCAGTCCAAGAGATTCAATGATCTCTCCGGCCTTCTCATCCACTGCAGCCTCCTGCTCCGCATCGTCGTAATACGAGAGCGTATATGTCAGAAGCACTGCCTTTTCGCCGTTCTCCATAACAGGTTTTGCCGAAGCATTGCAGCTTTCATACTGGAATCTCAGATAATCCCCCTCTTCAGGATCCCCCGTATGCTCGAGCGCACCCTCAAAGATTTCGCCTATTATACCTTCGGAATCTTCAGCAGCTGTATCCGTTATGAGGCATATGCCTGCCGACTCCTCTCTGCCCTTCATTGCCTCCCGGAGAGCCGCAGCAGCCTCTTCCTGCGTCCTGCAGACCTCAGCTGTTTTGTCCGCAGCATAAGATACCGCACTTAAAGCCATGGCCATCAGTACGGCAAGAATCAGCACTATTCCCCTGCGGATCCTTTTGCTCATCATATCAGGATTTTACCATGTCCGCGCCCGATGCAAAAGCAAGAAAGTCCACACGCGCAGCGCCTGCAGCTCTGAGGACGACCGCAAGCTCATCGATTGTGGCACCTGTAGTGTATATGTCGTCTATGAGCAAAATGCTCTTTCCTTCTATTTCAGGCAGACGCCTCGGTCTTATGCTGAATGCGCCGCGTATGTTTTCGCGCCTCTGCTCAGGTCCGAGCGACCTCATGATATGCGTCTCTCTCGTTCTTATGAGGACATCATCATCCGCAGCGAACCCGGTCCTGCGGGAAAACTCCTCTGCGATAAGCGCCGCCTGATTATATCCACGCCTGCTTTTCTTCGCCGGGTGGACCGGAACCGGAAGGATCATGTCGTACATCCCGTGAAGCTCATCTTCGCCGAATTCCGCCAGCATCCTGTCGGCGAGCATCTCACCGATCACCACAGAAATATCCGGTCGCCCGTCATATTTCATAGCGAATACCATTGCTCTTTCATGCGTTCCGTATTCAGTGCAGGTGAACCCGCGGTCAAAAGAATGCGGATGCTCCCTGCAGTTAAAGCAGACCGAACCGGGGTTCGCAGTTCCGAGCTGCCTCCCGCACTTCATGCACGTTCTGCCGTCGATCCACTTTATGTTTTGCATGCAGTCATTGCATAACCTGTAAGTTCTGGTCTCATCTATTATCTTGCCGCAGCATACACAGTACAGCGCCGGCGGATAGATGAGATCCATGACCGCACCGGCTGCTGCTCCGGTTATTCTCCTTAGCATTTTCCCTCCTTACGAAAAAAGCACCGGGTCCTATGCCCAGTGCCTGTCATGTTCGCGGGGACCACGGCTGATGGTCCCGGCCCGCCTCATGTTATTCTCTTGAAAATGTGTCTAGCAGGACACAAAACCTGACAATGAGAACCGTCCCCGCTGTCAGAAATCGAAGATGGATATGCCTGTTTCCTGCTCGAGCCGGTATTTCAGGCCGGTGTATCTTCCGTCTGCGCGGTTGTTGTCGATCATGTACTTGATGCAGCGCGGGTCTCCTATGAGCAAAACGAGTTTCTTGCCTCTCGTTACTGCTGTGTACAGGAGATTTCTCGCCATCAGCATCGGAGGAAATCTCCACGCAGGTATGATCACTGCAGGAAACTCTGAGCCCTGGCTCTTGTGGACCGTTACCGCATATGCAAGGTCGACCTCTTCGAACATGTCTCCCGCATATGTTATGAGCCTGTCGTCAGACTTCACGACCATGGTCTTGTCAAACACGTCGACGCTTTCGACGGTTCCCATGTCGCCGTTGAATATGCCTTCGCCTTCGGTCCAGCTGTCTGCGCTCCTCCACTCTGCATTGTAGTTGTTCCTGAGCTGCATCACCTTGTCGCCCGGGCGGAAAACCTTGCCGCCTATTTTCAGCTCAGCCAGATCATCGTCTCCCGGATTGATGACTTCCTGCAGCACTGTGTTCAGGCTCGGAGCTCCGAGCGCGCCTCTCTTCGTAGGCGTCAGTATCTGTATGTCATCAGCAGAATTTATAAAGTCGAATCCCCTCTCAAGTCTGCCGCCTGCCATCTCCTTGATGGTCTCGAGGATCTCTGTTTCACTGTTTCTCTGTATTATGAAAAAGTCGCTGTCCCTGCCGCCGTGTTCAGGGAATTCACCGTTGTTTATGAGGTGCGAGTTGGTGACAATGCGGCTGTCTTCGGCCTGCCTGAATATCTCTCTGAGTCTGGTCGTATGTATCCTCTCGCTGGCGATCATGTCGCGCAGGACATTGCCCGCTCCGACCGACGGCAGCTGGTCCGCATCACCCGTGAATATGAGTCTGGTGCCCGTCTTCACTGCCTCGAGAAGCCCGTCCATCAGCATGATGTCTATCATCGAAGCCTCATCGACGATGATGACATCCTGCTCGAGCGGATTCTCATCATTCCTGCCGAAGTTGAGCATGTCCTCATCTTCAGAATACACATACTCGAGCAGACGGTGGATAGTCATGGCCGGGCTTCCGGTCGCTTCCTCCATGCGCTTTGCAGCGCGACCCGTCGGAGCGGCAAGCGCCACGCTTAACCCGAGCCTCGCGAAAATCCTTACCAGAATATTGAGTATCGTTGTTTTACCCGTACCCGGTCCGCCCGTGATTATTGAAACATTGTTGGCCAGCGCCGCATAGACGGCATCCATCTGGTCACCGGACAGAGAGATACTGATCCCGTCAGCCTCCATGCCGGACTCCGCATCACTTATGAGATTGTCAGGCGATGCCGCGAGAGGCGCAGCCTCCGCGCTGCGGATCCTCGAGAGGTTATACGCGACCCTCTGCTCCGCCTGGTAGTAGCCGTACAGGTATACCACCGGCACATCATCAATGCTGTCCTCTTCAAGTTCGCCGTTGAACACCATCTCGCTGACAGAGTCTCTGACATTTTCTCTCGAAGTATCGAGAAGCTCAGCCACCTTCTCCACGAGGAGCTCCTCAGGCATCAGAGTGCTCCCGCTGACAGCCCATGTCCTGAGAGCATGCCTTATGCCGCTCTCTATCCTGTACGGACTATCCGGTTCAAAGCCGAGCTTTGCAGCTATCCTGTCAGCTCTCTGGAATGTGATGCCGCGGATATCCTCCACCAGTATGTAAGGATTATCGCTTACTACCGCCATGGAGTCAGGGCCGTAGCATTTATATATCCTGATGGCATCTGTCATCTCGATGCCCAGCTCCCTGAGCTCGATAGATATGTTGGCGAACTCCCGCGACTCCGCGTAGGAATCCGAGATCCTTGCAAGGGACTTCGGCCCGATACCGTTTATGCTCAGGAGCCTCTCCGGCGTCTTTTCGATAATATCCAGAGTCTCGCCGCCGAAGGCATCGACAATGGTCCTTGCCATCTTAGGTCCGATACCACGGATGTTGCCTGCAGCGAGGAACTCAAATATGGCATCCTCCCCTTCGGGTACAAGCTCTTCATACCCGGTGAAGCTGAACTGCTCCCCGTACTTGGGATGGATGGTGAACTTCCCTTCAAGGCGGTATCTGGCGCCTTCTTTAGGCTCAGCAACAGAACCGGCTATTCTGACCGCGCCCTCATCCGTATCGAGGACCGCGACAGTATAGCCGTTTCCCGCGTTGTTGAATATTATTTTGGTAAGTGTTCCTTCCTTTTGCATTCTCTCCTGATTTCCTGCGTGTCATAAAAACATGACAAAGAGAACCGTCCCCACTGTCAGAACGTGCTCTTATATATCTTCCTGTTGTCGAGTGTGAATACCTTGTCGCTGAATCCGCCCGGCTCGACGTTCTTCACGGCATCTTCCATGTCAAACATCTTGGCGTCTGTCATGTCGAGGTAGTGGAGCATCTCTGCCTCTGGGAAAAGAGGCTTCTTAGGGCTGCCGTATTCAGGCTCATAGTGATGCGAGATAGCCATATGCTGCATCATTACAGTCTTCTCTTCTCCGATGCCGAGCTCCTTGCACTTTGCTCCGAGCGTGACCGCTCCCATTACAAGATGTCCGAGCATTTTGCCCTCAAAGGTGTACTCAGGGACAACGCCGTTCTCATCCGAATTCAGCTCGTTCAGCTTCTCGATATCATGAAGCGCAACGCCTGCAAGCAGCAGATCCCTGTTCAGGTTGGTGTAGACCTCGCATGCGCGCTCGCCCATCATCATCATTCTCTTGACGTGATACAGAAGGCCCGCATATTCAGCGTGATGGTTGCTCATCGCAGCCGGCCAGAACATCAGCCTGTCCTTCTCGTCCTCATAGAAGCTGAGGCACAGCTTCTTAAGGTCCTCGTCCTCGAATCCGTTTATCCTGCTGAGGATGTACTCATACATCGCCTCAGGCGACTCCGGTGCAGCCTTGAAGAAGTCCGACCGGTCTATGGTCTCATCCTTGGCACGGCCCTTGATCGCATCGAGCACAAGCTGGTTCTTGCCCTGGTACTCCTTGCACCTTGCGACTACCGAGATGATCATTCCCGGCTTTATCCTGCTGAAGCTCTCCACCTCATCCGGCGAAAGCGACCACTTCACTGCCTGGATGTCTCCGGTCGCATCAGCAAGCGTCATATACAGATGCCTCTTTCCGTTGTTTCCGTCGCGGATATCGGCGTTTCTTACAAGATACCTGTCCTCGAGCCTTCCCGCTTCGTCAGGTTTAAGGTCTTTTATATAGTAAGGTTTCATTTTTTCTCCTTTATTATTCTCAGTTATTCCAATCCCGAAATTATCAGCAGCATGCTTGTTGCCCGCCGCCGCTTCTGAGCCGCCTGCAGCCATACAGATTCCAGCTCACTTCCATACTCACAGGATTATATCATATCTGCTGAAGCTGTGTTATAATCCTCTTGTGAATTATTGATCCCGCACATGCGGTTATGAGAACGGAGGGCAAAATGGAATTTGATGCTGTCAAAGCGACAAACGCAACAGTCGAATGGATACGCCAGTGGTTCGAGAAGAACGGACCTGGCTGCAACGCTATTGTAGGAATCAGCGGAGGAAAGGACAGCTCCATCGCTGCCGCTCTCTGTGCGGAAGCTCTCGGCAAGGACAGAGTCATCGGAGTCATGATGCCTAATGACGTACAGTCAGACATCGACATGGCACAGCTCCTGGTCAACCACCTCGGCATCGAGAACTATACAGTCAACATCGGCACAACATTCAACGCTCTGACAGCAGAGCTGAAAGAAGCCGGCATCGAGCTCAGCAAGGACTCGATCATCAACCTCCCGCCAAGGCTCAGGATGTCCACTCTCTACGCAGTAGGCCAGAGCCGCAACGGCAGAGTCGTCAACACCTGCAACCTCTCCGAGGACTGGGTAGGCTACTCGACCAGATACGGCGATTCCGCAGGCGACTTCAGCCCGATGTCATTCTTTACCACAGCTGAGATCAGAGCCATCGGCCGCGTTCTCGGACTGCCTTCAGTTCTGATCGAAAAAGTCCCTACAGACGGGCTTTCCGGCATGTCTGATGAGGAAAAACTCGGCTTCACATATGAAGTTCTCGACAGATACATCCGCACCGGAGAGATCGATGACCCTGAGACCAAGAAGCGCATCGACTACCTGCACGAGAAGAACCTCTTCAAGCTGAAATTCATGGACTGCTTCAAGTACGAGGGATAACACTGATTGTATCCTTAACCGGGCATGAATACAGTACAGATTTTGAGATAGCAAAAACGCCGTAAGTCATACGATTTACGGCGTTTATCATTCTGTCTCTTTGCTGGCATCTCTATAGGGGCAACTCTATGTCAGCATCTCCATGGTGCCGGTGTGCGCAGGGGTATGCCGGCCACGCCATGGTGCCAGTGTGCACAGCAGCATGCTCCCTCTACTGTTTTTTCTCTTTTCCGTCTGCGATCCTGTCTAGAACCGTCTTGTAGCCGCCCTCACCGTAAGTCAGGCACTTGTTTACGCGGCTGATGGTCGCAGAACTGGCGCCCGTCGCTTTGCTTATCTCACTGAAAACCACCCCATCATCAAGGAGTCTTGCAACCTCAAGCCTTGCCGACAGGTCAAGAGCCTCTTTGATCGTCGCAACGTCATCGAAAAACTTCCTGCACTCCTCTTCATCCTCAAGTGCAAGTATAGCCCTGTAGAACTGCTGCAGATTCTTCTTTTCCTTTTCAGTGATCATCGTCCTGCTCCTGTTTTTCCTATCAGTATCCGGTCTGATCCGGGCACATCAGCGTCCCCGGAACGAAGCGCACACCTATTGTATCATTATTTGTTCGCACTTTAAAGCGCTAAAGTGCATTTTCTCTGTTCTTTTCCCCGCTCATTTCTGCTCTGCCAATGCTGCCTGCATAATACAGCGCTTTTCAGCGCCGCCCGGATGCACCAGGGCACATCCTTGACCGCTGCTCGCGGGGTGCAATATAATGGTACGGAAATCTGAAAGGAAAACAGGGACATGGAAGATTTTAAGAAGAAGAACAACGGAAGACTCATGGAGCGCATCGCCGCTGTCATATGCGGTCTTCTTCTGCTCGTAGTGATCCTCATAACATCGACTCAGGCGCTCTGCTACTGGATACCTGACTGGTGGCGCAATGAGTATGCAAAATACAACACGCCTCAGTATGTGACCGGTGAGATGTCTCTCGACGATGCGGTGTACATCACTGAGCAGATGCTCGACTACTGCCTCGGCAGGATCGACACACTCGACGATACGGAGGCGACCATAGACGGAGTCAAGGCGCCGTTTTTTACTGAGCGCGAAAAGCTCCACCTCGCAGACTGCAGGAACATCTTCCTCGGAGCCGTACAGTTCCGCATATTGTCCGTGCTCATGATCATCGGGCTCCTTTTTGCCATATGGTTCTCGGTTAAGAACAACACAGACGCATCGCTTGTGAAGGCACAGTACGCCCGCGTGCTTGCCGGAGGTTATCTGACCGCGCTTGTCATCCTTGTCGTATTTGCGATCTTCCTTATAATAGTCGGAATGAACAATTTCACATTACTCTTCACCAAGTTCCACCACGTGTTCTTCGACAACGACCTGTGGATACTCGACCCGAGGCACGACAACCTCGTCAACGTGATGCAGGAATCCGTCTTCTCCGACGCAGCCATCACGATCGGCGGCATCTGGGGAGCTGTATCCGCGGTGCTCGCCGTGATCAGTGCCGAAATATTAAGGAAGACAGCTGCCGTTTCCCGGTAATCGCAGACCCGGCTGCAGAATCATCAGTCCTCTTCGCAGCCTGTGTTGCTGCTGAAGAAAGGCATTACCAGTGCTCTGGCTTCAGCGATGCTTATGTCCTGAGCTTCCGCGATCCTAGCCAGGTCATCGTATTCCGCCTTGACCCTGTCCGCGCCGTAGCCCGTGACATGCTTGTATCTCACAGTCCCGTACGGAGTTTCGACGGACCCTTCCGTGCGGTCCAGGACATACCGCTCGGATATGACCTCCCTTATTCCTATGGTCGTGGTATATCTGAACAGAAGACGTGCAAAACGCTCTTTCTCCTCCCCGTCGTCAGCGCACATGACAGTGATCAGATGCGCAGGTCTTCCCTTTTTCATGACGATCGGCATTATCTGCACATCTCTGGCGCCCGCTTTCATCAGCTGCTCAGCGGCGAAAGCCAGTTCCTCCGAGGTCATGTCATCTATATTGCATTCGAGCTCGCATACCCTGTCTTTTCTGTCTGCCATCTCAGGTCCTCCGTGCTTCCTATCGAGTCTCTTCATCTATTATAACCGAATCGTACATATCACCGATCAGTCTGTCTATCTCTTCTTTTCTCTCAGTCGCCATGTCATGCTGCCCGGAAGTCACCTGAATCAGCGCGTTTCCATCCCTGAGCCTTATGCGGAAGTCCCTGAAGCCCATATCAAAGAGCTCCGCCTCGGCCTTCTCAGTCCTTGCAAGGTCCTCCTCCGTGATCTCCACGCCGGTCTGTATCCTTGTTGCGAGACACGCATAGGCAGGCTTGTTCCACACAGGCAGACCAGCTTCCCTCGATCGCTCCCTGACCTCAGCCTTCGTTATCCCGCATTCTCTCAGCGGCGACCTTATGCCGAACTCCTTGAGAGCCCTCATGCCCGGTCTGTCATCAGCCGGATCAGAAGCGTTCGTCCCGTCGATCACAAGGGCAAAACCGTCATTCGCAGCCGCGCGGGTTATCGCACCCATGATGTTCTTCTTGCACCAGTAGCAGCGGTCGGAAGGATTGGCCCTGACCCGCGGATCAGACAGCGCATCCACCCTCAGCACCTTCATCGCAGCGCCCGTGAGCTCTGCGATTTTCTTCGCATCCTCAAATTCGAAATCCGGCTGGAACTGCGACTTCACATAGTACGCAACAGCATCCGCTCCATACACCTTTGCCGCATACAGAAGATACGATGAGTCCACGCCCCCTGAGAACGCAACTGCGACCTTACTATTCACTTCAAAGAATTCCCTCAGATCCATACCGCTCCTTACCAGCCCATATCAGATACCGAATTATACCACACCTGACAGTGGGGACGGTTCTCTTTGTCAGGTTTCCAGGCAACAAAAGACGCCGGGATCTCCGGCGTCTTTTGCTTGTAGATATTGTAAGAGGGATGAAAGTATTATGGTGTAGTAATCACCGGATGCGTGTCAACCGGTGAGTAATACCTTGGTTGTTTGCTGAGTTAGTTGTTTCTAACTCCTTGCAGCATTATAATAGCATCCCTATTTCCCATTGTCAAGGTAGGAATTAAACTTTTTTTAAATATTTTTTTGAACTGTATTCGCAGTCATTGTCCTGTACCCTTCCGGCCTGTCAATGCGCCTGATGACAGACCGTTACAGAAAAGCGGCACCCTTACGGATGTCGCCTGTTCCTTTTGCCTTATGCAATTCTGATAATCTGCTACAGATGCTGATTTCTCGGGATCCTGTCGTACCACTTGAGCAGGAACGGCTCGATCGCTGAGGTCAGCTTCATGTCCAGGTTAAAGAAATAAACCGTGAATGTAACTACGAAGAATGCAAGTCCTCCGGTCAGAACATACAGAAGTATTTTAAGTGCTAGCTTTTTCATTATTACGCCTCCGGTTAATTCAGTCTGCATTTATAGTTTACCACGAATTCTCGTCATCGAGGAACTCGAGTGTCGGGTCAAGCGGTTCTTCCTGCATGACTGTTCTCATGTAGCTGTTGACCTGATCTCTTACTCCCTGTCTCGAAACGACACGAGGGTCGAAGAGCTGGTGGTCTACCCAGATCAGTGGAACGCCGAGCTCTCTTGCTCTGTCCTCGAACATTCCGTGCATTCCATCCAGAGCCTTGCATGTGATGTGCTCCCAGAGGATGATCATGTCTGCGTTGTACTGTTCAACGAATTCGAAGAGGTCGTCGAGGAGTACCTTGTAGCCGCCGTGTGTACGGTTACGCATGATCATCTCTTCAGTCAGCATGGCCATATCGTAGTATGCCTGCTCTCTGTTCTCAGGAGTATCTGTCTCTGCGATCATCTCTGTGTTGATGCATGACAGCATGTCTGTCAGAGGAACGATTCCCCAGCAGTTCAGGAGCCATACGAGGAAGTCCATGTAGTAGTGCGACTGAACGCCCCATACGATCGCTCTGTGGCGGTACTCAGGAGCAGCCATTTTGCGCTTCTTGTACGCCTTCTCTGCCAGCTTCATCAGACGTCTGTCAGCTCTCTCGAATTCAGGAACCTTGCCGCAGATAGCCATGTAGTTGGTCTCTGTGTAAAGCGCGAGGTTTCCGCCGAAGATCTGCGGATAGTCCGTCTTGTTCATATCGAGCCACTCATTACGGCACTTTGTAGCAAAGTTGACTCTCTTTGCGCATTCGAAGTAGTAATCCCAGTCCCACTTGTGGCCTGTGTGCTCTTCGATGAATGCGATAGCTCTTCTGATCTCTTCAGCAGCGTATTCCTGTACATCGTCTTCCTTGTGACGGAGCGGAGCCGGCAGCTGGAATACAGGAATGCCGTCTTCCTTCTCGAGTCTCTCAGAGATTACGCCGTTACCGAGGAGTGAACCGTCGCATGTGGTGTTGCACTGTACAGCGCATGCACCGAAGATCGGAGCGTCGTCATCGATCGATACGCCTGCTTCTGCCTCAGGCATCGGGCAGACGTCGCCAGGAAGTCCGTATTCCTGAGCTACGTCGATGTAGTGCTCCATAGCGTGCTGGTTCAGAAGAACAGATACGTATGTGGAAGGAGTCTCACGGGATGTGCACTTCAAGTTAGGGAATCCCATCATGACTGCTGTCATCTCGTTCTCGTCAACGAGTACGTTGATCTTGGAGAACTCCTCATCGTTACCGGTCCTGCGGTCAGCGCGTGCCATGGTGTTCAGGAGCTTCGCAACGTCGATGATGATCAGATCCTGCTCCTCATGGGTCATTCTGAGGTATTCGCCTCTGAGGCCCTGTGTGAATCTGTCTACCATCATAGGTACTGCCAGATAGTTAGCCATCCAGCGGTATCTGAAGAAGAACTTGATGTTGCGAGGCTTAGCCATGAATTTTCCGAGTGTGAGCATGATTCCCAGCCATCTGCTGTAATCGTAAAGAGTATCTCCTACTCCTCTCCACTCACGGCGCTTTCTGACTTTGCCATGCGGCTTGTACAGATCGCCGTATCTGGTATCACCCTTGATCTTTTCAGGGTTGACCATTTTGTTGAATTTCTTAACAGCCATCACTAATCCTCCTTCTGAATCTTCTTGATATCGATGCTCTCCATGAACGCCTGTACACGGGTGCGCATCTGTCCGGAGGAGCCGATAGTGTACGGTCTGTCGACTGCGAGTACCGGCCAGTCATATCTGTTTCTGAGGATGTGTGATCCCATCATCTTTTCGTAAGCCCATGGGTCACAGAACTTCATCTGCTGATAGATGATACCGTCGGCCTTGTATTCCTTGGCCAGCTTGTCGACGTATTCACGTCTTCCGTCCATCTTCTCAGTGTTCATGTATCTCGGGCATTCGCCCCTGTACATGTACTGTCTGCAGATCTGAGTCAGAGCATCCTCATCGTCAGTGAGCTCGATCGGATCTCTGCCAGGCAGTGATCCGTAGCAGAATCTGTCAGCGCATACGAATGCGCCGCTGTCCTCGATGAGCTTGATGAAGTCTGTATCATCGACTTCGGATCCTACAACGAGAACTCTTGCCTTGAACCATGGCTTGTCGTCAGGTTCTCTTGTCTTCAGTTCCTCAAGTGTCTCCTCGAGCTTGTCAACGATGAGATACTTAGGCGCTACATATGAAGCAAGGCAAAGCACGTTGTACTCATATCCTGTGATCGTCGGTTTGTCGAGTTTGCGGAAGTCTCCGATCTGTCTGAGGAGTTCACAGATGTGATTGTGCTCTGCAACTGCCTTGCGGATAGCTTCATCGCTTACGTCGATGCCGTACTTCTCAGCAAGCGGCTTGAGAATGTGATTTTTGCACTGAAGTACATATAAGTTGAGGCCGTTGTAGTCAGCCTTCATAGGAATCTCCATGTAGTCCCAGAAGAAGTTTTCCTTATCCTTGCCGGCAGCCTTGAGAAGCTCCATGTTCTCAACGCATCTGTTGAGCATGGTGCATCCGTCAGGTGTTACCATTCCGTCAAGGAAGTTGTATCCCCCCTCAAGAGCTCTCTCAAGGATAGCTCTCGAATATTCGCAGAGGAAGCTTGTAAGGTAATATGTTCCTACATCGATCGAACCTGTTCTCGGTGCACGAAGCCTTGCCGAGAAGATTCCCGGCAGGTTGAGAAGCGGTTCAGGAACGTTTTCGCACATATACCCTATACACTTCTTGCCTTCCTCCTGGGCCTGTCTGATGAGGTCATTGTGTGCCTCCTGCAGCAGGTCTTCGAAGTAAATCAAATGTTTAAGATCTTTCACAGTATCCCTCCTGCTTGAGAAACCTACTTGCTGTTCTTCTTTACTTCCTTTTCGAGCATCTTTTCGATTCTCTCGCGGTCCTTTGCATCGAGGTCATCAGTCTTGCCGTTGAAAAAGTCTTCAATTACTCCATAGTGTACGCCGGTCTTGTAGCCGATCTTGAAATAATTGATGTCATACTGCTGCACAATGCTGCGCATTTCCTGATTAGTCATTTAGTCCTCCTTGTTCGCCTGTGGTGACTCAGTTGCCGGATCGTAGTCCGCCACTGCTTCCGCAGCTGCGGTATTCTCTGCTGCAGCCTCATCATCTTCACCGTCAGCAAATTCGAAATTCTTGATTCTCATCTCATTGCCGCGAAGCAGCCATGTATGACCGCTGCCGCAATGCGGACAGGTCTTTCCGTATTTGACGGTCGAATATGTGATCTTGCAGTCTTCACAGAATGTAACTGCCGGTATCTCCTCACATTTCAGCTCGGATCCTTCAAACATCGGGAACTTCTTTGTATACCAGTTCCAGTAATCATAGAGATATGATGTTACGATGCCGGATACCTCACCGAATTCGAGGGTCACTGAGGAGACCCTTTCAACGTGGTTCTCCTCAGCGATCTGTGTCACCTGTTTGACTACGTAATTTACCAAACCAAGTTCGTGCATATACTCTCCTTGATTATCTTGCGATCTTGTTCTTGATGATTCCTGCTACACGGCTAGGCATGTTCTTTCCGATTCCGATGAACTTCTGCTCTGCAGGGATCATTCTGGAGTACAGGTCTCCATCCGGACGACGGATCAGGTGGATAGCGTCGAACTTACACTGTACTGTGCACATTCCGCAGCCGATGCACTTGTTGGTGTCTACTACGCTGCGTCCGCACTTGAGACATCTCTCAGCTTCCTTCTTGATCTGCTCTTCGGTGAACTGCTTGACTTCATAGTCCATTGTGAGCTTCTTGCTCTCGTCAATAGCTCTTACCTGACGTGCAGGCTTCTTGAACTCGTTCGGAGGCAGTACCAGGTTGTCCTTATCAAGAGCCTCGAAGTGTCTTGTATTTCTGTGGATGGTCAGTGACTGACCTTCGTTTACGAATCTGTGCAGTGATACTGCGCCTTCTCTTCCCATTGCGAGAGCGTCTACTACGAACTTCTGTCCGCTTACGGAGTCTCCGCCTGCGAAGATGTCAGGCTCTGCTGTCTGCAGTGTTACAGGGTCAGCGATGATCATGCCTCTTGGGCTGAACTCAACCTTGGTGCCTTCGAACAGTGTGCCGTAATCAGGCTTCTGACCGATGCTGAAGAGTACTGTTGTGCACTCTTCCTCTGTTGTCTGGCTGTCATCGAACTTAGGATCGAATCTGCCCTCTGCATTCTTTACAGATGTGCACTTTCTGAACTTGATGCCTGCAACCTTGCCGTCCTTTACTACGACTTCTGTCTGGCCCCAGCCGTCGTGGATCTTGATTCCCTCGTTCTCGAGGTATTCCTGATCCTCAGCGCCCATCGGCATCTCGTCATAGGACTCGAGGCAGTAGAGGTTTACGCTCTTAGCGCCCTGACGGATAGCAGTTCTTGCTACGTCAGCACCGATGTTTCCTCCGCCGATAACTACTACGTTGCCGGAGAGCTTCTTAGCCTGGCCGAGTGTTACAGCCTTGACATAATCTACGCCGCCGATAACTCCTTCAGCATCGTCGCCAGGGATTCCCAGCTTGCCGCATGCCTGAAGTCCTGTTCCTACGAAGAAGCCCTTGAAGCCTTCTTCACGGAGCTGCTGGATCGTTACGTCCTTACCTACTTCAACTCCGCATCTGAACTCAACGCCCATTTCCTTGAGGATGTCGATTTCTGCATTTACAACGTCCTTGTCGAGTCTGAAGTTAGGGATACCGAGTGTCATCATTCCGCCCGGTACAGGATTCTTTTCAAATACTACTGGGTAGTAACCTTCGATAGCCAGGAAGTATGCGCAGGACATTCCAGCCGGGCCGGATCCGATAACAGCGATCTTCTGGTCGAAGTGCTCTCTTGTTGTGGATACCATTGGCGGGATGTACTTGTGCTCATCCTCGAGGTCCTTAGCAGCGATGAATGCCTTGATATCGTCGATAGCAAGAGGATCATCAACTGTGTTTCTTGTACATTCAAGCTCGCAGTACTTGTGGCAGATAGCTCCGCATACTGCAGGGAACGGGTTGTCTCTCTTGATCAGCTTGAGAGCTTCCTGATACTCTCCTCTGCTTGCCATATCGATGTAACCCTGGATAGCGATGTGCAGCGGGCATGCAGCCTTACATGGAGCTGTACCTGTAGGCCATGTCTGGATGACACCGTTCTCGTTCTTGTAGTTCCAGTTCCACTTGTCCTCAGACCAGATGTTGCCGCTTGGCAGCTCAGCCTTAGGATACTGAACAGGTCCTTCCTTGGTGCAGAGCTTCTGTCCGAGTCTGACAGCGCCTGCAGGGCAGACCTCAACGCACTTGCCGCATGCTACGCACTTCTCAGAGTCAACCTCTGAAAGGTAAGCAGATGCAGACATGTTAGGTGTATTGAAGAGCTGTGATGTTCTCAGAGCGTTACAGATACCTACAGCGCAGTTGCAGAGACCAAAGATCTTGTTCTCGCCGTCGATATTTGTGATCTGGTGAACATATCCCTTTTCCTCAGCCTTAGCGAGGATCTCGAGAGCTTCTTCATAAGTGATGTCGTGACCCATTCCGGTCTCACGGCAGTAGTCAGCGAAGTCGCCGACACCGATGCACCAGTACTGCTCGATGTCTCCGGAACCTTCGCCTCTTACTCTCTGCTGCTTACGGCAGGAGCAGATTCCTACACCGATCTGGCCTTCATACTTCTTGAGCCAGTGTGACAGGTGCTCTACAGGAAGCGATTCGCAGTTAGCAGGGATAGCCTGCTCAACAGGAATAACGTGCATTCCGATACCGTTTCCGCCAGGGCCTACCATCTGAGTGATGCCTGCGAGCGGAAGGTATGTCATTCTCTCGAAGAAATCTGCTACCTGTGGTGTTACAGGCATGATCTCAGGTCTCATTACCATGATTTCAGCACTTCCAGGTACGAACATGTCGAGTACCCATCTCTTCTCGTGGTCAGGGTTCTTGCCATCGAGATTCTCGAAGTGCCATTCAACAAGGCTGGCCTGGCAGAGTGCCTCAAGTACTGTCTCCAGATGCTTGTCGTCATATCCGCTCAGTTTCTTCAGCTGATCCCATGTCTTAGGTTTACGCTTGCCCATCTTCAGAGCAAGGTCAAGTCCGTCATCTGCGACCTGCTTGCCGTATCTTCTCTCGGCATACTGAAGTCCGCAGTCGATTCCCCAGTACTCAGGTGAATCAGTTGAGATCTTCTCAAGTCCGAGCAGAGCTTCCTTGCGGTCAGTGATGATCTTGCCAAGCTTGAAGATCTTCTCATCGCGAGTCATTGCTTTAGCCATACTTTTTTCTCCCTCTTGATATAAATTGAGTAATAATATCTTTTCCCAAAATGCGCATTACCGCATATTATTGATAGAATTTTATCATGACCACTTGGTTACTTTCAACAAGGCAGATGCAAATCCACCATATATTAAGAAGAAAAATACAAGACAATACAGAGCCCATCCCCCATTTTGACTGCAAAAGCGGAACTAATGGGTCAAAGTACCGGAGTCATTCTACATGTAGTGCCGCATCCCCCGCCGGGGCATATTTGCATCTGCCGATCCGGAGGTGGAAATACATTTGCCTCTCCCTTTGGCGCAGGGCTTGACCCATACCCTGCGGGGGTATATAATCGCATTGCAGAGATACCCCATGAGGGTATACCGGTGTTCACTATGCAGCGCCGCATCCAAGGCATACCCGCCGGCCCTGTTCAGTTCACAGATGCCGGCTACTGAAGACGCAGAAACGGAGTCATACTCATGGCAGAGAAAAAGGAATGCTGCGCATGCAGCGAGAAGAGAAAAGAGCGCAGTCCTGAGGAATACAAGGATCTGATCAACAGGCTGAGCCGCATCGAGGGACAGGTCCGCGGCATCAAGGCAATGGTCGAGAAAGGCGCGTACTGCCCTGACATCCTCATCCAGACATCGGCAGTCAACGCTGCGCTCAACAGCTTCAGCAAGGTGCTCCTGTCCAACCACATCCGCACCTGCGTTAGAAATGACATACGCGAGGGCAACGATGAGGTCGTTGAAGAGCTCGTCACCACCCTTCAGAAGATGATGAAATAAACCTGCTGCATTTACGAGGTAAACAGAATGGAACAATACATAGTTACAGGAATGAGCTGCGCCGCATGTCAGGCCCGTGTGGAGAAAGCCGTCTCCAAGGTCCCGGGTGTCGATTCATGCTCGGTAAGCCTTCTCACCAACTCGATGGGAGTCGAAGGCAGCGCCGCTCCGGAAGAAATAATACGCGCGGTGACAGACGCAGGCTACGGTGCACGCCTTAAGGCTGCAGATACCGCTTCAGCCAGCACATCCGCAGGGAATTTTGCCGCAGAAGAAGCCGCCCTTGAGGACCACGAGACACCGGTCCTTAAGAAGAGGCTCCTCTGGTCGCTCGGCTTTCTTATCGTCCTCATGTATTTCTCCATGGGGCACACGATGTGGGGGTGGCCGATCCCGGCGTTCTTTGAAGGAAACCACATAGCCATGGGCCTTCTGCAGATGATCCTGGCCGCCATAGTCATGGTCATCAATCAGAAGTTCTTCATTAACGGCTTCAGAGGTCTCATCCATCTCGCGCCTAACATGGACACGCTGGTCGCAATGGGCAGCGCCGCTTCCTTCTGCTGGAGCACCTATGTGCTCTTCGCAATGACCGGCGCACAGCTTGCCGGCGACAGCGAAGCAGTCATGAATTACATGCACAACTTCTACTTTGAGTCAGCCGCCATGATCCTCACTCTGATCACGGTGGGCAAAATGCTCGAAGCTAGGTCCAAGGGCAAAACGACAGACGCTCTCAGGAGCCTCATGAAGCTCGCGCCGCAGACAGCAGTCGTGGTGCGAAGCGGCATTGAGACTGAGGTCCCTATCTCGCAGGTAAGAGTCGATGATGAATTCATAGTCCATCCGGGCGAGAACATCCCGGTCGATGGTGTAATTATAGAGGGCGCATCCGCTGTCAACGAGGCTGCCCTCACAGGTGAGTCGATCCCTGTCGACAAGAAGAAAGGCGATCACGTCTCAGCCGCCACATCGAACCAGTCAGGGTTCATCCGCTGCAGGGCTACAAGAGTCGGTGAAGACACCACCCTCGCACAGATAATCCGCATGGTCAGCGATGCAGCCGCCACCAAGGCGCCTATCGCCAAGATCGCCGACAAGGTCTCAGGCATTTTCGTGCCTGTCGTAATAGGCATCGCCCTGATCACACTGATCATCTGGCTCGCAGTAGGAAAAGACACCGGTTTTGCACTTGCACGCGCCATCTCAGTACTTGTCATCAGCTGCCCTTGCGCGCTCGGACTTGCCACACCTGTTGCCATCATGGTCGGCAGCGGAGTCGGAGCAAGGAACGGTATCCTCTTCAAGACTGCAGCTGCGCTTGAAGAGACAGGCCGCATAGAGATAGTTGCTCTCGACAAGACAGGGACCATCACAGGCGGCAACCCTGAAGTAACCGATGTGTTCACATGCAAAGGCGTCTCGAAGGACGAGCTCCTTGAGGTCGCTGCCGCAGTCGAATCAAGGTCGGAGCACCCTCTTGCCAAGGCCGTGTGCAGGCATATCGGCAGCACCACATTCAGGATCAGTGATTACGAGGAGATCCCTGGCGGCGGCGTGAGAGCTTACACCTGGGATGGTTCCAACGCGGTCAGCATCGCAGGCGGCAATGCAGACTTCATGATGCTTAACGGCGTTCCTGAAAAGGATGTCATCAGGCTGATGAAGGAGGCTGCAGAGTTCGGCAATGCGGGCAAAACCTCCGTCCTCTTTGAGAAAGGCGGCAAGCTTCTGGGCCTCATCGCTCTTGCAGATTCAGTAAGGGACGACAGCGTTGAGGCTATAAAAGAATTCAAGGAGATGGGCATCAGGACTGTAATGCTCACCGGTGACAGGAAGAAGACCGCCGAAGCCATCGCAGCTGAGGTCGGAGTTGACGAAGTCATCGCCGAAGTCCTTCCTGACGGCAAGGAAGAAGTCGTCCGCTCGCTCATGGAGCAGGGCCGCACCGCAATGGTCGGTGATGGTATAAACGACGCCCCTGCCCTGACAAGAGCAAACGTGGGCATAGCGATCGGCGCCGGCACGGATGTCGCACTTGATGCAGCAGATGTAGTGCTCGTCAACAGCAGCCTTTCAGATGCAGTGAAGGCTGTCAGGCTCGGACGCAAGACACTCAGGAATATCCACGAGAACCTCTTCTGGGCGTTCTTCTACAATGTGATCTGCATCCCTGTCGCAGCCGGCGCGTACATCCACGCATTCGGTCTGACACTGAACCCGATGCTCGGAGCGGCTGCAATGAGCCTCTCGAGCTTCTGCGTAGTCACCAACGCGCTGAGGCTCAACCTGGTGGATTTAGGCAGCAAGAAGAAAAACAGCAAAGCAGCTGAAGACACCAGGCCGGTCAAAGCAGCCGGTTCAGCAGGAAGCACACAGAACCAGTCAGAAAAAGCTGACGGCACAGCTGCCGGCAGCACTGAAAATACAACTAACAACGAAAGTGAGGAAAAACTGATGCAGAAGAAGATGACCATCGAAGGAATGATGTGCCCGCACTGCGAGGCAACAGTAAAGAAGGCTCTTGAGGCACTCGACGGAGTAGAGTCAGCAGAGGTAAGCCACGAGGCAAACTCAGCTGTAGTAACACTCAGCGCTGACGTTGCAGACGCAGTACTCAAGGAAGCTGTAGAGGCTAAGGAGTATAAGGTACTCGGAATCGAGTAGTTGCTGCAGGAGCGCAAAGCTCAAGGCATCGAACAGATACCGCAGCAATAAAAAGAAATTGGCGTAAGCAGGCACTATCCGCCTGTCCTTACGCCAACTTTTTTATTGTTTATGTCTGTTTTTACTATGAATGTTGACGTAGCCTGCAGCTTTACGCCGTATTTTACGCCACTTCCGGGGCCGGATACTTTGATAACCTGCTCCTTCATTGGCGTAAAACAACGCTATTGCAGCCGGCTTACGTCAATCATGCTGAGCAAGGTATTCATGAAGGCTGACCTTGTCTTCATACTCGAGCGAATCCCTTCCGTACATCCCGCCGAGGTTCTCCATGTGATGCCTGAACTCGTGACGCACCACCTCGCGCAGCTTGTCTCTTATGAATTCACGGTCAGCGAAAGGGAACGACCTTGCAAATGAGCCATAGTAAATCGTGATCTGATTCCCGTAGCGCGCCCTTCTGTACTCGCCCAGGATTATCAGGTCGTTATGCCTCGCATGCGGGGATATCTTCAGACTCTCTTCGAGTATGACCCCCTGATGCAGCTCCCTGAAAAAATCCTCAGGCAGCTCATCGCAGACTTCATTCAGTAATTCGTGGAACTCATCTATGTCTATCATGCATCCTTACTCTGCATATGCAGTCTCAGTTCTGCCAGGAACACTATCATCCTGTTTATCGCTTTGCTCTTGACCCACGGCTGCCAGAAGATGTGTCCTGCATGAGGTATCCTCACAAGTTTCACATTACTGTACACACCCGCAGCCATTTCAGCATAGATGACAGGAACGATGCGGTCATTCTCTCCGTGCAGCAGAAGCACCGGGCCCTTGTAATTCCCTATCCTGTCAAGCCAGTCCTCAACGGCAAATGCATCTTCGGCAAACTTCCGTCCGAGCCTGACCGGCGGGTACTTCGTCCAGAAGGTGTCGGGCAGATCATGCGGATCAAATCTCGCACCGAGAGCTTTGCCCTTTCTTGCATCATCGGAGATCGAAAAAGCGGGATATACCAGGATCAGTCCATCGATCTCGTCCTGCAGTTCTGCCGCCGCAAGAGCACTGACCATTCCTCCCATCGAGAAGCCGCACAGCACAATGCTCCGTCCCTTCAGTCTAACCTGAAGATATCTGATTACTGCCTTCAGATCATCCTTTTCGGTCAGCACACTCATCTCCGTTGTCTTTCTTCCGGAACTGCAGCCGTTGCCGGAGCCGGGAAAATCGTACGTGAACACAGGATATGACCGCTTTGCCAGCTCGAGCGCGTACTTGGTCTCCCAGTTCTGATCAAATCCGAACTCATGGCTGATCACTACGCACGGCCTGTCTGATTCGCCGTCCGGAATATACAGATGCCCAACTATCAGAGCATCACCGTCTTTGATTTCAACCCTGTGCTTATACATTTTGCCCTCCGCACACAATGATACCGCAAAACTGCTCTCAAGTCATCCCGGCAGTTCCCTGCTTCACCTTACGTCTCACGCGAATTAAAATATTTTTGAAAAAATGTTAAATATATTTGACATTATGCTATTGATGGTGTACTATGATGCTGCAAACAACACTATCGTTCAGATAGTTCCAGGCCAGAACAGTATTAAGAGCAGACCGGACTCCGGTCTTAGTCAGATATATTCAGGAGGTAACGTTATGAACAGAGAATACGCACTCGGTCTCGTATGCGGGATAGTGGTTTCAACGATCATTCTCGCAGTCTTATGGAAAATGAACAGGAACAGTCTCAAGGGAAACTTTGACGAGAGGCAGATGATCATCAGAGGCTCAGGCTACAAGCTCGGCATGTTCGCAGTCATCATTCTGCTTGCTGCCGACATACTTGCTGACGGATTCGGCATGTATGAGAACAGCATTATGACACACAGCGTCACCAGCCTCTTCATTCTCGTATCCGGAGTACTCGTTTATGCCCTTTACTGCATCAGATACGATGCTTATCTCGGCATGGGGATGAACATCAGAAGATACGCGATAATAATAGGGATTGTCATTCTTGCCCAGATACCGGCAATGATCATTGACATCCGGCAAAATGCATTCATCGAAAACGGCAAGCTTGCATTTGGTCCATGTTCGAGGATCATGATGCTGATGCTCTTCACTATCATCATCATCGCCCTCTTCATAAGGGGCAACGGCAGAGAAGCTGAAGATTCCGAAGAATAAGGTCAGGGGGCAAAAGGGATGAAAAATCTTAAAATGAAATCAGCCCGCGTCGCAAAGGATCTGTCGCAGCAGCAGCTCGCAGATCTTATCGGCGTTTCGAGGCAGACAATAAGCGCGATCGAAAAGGGAGACTACAACCCCACCATCAATCTCTGCATAGCCATATGCAGGCAGCTGGACAAGACCCTGGATGAACTATTCTGGGAGTGATAGCCGGAGGATCAAAATGACCTATAAATGCATCATCATCGGCGGAGGCGCATCGGCTCTCATGCTGGCAGCCCGCCTTGACATGAATACTGCACCCGGAGGCGGCATCATCATCGAGAGGACAGGACGTTGCGGCACCAAGCTCCTCATGAGCGGCGGCGGCAGATGCAACATCACGCACGGCGGTTCCATTAAGGACTTTATGCACTGCTATGGCGAAGCAGGTCCACGCCTCAGAAAGGTCCTCTATAGGCACAACAACATTGACATCGCCTCATGGCTCGAGGAGAACGGTATTCCACTCGCCAACAGCAAAGGTGAACCGGTTTATTCATGGGACCTTGCAGATGCAGGCCGGGTGTTCCCTGCCTCTCACAAGGCGTCGGATATTCTCAATCTCTTTCTTGAAAAGGCGGAATCAAATGGCTGGGAAATCAGAAAGGATACGGAGGTTCACGGCATCAGCCAGTGCGATGAAGGATGGAAAGTCAGCGTCTCCCCTGCTTCGGATCTTACTGCGGAGAGTGTTGTGGTAGCATCCGGCGGCATAACGTTCCCGGAGACAGGATCAGACGGATCCGTTTTCAGGATACTTGAAGAACTTGGCGTCAGCATCACTCCACAGAGATCTGCCCTCGCACCGGTCTATCCGGAAGATTATCCATACGAGGAGCTGAGCGGAATAACCCTTGAGGATGTGACCGTTACTGTATTTGAACCCGGAGAATCACGGGCTGACAGCACTGCCGGCAGGCAGACGGAAGACGCCGGACAGCAGACAGCTTCACCGGCTCCGGGCGGCCACGGTAAAATGGCTGCCCGCATGACGGGCGACCTCCTGTTCACCCACCGCGGTTTCTCAGGGCCTGTCATTCTGAACATTTCAAGATATGCTGAGCCCGGCGGCACCCTGTCTATCAGTTATGGACGTGCCATGGAGGACCTGCCGAAGCGCATGCAGAAAGTCCTCGAATCGCGGTCACGAGGTCCGTCAGGCGATGTCCGTACATCCGTACTCGCCGGCCTTCTGATTTCGGACGACTTCATCATTTCATCCGTTGATGATAACGGCATGGTAACGGCCGGCGGCATCTCTCTCGATGAGATCGACACAGCCACCATGCAGCTTAAGAGGTTCCCGGGTCTTTACGCTATCGGGGAGGCAATCGATGCGGACGGCATCACCGGCGGCTACAACCTTCAGATGTGCTGGTCGACCGCATCAGCAGCCGCAGATACACTGATCCATAAGCAAGACTGACACAGACATACCTGCACCTTGTACAAATTCCCTTTTTCTCATGAATTTGTCAAGGTTGAACCCCTTGTTTGGTTGCTTTTAGCCGGCACAAATGCAAAAACCTTGTACTTTTCACAGAATTTCCGCAAATTGACAAGTTTTTCCTTTTGAAAACTTGTCAATTTCGCGCGAAACGCCGAATAGTACAAGGTTTTACTGTTATTTTGCCTATATCACATGAATTCCGGAGGGCAAAACTTGTCACACAAGCGCAAATCGCTCAAATTGTCAAGTTCTTATGGCCGCCCTGCGGTTTTGCGGTCCTGCCCTACTGATCCTCAGTCTCCGGATCGTCCTTCAGTAGCCCGATATCCTCAATGCCCTGGCTGAAGTCCTCCTGGGTCTTGAAGAAGTGTACCTTACCATTCTCATCTGCGAAGAAGAACAGGTCTTCGGACTTCTCATAGTTCAGAACTGCATCCATAGCATCTCCGATAACTGTAGAGATTGGCCCCGGAGGCAGTCCCGCGAACTTACGGGTGTTGTACGGGTTGTCGCTGTCGAGCTGGCTCTGCTTGAGCTCTACTCTGTCGATGTCGAAGATGTATCCTACGGTTACATCGCTTCCGAGTGACATTCCCTGATCGAGTCTGTTCATGAATACGCCGGCTACTGCAGCCTGGTCAGCTGATGTCGCTTCCTTGGTAACTATTGAAGTCAGTGTCAGGAATTCATGTACCGAGAAGCCTGATGCTTCAATCTGATCCTTTCTAGCTGTCAGCTCGCTGTCCATTCTGTCGAGGCACATCTCTGTGAATCCTTCAATCGTGTCACTTCCGGATGTTACAAAATACGTATCCGCATAGAGATATCCTTCAAGAGGATTCATCACGTCCTTGCTGAGGATGTCGTCAGTAAGGAACCAGTACTTTTCGATCAGCTGGTTCAGGTATTCCTTGTCATTCCATTTTGCGAGTATCTCATCAGATGAATACGGCAGCTGTTCGGAGATGGCTGCAGCGACCTGAGTCAGTCTGGCTCCGTCCTTTACCTCTACAGATTCCTTGGACAGATAGTCGAAGTTGCCTTCGTTTATGACCTTCATTATCTGCTGGAATGACATTCCCTTGTTGAAAATATATGTATTGGCCTGAAGACTGTTGTAGCCGCCTATCTTGGCATTTATCTTGGCGCAGGTCTTGTTCCTTACCAGCCCGGCTTCGTCAAGAATTTCGACGATCATTGATGCTCCGGATCCGTTAGGAATCTCGACCACAACCGCTTCTTCGTTGCCCGGCTCTACCGCTCTCAGGCCCATTGTGTACCATCCGCCTACTCCTACCAGGAGAGCAAGAACAAGAATAAGCACCAGCAGGAAAGGACCGCAGCCCTTCTTCTTTCTTACAGGTGCCTGTCTCATGGTTTCGTCTCTATTCATCAGGGACTCCCTTCTGTTATGAATCAATTCTTAATATTGTCGGTAATTTAGAGCAATTATTGCCTCAATTATTGCCTCTATTATCAGCGTTTCTGTGGTATAATTCTCGTCAGTATGCTGACCTCATGTCAGTATGCCATACATATAGGTTTTATGGCAAGCAAAACCACAGTATATGCCAGCATTACAAGCATCTAACATTATAAAGGAAGTACTGCAAAATGACAAAGGATTCCGGCAATTCATCATTCAAGGCATTTCTTGAACGCAAGAACATCGAGATCAGCGCAAAGCGCTACGGAATAGACGCCCTTTCCGCAATGGCTCAGGGTCTGTTCTGCTCGCTGCTGATCGGAACCATCATCAACACACTCGGAACTCAGTTCCATATCGGTTTTCTGACCAACCCGATCTGCAATGTCAGCGGAGTTGACTACACGGTAGGCGGTCTGTGCATGGCCATGACAGGTCCTGCAATGGCAATAGCAATAGGCTATGCTCTCAAGTGCCCGCCGCTCGTTCTCTTCTCACTCGCTACGGTAGGATTCGCAGCCAACGGACTCGGAGGTGCAGGCGGCCCACTTGCCGTACTGTTCATAGCGATCATTGCTGCCGAGGTAGGCAAAGCCGTTCAGGGTGAGACCAAAATAGATATTCTTGTTACTCCACTCGTAACTATCGGAGTAGGCGTAGGCCTGTCGGCATGGTGGGCTCCGGCTCTCGGCGCCGCAGCAATGAAGGTCGGAACACTGATCATGTGGGCTACCGAACTCAGACCTTTCATGATGGGCATCCTGGTATCCGTCATCGTAGGAGTAGCACTTACCCTCCCTATCTCATCTGCAGCTATCTGCGCAGCACTCGGTCTTACCGGACTCGCAGGCGGCGCCGCAGTAGCAGGCTGCTGTGCTCAGATGATAGGATTTGCAGTAATGTCATTCCCTGAGAACAAGTGGGGCGGCCTCGTTTCACAGGGCATCGGCACATCGATGCTCCAGATGGGCAACATAGTCAAGAACCCTAGAATATGGATAGGTCCTACTCTTGCATCCGCTATTACAGGTCCTATAGCGACCTGCATTTTCCACCTCGAGATGAACGGAGCTCCTGTATCGAGCGGCATGGGAACATGCGGATTCGTAGGTCAGATAGGCGTTTATTCAGGATGGGTAGCAGATATCGCAGCAGGCACCAAGACAGCCATTACCGGCATGGACTGGCTGGGACTCATTCTCATCTGCTTCGTGCTTCCGGCTATCCTTGCACCTCTGATCAACATGGGCTGCAGAAAGCTCGGATGGGTCAAAGACGGAGACCTCACACTTTAGCTGAACGGCACACAATAATAGTAATACAAGTTAAAAGATAAGGGCTTAGCTCATGCGTTCTGCGTTCGAGTCCTCGAAATCGCGAATTAACCTATAGCGATTTCTGCGGATTCTCACTTCGAACGATGAGCTAAGCCCTTATTTATTATTTTTCTTTTTTATATAATGAAATGTGATGCCGCTTCAGAAAGTGTTCGCTGTGCAGATGTGATGCCAGTGTACACCCTCGATCTCCTATAGCCTTTTCCGGCTGCCCTACTTCTGTACCATCACGCTCTCTGGGAAGAGCGGCAGGAAGATGTAGCCTTTTTTATCAAGGTATCTTATGACCGAAGGCATCGCTTCAAGCGAATCCTTGCTCCATTCGTGGCAGAGTATTACCATTATTTTCTGATCTTTGGCAGCTTCCCTGATATTGCTCTTGATCAGTTCTGCACTTGCCCTGTCTGAGCCCCAGCTGTCTCCGGAATCGACTGTCCAGTCGACCCATCCAAGGCCCGCCTTTCTGAGAGCGTCCTTGATGTCGTCAGCAGTTGCACCGGCCTCGCCGGATCCGCCCGGGAACCTTACGATCTTAGGAGTATATGCACCGCCGGTAGCTTCCTCAGTGAATTTCTGCTGTTTGTTGACGGAATCCATGAATGCTTCAGCGCTTGAGTATATGCCGCCCTGTCCGTAGTCGTGGGAGTAAGTGTGGTTGCCGATGGTGTGTCCGAATTTAATATACTCCGGATACATCGATGTTGCGGAGAGATCCGCCTGGTCAGGCAGCTTGTCGCCGTTTGCAGTAGTCAGGAAGAAAGTCGCCTTGACACCGTACTTATTGAACAGATCGAGGAATTCCTTGCCCCTGTTATACGGGCCGTCATCAAGAGTTATGTAGCAGATCTTCTTGGTGCTCGTGCCTTCCTGTATTTCTTTTTCAGTCTGTGCAGCCAGCCTGAATACCTCAGCAGAAAGCTTATCCGACTCAGCCTTCATGCTTTCCATCTCTTCAAGTGTCTGAGACAGATCAGCATTCTTCTGCTCCGCCGCTGCATAGCCGGCCTGTGCCGCCTTGTACTCGGATCTGGCAGCCACGTATGCCTTGAAGACCTTGCCGTATTTTGGCACGACGAATACAGCTGCGATTAGCGTGATAACTATAAGCGCAGCCAGAGCTTTGAGCAGCGTGTCACTTATTCTTATTCCGCGAGCTGATCCCTTATCTTCTGCCATGAATCCCTGTTAACCTTTACATCATCATAGTCGCCGATCTTGTCGATCGATTCCTGCAGCGTTGTATTATTCGCCTGCACAGTCTCCGTTTTGCTCCTGAGCTTTGCAGTGCTTCCCGGCAGAGCAGCCGTCCTCGCTTTCATGACTGCAAAACTTATTTCAAATGCAAGCAAAACAATAAAGACAGCAAGCAGCACTACCAGACGTCTGAACTTTTTGTTGTCTGCGATCTGGATGTTTACTGTTTTCTTCCTGCGGGCCTTAGGCTTCTGCGGTTCCTCCGCCGTTTTGTCAGCTTTGTCCTCAGTCTTCTCAGTTGTCTCAGGCTCGCCGAAGCCGCTGTATATCCTTGTCTGGGCCATTCCTTCCCTTGCAGCTCTGCTCTCGGCGATGGCTCTGCGGTCGATTTCCGCCGCTGCCTCAGCCTGGCTGATCTCCTCGTCCGTAATGAAGCCTCTGTATGGCTTCTTCGGCCTCTCGACGATTTTCGTTCTGATCATCCTGGTGCCGCTCATGTCAGTATCTGCAAAAGTCGCGCGTGTAACCGGCCGGCCGGCACCGTCAGGTCTGACCTCATCCTTGTCGCCGATCCAGGTATGCCTTGTGACTCTGGAAGTCGTGCCTTCAGCCTCTTTATTCAGTTCTGCCTGTTTAAGGTCTTTGTCCTGTCTGTTTTCTTCCATTCCGGTATATATGAAAACTCCTTCCGGGCTGCATCCTGAATATCTCCCGCCTTATGCCTCAGAATAAGACAAGAAGCCTGCAGGCACTATATGTGCCCCTCAGGCTTCTTCTATCATACCACATATGACGTTAGATAGCTCTACTCAAACGTCAGGAATTCTATTATTTTTTTCTACTTTCCGATTACCGTGCATTTCTCTCCGGTATAACTCAGAGTCAGGGATATCTCACGCTCGCCGGCAAGAAGTTTTCCCAGGAATACCCGGTCCCCTTCCCACATCGGAAGGCCCATTATCTCAGACTCATCTATCCATCTCAGCTCGCCCTCATCACATTCAGGCAGGGTGCAGATGCCTTCCGCACGGTACAGCTCCGCCGCAGCCGGGTCAGCCGGTGCAAAATCGTCAGAGTAATACAGGTACATGTCCTCATCTTCATACACATCCGCGCGGAAATGTATTACGCCGCAGAAATGCGCCGATCCGAGCCTGAGACCTGTCTCCTCCATGACCTCGCGTCTGTTGCATTCATCCGGAGTCTCGCCCGGCTCTATCTTGCCGCCTATACCGAGCCATTTCCCCTCGTTCGGGTCCTCAGGCTTGCGGTTTCTGTACAGCATCAGCCATTTTCCTCTGTCCTCTATGTAGCAAAGCGTTGTTCTCTTCATTTTCAGTTTCCCCTCACAGTCTGCCTGAAAGCCGACAGCATTTTCTGCACTGACGCCTTTACCTCACCGGCAGGTATCTGATTGTAATAGAATATCAGGTATATCAGCCCGTCATGCGAGAGCTGCGGGATGCTCCTCACCTTGATCCCGAGCCCTGCAGCATCGTCTATGAGCCTGCCGGCAGTTTCCTTTTCATCCCCGCCGGCACCTCCGGTATCTATCCTGAGTATGATGTTTATGCCCGAGCGGGTGTTTTCCGCTGAGGCAAAACCATCCTTTCCTCCGTGCTCTCCGATCGCGTCCATGGCTTCACGCAGCTTATGCGAGTACAGATTCCGTATCTTCCTCAGATTGGCACCGTAGAAGCCCCTCTGCATGAACAGGGCCAGAGTGAGCTGCTCAGTCTTGGAGCAGGTCTGGTCATAGTCCATCTTCATCGTTTCATATATGGATATCATGTCACGCGGCAGCACCATGTAGCTGATCCTGACCGCAGGGAAAAGTGTGGATGTGAATGATCCTATGTATACGACCCTCTTCCCGCCGTCGAGTCCCTGCAGAGCCGGCACAGGCATGCCGAAGTACCTCAGCTCGCTGTCATAGTCATCCTCGATGATGATGCTGTCGTTGGCATCCGCCCACTCAAGAAGTCTGTGTCTCCGTCCTATCGGCATCAGCGCACCCGTCGGGAACTGGTTCTGCGGGCTGACATATACTGCCGATCTTATATTTGCCGGCAGCTTTTCTATCTCTATTCCGTCGCTTCTTACCGGAATGCTGCTTATCGCAAAACCCCTGTCGCCGAATATCCTGCTCGCCGGTTCATATCCCGGGTCTTCCGTGCACACAAGAGTGATGCCCATTACTTTGAGTATCCTGGCTATATGTGTCACCAGCTGCTGAGTACCGGCGCTTATGACTACCTGCTCCGGGCCGCAGACGACCCCTCTTGATTTATACAGATACGATGCTATCTCAGTTCTCAGCGCAGGCTCCCCCTGGCGGTCTCCCTCTGACAGAAGCAGCTCCGGCGTATCGTTAAGGACGCTCGCCATGCACTTCTTCCATTTGACAAAATCGAAGGATTCCGGGTCGTACATCATGTCGTTCTGATGTTCCTCGGCCTGAGTGACCGTGACAGGATGCGCATAGGCGCCGTCTGTTCCTCCGCCATGAGCTGCGCCGTCCCATGAGCCCTGGATGGCGTAATAGCCGGACTGAGGTCTGCTCTCAAGATATCCTTCCACGATCAGCTGATCATATGCCATCCTGACAGTTGTGACGCTGACGCCCAGCATTTTTGCCATATTGCGGATCGAAGGCAGCCTCTCTCCCTGTGCTATCCTTCCGTCTGCGAGTTCCTTCTTCAGATAATCATATATCTGTACATACAGGCTCCTGGATGAGCCGCTGTCAAATTCCACGGAATACATTTAAATCCCCCGTATTTCCTTCCGGCTGTGTTCTTCACATCAATAAAAAACTGTGACCATAAAGATCACAGTTCTGCATTATTATAGTTTATCCATATGCAGCCGGTCAATCACGGCATCCCGCCTGACAGCACAGTTACTCCGGCCAGACGAACTCCGCCCTGCCGGCTTCCCCTCCGTCTATAAGGAGGTTCTGGCCTGTCATGAACCTGTTGGTGACGCCTACGAAATATATCCACTCAGCGATCTCTTCGGCTGATGCCCATCTCTTGAGAGGAGTCAGCTCCATGATCCTGTTCCACAGGACAGGGTCATCCATCACGACTCGGTTGAGCTCAGTCGTCACCCCGCCCGGGTCTATGCTGTTGCATATGGCCCGCGGAGCTATCCTCAGAGCAACGTTCTTGGTGTACGCAAGGACGCCGCCCTTGCTTGCGGCATATTCCGGGAACTCGGATCCCGTGTGGCCGCTCGCCGATCCAATATTTACAACGGACTTTATCTCTTCGTTATTCACCGCGAGCATCTCAGTGATATTGATCATGCCCTTGAGATTGACATCTATGTCCCTCTCGCCTTCCTGTATCCCGGCGCAGTTTATGAGCACCTCAGGAAGGAAGCCTTCAGGCAGACCTGCGCGTATCGAGGCCGTATCGGTTATATCCGCCGTATGGTGATGATAGGTGCCGCTGCAGTCTGCACTCTCAGAGTATTTAAGCAGACCTTCGTCGGCTCCCGCGAGATCCAGACCGTGGACCTCATGGCCCTTCTTCAGGAAGTATTCAGCGGTCGCTCTTCCTATGCCTCCGGACGAACCGGTTATAAGAACTCTCATTGCCCGCTCCTTAATTTGCTACAGCCGCAGCATGTCCTGCTTTTTCAGTATAGTCAATATACTGCTGTCCGACATGCTCAGCTTCCCACTGGCGGCTTACACGGTAGCCTACAGGGCTGAATACTACCTCGCAGAGAAGTTCAGCCACAGCTCCTGTCAGTGAACATACCAACACCTGGGCAGCGCTCCACCCGAAGAAGTGATATGAAACGATCAGGGCAAAAACAAGATTATCTACGAACTGTGCGATACCTGTGGAAATGAAGGATCTCATCGCGAACGCTCTGTAGCCGCCGTACTTCAGATGTTTTGCAACCGTCTGATTGATAAGGGAGTTGCAGATCGCAGCTGCGAGCATCGCGGTGCTGCTGCCGAGAACGACATACCAGCTGCCGCCGAATGTTGCGTTGAGTCCGTCATTGACCTCTGTCATGCCCGTGGAATAATATTCTCCCCACATTCCCGGTGTCATAGACATGACCTTGAATATGAGTGTCGCGCACAGATTGATCACAAGCGCAAGAATAGAGATCTTGGCCGCTGCCTTAGGGCCAAAACGCTTGCATATCATATCCATACACAGAAAACTTATCCAGCTGAGGGCAAATCCGCAGTCGAGTGCGAAGTATTTGACGGAAAGCAGTTCCTTGTTGGCGAGAAGGTTCATCATGATAACGCTCACGACGAACAAAGTGACTACGAGCGACGGGACGTTACGCAGAAGAACGCGGTAATCGTCCAGCTCATTTTTAATGAATTGCATATTAAGAATCTCCTTTGGTTTTAGTATTTTACAAGCAGGATATCGGACCCGAACTGCTTGGCCAGCCATACATGCAATTCAGCGGCTGACTGAGATATTTTACGCTCACTGACCGTTAATGTCAACGAGGGAAACTATCGGGTGAAAAGATGTACAAATTCATCAGAGTAATTGAAAAACCGCTTAAAATATGTCAAAATTGAGCTGCTAGGAACAATTTTAATAGTATTTTTCGGCGGTTTTTGCAAAACCGATGAATATTTTCATCGCATTATTGATTTTATCAGCGAAAACTGAGTCCGTCAACACAAAAACGCCGATTGTTTTCATCGTTTTGCCCCTGTGGAGGTAATTATTGTGAGTTTTCTTGATAAAATCGATGAATATTGTCAACAGCACAACATTAAACAGTCGCGGTTTGAAAGAGAATCCGGTCTGTCCAAGGGCATGATATCCCGCTGGCGCAAAGGCACCAGGCCAAGATACGACTCACTTCAGACCGCCGCGGACTATATGCAGATCCCTCTCAAGGATCTTATCAGCCCCGATGCTGCAGATATTTTCGGCAGCAGGCCTGTACCGGACAACTGGACTGATGCCCCTGATGTTGTAAGGGACTCCGCGCTGAGATATATCCCTGTTTACAGATCCCCGGATTCAGTTGCGCACGAACCTGACCCGGCGGATATAGTAACGCATTTTGCCGTCCTTCCGGACAACACTCCTGATGCGGATAAGTGCTACGGCGTAACGATCATAGATTCAGGCATGTCGCCGTACATAGAACCCGGTGATGTTGTCATAATCAGAGCCGACAGTGAACCGGCCTCAGAAGATATCGTCGTAGTATCTTCTCCCGGGGCCGGCACCATATGCCGCAAGCTCGTAAGGAACGGAGATGACATCATCCTGCAGCCTTTCAACAGGCACTGCAATGCCATCGTATACAGGCAGGAAGAGATCGATCTCCTTCCTGTCATCTTCAGGGGCAAAGTGATAGATATCATCCGTAACGTAAAGAGCTCTTCTGACAGTGTTCATGAACTGTAAACGAAAAGTGTGTCCCGGCAGGCTGCCGCAGAGGCGGCCTGTAAAGACACACTTTTATTATGCATGTATATGATTCCGGAGCCGGAAAGGAACTAGTCCTCTACTCTGATGCTCTTCATTCTCTGATCAACAAGAGGCTTGTCCATTCTGTTTCTCTTGCTCATTACGATCTTGTCAGCAACTTCCATTCCCTCTGTTACTCTTCCGAACGAAGCATACTGTCCGTCAAGATGAGGTGATGTAGTTGTCATGATGAAGAACTGTGATCCGCCTGAATTCGGGTTCATTGCCCTTGCCATGGAGAGAACGCCTCTCTCATGCTTAAGGTCATTTTTAAAACCGTTGGCTGTGAACTCTCCCGGAATAGTGTATCCCGGGCCGCCCATGCCTGTTCCCTCAGGACATCCGCCCTGGATCATGAATCCCGGAATGACTCTGTGGAAGATGAGGCCGTCATAGAATCCGCTGTTGGCGAGTTTCTCAAAATTCTCAACAGTCTTAGGTGCGATATCTTCATAGAGTTCGCCCTTCATGATGCCGCCGTCTTCCATCTCGATAGTAAACTTCTTCATTTTCCTGATTCCTCCGTTGTTGTGTTATTAGCATTCATTTATGAAACGGGCACAGACAGTCCCTGATGGGAGTATTCCGCAGGGAGCACCTGTAAAGGTATTCTGTGCTTCCGAGGACGCGAGCAGCAGGGATCTGACTGTGCCCGCTTCCATATATTACTCTACCGACTTAAGAGACTCTGTCATGGATACGTTGCGGAGTCTCCTCTGCATCGCCAGATTGACAAATGCCGCAAAGGCGAATGTCAGCGCCACCGCCGTCAGTATGTTCAGGTTGGTGACTCTCGGCTCGAAGTATATCATTTTGACCACTATGTTGTCGATACAGTAGGCAAGCAGCCACTTTCCGAGCGGTATCCCGACCACGGCGGCGATAGCTGTAAGGAAGAGATTCTCACGGAACACGTACTGCGACACCTCGAGCTGATTGAAGCCGAGCACCTTGATGGTCGCTATCTCCCTGATCCTCTCAGTTATATTGATATTTGTAAGGTTGTACAGCACTATGAACGCAAGGAGCGCAGCAGACAGTATGACAGCATAGACTACCATGTCCAGGCTCTCCATCATTTTGCCCACACTTTCTCTTACATCCATCGTTACCGAAACAGCGGCAGTATGCTCGTAATTGGCTGCCTCTGTTGACTTCGCTCTGATCTCTTCATCAGACAGAAGCGCCTTCTCATCTTCCTCTCCCGATACTGCTGCGGCCTGTCCGCCCTTAAGCTGGACGAGTGCCGTCTTTATTTCCGCCTTTTTGCCGAAAGCTTTTTCATACGTATCCATGCTCATGTAGACAGTGTCATAGACATAATTGTCGCTCACGCCGGATACGGTAAACTCCGCTTCCCTGAAGCCGTCCCTTATCTTTATCGTGTCGCCGGTATTTATGCCGTAGTCATGGTTTATCTTCTTCACGATGACTACTTCTCCGTCACCAGGGAACTGTACAGGTTCGCTGCCCGCATGCAGGTCTATGAACCTGCCGAATTCTCCCGGATCGGCTGCAGTGCAGCTTACGTCAAACGAGGTGCCTCCGCCTTCGACGCTGACCTCAGCCTGATGCATGAAGAACACTTCCTCCGGGCTGACATCCGCTTCTTCTTTCATATAGTCGAGAAAATCCGCCTGCCTTGCAGCAGTCATATTCTTGCTGAACACAACGTTGAAGTCATACAGGGATATCTCGTTGAACTGATGCTCTGCGACAAGGCCGACAGTGGTCCTTATTCCTATGCCGGCAATCAGCAGAGCTGTGCACCCGCTGACTCCGATGACCATCATGAGGAAACGCTTCTTGTCCCTGAAGATGTTCCTGATCGACACCTTGTAGAGGAAACTTATCCTGGACCACAGAGGCTTTATCCTCTCAAGCAGTATCCTTTTGCCTGCAGGCGGTGTCTTCGGCCTGATGAGCTCAGAAGGTGCCACTTTGAAGTCGCGGGATATAGATACCCATGTCGCTCCCATCGAGCACAGGAGTGCTGCTGTAAGTGAAATGAGTCCGAGCTTCGGGTCGATTATATAATCCACGTCATCGCTGAAATCGTACATCATAGTGTATGCATCCCATATGACCGCAGGGAAGACCTTGCAGCCTATGAAGAACCCGGTGACTGCTCCAAGGAATGCAGCGCTGCCGGAGTAGAACATGTACTTGCCCACTATCTGTGCGTTGCTGTATCCGAGCGCCTTGAGGATGCCTATCTGCGTCCTCTGCTCGTCTATCATCCTGGTCATCGTAGTCATGCAGACAAGAGCCGCGATCAGAAAGAAGAATACAGGGAATACCTTGGCTATGTTGCTGACTATGCTGGAGTTGCTGTCGAATGACGAATAGCCGGCATTGTCCATGCGTGACAGAGCATACGAGTTGCCCTTTTCCATGTCGTCGATCTTTTCCTGCGCTTCATTCAGCTTGTCTTCAGCATCGGCAAGTTCTCTTTCAGCCTTCTCGAATTCAGTCTCCGCCCTGTTCCTCTCGCTTCTGAGGGTCCTGCGGCCCTGGTCTATCTTCCTCTGCTGCCTGCTGATCTCACTGAGCCCGTCCTGAGTCTGCTCCAGGCCGCCCTCGACCTGCGAGATGCCATCTTCAAGCTGCTTCTTTCCGGCCTCAGCTTTTGCAAGCTGGTTGTTGATGTCCTTAAGGCTTGACGACGCCTGCGCAGCGCCTTCATCTGCAGCAGTTATCCCCGCATCCAGCTGGGCGATGCTGCCCCTGAGCTGCTCTGCCGCAGCAGCTGCCTCTGCATTTTCAGGGTCCGCATCCGCGGCCGCCTCTGCCTGCTCAAGCTGCGCCTGCAGTGCCGCCTTCTGCTGCCTGAGTCCTGCGGCAGTCTCCTGTGCCTGTTTCAGACCTGCTTCCGCCTTCGCTTTGCCCTCATTCAGCTGACTTATCCCGGAATTCACTTTATCGAGCTGTCCCGACAGCTCGCCTTCTTTCTTTTCAAGATCAGCCTGAGCGGACTTTGCCTTATTCCGTGCACTGTTTATCTGTTTCTGGCCTTTATTGAGCTCAGCCTCCGCCTTGTCCATCTCTCTTTCAGCTTTGGCTTTCTCATCTTCATACTTTGCCAGATTATCTTCGTATTCCTGTTTCTTTTCATCCAGCTCTTCCTGAGCATCCGCCATGGCAGTCTGCCGCCTTGCTGCAGTTATCTTCTCAGCAAGATCCTTCATGCTGTCTTCCGCGGCCTCAAGCTGGTCCTCTTTCTCCTTGGTGAAAGGCTGCCCATCCCCATCGAGTGTCAGATACAGCTGGGTGTAATAATCAGTGTCGAATGAGTCCCTGTCGATGAAGAAAAATGTCTCAAGGCTCCCGTTGCCTATGTCCGTCGAGCCGCGCTGGTAGTCAAGATATACAGGAGTGTTGACCGTTCCGACTATCTTGTATTCCCTGCTCTTAAACTGTTCGAGCGTGTCTTCATCGTTTGAATCCGTAAGGACGATAGTGTCGCCTTCACGGTACCCCGCACTGTCTATGTGGTAGTCATCCACCACGCACTCGTCAGCCGCCTCAGGCAGTCTTCCCGTTACGACGCGCAAAGTGTTTATGTTTTCAGGCAGAGATATCGCCTTGAGAGCCGCTTCGTCGCCGCCTCCCGATTCAGCCAGAACGTCTACCTGCACGGATCCCTCCGCGCCCGAGACGCCTTCGGCCTTTTTGGCCAGATCAACACTTTCATCATCTATGCCGTAGGTCGAGATCAGCTGATAATCATACATGTTGTGCTCATTGATGTATCGGGTCGCAGTGCTTACCATCGAAGCCTTGCAGTCCCTGAGGCCTGAGAAAAAGCCCACTCCAAGAGCCACGATCGCAAAGATCGCAAGATATCTCGCAAGAGATGTCTTTATTTCTCTCAAAGTAGACTTCTTAAGCATTGATCGTCAAAGCCCCCGGTACACGGCTCAATCTGTCTCTACCACTCTATCTCAGATACAGGTACAGGGTCCGGATTGATCTCTATATCCTGCACCCTCCCGCTTCTGACGCTGATGACGCGGTCCGCCATCGGCGTTATCGCCTTGTTGTGCGTGATGATTATTACAGTCGTGCCCGAGTTCCTGGCCTGGTCCTGAAGGAGCTGAAGTATCTGCTTGCCCGTGTTGTAGTCGAGCGCTCCCGTAGGCTCATCACAGAGAAGCAGCTTCGGGTTCTTGGCCAGAGCTCTGGCTATCGCCACTCTCTGCTGCTCGCCTCCTGACAGCTGTCCAGGGAAGTTGTTCATCCTGTCTCCGAGACCGACCGCCTTCAGTGTCTCTGCCGGGTCGAGCGGGTCTTTGCATATCTGGGTTGCGAGAGAGACATTCTCAAGAGCCGTCAGGTTCTGGACCAGATTGTAGAACTGGAAGACGAACCCTATGTCGTATCTTCTGTAATTTGTCAGCTCTCTCAGGCTCATCCCGCTTATCTCTTTCCCGTCGAGAATGACTTTGCCGCTTGTCAGAGTATCCATTCCGCCGAGGATATTGAGAAGCGTCGTTTTGCCCGCTCCCGATTCACCGACAACTACTGCAAGCTCGCCTTTTCCGACACTGAAAGAAGCATCCGCAAGCGCTTCTATGTCGACCTCGCCGACGTGATACACCTTGCGGACATTCTCAAACACCACATAGTCTGCAGATGCCTTTCCTGCCAGTTCTTCAAGCACGCCGGCATCAGCTGCAGCCTTTATCTTCTTTATTACCTCTTCATGTTCCTGCATTTTGCTCACCATTATCTATAGGCTTCCGGTCAGATGAATATGTTGATGCAGCCGATCACCAGCCCGATCAGCCCGCCCAAACTGACGATCATGTTGAGCTCATTCTTCATGACCATCATGACGCCCTTCTCAAGCTCGGCTACCGACATCGAATTGATCTTATCCTCTACGATCGAAGCGACATTGATCCGCTTCAGCGCCGAATTGACGGCATTTACAACGGATTCCCTGTATGCCTCAGTGATCTTCTTTCTCACATACTCTTCGCTGTATCCTGCGAGCTCAAGAACGTGCAGCGGGGTCCTGTTCCCGAGGTCATGTATCCTGCTCTCCGTTATCTCATTGACCATGGCAGGCCCCCTCGCGTCGATGAACTCCTCCATCTTCTCGCTGACGTTGCTCATGACCCTGTCGACCAGGCTGTCGTTGACGAGGACTCTCAGGATCCTCGAATTCTGCGCCTGCTCTTTGATCATGCGGCCGCCCTCTTCAGTCACGACCCCCGGGATATCCATCTTATGGATGGCTTCGGTTATCTTGGTCTCCAGAAGTTCCACAAAAGTCTTTTCAAGCCTGTCATATTTTTTCCTGCTTCCGGCAAGCGTCGAACCGATCTCATTTATGTTCTCACCGAGAATGGCCATCACTCTGTCGATAAGCGGCTTCTCGACCTCTTCGGTCAGCAGCTTGCTGGATATATCCTCCCGCGTGAAAAGCTCGTTCTGGACGATCTTGCCCGCGGATTTTGCAAGCCTTGCCTTTCCCTTAGGTATCGCTCCCGGAGTAAAAGGTACGCGCCACCCGAAAATCCTCTTCTCCTCATGTGGGAAGAAGAGCATTTTGACCGCTATAAGATTCGTAAAATAGCCTATGACCGCTCCCACAAGAGGCGGGAGTGCGTAATGTGATATAAGTTCCCAGTTCATTATTGTTCCTCTACATCCTGTCCCTGATCTCTGCCGCCTTGAGAACCATTGTGTCTCTGTGCGTGCCTGCTTTACCGACTGAGTGGGAAGCGATACGGCTCACATCCGCATTTGCTCCGACTATCCACAGGATGTCCCCCTCCTCGATAAGCATATTGGCATCCGGCATCGTAGTAGCATAGCCGCCTCGCTCGATTCCGAGGATCATGCAGCGGGTCCTGGCGTTGATGCCGCTCTTCCGTATAGATTTTCCGACATACGGCTCGGTACCTCTGACTCTGATCGCTGCACAGGCCAGTGCATGCTCCTCATCCGGATATGCTCCGTCGAGGAAATCCTTAAGAGTCCTGATCGCGGTCATGTCATTCGTTTCGATAGTTTTGCTGAAAGTCTCAAGCGACTGCCTGTCCCCTATTACATACACTTTATCGCCGCTCTGGAGGACAGTTCTGGCAGAAGGCATCGTCATACGTTTTTCTCCGCGCCTTATCTTGACGACATATACAGCTTCGTTGCGGCCCCATGCGAGGTCCTGTATGGATCTGCCCGCATATGATGCCCGTTCAGGAACGATCCAGCTGAATATGCTGTAGTCCTCCTCGAGCCAGTGGCTTGTGTCTCTGCTGCCGCCGCGCTCTTCCATCGTCTTCTGATTGAGATTTGCAAGGAACCTCGTCTCCAGCTGCAGATAATATGTCGCAATGAAGTCCGACCGCGTCAGAAGGAAGATGGCAGCCGGTGCAAGCAGAAGGAGAAGTCCTCTTATGTTGAACAGCAGTATGAGCGGCGTGACCGCTATCGCCATCATGATCGCGAACTTGAGCATTACGAGCACCACAAGAGGCGGGCGGTTACTGAGCCTGTCCATCCACAGCTGCGTGAAAGCCACGCTGCGGACTCCCAGATACGGACGGGCAAAAATGATCATGACAGCATATATGAGCACTGTAACTATGATTTTCGAAGCTCTCTCGCCGGTCACTCCGGCAAGGAGAGGCTGCAGCAGCCTGCAGCCCGCGATCACGGTCACGAGCATGATGCTTCCGTATATCACTATCTTAAGGAACAGGTCCTTAAGCACTATTTTCCATTCTGATGTATGCTCCTCAGCATCCTGGTCATCCGATGTGTAGTCGTCTATCTTGCGCCTCAGTCTTTCAGGTATGAGCCCTGTTACCATCGTCACTATCCTGTCTGAGTTCCTGATCATTACAGGCGTAGCTATGATGGTGAGTATCGATGATGCCACGATCACAGGATACAGGTACTCCTCCATCACTCCGAGAGATATACCCAGGCTGGCTATGATGAACGAGAATTCTCCGATAGGCGCAAGCGAAACTCCACCGCGAACGGCGGTCTCAATGTCCTGACCGGAAAGCGTCATGCCGATCGTAGCGAAAATGAGTTTTGCCACAACTGCTATCAGGGCTATCGGTACTATGGATGTCCATCTCTCTGCGATTATGCCAGGGTCTACCATCATGCCTACCGACAGGAAGAAGATGGCACCGAACATGTCCTTGATGCCGGCAGTCACGTGCTCGACTCTTCCGACATACTTGGTGCCGGCGAAGAACGAGCCCGCCAGGAACGCTCCGAGCTCCATCGAGAATCCGATCGCCTGTGCCAGCAGCGCCATCACAAAGCAGAAGCCGAGGCTCAGAAGAGTCAGCATCTCGTTGCTCATGAGCCCCATCACCCTGTCGAGGAAGGTAGGTACAAAATAGATACCGAGAACGAGCCAGATGATAAGATATGTCAGCATCAGGAAGAGGTGCAGAGCGATGCTCCCGCCGTCTCCTCCGCGGCTCACCGACATGGTCGTGAGGATGACCATCATGAAGACGGCTATTACATCCTCCATTACAAGCGAGCCCATTACCAGGCCCGCGAATTTTTCCTTCGCAAGGTTCATTTCCTCGAGGCATTTCTGGATGACCACTGTCGAGCTGATGGACAGCATCACACCGAGGAACACTGAGTTCATTACCGACATGCCAAGTGCCATCCCGAAGCCGTATCCCACGAACAGCACTCCTGCCATTTTGACCAGAGCCGAGACTATCGCCGTACTCCCTATGTCCGCTATCTTGTGGAAGTCGAACTCAAGCCCGATGTGGAACAGTATGATGACCACACCTATCTCACTCCACGTCTCGATGGATGCCTTGCTCCCTATGTCCATGAACAGCGGGAAATTAGGCCCTATAAGAAAGCCCGCAAGAATGTAGCCCAGGATAGTCGGTATCCTGAGTCTCTTGAAGACTATAGTGACCACGGCCGCCGTGGACAGCATTATTGCAAGGTCAATAATAAGCTGAGGTACTTCCATTCAGTTTTTCCTTCGTTGTAATGATTTCTTTATGCTCTTTATGCTCTCATGCCTCTTCGGATTGCTTTCCAGCCCGGCATGAATCTGTCCATCAGCGCATAGAAATCCTTCCCATGACCCGGCACCACGGTGTGCACGAGTTCATGAAGTATTACATAGTCAAGTTCCGCATCAGATCTAGTCGCCAGCATCAGGCTGAAGTTGACATGATGGGTCCTGGTGTTGCAGCTCCCCCATCTTGTATGCATGTCCCTTACCGTCCATCCATTGCACCTGAGGCCTGTCCGTCTCTCGATCTCGGGCAGCCTCGCAGCGATCCTCCTCTTGAGGTCCGCGCGCCTTGCTTCCTTCTCTGCCGTACTGGCCGGCTCCGGATGCTCTTCAGCCTTGCGCAGCACCCTGCGGACAGTGTTGTCGATCCAGCTGCGTTTTGCCCGCACGAAAGCAATGATCTCCCTGTCAGGAGTCAGATACGGCGCGCTTATCACGATCCGGGCGTCCGGTTCCTTGATGCGCATGGTCATTCTCTTGATGCGTTTCTTAGTGACCTCCACCGGGAGGCCGTCGATATAAATGATTTTAGTCATACATAGTTATTTTAGCATATTATCTGAGGGTATATAAAGAATGGCTCGAAGCATACTGTCCAAAACGGGCACGTGGCATGCTGTCCAGAACGGGCGCGTAGCATACTGTCCAGAACGGGCGCGTGGCATTTTCCGCGGGCTGGCGCGATGCTTTTTCCGCGGGCTGGCGCGATGCCTTTCTGTCGAAGGCTCATTTGGGGAATTATTTCGCAGGAAGGAAGTGTTCTGCCCTTCAACAGTCTAATACCTGCAATCAGGAGTCTTGTATGAAGATGCTGAGTAGGACATATCGTGATGATTTGCTCTATATGTCCTACCGGAGGCATGCCGACACTGTTAATGAGCGCGATTCAGTAGGTCATTTTGATGAGTTTTGCTCTATATGTCCTACCAGGCCCATAACGGAGCGGATTTTGATCACGTCAGAGTAGGACATATTTTGAAGTCATGCTCTATATGTCCTACCAGGCCCATAACGAAGCGGCTTTTGATCACGCCAGAGTAGGACATATTTTGAAGCATTGCTCTATATGTCCTACTGAAAGGAACTATTGCTGCAAGCTGGATATTCAGCCTGAAAAGCATCCGCATGATAAACAGTCAAAGAGATTTTTCATTTCTGCAATTCATCCCACCATATACAGAGAACGAGGGGCTTGCTGATTGATAATTAGCCATTACCCGAAAAAAATCCCATCCCTCATATAGAGGAATGGGATATAGTGTGTTCTTATGCGTCTGCTATATTAGCCGTATGATTCGGAGGAAACCTTCAATCGAACGAGCTTGTCGAGTGAGATCAAGGTTTCCGTCCATACGGCAACGCCGTATGATTCGGAGGAAACCTTACTTCCAGCAATCTACCTTGTCGTCTGTAAGGCCGATGTCTGCAGCGTGGAAGTGAGGTGCTTTGCCTTCCTTCTTCTGTGCTGTGTAGTCGTTGAGTGCCTTGATAGCTGTTCCACCAAGGATAGCGATAGTAGGAATGTTGCATACTACCATCAGACCCTGGAACATGTCAGCTGTATCCCATACGAGACCTGCGGAGGAGATAGCTCCGAGGAATACGAGTGCGATAGCGATGACTCTGAAGATCAGCAGCTCTGTCTTGTTCATGTCTCTCTTGAGGATGAATGCAAAACATCCTTCGCAGTATGAGTAGTTTCCGATCAGTGTGGTGAATGCGAACAGCGACATCGAGACAGCGATGAAGATAGGTCCGAATCCGCCGAGTGATGTGTGCAGGCAGCTCTGTACATATCCTGCTGCGTCAGCTCCGCCGTCCTCGAGTACGAAGTTTGCAGGAGAAACTCCTGTAGTGGACAGGCACATGAATGCTGTAGCTGAGCAGATCAGCAGAGTATCGATGAATACGGACAGTGTCTGTACGAGACCCTGCTTTACCGGGTGTGCTACGTCAGCCTTGGCAGCTGCGTTAGGAGCAGAACCCATACCAGCTTCGTTGGAGTAGAGACCTCTCTTGAGACCCCACATGATGCAGGAACCTGTGAATCCGCCGAAGATAGCCTGGAAGTCGAATGCGCTTCCGAAGATCATTCCGAACATTGTTCCGAGGTTCTTTGCGTTCATAACGAGTACTACGATCGAGATCAGTACGTATGTAACGCCCATTACCGGAACAAGAACGCCGGTAACGTTGGTCAGCTTCTTAGCACCGCCGAGAATGATGACAGCGAAGAGCACTGCGAGGATGATACCGATGATCATCGGAGTTGTCTTCTCATGATAGAAGCTGAAGGTAGCGAATGTCGACTGCAGGTTGAATGCAGCGAGCATGTTGTATCCTACTGCGTATGTAAAGATGATCAGTACGGAGAAGATGATTCCGAGCCATCTTGCTCCAAGAGCATTCTGCATGTAGTAGGAAGGTCCGCCGTAGAATGTTCCGTCATCAGCTTTCTTCTTGTAGATCTGAGCCAGTGTGGACTCGATGAAAGCGTTTGCGCCGCCGAAGATAGCTGTGATCCACATCCAGAAGATTGCTCCCGGACCGCCGAGGATGATAGCGGTACATACACCGATGATGTTTCCTGTACCTACTCTGGAAGCGGTGGAAACCATCAGGGCTCCGAATGACGAGATCGACTTGTCATCCGAAGGCTTTTCAGTAACGACTCTGCACATCTCGCCGAACATGCGGATCTGTACGCCCTTGGTTCTGATCGTGAAGTAGATACCTACAGCGATCAGGAACAGCGGTACGATGTACGGCTGATACAGAATGTTGTTCATAAAACCAACAAATGAACTCATAATGCTTCTCCTTATAATTAACCTTAAATAATACCTTTAACCTATACAGGCTTCTGCATGCTTAATACAGGCACGCAAAAAGCCTCGTGTTGTTAATTATATTAACAAATCACGGGGCTTTTTGTCTATAAAGACAGCGAAATTTGTATAAATGTATACATTTTAACAATCTACTGTCCGTTTACTTCCCTCTTTCTACGCTGAACATTGCATCGGACTAGTCTGCAAACAGCGGAGTCGAAAGGTATCTGTCGCCTGAGTCAGGCAGGAGTGCCACGATGTTCTTGCCTGCGTTTTCAGGTCTTGCTGCAAGTATCGATGCCGCCTTGAGAGCCGCGCCTGAAGAAATACCTACGAGTATGCCTTCTGCTCCGGCGAATCTCTTTCCTTCTGCAAAAGCATCTTCGTTATCTATAGTAATGATCTCATCGTATACATTTGTGTCGAGGGTATCAGGTACGAACCCGGCTCCGATGCCCTGGATCTTGTGAGAACCGGCTTCACCCTTTGAAAGAACCGGGCTTGTCGATGGTTCGACTGCGACGATTCTGACATCCGGATTCTGCTCCTTGAGGAACTTGCCTACGCCTGTAAGAGTTCCGCCTGTTCCTACGCCTGCAACGAAGATGTCGACTTTTCCGTCTGTCTGATCCCAGATCTCAGGTCCCGTTGTCAGATAGTGAGCTTCAGGGTTTGCCGGATTGACGAACTGTCCGAGGATCACAGCTCCTTCGATCTCGTTTTTGAGTTCCTCAGCCCTGACGATCGCACCCTTCATGCCTTTTGCCCCTTCAGTCAGCACGAGCTCAGCGCCGTATGCCTTCAGCATCGTTCTGCGCTCAACACTCATTGTATCCGGGAGAGTCAGTATAGCCCTGTAGCCTCTTGCTGTTGCCACTGCTGCAAGCCCGATGCCTGTATTGCCGCTTGTCGGTTCGATGATGGTGGCCCCAGGTCCGATGATGCCCTTTTCCTCTGCATCTTCGATCATTCTGAGGGCGATCCTGTCCTTGACCGATCCTGCAGGATTGAGATACTCGAGCTTCGCGAGAATGTTTGCACCTGTGATCCCTGCTTCTTCGCTGTATCTGTTCAGCTGGAGTATTGGTGTTCCGCCGATAAGTTCTGTCATGCTCTGTCTGATATCTGCCATTGTTTCATTCCTCCGCTTCTCTTGTCCCCGTGGTTATAGTGAAAAATGATTTTATTGTTTCGCCGGTTTCATGGTCTGCCGGTAATTGACTAAAAAAAGTGAGGCACCATTCCGGTGCCTCTGTAGTAAAGGGAGATTGTATAAAAGTATCGTGTTTGTCTGCTGCATCAGGTCATATGTGCCTTGTATGACCTTCTGCTCAAATTGCTGTATGACGACATCGAAGCACCGCAGCTGCCGCATACGAACAGACACCCGGACACATGCCCATACAACAACAGCAATTGTTTGTTACGGTGAATGTTCTTGACATCTGCGCTCCTCCTTTCCGTCGTTCAGTCTGTAACTTTTGTAGATATTATTTCCTACCTGTTAGATAGGAATATACTCCTTAATTCCTACTTCGTCAATAGGAATTATGTTTTTATCCCGATACATAAGTTTACAGCTGTTCAGAAAAAAGATGCACCCCGCAGGACGGAAGTGCATCTCATATTGTTTTGCTTGTTATTCTGATGTGATCCGGAAGCCTTCACCGGCATTCCCGAACTGATGCAGTTCAGTTACATCTTGATGAAGTGGATCTCGTTGCCGTGCTCCTTCAGCAGCTTGACCACGTCTCTTGTGTTGACGAAGACGGTCGCTGTGTTGTCACACGGGTGGATGCCCATGATCTTGTTCTCATAGTCCTTGTCGAGGAAAACGATGACATCCTTCTCCTCATTATTGAGGATACCGAAAGGTGTCACAGCACCGCGATAGAGTCCCATCTTTGCCATCAGGTCATCCTCTGATGCGAATGTCAGCGGGCGCGTGTCGTGCTCCTTTCTGAACTCCTTGAGGTTGATCTTCTTGTCCTCAAGGCATGTGATCAGATAGTACTTTCTCTTCTTGTCGTCTCTGATGAAGAGGTTCTTGGCGATCTGATCCGGATGCGGTATCTCGCATTCGAGCATCTCATCTATCGTAAATACAGGCTGGTGCTCTACTATCTCATACTTTATCTTCTTCGAATCCAGAAGATCTGTAATGTCTTTCTTAGTCAGCGGCATGTCCGTCCCCTTTCGTTCAAGCAGTCATGCAGTGTGGTCCTGTCTTATCTCTTCTTGGTGAATGTTCCGAAGAGGTTCCTTCCGATCGCAGATCCTATGTTTCCTCCGATCGTCCTTCCCTTCTTTCCGAGAACCGCCTCACCGATGGTCTTGCCTATCTCTCTTCCGATCGATCCTCCTGTGGACCTCATGACCTGGCGTGTCCCGCTCTTGCCGAGGAAGCTGTCAGCCATGTCTCCGAGAGAGCGCCCGCCGTCCTCTTCCTCGACATCTGCCTTGGCAGCCTTCGAAGAGCTCTTCTTAGATGCTTTGCTCTCAGCCTCTTCCTGCGGGAATCTGGAGTTCAGCTCCTCATGCTGTTTTGCCACTTCCATCTCGACATCGAATGCGATCTCGCCGTCAGCTGCCGGTGCAGCCTCTGCGCTTACAGCTGCGCTCTGATCTGCCTCTGCAGCATATGCAGCATCCTCTGTCTGCGGAACCGGCTGAACAGGAGTGTTGAAGTCCGCGCTGTATGTGTATCCGCCGCCTGCAGATGCTCCCGCCGGAGCCTGAGGCGTTTTGCCCGTAATGACTTCATACGCAGATACGGAATCTGTCATCGTCTCATACTTGCTGTTCAGGATCGACTTCTGCACGAGCTCTGCTCTCTCAGCGTCCTCAAGAGGTCCCATGCGGCTCTCAGGAGGCAAAACGTAAGCGTGCTGTGCCATCGAAGGTGCTCCGTTCTCGTCAAGGACAGAGACAATTGCCTCACCCGTTGCGAGGTTCAGCAGGAGCTCCTCTGTATCGAATTCAGGATTGACCCTGAACGCCTCAGCTGCAGCCTTGACCACTCTCTGCTCTGCAGGAGTGTATGCGTGCAGGCCGTGCTCGATCTTGTTGCCGAGCTGTGCCATTACTGCGTTAGGGATGTCTCCCGGGCTCTGTGTGACGAAGAATATGGATACGCCCTTGGATCTTATGAGCTTGACGACCTGCTCGATCTTCTCGAGAAGGGTCTTGCTCGCGTTCTTGAAGAGAAGATGCGCTTCGTCGAAGAAGAATACCATCTTAGGCTTCTCAGGGTCGCCCACCTCAGGCAGCACCTCGAAGAGCTCGGACAGCAGGTACAGCATGAACGCTGAGTAAAGTCTCGGCTTGTTTATGAGGGTCTCGGCATCAAGGATGTTGATAATGCCGCGTCCGTCCGGCGCTGTCAGGAAGAAGTCGCGGATGTCGATCGCAGGCTCACCGAAGAACCTGTCAGCGCCCTCTGACTCCAGAGCTACGATTGCACGGATGATTGCCGAAGCCGACTGCTGCGGGATGTTGCCGTAGTCCATCTTGAAGTCTGCGTTGTGGTCAGCGGCATACTGCAGCATAGCCTTCATGTCCTTGGTATCAGTCAGAATGAGTCCCAGGTCGTCAGCGATCTTGAAGATGACCTGCATCAGCTCAGTCTGTGTATCGTTCAGGTCGAGCACCTGTGAGAACAGCTGCGGTCCCATCTCCGAGACTGTCGTGCGGAGCGGTGTGCCCTTCTCGCAGTATATGTCGAATATGGATACCGGGTACCCCTGATAACTGAAGACGTCGCGGATGCCGAACCTGTCGATTCTCTTCTGCATGCCCTCGTTGTCATCACCGGCAACAGCTATACCGGCCATGTCACCCTTGACGTCCGACATGAATACAGGCACGCCGATCTCAGAGAAGCTCTCGGCGAGCACCTTGAGAGTCACCGACTTTCCGGTACCGGTAGCACCGCAGATGAATCCGTGTCTGTTCGCCTTGTCCGGGCGCATGCAGATCTTCTCACTCGATGCAGCTTCTTTTCCGTTTCTTGCAAAATATATAAGTCCGTTATCTGTCATAGGTTTTGCACATCCGGTCCCGCGGATGCACATCCTCCTTTCCGGCGTTCAGGTGATTGTCTTACGCTATTGGGGATATTATATCACAAAGATTTCATATAATTCTCGGGGTTAGTGTTATATAATAATTTCGTTGGTTTTCCCAACAATTTTTATCTTGAGGTTTAATGATGAATTTAAATGTTAATGACAAAATGCACGGGTTCACTGTTACCAGGATCCGCGATATTGAGGAATTCGAAGGCCGTCTCATCGAGATGGTGCACGACAGGACAGGCGCCCGCCTCATATGGGCACAGAGCAGTGAGGAGAACAAGCTCTTCTCGGTAGGATTCAGGACTCTGCCTGAAGACAACACCGGCGTCTTCCACATACTCGAGCACTCGGTGCTCTGCGGCTCGGACAAGTATCCGGTCAAGGAGCCTTTTGTCGAGCTTCTCAAGACGTCGATGAACACATTCCTCAACGCTATGACATATTCGGATAAGACTCTCTATCCGGTCTCGAGCCGCATGGAGCAGGATTATCTCAATCTTATGGAGGTATATCTCGACGCGGTGTTCCGCCCGAGCATCCTCACCAACCCTAATATTTTCTATCAGGAGGGCTGGCACATAGATACAGACGGAGACGAGCCGGCATACAAGGGTGTCGTGTTCAACGAGATGAAGGGCGCGATGTCCAACGTCGATGAAGTCGCGGAGCGCACTCTCGGCAAGCTTCTCTTCCCTGATACATGTTACGGCTACAATTCAGGCGGGGACCCTGATGCGATCCCTGATCTTACATACGATGACTTCATCGCAAGATACAAGAGGTTCTATCATCCTTCCAATGCGTATTTCTATCTTGACGGTGATATTCCGCTGGAGAAGACGCTCACGATGATCGAGTCGTATCTCGCGGATTATGACAGGCTTGAGGATCTTCCTCAGATTGAACTGCAGACTCCTTGTGTAAAAGATGAGGTATGTAAGTACGAAGTAAGTGATGATGAAGGCAAAGCAATGATCGTGTTCGGCAGGATAGCAGGCACGTGGGCGGACAGGGACAAGCTGCTCGCTCTCAGCGTCCTGAATGAGCAGCTTGCCGACTCGAACGAGTCGCCGCTCAAAAGAGCGGTCCTGTCCTCAGGCATCGCCGAGGATATGGAGCTGTACATCTCGGACGGCATAGCACAGCCTTACCTCATGATGACATTCAGAGGAGTAGATCCTGCGGCACTTTCAGATGACGACCCTTCGGCCGATTACGAAGCAAGAGTCAGAGCTGCCGGAGACAGACTTCTTGAGATCATAAGAGATGCGGTCAGCAAGGAGCTCGAAGCCGGCATCCCTGAAAGAGATCTCATCGCCATAGTCAACCAGACAGACTTCAGATTCAGGCAGTATCCTGAGCCGCAGGGACTATACAGAGCCAACGCTGTATACGGCGCATGGCTGTATGACGGCGACCCTGCCCTGTATCTTAAGAGCAACGAAGCGATCGCTACTCTCCGCAAGGCACTGACACCTGAATACATAAGAGGACTGGCAGAAGAATATCTTCTGGATACGGATTCACTTACAAGGCTGACTCTCATTCCATCTGCAGAACTCGGAGATGAAAATGCAGCTGCAGAGGCGGAACGTGTCCGCAGTGAAGTATCTGCACTGGATGATGCTGGAAGAAAGGCTCTTTACGACCTCAACGCAGGACTCAACGCATGGCAGGAGACACCTGACAGCGAGGAAGATCTCGCGACAATACCTCAGCTCGACCTTAAGGACATCAAGCGCACGCCTGAACTTATAGGCACAGAGGTCAGCGAGACAGACGGAGTCACTTTGCTCTACCATCCGGTACCGACCAAGGGGATCGTATACATCAACGCATACTTCCCTCTGACCGACCTTCCGTACGAAGACCTCGCGCCTGCAGCACTCATAACAGAGTTCTACAAGGACCTCCCTACAGAGAACTACAGCGTCACGGAGCTCCAGAACGAGATCAAAATGTACATCGGTTCCATGTCATTCGGCATCGATGTACTTGCGAAGGACGGCGACACTACTGCATGCACACCATGCCTCAGAGCAAGAGCATCAGTTCTCAGAGAGAACCTCAGCCACGCCGAAGAGCTGATCGTTGAGATCCTCACACGCACAAAATTCGACGACAAGGCCCTCATGAAGGAGCTCGTCGCACAGATAGACGATGAAGGCAGGCGCTATGCTGTATCCTCCGGTCACAGGCTGGCGGTCTACGCAGCAAGGTCCCACTATTCATCAAGAGATGCAGCTGCAGAAGCTCTGAACGGCTGCACATTCATAAACTACATGCACGGTCTCTACCGTGAATTCGACGCGAGGATCAACGGCTTCAATGAATTCGCCCGCGACCTCATCGCGCGCACGGTAGTTAAGGCAGGCGCGTATGTCAGCATCACGGCATCAGAGCCTGCAGATATCTCGGGCTTCACTGCTCTCCTTCAGGAAGGAACAGCCCGCCCTGAATCAGTCAGCTACACATCGCCGCTTCCGGCAAAACTCGGACTGCAGGTGCCTGCATCCGTATCCCACGCAGTCCGCGCGTATGACCTGTCGAAGACAGACATGAAGCCTGCAGGCAGCATGTCTGTAGCAGCCAACATACTCTCGCTCGCCTACCTCTGGAACGAGATCAGAGTCAAGGGCGGTGCATACGGCACATCTGTGAACGCGAGCAGAACAGGCAGCTATCTCTGCTACTCATACAGAGACCCGAGTCCGGAAAAATCGCTCAGGACATACAGGACGATGCCTGGATTCCTCGATGCGTTCGGTGATGCTCCTGAAGGAAGCATCGACGGATTCATCATCTCGACGATCGCACAGACCGAGCCTCTCGTATCACCTGCGACCAAGGGCCGCTCGGCAGATGACTTCTGGTTCTCAGGCTTCTCGGATGAAGACCGTATCAGGATCAGGCGCGAGATACTCGAGACAGCACCGGCACAGCTTCTTGAATGGCGTGAAGCCTTCAGAGCTCTCGCCGAAGACGGCAGCGTCTGTGTCACCGGCCCTAAGTCCGCGCTCGACAAGTGCGAAGGGCTTGAGATCCTCAGCATATAGACCTGCATCGCAGCAAGAAAAAATGCGAAGGCGTCACACAGCGCTTTCGCATTTTTGTTTTGCATTCATAAGAACAGTATCACAGCCCTTCCGCGCGGTAGATCTGCGTGTACGACCCGTCATCGTTGCAGATGACCATCGTCTCCATCTCATCATGCGCAGGGTCATAAAGCGGCTCCGGCGCCGTGTACTTGACACAGGTGCCGCAGCTTGAGCTGAGATTGCGCGGTACAGGCATTGTCCTTGCCTGATACCCCTTGCTCTTGCAGAGCCTCTCATACCTTATTGATCCGAAATGCATGAAAAATGTTGCTATGTATGTGTTCATGAGCGGTATTATATCATAATGTTTGCTTATTCGCCTCTTATGCTGCAGTAAAAGTACAAGAAATTGCACAATACTTTCGAAACGAAGCTGTCCGCATGTGTTTCAGTGCAGAAAAAGGCCCCCGGCGCTAGATAAAGTTCCGGAGGCCTCATCAAAAACTATTTTGAGATCTTGAGCAGATACTCTCCGTCCTTCTCCTCTACTTCAACGTTGTAACCCTGACTCTGGGCATAGCGTGTGACATTTTCACAAGGTGTCTTGTTATCTACGAGGACTTCATAATAATCCTCTTTGCTCTTCATTGCCTTCTGAGTCATCATTACAGGCATAGGGCACGAAAGCCCTCTTGCATCTACCATAATGCACCTCCATTCAATGCATTGCCGCTGTGCGGCAGTCTGTGCAAAACGATCTGTTAAGCTGCTTCAGCTGCAGTCTTCTCTTCCTTAACGTAAGTGTTGACTACGCCGATGAGAGCAACTACTACGATTCCGATGATAACTGCGATCTTTCCTGCAGGTGTAGGACCTTCGCCGCTTGAAGCAAGTCCGAAGTTGTGGCAGAATGCTGCGCCAACCATGAGGCCGAGTACTGTTACAGCACTGTCAGCATTTCCTTCACCGGACATAACGAGCTGTCTCAGAGGGCATCCGCCGAGCAGTACGCAGGCAAAACCAACGAGGAGCATTCCGAGGCAGTTCCAGAGTCCGTCAGTGTGAGCTACAGGCTGTTCTGCAAAACCAGCGTGGAATCCGCCGAGTACGAGGTTGGTAATGAGTGCTGCTACGAGGATAGCGAGGAATCCGAGGAGAAGTCTTGACTCCTTGAAGAGGATCATGTCTCTCATTCCGCCTACCATGCACAGTCTTGTTCTCTGAGCGAGAACACCTACTACGAGGCCTGCTGCCAGGGAAGCGCCGATAGCTGCGTGCATAGCTCCAGGGCCTGCTCCTTCTTCAGAGAAGAAGATGAATGCAGGCTTCACGAGAAGCAGTGCGAAGATAACGACTTCCATGATCGGAAGGATGTATCCCTCAGCCTTGGTGAGGCTGTATGTTCTCTTGAGTGAGTAGCCGTTCTTCAGGAAGAAGATTCCGCAGAGGATTCCGATAGCGAATCCAACGAGACCGAAGATTGCATTCCAGTCTCCGCCTGCCAGTCTCAGGATCATTCTGAACGGGCATCCGAGGAACATAAGGCATCCTACCATTGCGAAGAATCCGAGTACGAATCTTGTCATAGGAGCGCTGCCGCCCTTGGAGCTGAACTCCTTCTTGGCAAATGCAGCACAGAATGCGCCGATCACGATTCCGATGATCTCAGGTCTGATGTACTGAACAGGAGCTGCTCTGTGAAGACCGAGGCCGCCTGCTGTGTCACGCAGGAAGCATGCGATACAGAATCCCATGTTCTTCGGATTTCCGAGGAACGCGAGGCCGGCCGAGATCACGCCGATAATAAGGCCAGCGATGATGATCATCAGCTTATCATTTTTCTTTTCCATTTTGATACCTCCAAAATATAACCTTTTTCCATATGTTTTATTTGTTGTCACGCAACAAAACATTTAAGTATGATTAAACCCCCATTATGCCGGCAAAACAAATAAACAAGACCTATTATACAGTGTTGCAATATCGCTTTTTTCAATGGGTAAAAAATCGGGCAGTTCCCTGCCCGATTTATCGTTTCTATCAGTCATTCTTTTCACCGCCCTGACGCGGGCAGCTTAGATCGGTTAGTTACTTGGATGCGGCATGTAAGCATACAGATTCATTGCAAGCGCATTGATTGGCATTGTCTGCAGCCATACCTTTCCCGGTCCTGTAACGATCGTGTTGAAGAGACCCTCACCGCCGAGCACCACATTGGTGAAGCCCTTCACAGTCTGGATGTCCATTGTGCAGGTCTGCTCCATGGCAGCTACGAATCCGCTGTCGATCACCAGCTGCTCTCCGGGTCCGAGAACTCTTTCCTGTACTGATCCGTCGATCTCGAGCCATGCATATCCGCTTCCGGAGTACTTCTGCATCAGGAATCCCTCGCCGCCGAAGAATCCTGTCGCTGCCTTTCGCTGGAGATAGATGTCCATGTTCACGCCCTCAGTAGCAGCAAGGAACGAAGTCTTCTGAGCTATGATAGGTGTCTCGCTTATGTTGAAGCACAGGATGTCTCCAGGCGAGTGCTTTGCAAGTGTCAGCTCGCCCGCACTGTCTGCGTGATAGTGGTTGAGAGCCAGCGACTCTCCTACGATGGCTTTCTTGAACATCCCGCCGAGTCCGCCGGTCCTGGTCTCCATGCGGATGCCCGGTGACATCCATGCCATCGCCCCGCTCTGGCACTTGATCGCTTCACCCTGCTCCATGCTGAGAGTCAGAACAGTGAACGGCCGGTTCTTGATTTCATATTTCATTCAGTTTCCCTCCTTTTCATGTATATGCAAAACGACATTATCAGTCGGTTGCTGATGCGTTTATATCGGAATTTACGCTGCTGCAGGCGGCAGACCTTTTATATTGAGCTTGTCCAGGAGCCTGCCGGTCCGCTTCGCAAGGATCCCTATTACCGTTCCGCCCAGCACCAGCTTGACCAGTGCCGCCGCAAGCGGATACTGATGCCAGTACATCGGAGCCACTGCATCTATGCCCGAAAGGATCAGCGCCAGACACCCGAGTATGAGAACGTTCCTCTTGCTCAGTATCTTTCTCAGAGGAAGATCCGGAAACAGCATCTTTGCGGTCGCTGCGAACAGCCCTGTGAGGATCGCGAATCCGAATGCGAATGAAGCGATGAATGCAGCCAGCGGTGAAGCGAACAGAGTATTCCACAGGAAGGAGATCGCAGTCATTATCGCCGTCCCGAGAGCCCACAGCGGTGTTATGATCAGGATCCTTACAGACTGCGGCAGCTGCATAACAGCCTGACGGAACCTCGCGGCAGCTCCCATTTTGACGCTCTTCTGCTCATCTGCATCCCCGTCGTCATCATCATCGACAGGTGCATTGGCGAATTCGTCCATGTCCATGACGATAGGGGCCGGTCTGTAATTCGCCGCCTCCTGATCATCTATGATGTCTGCCGGACCCGAAAAAGCGCTTCCCAAGAGAAGAGACGTCAGCACTGCTGCAGTGGTGATGCCTTTTAATGCCGTTTTGCGCATCTTCTTTCCGGAATCAGCAAAATGTTCATCCATGGACTCACTTGTAACGCGAGGATGTTTGCGTGACATTCTTCTTTCCTCCTTACCTCAAAGTCCCCTTCTTCATACATCAAAATTATACCACAACAGCGACTGCTATCTGTGCTATAATAATTCAGTCGCGGGAATCCGCTGATTTCCCGCGGAATGATACAGTAAATAAAGTATTCATATCAGAATTATCTGATACATGGAGGTTAAATATATGGCAACAATTCTTAAAGTACTTGCAGCATTAGGCGCGGTCCTCAACCTGTTCCTGCTGATCAGGAAGATCCCGAAGATGCGCGCTGATGAAGACGGAGCGGAGAAGTGGAATGAGAGCAGGAAGTATGCTCCATACAACACCCTGGTCGGTGTTGCCGCCAACTTCCTCGACGTATTCGGCATAGGTGCCTTCGCGACAACATCTGCAGCTTTCAAGCTGGGCAAATCCGTCAAGGACGGGGATATCGCAGGAACGATGATCGCAGGTGACACTGTCCCGATGTGCCTTGAGGCTTTCCTCTTCGCAAAGCTCGCCGGTGTTGACGGTCTCACACTCGGCGTACTCATCATCGCAGCAGTTGCCGGTTCACTTATCGGTTCATCTCTGATCACCAAGCTCAACATCCAGGGAATGAGACTAATGCTCGGCGTAGGAATGATCATCCTCGGCGTCATGATGGCTCTCAGAGTTTTCGCCGTCGGTCCTTTCGGACTTGTCGGTGACGGTACCGCTCTTCCGGGCGGCAAGCTCATCATCGCAGCTGTAGTGATGTTCTTCCTGGGCATCCTTATGAACATCGGCGTAGGCCTCTATGCTCCGTGCATGGCTCTCTGCTGCGGACTCGGAATGAGCGTTACAGCAACACTTCCGGTAGTAATGGGAGCATCCGCACTTCTCATGGCTTACGGCAACGGCCCTCAGTTCATAAAAGCAGGCAAATTCGATCCGCTCGCAGTCATCACACAAATCGTCGGCGGCGCGGCAGGCGTCCTCATCGCATACTTTTTCGTGAAGACACTGGATGTAAAATATATCACCATGGTCATCGCAGCCGTAGTTCTCGTGACAGGCTTCATGTTCTTCAGGGACTACAGCAACGGCAAGCCAAAGCGCAGAGCATAGATTCTGACGTCAATAAGTTAAGCCGTCAATTGCAGACAACAAAACAGGCAGCAGCTGTCTCTACAGCCGCTGCCTTATTAATTTCAGTCAGTTCTTTCTCTTTTTCTTTTCTTTTTTCTTCTTCTGCCCTTTGCCGCCTCTCTTCGCAGCCTTGCTTCCAAAATCGCTCGCAGTCCTCTCGAAGACCGCTGAGTAATACGACCTTCCTGTCTTTTTCCTCTTACGGTCAAAATACGGAAGTCTGTTCCATGCGAAAGACGGTATCCCTACGAGAAGGAGATACGCAGGTCCGAGCAGAAGCGACTGGATGGTGTGTCCGTATTCGTGCTCCAGAAGAAAGTCGCTTACCTTCACCGGCTCATCCGCGCGGTTCCGCTTTGCTGCGGGTACGAAAATAAACTTTCCGAGAGACACTCCGCTGTCCCTGTCCCACGCAGTGACCTTCGCCCCGTTGTAGTCGAAGTGCGGGTCCTTCCTGTGCCTGAGGTACAGTCCTGCTCCCGCAAGCGTCTGCGGAAGTCCCCACGTCCACTGCGCTGCTGTATACAGTGCTTTTTTCAGCTTTCTTTTATCCACCATCAACTTACATTAACCAACCTTGACAGGTGTGGATGGTCCGGAGATCTCTGCAGCGCCGAGTGCTGTCGGGATCTCTCTCATAAGTTCGAAGTATACATCCCAGTAATCGGACGTTTTGCACCATACACGTACTGTGTATGCAAGGCCGCCAGGGATCCCTTCAAGAGGCTCTACCTGAGGTGCAGGATCTGCCATTGCCTTGTCAGTATCTACGATAACGCCCATGATGGTGGAACGCACCTTCTGAACAGGCTCGGATCCGGCAACATTGAATGCCAGGTCGACTCTTCTGAGCTCTTCCGAGCTGCAGTTGGAGATATTCGAGTTCATCAGGGTTCCGTTAGGTATGGATACTTCTTTGTTATCTACAGTATTGATAACGGTGTAGAAAGTGGAAATGCTCTTGACCACGCCTTCCTCGCCGCCGGCGATGATATAGTCGCCTACGTTGAATGGTCTGAATACAAGAAGCATGATGCCTCCTGCCAGGTTGGCCAGTGAGCCCTGCAGTGCCATGCCTACAGCAACACCTGCTGATGCCAGAACCGTGATGACGGATGCCATCGGAACGCCGAGCTCGCTGATGATCGCAACTACCAGTACCACATACAGCACAACCTTGATGATATTCCTTATATAGCTCTTGGCAGTGTCATCCAGCTTGCTTACGGAATGCATCTTGTCGACCATCTTCATGAGCTTGCCGATGATGAACTTTCCCACTATATAGATCAGGATCGCAATAAGGATCTTGACCCCTGCCGTTGTGCACAGCTCGATGAGCTTATCGAGGACTGCGTCCATTCTGCTCACCTGAGCAGCTAATTCGTTATTCATTCAGTTTACCTCTTTCCCTTTCCCGGATCTGTGTTGATCTCATCATGCGAAGTCTTGGACTCCCCGTCTACCGCATTGGCGTCGTACAGGTCCTTCTTGATCTGACTGCTGCTGATCTCAGGTGTTCTAGGCAGGTATACGACTTCCACACCCTCGTCTTTGAGGAAATCGAACTTGCCTTCCCAGTCATCACCGATAACGAATGTATCGATGTGATATTCGTGCATGTCAGTCCTCTTCTGATCCCAGCTTTCCTCCGGAATGACCAGATCGACATATCTGATCGACTCTACCAGAGCCTTGCGCTGCTCATAGGAGAAATAGCACTTCTTGCGCTTTTCATCCCAGTTGAACTCATCTGTTGAAATGGCAACGATGAGGTAGTCGCCGAGCGCCTTGGCTCTCTTGAGCAGATTGATGTGTCCATAGTGGAGCAGGTCATATGTTCCGTATGTTATTACTCTCTTCATTCTTTTTCTCCCTAGAAGGAAATGATATCCTTCGTCAGTTCTTCAACAGTTACGTTGGCATTGTGATAACGTTCTCTCTTCTTCGTGATGTTTCCGAAGTTGATTGCTTCCGTAGGGCAGTACTGTACGCATGCGCAGCATGAGATGCACTTGTCACCGAATACTACCGCATCGCCGGTATACTTGATGTTTCCCATCGGGCATACCTTGGCGCAGGTCCCGCACTTGATGCAGTTGTCGTTTGCTCTGAGGGCCTGACCTTTCTTCCTTGCGATCTGCGGCCATGCAGCATGTTCAGCCCTGTTCAGAACAGCCTTGGACAGCTTCTTTGTGGTGACTTTGCCTGCCTTGATGTCCTGTGCGATCTTGCCTGCCATATACTCGGATCTTGCCTGAGCTTCCTTAGCTCCCATCTTAGGCATCATCAGGTCGTGCGGGAAGAGCCAGATGCATGTGCACTGGTGGCTTACCTTGGCCCAGTACTTCAGCGGGATGATCTCATTGATCTTGCTGAGGCCCTCACCGAGGTATGCAGCGCACTGTCCGACTGCAAAAGTATATGCGTCAGGGCTTACCTTGATATCGTGGATGTATCTCTCAACGTGTCCCGGGAGTCCTCCGCCGTAGCACGGAACCACGAAGCCTACTCTCTTTGCATCCCTTACGTCAGTGACTGCCGGATACTTTCTCATCATGATGATATCTGTATCGCCGAGTGCCTTAGCTATGTTTTTTGCCATATCCAGGCAGTTTCCTGTACCCGAATAACAGAAAATAACGTTCTCTTTCATTATAACTATCTCCTCTTACTTTTCAGTCTTACCGCACGGTCAGCCAGGTATTCACCTGCGGCCTCCCGCCGTTCATTTTCTCTGCTGACAGTTATTATATTGCTTTTGCATCTGTCCTGCAATAATCCCCGGTACGCCTGCATGCAAAAACACCACAACACAGCCTTTATTAATGATATACTTACTATGTATGTAATATGAAGATAACAACGGAAAGGAACTTACAGCTATGCCAGAAAGCCGCGTAAAATTCCATTCGATGAACGGCAAGCGCCGCGTACTGATCGTCGACGACGAGATGATCAACAGAGAGATGCTCGGAAACATCCTCAGCGATAAGTACGAGACAGTATATGCATGCTCCGGGACCGAAGCGGTAGAGATAATGCAGGAACAGCACGAAACGCTGAGTATAGTCCTGCTCGACCTCATAATGCCTGACATGTACGGTCTTGATGTCCTCGAAATAATGAAGAGCGACGAAAGGCTCAGAGATCTTCCTGTTATCGTAACGACTTCCGACAGGAAGGCTGAGGTCGAGAGCCTCAACCTCGGAGCGATAGATTTCATACCTAAGCCTTATCCGGACCCGGGTGTAATACACGCAAGAGTACAGCGTACCATCGAGCTGTACGAAGACCGTGATACCATAAGAGTCACTGAAAGAGATCAGCTTACCGGTCTTTACAACCGTGACTACTTCTATCACTATGCGGACCAGTATGACATTCACCACAGGGAAACACCTATGGATGCCATCGTTCTGGATGTCAACCACTTCCACATGATCAATGAGAGACATGGTAAGGCATACGGTGATACCGTGCTCAAAAGAATCGGCGAGCTGGTCAGAAGCCTTGTCATGGAAGACGGAGGGATAGTCTGCAGAAGAGAAGCAGACACCTTCATGATCTACTGCCCTCACCGCTCGGATTATTCTGATATCCTCGAAGCGGCAAACAGAGTTCTTTCCGGTGATGAGAAGGCAGGTTCAATGGTCCGCCTCAGAATGGGCGTCTACGCAAACGCCGACAAGTCTGTCGATATTGAGAGAAGATTTGACCGTGCCAAAATGGCGGCGGATGCAGTAAGAAACAATCTGACAAGAAGCATTTCGATATATGATGACTCGATGCACTCCGGGGAACTTCTCCACGCGCAGCTTCTGGACAACTTCCACTCTGCCATCGAGCAGCATCAGTTTGAAGTATACTATCAGCCTAAATACAACATTCTCGGAGATGAGCCTGTTCTCTGCAGTGCCGAAGCTCTCGTACGGTGGAAGCACCCTGAGCTCGGCATGATAAGTCCGGGCGTGTTCATCCCGCTCTTCGAGGAAAACGGTCTAATCAGGCAGCTCGACAACTATGTCTGGACTGCAGCCGCGGCTCAGATTGCCGAATGGCGTGAATGTCTCGGGACATTCGTACCGGTCTCTGTCAATGTCTCAAGAGTCGACATGTTCGATTCTGACATAGTCAGCACATTCACCTCTATACTGGAAGACTACTCGCTTTCAGCGGAGGATCTTGTTCTTGAGATAACAGAGTCCGCATATACAGAGGATTCAGAGCAGATCATCGATGCCGTCAACAGGCTGAGAGACTGCGGCTTCCGCATCGAGATGGATGACTTCGGTACAGGCTACTCATCACTCAACATGCTGACCAGCCTTCCGATCGACGCTCTCAAGCTCGACATGCAGTTCATCCGTTCCGCATTCAGCGCACGCAAGGACACCAGGATGCTCGAAGTCATCCTTGATATATCCGACTCACTCAACGTCCCTACGATAGCCGAAGGTGTTGAAACAGCAGAGCAGCTCTTCACACTCAAATCCATGGGCTGCGATATAGTGCAGGGATACTACTTCTCGAAACCGGTCCCGCCGGATGAGTTTGAGGTCTTCCTCAGCAGACGCCGCAGGAAGGACAACGGAGAAGAAGACCCTCAGGAAAAGGAGCTGATGAGCGCCGAATTCCGCAAGATAAGAGCAGCAAGAAGGTCGGGACGCAAACATGACCGTTTTGCATACGACGCACTGCACGACCCTGTAACAGGGCTCTATAACAGCAGCGCCTATGACATGCTCTACCACGATGCGGATCACGAGCACAGCGCTATACTTATAGCCTCAGTCAACGGATTCCGCAGCATATGCAAGGAGTACGGCATGAAGGCAGGCGATCAGATCCTGCAGCGCACAGCCGAGGCACTCCGCAGCAATTTCCGTTCAGTGGATTATGTGTGCAGGATAGCAGGAAACGAGTTTGCGGTCATAGTCACACGCTGCGACAGCTCAATGAAGGATCTCATCCGCAATAAGATTGACCTGGCCAGCAAGGCCCTTTCCGTTCCTAAGGACGGTCTGCCTGCAGTTTCCCTTGCAGTCGGCGCCGCCTTCGGCGACAGGAAGGATCCTTCCGGCGATCTGTTCGAAGATGCCGACACCGCCCTCATTCACCTTAAGGACAGGGGCGGCAGCGGCTGCGAATTCTACTGATAACGGCAGTGCGGAGGAAAACTATTATGTCTTCACAACAATCCAATTCACCGGGACTGAGCCCGCACATAAGTCCGGCTGCAGCATGGGCCCTTTCGCTTGGCACGACTATAGGCTGGGGATCGCTCGTCGTAACGAGCAACACCTATCTTATCCAGGCAGGACCCGCCGGCAGCATCATCGGTCTTGTCATCGGAGCAGCCATAATGCTCGTCCTGGCCAGAAACTACCACTATATGATGAACGCCTTTCCGGATGCCGGAGGAGCCTATTCGTATGCCAAGGAGATGTTCGGCTACGATTACGGCTTTCTGACGTCATGGTTTCTCGTGCTGACATATGCAGCGGTACTGTGGGCCAATATCACTTCCCTGCCACTGTTTGCAAAATACTTCATCGGTGACATTTTCAAGACCGGGCATCTGTATACCATATTCGGCTACGAGGTATACGCAGGCGAGATCGTACTGATATACACAGCGCTGGCTCTCACAGTGCTCCTTCTTGCCCTGAGCAGAAAGCTGACCTCTTATGTCAATGTCTTTTTCGCTGTCGTTCTGACTGTATGCATAACCGCATGCTTCATCGGAATGATGACGCATCACGGGAGCTCAGGCATGTCATACGGGCCGGCATTCCTTGAGGACAAGAGCGCTTTGACCCAGATAGTCCGGATAGCGTGCATATCTCCGTGGGCCTTCATAGGATTCGAAAATCTGTCCCACTGCTCTGAAGAGCTGACCTTCCCGAGGACCAGAGTATTCCGTATATTTGCAGTGGCGATACTTACAGCGACGCTGCTCTATATATTCGTTTTCCTCCTGTCAGTATCGGCTTATCCGCCAGAATACAGCAGCTGGCTCGAATACATCCGCGACCACGGCAATCTGAGCGGAATCAAGGGCCTCCCGGCATTCTACGCAGCTCAGTACTACATGGGTCAGACCGGAGTCAACATACTCATCACCGCTCTGTTCGGGCTGATAATCACCAGCCTCATCGGCAACTCCGTTGCCCTCAGCAGACTGTTCTATTCACTTTCGAAGGACAGCGTGCTGCCGGGACAGTTTTCCTTAATCAGCAGAGGACACATTCCTTCCAGAGCACTTCTTCTAGTCGCTGCAGGCACTCTTCCTATACCTTTCTTCGGAAGGACTGCGATCGGCTGGATAGTTGACGTCACGACGATCGGTGCAACTCTCGTCTATGCTCTCGTCTCGGCCTCAGCTCTCAAGCTCGCAGGGATCAGAAAAGACAGGACGGAGACAGTCACCGGCTGGACCGGTCTGATCATAATGGTGCTTTTCGAGGCATACCTGCTGCTGCCGGGACTTTTCACAACAAGTTCAATGGAGAAGGAATCCTTCTTCCTGTTCGTAATGTGGGGAATCCTCGGATTCATATTCTTCAGGAACATCCTGAGACGCGACAAGGCAAAACGCTTCGGCAAGTCTCTGATCGTATGGATCGGGCTTCTGTCGATGGTTCTGCTCATCTCTCTCATCTGGATGAGCCAGTCAATGATGAGTTCCACCAACACAGCAATGGAGAACATCCACTCCTACTACATCACAGAGGGTGTTGCTTCGTCAGAACGTGCAGCAGATGAGGCCTTCATCGAGACGCAGATTGGAGAGCTGCGGGCAGCCAACGGCCGCACCATTTTTGTAGCTACCGGTATGTTTGCATTTTCTCTCATGATACTCCTGACCAACTACACATACATGAACAGGAGACAGCGTGAGAGCGAGGAGGCACTTGGCCACGCCAGAGCGATCGCATATAACGATCCGCTGACCGGTGTCAAGAACAAGAGAGCTTTCACCGACCGCGAAAAAGAGATGGATGAGCACATCAAAGCCTGGAGTGAAGCATCTTCAGATCAGGAAAGCGCACCTCAGGCTGAACCTGTTCCGCCGTTCGCAGTCCTCGTTGCAGACCTCAACGGACTCAAACATATCAATGACACCTACGGTCACAAGGCCGGCGATGAATATATCAGGTCAGCCAGCCGGCTCATCTGTGAGAGCTTCCAGCACAGCCCTGTCTACAGGGTAGGCGGAGATGAATTTGTGGTCCTGCTGTCAGGCAGGGATTATGAGAACAGGGATACCATCCTGTCAGACTTCAACAGCACCGTTGAGGCCAACATCGGTACAGACAATGTTGTCGTAGCTGCAGGTATCTCTGACTATGTGCCTGAACGCGACGGATCGTTACATGCCGTATTCGAGCGGGCAGACAATCTCATGTACACAAGAAAACAGCAGCTCAAGTCGATGGGCGCACGCTCAAGATGATCTGCGGACTTTGATCTGTAATCTTCGCTGAAATACCAGTACAGAAAAATCCGGTTCTGCAGTGTTATGCAAAACCGGATTTTATAATGTCATGTTTTATCGTTCTGTCAGTCGTATGCAGTTTCAGATCAGAGTGTATGTCTCGACTTTGATGCCTTGATACGGCTTAGGGCTCTGGACAGCTCCGCCTCGACCATCGCATGGTCTCTGTTGCTGTTGGCTCTCTTGAGATCCAGTCTGGCCTTCTCCTCAGCCCTTCTCGCACGGGCCTCATCTATATCCTCAGGCTTCTCCGCAGCATCCACCAGGATCATGACCTCCCCGTTTTCAACCTTCAGGAGTCCATCGGATACGACCACCTGCTGCTTCCCGCCTTCAGCCGTGTATTCAAGCGTTCCCGGGATCACAGCCATGATAACATTTGAGTGGTCAGCCAGAATACCAATGCTGCCTTCTGTCGTCGGCAGGGAGACTGACTGCGCATCTCCGTCAAACACCATATGGTCACTCGCCATTATCTGCAGTTTAAAAGATTTACTACTCATTCTTCATCTTCTCCGCTTTAGCTATAACATCCTCTATCGTTCCTACATTGAAGAATGCTGCCTCCGGATACTCATCCATTTCGCCGTCTACGATCGCCCTGAAGCCCTTTACTGTCTCGCTTACCGGAACATAAACTCCCGGCATTCCCGTGAACTTCTCAGCTACATGTGTAGGCTGCGAGAGGAATCTCTGAATCTTTCTTGCTCTGTATACTGTCGCCTTATCCTCTTCGGACAGCTCGTCCATACCGAGGATAGCAATGATATCCTGGAGCTCTGCATATTTCTGCAGTATCTCCTGTACCTTGCGGGCAACTTCATAGTGCTCCTCACCGACTACATCGGCTTCGAGGATACGCGATGTTGAATTGAGCGGGTCAACAGCCGGATACAGTCCCTGCTCTGCGATCTTACGCGAAAGAACGGTAGTTGCATCCAGGTGAGCGAATGTCGTGGCCGGAGCCGGGTCTGTCAGGTCGTCAGCAGGTACGTATACAGCCTGTACGGATGTGATCGATCCTGCTTTGGTCGATGTGATACGCTCCTGCAGAGCTCCCATCTCAGACGCCAGTGTCGGCTGATATCCTACAGCTGAAGGCATACGCCCGAGCAGTGTGGATACCTCTGAACCGGCCTGTACGAATCTGAATATATTGTCTATGAAGAGAAGAACGTCCTTGTTCTCCTGGTCACGGAAGTACTCCGCCATCGTAAGCCCGCTGAGACCTACTCTCATACGTACGCCCGGAGCCTCATTCATCTGACCGAAAACGAGAGCCGTTTTGTCCATAACGCCTGCTTCGTTCATCTCATTCCACAGGTCGTTACCCTCTCTTGAACGCTCGCCTACACCGGTGAATATGGAATATCCGCCGTGCTCCATCGCAACGTTGTGGATGAGCTCCTGGATAAGTACGGTCTTACCTACGCCGGCGCCTCCGAACAGACCGATCTTGCCGCCCTTCGGGTATGGCTCGAGCAGGTCGATGACCTTGATGCCTGTCTCAAGGATCTCGACTGACGGGCTGATCTCATCGAATCCCGGCGCCTTTCTGTGTATAGGAAGAGTCTCAGTATCCTCAGGAACAGCATCGCCGCCGTCGATCGGCTCTCCGAGAACGTTGAACATCCTGCCGAGAACGTTATGTCCTACCGGTACTCTGATGGCATCTCCCGTAGCCTCGACCTCCATGCCGCGGCTCATGCCTTCAGAACCCGAGAGCATGATGCATCTTACCTTGCTGCCGCCGATGTGCTGAGCTACCTCCATGACACGCTTCTTCCCGTCAACCATGACAGTAAGAGCGTCATTGATCTTAGGCAGCTGCCCTTCTTCAAATTTTACATCTATTACAGATCCGGAGACCTGTACGATACGTCCGGTCATTTTACTGTGTCCTTTCGTTCCTTTTTTCGGTTATTTCTGTTTGAATGCTCACTTCTTCTTTTTCTTGAGGCTGCGGGCTCCGGAGGAAATCTCAGTGATCTCCTGGGTGATCGCATTCTGCCTCAGATGGTTATATTCAAGCTCGAGTGATGCAAGAAGCTCGCTCGCGTTGTCGTTTGCGGCATCCATTGCCATCATCCTCGCGTTCTGCTCAGATGAGTAGCTGTTTACAAGCGCCGAGTAGATATATCCTACAAGGTACGACTGGATGCTCCTCTCAAGCACCGTCTCAACGTCAGGCTCGAATTCGAATACCGTGGAAGCGTCCTTGTCCGTCTCATCGCCTTCAGGCACGAAGTCGTCACGGTCGAACGGGATCAGCCTGTCGTATGTCGCCTCGCCTGCGCTCATGCCGCCCTGATACTCCGTATAACAGACATACAGTCTGTCAAAGTCCCCGCGGTCAAAACGTTCAAGCAGCTCATTCGTGATCTCCCTCGCTGTAGCCAGTGTCGGCTGCAGCATAGAGTGTTCGAAGGTTTCATCGACTTTGCTTCCGTGGCTTCTGAAGAATCTCCATCCATAGTCGCCGACTATGTACATGGTCGCTTCATCACTGCGGTCTGCAAGAGCCAGCGTCTCCCTTATAACACTCTGGTTATATGATCCGGCAAGGCCCTTATCCGCTGTGATGACCAGAATGCCGTTGCGGCCGCCCTTTATATTCTCATCCACCGCCGCATCATAGTAGCGGCTTCTGATGAGATCGGGTCCTACTGCGAACATCCTCCTGATCTCGCGCCTCAGCAGTGAGAAGTACGGCCGGCTGCTCTCAGCATCGCGGCGCGCCTTTCTCATCTTGGTCGAAGAGATCAGGTACATCGCATTCGTGATCTTCTGCGTATCGCCGACGCTTTTTATTCTGTTTTTGATCTCTTTCGTGCTTGCCATTTCTGTAAATGCTGACAATGGGGACGGTTCTCATTGTCATCTAATTAAACTTCTCTCTGTACTTTGCAGATATGTCTATGATCTGCTGCTTCAGTTCATCATCCAGCTGGCCTGTGGTATCGATGGCCGTGCAGATGTCCTGATGCTCGGTCTCGAACATTTCTATGAGTCCGCTGATAAAGTCATCCACATCGTCTACCGGGATGCCCTTCATTGTATGAGCAAGTGCCATTACCAGAGTGATGACCTGCTCATGCTGGCTCTTCGGATGGTACTGTTTCTGTCTCAGCATCCTCATCAGGCCCTGTCCGTACTCGAGCTGTTCTCTTGTCTGGTCATCAAGGTCTGATGCGAACTGTGTGAACACTTCCATCTCACGGTACTGTGCGAGGTCGATCCTCAGTGTACCTGTGGCCTTCTTCATAGCCTTGGTCTGTGCCGCTCCTCCTACACGGGATACGGAGAGTCCGACATTTACAGCCGGTCTCTGGCCCTCGAAGAAGAGGTCGGATTCAAGGAAAATCTGTCCGTCTGTGATGGAAATGATATTAGTCGGTATGTATGCGGATACGTCTCCTGCCTGCGTCTCGACTATAGGGAGGGCTGTGATCGAGCCTCCGCCGATCTTATCCGACAGCCTTGCCGCTCTCTCGAGCAGTCTTGAATGCAGATAGAAAACGTCTCCAGGATAAGCCTCACGTCCAGGCGACCTGTCGAGCAGCAGCGACAGCGCACGGTATGCGACAGCGTGCTTTGACAGATCATCATATACGATGAGGACGTCCTTGCCCTTGTTCATGAAATACTCGGCCATAGCGCAGCCTGCATAAGGCGCGATGTACTGCAGCGGTGCCGGATCACTTGCCGAAGCGGTAACGATGATCGAGTGATCCATCGCGCCGTGCTTCTTCAGTGTCTGCTGGACCTGAACTACAGTAGATGTCTTCTGTCCGATCGCAACATATATGCAGATGCAGTTCTTGCCGTTCTGGTTGATCATCGCATCGACTGCGATAGCCGTCTTACCGGTCTGTCTGTCTCCGATGATCAGCTCTCTCTGTCCCCTGCCTATAGGGAACATGGAGTCGATAGAGAAGATACCGGTCTCAAGCGGTGTATCTACCGGCTGACGGTCGATGATCGAAGGAGCCGGCGTCTCAATAGGCATGTAGCCCGATGCCTGGACTTCTCCGAGTCCGTCCACAGGTACTCCGAGCGCATCAACTACTCTTCCGAGGAAACCTTCGCCTACAGGAACGCCCGCTGTTTTGCCCGTACGCTTTACACTCGAGCCTTCAGTTACGCTCTCATCGTCGTTGAAGAGCACGCATCCGATCTCGTCAGCGCGGATATCCTGTACCATGCCCCTTACTCCGTCAGCAAAGAGCAGGATCTCTCCGTATGTGGCAAAATCAAGTCCGCTTACTGTCGCGATACCATCTCCTACGGTCTTGACCTCGCCGACCTGCTCAGCCATAGCTTCAGGTGTCCAGGTGTTGATCGTCTCCTTAAGGAGCGGGATGATATTGCCGTTGGTAGTCGGCACCTTGACGAGGGTGTCACGCAGCTGGCGGAATCTTCCGCCTACGGACCAGTCATAGATGTCGCTTCCGACCTCGAGCCTGAATCCGCCCGGGAAAGCATCCGACTCGGTCCACTCCATGACGATATCTTCGCCGTATTTATTTTTAAGGAATTTATCGAATCTCGCCTGCTGTTTCTCATCCGGTCTCACCTTCGAGTACAGCATAGCAGTGAGTTTTGTTACATTTGAATCCATAATAAGCCTCTTAATACTTATTTGATTAACCTTAAGAAGGTATTACTTCTCTTTTTCTGCAGCATCAAGGAACTGGTCGAATGCATCTGAAGCGGACTGCTCGAGTGTGAGCTTTTCCATTGCGCCTGTGACCATGTCTGTGATCTCCTTCTGAGCAGAAGCGATGATCTCTTCCTTTTCTCTTTCTGCTTCTGTCCTGGCGTCGCTTACTATCTTCTCGGCGTCAGCCTTGGCTGCAGCCATCTGGCGGTCTCTCGACTCAGCGATCTCCTTGTTCAGCTTGCTTCTCTCAGCCCTGACCTCTTCATCAAAGCCCCTGACCTTCTCGTCATAGGACGCACGGCTTTCCTCAGCTGCCTTCAGAGCATCCTCTGCCCTGGTGTCCATGTCTGCATAGTAAGCCGTCCTCTTCGCCATGAAGTCTCTGACCGGCTTGTACAGCAGGATGTAGAGAGCTCCGAAGAGGATAGTAAAGTTGAACAGGTGAAGCAGTATCTGCTGCCAGTCTATATTAAGTGGTACTCCTGTCATCTTTTACACTCCAAAATCAATAATCATTCTCCGTCTGTATTACAAGTGCTGAGCACCCGGCTACAAGACGAATATTATGAGTATTACAACGAGCAGGGCGTAAATGATCGCCGTCTCGATAAATACAAGTCCCAGCATGAAGTTCGTCCTGATCTTGCCGTCTGCTTCCGGCTGACGCGAAATACCTTCAGCTGCCTTACCGCCGGAAATACCCATACCGATGCCGCCGCCGCATGCAGCCAGACCGATAGCGATACCGGATGCGATAGCCTTGAGGCCTACAGTGTTGTCAGATGCTGCAGCTACCTGAGTAGTCTCTGCAGCTGCCGAAGTATCCGTTGCAGCAAAAGCACCAACGGTTGCGATGGTTGCCATGATAGCGATCACCAGTCCGAGCACGAGTGCTATCTTTGCCAGTTTCCTTGAATTAGCCATTTTTGTTTCCTCCGTTTATTATTGCGCCGGCCGGATCGCCGGCCTGAATTGACTGTTATATATATCCTGCGGTAATTCCGCTATGCCGCTGCAGCCTCACCTGCTGCGGCGCTCTCTGCTTCAGCCTTCCGGCTCTTCCTGCGCTTCTTCTCCTTAGGCGGCTTTGGTGTATTGTCCGAAACCTGTCCGTAGAAGAGCGATGTCAGCATCGTGAGTACGTATGCCTGGATCAGTGCGTGCAGAAGTGTGAAAAGCACTCCGACAAGCACCGGCAGCACGTAGCTCAGTTTCGGGTAATAGTAAACGAGCTCAGTTACGAGGGCTCCGGAGAGCAGCGCTCCGAAAAGTCGGAAGCTGAGGGATATAGGCAGCGAGTACTCTTTCAGAGTCTTTCCTATTCCCTTTATTCCGTTGCCTGCGATTCCTCCGGACATGATGACCAGATATGACAGGCAGCCCATCATTATGGCCCCGTTGATGTCCGAAAGCGGAGCCGGCAGCGATATCGACATGCCTTCGGTCGTTATCGCCTGAACACCGAACAGTTCGAACAGCGTTCCCGTGAATATGTAGGCACCGGCTGCGAATATGTACGCTCCGAGGAATCCGTGGATCTTTGAATTGCCTTTAGACATGTTGTCAAACAGGCCTACGGCTGTCTCGAGAACCAGCTGGAACTTGCCCGGCACCATTTTGAATTTAGGTATCACGAATATCCTGCAGATAAGTGCGAATACTATCAGTATGCCTGATACTATGAACCCTGCCATGAGTCCCGGATTCACATCGATGAGTCCGAAGAGGCTCACCTTGTTGAGATCATGCAGCACGGCATCGCGCATCACCTGCTGGATAGTCTCCTTCTCACCGGACTTGCTGCCGGTCAGGATCGCCCCGATCATGAAGACCGCCGCTATCACAGCGAATATGAGGGCCGTTTTGCGCCTATCCTGCTTTGTCATAAGCAGTACTCCCTTCAAACAGTTTGCTATTGATCAGAAGGACATAGTTGTCCAATTTATTGTTGTTTTCTCATAAACCTTTCTTATTATAGCACTACAGAAATCGTTTTCAAGCGTAAAAAATGACTTCTGTTCATTTTCTGAACAAAAGTCACTTTTTGCCTGATTTTATTGGATTTCCTGCAGATTTCTCCGCCCTATTCCATGTTCTTGAGAGCCTCGTCCATAGGTATCCGGCGAATGCGCCTGAAGTCTATCAGCATGACGATCATATATCCGAGGAATACCAGGATGATCATCCTGAGAATGCCCTGTGCAGAGAGCACGAACGGGAAGTATCCGTCCATCCTCTTGAGTATGTTGTTCCATATCTCCGCCATTGCGATCCGCGACAGTAATGCCGTTATTATCTCGGATATGATGACTACTATCGTAGTTGTCACCAGATACAGGGAAGCAACCTCTCTGTTGGTGTAGCCGAGTATCTTGACCATGGATATCGACTTTTCGTTTCTCTCAACAATGACCTTAGTCAGGAGGAATATCAGGACAGCCGACAGAATTATGCACAGATACTGGAAGTAACGCATGTATGCGCCCATCGAGTGATCGAGTTGCGCAGCCATTTTGAGTATGTCCTCGCTTGTCACTTCAGCTGCAACGAAGTCTTCGTCTATGTCATTGATCTCAGAGTCAGAGAAGAATCCATCATAGCTGCCCGCATCTCTGTCGAACACCCTGTTGAAGGTATCATTGTCCATGAAGACTGCGATGCCGCCGTCAAAATTTATGATCTCTTTAACCCTGAAGTCGTACGAGTCGTATCCGTACTTATCCTTCATGTGGATCTCATCGCCCGGCTCTATATGGAACTTCCCGCTGAGGGCGGATGAAATAACCACTTCACCATCCTTAAGATCTGCAGGGATATCCGCATAGCGGTTGCCCGGCTCCATGCCGTAGGTATTTGCCGACTCCTCGCTGTCATCTATGACCAGGAGCAGCTCCTCCATGCTGAATTTCACAGCATCCGGATTCGATGTGGTGATCGCGTTCCCGTCTTCGTCATGGTCTGAAGTGAGTATGACCTGATGGTCTGCCAGCATCATCTCGTCAGCATGTGCCTGGTAGTAGTTCAGAGTATTCGGCATACCAACAGCCATCGCCAGCATGATCATTACGAACCCGATACCGATGAATAGCATCAGATATCCCGGCAGGTTCTGTAAGAATATCCTCAGCCTGAACCTGCTGATAAAGCTGAAGTCCGGGAGTCTGACAGCTTTCCTTCTCCGCGAGCTCTTGAGCTCTCCCCTGAGGAACTTCAGAGGTGAGAATCTCATCTTCCTTCTTATTATAATGAAGTTGATCACGAGCATCAGGATGACCGGGATCACCGTTGTCTTCACGAAAGCATCCGGAGTCCACACGGTTTCATACTTTGGCAGGCTGTAGCTGTTGTAGTACATCGCAACTACTACCTTCTTGAAGTACGAATATCCCAGGATGTTGCCCATGACCGCACCTGCGATCGTGACGATCAGAGGCGCCATCATATAGTTGATTGTCAGCTCTCTTCTCGTGTAACCGGAAGCTCTGAGAGTTCCGATGACAGGAGCCTCTCTTGCTATGGTGTTGCTTTCAGTGATCGCGAATATAAATGCCAGAACGATGATCAGAACGTTCAGGAGAACGCCGCCCATCGCCTTGTCGCTGCCGAAGTCTTCAGGTGCGAACTGTATCGCCTGGTTGGCATATTCCGGCACGTAGTCTTCGATTTCATTATCGGCAAAAGCGGCCTGTGTTATGAGCGCCTTGAGAAAGTTGTCCGAGAGTTTCTTCTCTTCCTTCACGTCGGCCGGCTTGTCCTCATACAGCCATGCATATTCATATCTTGTATCAGCGTTGATGCGGTCCCATCCCTCTTCAGTGATCATGGCCACGTCAAAGGTCAGCGCATCGAACATCATGTCCGTATTCTTCTCATGCAGGGTAGCGTAGTTGGAGAATGCCGCAAGCCCGGATACGGTGAATTCCTCGCCGTTTACAGTGATTTTGTCACCCGTCTTTATGCCTCTGTTGTCCGCATGCATGCGGTCGATCATGATCTCGTCAGCCGTCTCTGCCGGCCTTCCGTCCATGATGCAGTACAGGTCGATATCGTCACGGTTTATATACACCCTTATGCCTGAGTCGCGGGCTCCGTCGCCGTCTATGTCTTCATCCGCTTTCTTATTGAAGTTCTCGAACACTTTGACCGGCACCGGTCTGAAATACGGATCATCGAGGTCATAGTCACCTACTGCATTCTCATAATCCTCTGCCGCCCTGCGGTCGGCCTCGTCATACAGCTCCTGCAGTTTTTCCTTATAGTTGCCGGATCTGAATGCCTCGCGGTACTCCTCTTCGGTAATGTCCCCGTATGAGTCCCATACATAGTACGCTCTGACATCGACCTTATCGCCGGTCTCAATATCTTCTATAAGGTCCTCATCCGCTTTCTCCTTAAGCACAAAATGCCCGTCTTCGCGCAGCTCTTCGGTCTTGACTCTGTCGGTCGCGATGAGCATGGAGTTGTTGGCTACATACATTCCCGATACGAATCCGATCATCAGTGTCAGGAAGATGAATATGACCGCATACTTTTTCCATTCACCCCTCAATTCCCTCAGGACTCTTATCCTGAGAGGATTGCCTGTTTTCTTTCCCATAAGTTCTGCCTCCAGTCCTACCAGTCGAGCTCTGCCGCAGAAATCTTATGAGTGTTGTAGTCATCATGTCTTACGACACCGTCCCTGAGTCTTATGACATGATCCGACATATCTCTGATCGCTTCATTGTGCGTGACCATGATGACAGTGTTTCTGTACTTCCTGTTCACATCCTCTATGAGAGCAAGTATCTCCTTGGAAGTCTTGTAGTCCAGCGCTCCGGTCGGCTCATCGCAGAGAAGTATGTCCGGGTTCTTGATGATCGCGCGCCCGATGGACACCCTCTGCTGCTGTCCGCCAGACAGCTGGTTAGGGAGCTTGTGCCTGTGCTCATACAGCCCCAGCACATTCAGGAGCTCATCTATGTCCAGCGGCTTTTCAGAAAGAAAAGCTCCTACCTCAATGTTCTCCTTCACGTTGAGGTTAGGTATGAGATTGTACAGCTGGAAAACATATCCGAGGTGCTTTCTTCTGTACTGTGTCAGAGCCTCTTCATTCATGGCAGTCAGCGTATCTCCGCCTATCGATATGGTGCCGCTGTCGCAGCTGTCTATACCGCCTATGATGTTCAGCAGGGTCGATTTGCCTGAACCCGACGGTCCAAGCAGGACACACATCTCGCCCTTCGCTGCCGTAAAGTTGATTCCCTGCAGGACTTCCTGCCTTGTTTCACCCTCTCCAAATCCCTTCTTCAGATCGCTTATGATCAGAAATTCCTTGTCATTACTCATATTTCTCTCCGTTTTGTTTTATTTATCCGCCGGCATATCCGGGACTTGACAGATCTGCGCGGCTAAGTTAACTTTTGTTAATTAAGTTAGATATGTTTAACTTTACGACATTATATTCTCCTAAAACGTTTTAGTCAACGCTTTCAGGGGATTTCATCAGTGCGGCATACAGGGAATTATTTACAAATTCACGGCCAGCTATTATACTTTCAGGTGTAAAACAAGAATTGATTCAGAGGTACAGATATGGCAAAAAACGCCGGAAGACGCGCCAACGCTGAAGCTAAGAAAAAGGCTCAGCAGGAGGCGAGGACCAACAAGGAAATAAGCAAGCGCGCTGCAAAGGAGAACCAGCCGGCATCTGAGGGCAAGCAGAAGGAAGTTCTCTATCAGGTGAAGACAAAGCGCGATTCTGATGTCATCAAGGCATACATCACATTCACCTACCGCGTGCTGCATCCGGGAGTCACAGGCAGGCTCATCTTCATAGGTCTGCTGGTAGCTGCACCTGCGATCATCGTCAAAGCTGCGTGGCTCAAGATAGCGTGCCTTGTTGTTGGTGCTCTTCTCATACTGCTCGGTCTCTTCCGCCAGTACATCTCGCTGGAAATGACCAAGAGCAAGGACGAGGCATACAAGAGAGGAACCGAGTTCACCTATGACTTCACCCAGTCAGACGCCACCTTCTACATGGACGGCGAGGTATTCAACGCCATCACCAAGTACAAGGACATCACCTCGTTCTTCTACGACGACAACTTCTACTACATGGGCATAAGGAACAAGGACCTCTTAGTCCTGCCTAAGTCCCGCTTCACCATCGGCGATGCTTCTGAATTTGAGGATTTCATATATAAAAGAAGCCGCCGCACCTGCAAGTGGATACCTGACAAGTTCAGCGACCGAATGAAGCTCAGAAGAGCATACAAGACACTTCAGTACGAAGAAGAAGAGAAGAAGACTAAGGCTAAGAAGCTTTCCTCAAAGTGATCTTCTCCGGCACAATATGAAAACAGCCCCTTTCACCTGGATAAGTCAGGCAAAAGGGGTTTTCTTATGCTCCGAGAAGCATCTGATCGAATTCGAACAGTATGCAGTTGACCTCGTGGATATTGGTTATACCGCGCTCAAGGCAGTACTGGATGATTATGTCAAAAGTGCTGCTCTGCGAAAGAGACATCCCGGCGCTTCTGAGAAGATCCGCCGTCTGGTCAAGGTTGAGACCAAGGGCAAAGGCAAAAGCTACCGCGGTCTTCTTGGTCGGTTTGTACTGCTCATTGCTCCTGATCTTGGAGAACAGCTTCCTGTCAATGTTGGCCTTCTTATATACCTCCGGATCAGTCATCCCGCTCGCGTCTATGAGATGCAGGAGCTTCTGCTGGAAGGATTCGTCCTTGCTCCTGATGAGCTCCTCAAGAGTCTTGTTTCCGGCAGCTCCATCAATTGCGTCTGACAGCTCAGATTCCGAATACAGAGCTCCGGTAGATCTCTCCACAACCTCAGATTCCGCATCAATTTCTTCTGCTTTCAGGAATCTTTCTGCTTTATTCTCTCTTCTTCCCGGTCTGCGCAGGCTCCCAAGCACCCTCCTGCTGCGCTTCGGTGCGACGCCTCGCGCTTCTGATGCCAGCAGCATCTCCTCCTCTTCGGAATAGAAGGACGCATCCAGGGGCTCACCGGGTGCAGCAAACGGCATGCTTCTTATTGCCTCCGCATCGCTTATATACGACCTGACATCCTCGAACAGCTCCGATGACAGAGCGAAAGACTCTCTGTCATACACGACAAGGGTGACATCCATCTCATGATCGTCAAGGAACCGGGATATCTCGTTTATGGCTATGTCCAGGGCTTCATCCTTCGGGAATCCGTATGTCCCGGTGGACAGCAGAGGAAAAGCGACAGAACCGCACTCAAGATACGCAGCCTTTTCCAGGCAGTTCCTGTAGCATTCAGCGACTGTTTCGCGCTCACCGTATGTCCCGCCCCGCCATGCCGGACCGACCGTGTGGATTATGTATTTTGCATCGAGGGCAAAAGCCGGCGTCACTGCCGCCTGGCCGGGTCTCATCGTACCGATCTTAGCCCGCTCTGCAAGCAGCTTGTCGAGACCCGCCGCCTTATAGACAGCATAGTCAGTTCCCTCGCCGACCGCCACATCAGGATTCGCCGTGTTGACGATCGCATCAGCTTTAACTCTCGTAATGTCATTTCTTATTATTGAAAGCGGCATGCTCTGCCCTCCTTTCTGTCTTCTTTATCAGTATACCATGGGTCCGCAGATCCTGCCGCCGGATTATCTGCGTCTGCCTCTTTTCTTATAGTCCTTCCTGATCGCTCCGAGTGCGTCCTTCTCCTCAAACACCGCATCCATTTCCATGGTGTCGCACATCCTGAGTGCAGATACAGTCTCGGATACTACCGAGTAGTTCAGAGCCGTGCCCTCTCCGTCGCAGTTGTACCTTGCTGCGCGGGATGCATGGATGCCTATCTTTGCAGCCTCGGCTGCTGCATCGATGTTGGCTCCGAGGAAGATAAACTCCCAGTTATATACTTCCTTCTGCCTCTCTATCATGCGGCGCACTCTGTCATAGTCATACATGCGGCTCGCGTTCTCCATCCCGTCGGTCGTTATGACGAAGATGGTCTTCTCAGGCACGTCCTCTTCCCTTGCGTATTTGTGGACATTACCGATGTGATGGATAGCACCGCCCACTGCATCGAGGAGAGCCGTGCAGCCGCGCACATAGTACTGCCTGTCTGTCATCGGTTCCACCTTTTCGACCGGTACCCTGTCATAGATGACATCACTGCGGTCATCGAAGAGAACTACCGAGACGTATGCCTCACCGTCTTCCTTCTTCTGCTTTTCGATCATGCTGTTGAATCCGCCGATGGTATCGCTCTCGAGCCCTGCCATCGATCCGCTTCTGTCGAGTATCATGACGAGTTCTGTAAGTCCTTTTTTCATAATAAATACCTCCTGTTCTGTTATCCCTGCAGGAGACTTCAGCGAGTCTCCTGCGTGACTGCTTTTCTTTACAGTCACAGAATAGCAAAACCGGAGGTTATGAAGGTCGCTTCGCGTGCGACAAAAGGAAGCTCACTCGGCATTGCTCACGTCCTCGAGATTGCAGCAATCTTTAACAGCAATCTCTGCGGAATATTCGCACTGTCAAGTGAGCTTCCATTCAAGTCTTCACATATTCTGGCTCATCGACCTATCATAAAAATTAGAGGTGTGTATGCAGGCGCTCTGCAGCGAAAGTCACGAACTCCTTGACTGCAGGTGCCGCGCTCTCAAGATCAGGAAGTGTTATCCCGAGCTCCAGGTTCGATGGCGGATCGATCGGCAGCATGACCGTATCTGTCTGCCAGTATCTTGTGATACCGTCATTCATGACCGCAATACCGAGCCCCTTCTCGACCATGTTGATGGCTGTATAATTCTCAAGTGTCGTCAGCCTTATGTTAGGAACGATTCCATGCCTCTTGAACAGCTCCCTGACATCTGCATCATCACCTTCACTCGGCATGATGATGTCTTCCTTTTTGCAGTTCTTTATCGGGTAAGCATCTGCAGATGCCAGCGGATGGTCCTTAGGCAGCACGGCTACCATACGGTCCTCTGCAAACGGGATCCACTCATACGACTGGTTGGAAAGCCTTGAGCAGAACGCAAGATCCGCTTTGCCCGATGCGACCATCTTCTCGATCCTGTTCTTGGTCGTCTCTTCGATCTGTATGTTGATCGACGGATGAAGGTCCGTGAACTCCTTGATGATGCCCGGCAGAGTATGAGCGGCAATGCTTGCAAAGGTAGCGATCATTACGTTGCCCTTGTACATGCCTGATAGCTCTGTGGCTGCCTTATATATCTCGGCTTCCTTTTCTATATATTCCACTGCTATCGGATAGATTGATTCGCCTTCGCGCGTGAGAACAACGCCGTTGCTCTTTCTTGTGAGCAGCGAGAATCCGAACTCAGCTTCCATTGCGGATACAAGCTGGCTGATGCCTGACGGCGTGTAGCCCATTACCTTCCCTGCGGCAGTGAAGCTCCCCTCATCTACAGATGAGACGAACGCTTTGCATTTGAGAACATCCATTTTGCACCTTCTTTATTCTGTGTAAGTGTATGTGTCAAAAAGGACCGTCCCTGTTGACACACTCTTTCTGAAAAAAATACCGGCGGGTATAGCCCCGCCAGTATTCTTTTAATTAGATTCTGTTATCCAATGCATATGTGCATCCGATTAAGCAGCCTCGCCCTTCTTGATAGCATCGTGGAGGAAGAGAAGTGATGTCAGGTAGCAGACGATTACTACTACGAGAGTCAGTGTTCTCAGATCCATGCTCTTTACGATGAAGAATGCGAGGAATACGCCGACAGCTCCGCCGATTGCCTGTGTCCAGCAAGCAACAGGGTCATAACGTCCTTCCTGGATGAACTTTGGTGAGTTACCAAATGCCATCAGGTAAGCGCAGGAACCCATCATAGCAGGGAATGCGCAGCCTGTGTCGAGTCCGAGGATTACGCACAGAGCCATGCACGGTGCATAGAGTCCAACGCCGATGGACATGAGTCCGCCGAGGATGAAGTTAACAACGATAGCGATGATCAGCTTGATGCCTCTCAGACCTGTAGCTGTTCCGATCTCACCGAACGGGCCAACTCCGAGCCATCTCATGAGCATTACTGTAGCAAGGATGAACATAGCTACGAACATTGCGTATCTAACTTTCCTTCTGTTGAACTTGGATACAACGCCAGCCATTACGTAGGAACCAACGATGGAAGCTACGATCATGGATACGAGTGTGAGAAGATCCATGTCCGGAACGAAGTCGAAGAACAGGAAAGCCTCGATACATACAGGTACGGTGTCTCCTACGTTCAGAGTACCAGGGATCAGTACGTCGTCTACAGTCTTTGTCATCTTGAACGCTGTTGTTGACGGAGCGAATGATCCGATACCGAGTGTGTCGAAGAAGTTAGCTACAACACCGATGATGAGTGTAATAACCAGGTTCCTCGTCTGCATGCCCTTGTCCCAGGTTTCCTTGAAAGTCAGGCCTGTAACAGGGTCTTTTTCAGTGCTGCCTGCCATCTGTTTCTGCTTTCTGAGCATGAGTACGACGATGAAGACTACGCCGAAAAGCGAAATGCCTTTAAGAATCCACATTCCCATAAAATAAACCTCCCAAAAATTAAATTTAATAATGAGATAAGTGCTGCACAGTCTTTCATAATGCTAGACTTTACAATACGTTATACCTGATTATAGCATTTCTGAATGCAAAGTCAATATAATGTGAAGGCTTTGTGATGAAAATGCGTGAAATATTTATCAGCACAATTTATTAAAGCTAACTTTGTGCGCCAGTACCATGCAGCCGGTCTCATTTCAACAAAAACTTACAACTCTACAGAACCTGACATATGTACATATATCTGCACAAAATGAGAGATTTATTATCGCTTTTATGGTAAAATCCATTTTGTACGGCAATCTCTCCGGAACGGTTCCGGAGAGCGCCTGTGCACATAACTTCTATATTATATATAAGGAGCTTTTTACTATATGAAACTCAATCCCGACAATGATGTTTACCAGGGCGACCTCAGTACACTTAACGTAAGAAAGCAGGCATGGTCGAATGCGGAGAAATCTTCCATAAAGTACAGGAATGCCTCATGGATAGTCCTTGCTGTCGGTTTCTGCGTAATAGTATTCGTAATGCTTCAGGTCAGAGGCGGCACCACCAAACTGAGCCAGCTTCCTCTTCATCTCAGCATCTGGATCACCGCACTTGCCGGATACCTGACTGCAAGGCAGGGTAAGAAAATCTCAGAGCGTCCTTTCTCGGGTTTTCACATGGCCAGATTCGAGGCTGACGATGATACCGTGTACTATATATTTCAGAAGGGAATGTCCCTCAGGACATATTACATACACGATAAAGATATCAGAAAGATCTACAGGGACGACGAAGCCGGTGTCATCCTCATCGAGGGAGACGCAACGATCAACATCAAGACCCGTAAGAACGAGACCGAGGAGAAGGTTTCCGAGTTCTATGCTCTTGTACCTTTTGACAAGTACGATCTCGATGACCTGCTCCAGCCATATAAGAAGCACGTAAGAAAATGTGATGGCAAGCTTCGCGATAAGTACTCGGCTGAGCATATCTATAACAGATAGAACGGAGGCCTGTAAATGAGGAACCCTAACAGGACAGCGAACAAAAGGCGTGCGGAAAATGAGGAAAACGTCAGACCGGATACACTGATCGTAGCGAGCAGCAGATACGGCAGCAGCAATCAGTACACGCAGTGGCTCATCGACAGGCTCGGTGCCGACGCGATGTCTTATAGCAAGCAGCAGCTTGGCTACACCTCTCTCTACCGCAATATAATATGGGTGGGCGCCATCAGGGATGCTGTTATCAGCAACCTTAACATGCTATGGCAGAATTACAACAATTTTGGCCTTGAAGGCAAGAAGATAATAGTATGCGGCGTTGGTATCGGCGACCCTGAGAACCCTGACTATTTCAACAAGGTCATGGCGAGGAGCGGCTGCGGACCGGATTTCTGCTCGCGATACATACTCCCGGGCAGGATCGATCAAAGCGGGCTCAGGCTTCTCGACAGGCCGCAGTTCGACAAGTTCCTTATCGACTCAAAGCGCATCTACGGTGAAGAGACTCACCTGCTGATCAACGAGAGAGCAGCGGAAAACTACAATGGTGTAGATGCAAGAGCTATTGAGCCTGTCATCCAGGAGATACTTGCAACAAGATACTGATACACAGCGGCTGTTTTGCATCAGACAGCTGCACAACATAAACCACAGTACAGCGCATGCCTGAATGCATGCATACATTAGGAGGGACTGAAATGAAAAGAATCGCAGTACTCACAAGCGGCGGGGATTCCCCGGGAATGAATGCGGCCATCAGAGCCGTCGTAAGATACGGAATCTACAATGACATGGAAGTCTTTGCCGTTCACCGCGGCTATGAAGGACTTATTGACAATGAATTCGAAAAGATGAGCAGACGTTCGGTAGCAGACATCCTGCACCGCGGCGGAACCATCATCCAGACATCCAGAAGTGTCAGATTCATGGAGCCGGAAAACAGACAGAAGGCTTATGAGAATCTTAAGAAGCTCGGCATCGAAGGCCTTGTCGTCATCGGAGGAAACGGATCTCTCACAGGCGCCAAGCTCCTAGAAGAAGAGACAGGCATGAAAGTCATCGGAATACCTGGAACCATCGACAATGACCTCGCATATACAGACTACACCATCGGATTCGATACAGCTGTAAACACAGTACTCGATGCTATATCCAAGGTCCGTGATACCAGCTCTTCCCATGAAAGAAGCTGCGTTATCGAAGTTATGGGCCGCAACTGCGGTGATATCGCCCTGTACTCCGGCATCACGGGCGGTGCTGAGGTAGTTCTCCTCCCTGAAATCGAGACTACCCTGGAAGAAGTAGTTGATAAGATCAAGGAAGGCATGGTCAACGGCAAGCTCCACAGCATCATCATCAGAGCTGAGGGCTTCCCTATCAGTTCTCAGGATATAATCAAGGCTGTAAAAGAGGCAACCGGACAGGATATCAAGCTGGTAGTCCTCTCCTATCTGCAGAGAGGCGGCTCCCCTTCCGTACGTGACAGACTGTTCGCTACAGAAGCAGGAGAAAAGGCTGTTGAGCTTCTGAGAGACGGATTCTCATTCAGAGCAGTCGGCGAGTATGCAGGCAAAGTCGCACACTTCGATCTTGCCAAGGCGCTCGAGGCAAAGCGCACTCCGAGAGAGGACCTGCTCGAGAGCATCAAGGTACTGAGCATGTAACCGTCTTTAGGTTTATGAGCATATTCAGGTCCTCACACAGGCGTGGACCTTGTACAATTCGTTTCGTACCACACGAATTGACAAGTATTCGTCTTTGACAATTCCGAAAAGAGATGATTTCACAGAAAATACTTGTACATTCCATCTAAAAGAAAGAATAATGACAAGGTTTTAATCATAGAACCTTGTCATTATTTGCTTTTTGCCTTGATCTGTACAAGCTTTCAGTGCTGTACAGGTCTGATTTACGTTATCTTATCGTTGTGACCTTGTCATTTGATTCAATAGAACCGCAAATGTACAAGGCTCATCATTTTTCCTGAATCAAATCAGATAGTGTCTTTTCTGCGGCTCTCGATATCTATGCGGATATCGTCGCCTGTTGCAGCTGCGGCTTTGCCTTCCTTGCTTGTCTCATCGTGGAGGCACGGGTCTTCTGCCGGTGCTGCCTTAGGCTTTTCATTCCTGTCAACCGGTGTGGAATCGCCGATGCCGAGTGACTCGGATACAACGCCGAGTGTCGAGACGACTTTGCTTATATCTGTAGGCATGTAGATCTTGGTAGCTCTTCCGTCTGCGACGTCTCTCAGAGCTTCAAGGCCCTTGAGTCTCAGGACGCTCTCATCGATGTGAGCTTCTCTCAGCTTTTCAAGTCCGTCTGCCTGAGCTTCGTAGACGAGTCTGATGGACTCAGCTTCACCCTGTGCAAGAGCGATCTTGGCTTCTCTCTCAGCCTCAGCTGCGAGGACTTTGGCCTTCTTGTCACCCTCTGCCCTGGATACTACGGACTCCTGGTGAGCCTGAGCCTCGAGGACTGTCTGACGTCTTTCACGCTCAGCTCTCATCTGCTTGGTCATTACTTCCTCGATCTCGCGCGGCGGATCGATGTTCTTGAGCTCTACTCTGTTGACCTTGATGCCCCATGGATCTGTAGCCTCGTCGAGGATCGCCTCCATCTGTGCATTGATCGTCTCACGGCTTGAGAGAGTCGTATCGAGCTCCATGCCGCCGATGATGCTTCTCAGAGTAGTAGCAGACAGATTCTGAAGACCTGCGATCGGATTCTCAACACCATATGTGTACTTCTGCGGATCGAAGACCTTCGAGAAAACGACGGAGTCAACTTTGACCGAAACGTTATCCTTGGTGATAACAGGCTGCGGCGGGAAGTCGAAGACCTGCTCCTTGAGGGAGATCTTATTCACGATCCTGTCGATAAACGGGATCTTGAGGTGAAGACCTGCATACCATACAGTCTTGAACTTACCAAGCCTCTCGATTATGTACGCATGCTCCTGCGGAACTATCCTGATATTGGACAGCAGCAGATAGATAATGACTACTATCAGTACGATTGTAAAAATCTGACCCATTGTTTATACCTCCTTAAGTATGTGAATGGAATGCGGTCTGAGTATCGGAATATGACAATCTGAACCGTCCCCATTGTCATATTATTTAGCGTTTTTGACTGCCCATGCGGCCACGGTCGCCTGTGATGAAGGGACCTGGCTGCCCTGAACGGCAAGGCCTCTTTTGACCCTGGCGCCTCTGCACATCTTCTTGAGATCGCGCTCTGCGGAACCCATTCCGGAGCCTTCGTGTGTCATGACCGGCAGGACTTTCTTTCCTGTAAAGTCGATCTCTTCAAGAAGACTGAACATAGCCATCGGGTATGTCCCCCACCAGCACGGACCGACAACGAATATGTTGTCGTACTTCTCAACGGTGTCGAGATATTCTTCCAGCTGAGGGCGCGCGTTCATCTTGAGTTCCTTCTGCGCGACTTCGGTGCACTCCGTGTAGTCTTCAGGATAGTCCTTCACAGTGCGGACCTCGAATACATCTGCACCGGTCGCCTCGCTTATGTATTCAGCGAGCTGCTCGGCATTGCCTTTTTCTATATCCACGATATTGCCGCCAAAATAGTTCTGGCCGCGTCTTGAGTAGTAGATGACGAGATTTCTGCTCATCCTCCCCTCCTTCCTGTGACAGCGGTTTTGCCCGCATCCTATATGATTGTACCACATCACGGACGGAGGTGCGCATTAATCGTTGTTTTGCATGTCTCCCTTCGGTATAATTCAAGCGTTGAAAGCAATGCAATTCCGGGACATGGCCGGTTGCTGTGAACTGTCACAAAACGAGGGGATTTCAAAATGCTGGATTTTCTTAAACAGAAAGAGAAGAAAGTAGAATACATAGAACTCATATACGATCTTGTCTTCGTATATATGATAGGAAGGAACAATTCGCTTGTGGGCCACCTGAGCGGAGGCTTTATCGACCCTTCCCTGTATCTTACTTATGTGCTGTGCACTCTGATCACGATCCAGATATGGTACATGACCACCCTGTTCATCAACAGATACGGAAACAACGAGTTCTCTGAATACATAGGGCTCTTCATCAACATGTATCTTCTGTATTACATGGCTGACGGGACCAGCCTTCAGTGGGAGAGCTCCTTCTACAGGTACAATATTGCGTGGATGCTTATCCTGGTCAACCTGATGGTGCAGTATATCCTCAAGATGAAGAGACCTGAGTACAGCACCCCGTGGGAGCGGTCCAACATGATGCTCTTCATCCGCGTCATGGCCGTAATGGTCGTGACCATAATCGCAGGCATGATCGTGTTCCATTTCACCGGTCTTCCGGTCACACCTGTCGCAATGGTGATCGGCATTGCTGCTACCATCCTCCAGCGCAAGAAGCTGGATCTCGTCGCGGTCGACTTCCCTCACCTCACCGAGCGCGTGATGCTGTATGTTGTATTCACCTTCGGCGAGATGATCATATCCATATCGGCATATTTCAAGGGAGATTTCGGTCCGGTAAGGCTGTACTACTCACTCTGCGCGTTCCTTATAGTAGTCGGGCTCTTCATGAGCTACGGCTTCCTGTATGACCATCTGCTCGACCGCGAGATGTCCATCAGCGGCAACTCGTTCATGATCATACATATTTTCATCATATTCGCGCTGAGCAACCTCACAATGGCGCTGGAGTTCATGCCTGAGCCTGAAGTTTCTCTCATACCCAAAACGATATACCTCACTGCGTCCTTCGTAGTATACTATGTGTTCATATTCCTGCTGGCTCCGTTCACCAAGGGATACTGCGGCGAGATCCTGTCATTCAAGTGGTTCGGCATAACGCTCGGAGCATTCGTCATCCTGATGGCAGTCTTCTACAGGCAGCCTGTGATCAACATCGCCGTATCGGTCGCTCTTACATTCGCCATCTGGTACTTCGAGTACAAGTACTGGAAAGACTTTGTACGTCCGGAAGAGGAGGAGTAGTAATTATCCGCATTCTGACCGCCGCACGGATCGCACAGAATATACAGCCTGACTCATATAATATGCATGCCCGGTCCTCGGACCGGGTGTTTTTTTGCCCGTTTCAGCGTGTCTCAAAACGGCTGAACCCCTTGAATTGCAATGTATTCGCGAAAATACAGAAATGTTTTGCACAAAATGAATATAAATGTTGACTAATGAATAAATATTAGTATAATTGCGATTGTAACTACTGATTTATGCATAATAATTTATAAAAATACATAATTCAGTCAGAGATACAGCAAAGGGAAAAATTAAGGCAAAGGAAGAAAGGTAAAGAATTATGAAGAACACATTAAAGACTATGCTCGCACTTATGCTCGGCATCATGATGGTATTCGCAATGACAGCATGCGGCGGCGGCAGCAACGAGGAAAGCGGAGACGCAGAAGCAGCCGAGGGTGAAACTCTCAAGGTCGTAACAGAAGCTACATTCGCTCCGTTCGAATCAACAGACGAAGAAGGAAACATCATCGGATTCGACGTTGACATGATGAACGCTATCGCTGAGAGTCAGGGCCTCACTATCGAGTGGGTAAACATGGAGTTTGACTCCCTCATCCCTGCTCTTCAGTCCAACCAGGGTGACATCATCTGCGCAGGCATGAACAAGCTCGCAGGAGACCGTGCTGAGAAGGCAGACTTCGGTGATACATATTTTGAAAGTGACCTCATGCTCCTCGTAAAGGCTGACAGCGACCTCACAGGAATCGATGCAGTTACTTCCGACATGAAGCTCGCAAGCCAGATCGGTACAACAGGCGGAGACATGGTTCAGCAGATGAAGGAAGAAGGCAAAATCGCTGACGGCGTGGTTCTCAACCAGTGGACAGACTGCTACCTCCAGCTCCAGAACGGAGACGTTCAGGGTGTCATCGTTGATAAGCCGGTAGGCGAAGCTTACCTCAACGCACACAGCGACATCGCTAAGTTCGCCGGCGAAAGCTTCGGTGAGCACGAAGAGTTCGCATTCGCAGTTCAGAAGGGCAACACTGAGCTTCTCGACAAGCTCAACGCAGGTCTTGCAGAGCTCAAGGAAAACGGTACTTACGAAGAACTCGTAGCTAAGTGGTTCTCATAGTCCAGCAAAAATAATACAGAACATTCAAGCAAGTGAAAGGAATATAGATGGGTATTTATCTTAAAGGATTCCTGATCGCCTGCAAGGGTATTCCTGCTACGGTATGCGTAAGTCTTATTGCAATTGTAATAGGGGCAGCTCTCGGGCTGCTCCTTGCATTATGCTCGCAGACCAGGAGCAAGGTCCTGCACGTGATCGCAAAGGTATATGTAGACATAATCAGAGGAACACCGATGCTGGCTCAGGCACTGATCATGGCATACGGTGTGCCATGGCTGCTCCAGTCATGGGGAATAGACTTCACATGGCCGCAGATGGTCCTTCCGGCCATCATCGTATGCGGATGCAACTCCGCTGCTTACATGTCCGAGGTCATCAGATCCGGTATCCAGGCCATAGACAAGGGACAGATGGAGGCCGCAAGGTCTCTCGGAATGAGCCACGGAATGGCGATGAGACTCGTCATCATCCCGCAGGCTATAAGAATTATTTTGCCGGCATTCTGCAATGAGTTCGTAACACTCATCAAGGAAACATCGGTACTCGGTTACGTAGGAGTCGTCGAGATCCTGCGCCGCGGCCAGCTGTGGAACTCCTCATCATTTGAGACTTTCCCTGCATACATTGGCGTAGCTCTCGCTTACATGGTGCTGACCATTCCTCTCTCCAAGCTCATCAACGGATATGAGCGCAGGATGGCAAGAAAGGAGGCCGCAGCATGAGCATGATAGAAGTAAAAGGCCTTAAGAAAAGCTTTGGCGATCTTGAGGTACTCAAGGGAATTGACCAGAACATCGACAAGGGCGAGGTTCTGTGCATCGTCGGTCCTTCCGGATCCGGAAAATCAACGATGCTTCGCTGCATCAACAGGCTCGAGGAGCCTACAGACGGCGAGATATACATAGACGGCGAGCTGATAACCGATCAGAATCTCGACCGTATAAGAACCAAGATGGGCATGGTATTCCAGTCCTTCAACCTCTTCCCTCACATGTCCGTACTCGACAATCTCACATGCGGTCCGGTCAATGTAAAAAAGGAAGATAAGAAAGCATCAGAGGCAAAGGCCATGAAGCTGCTTGAGCGTGTCGGCCTTGCAGACAAGGCTGACCAGTATCCGAGGAACCTCTCGGGCGGCCAGCAGCAGCGTGTAGCCATAGCAAGAGCTCTCGCCATGGATCCTGAAGTGATGCTCTTTGACGAGCCTACTTCAGCCCTCGACCCTGAGATGGTCGGAGAAGTCCTTGATGTAATGAAGGCACTGGCCAAAGAAGGAATGACAATGGTCGTGGTAACACACGAGATGGGATTCGCCAAGGAAGTGGCCAACAAGGTCATCTTCATGGACGGCGGATACATCGTGGAGCAGGGAACCCCTGATGCAGTTCTCAACCATCCTCAGATGGAGAGAACACAGGACTTCCTGTCCAAAGTGCTTATATAAGACTTTTCAACCTTTGCTTATGCGCCCTCGCAGGTCCTGCATCGCAGGATTTGCAGGGCGCACTTTTTTATGACAAAGGGGGGACGGTTCTGACTGTCATCTTTTCTGACAGTCAGACCCCTCCCCATTGTCACATTTTTCTAGTCTTCGAGCATCAGTCGGATGATTTCTTCGTCGGTCTCCTTCATGCCGCGTCTTGCGAGTTTGCCGACGGTCTCGATGGTCTTCTCAACTCCGTCTTTGATGATCCCGTCGCCTCCGAAGAACTGGTCTCCCTGTCTGAACATCGAGTAGCCCATGAGGCCTGCGTCTACAGCCGATGCTATCTTGGCTGCGCAGCTTGCCTTGGCTCCGTCGCATACGATACCTGAATCGATGGCGATAGCGTTTACTACTGTATGAGCAACGGCGTCCACACTTCCGTCCTGAAGATATGCTATGCCGGCCCCTGCACCGCAGCCTGCGCTGACTGCTCCGCAGTATGCCGAGAGTCTGCCTATGCCGGTCTTGAGATGGATCGTCACAAGATTGGATACAAGGAGTGCGCGCAGCAGCTGCTCGTGTGTCTTGTTGTTGCACCTTGCGAATACGATGACAGGAACGCTTGCTGTTATACCCTGGTTGCCGCTTCCGGAGTTGATGACTACAGGCAGCTCGCAGCCGTTCATACGGGCATCGCTTGCCGCTGCGGCATACGCTCTCATCCTGTAGGTGATGTCATCCGGATGACCTGAAAGCAGAACAGAACCAATGTTGGCACCGTAGTTGCCTCGTAATCCCTCTTCAGCTATTGCCATGTTGTAGCTGATCTGCCTTTCAAGGGTTTCCCTTACTTCATCCAGATCTGCCATGTTTGCGTACTTGACGATACGTCTTACGGACAGAACGCTTCTGTCTGTCAGGCCGCTTGTCTGCTCAACGATCTCCTTCTCGAGCAGTACTTCATCATTCTTTTTGATGAGAACTATATTGGTATGATAGTCCACTATCCTGACACATGCCTCTTCACCGTCCTTCTTTGCAGTTATGATGATGTCGAAGATATGTCCGTTATCTACATGGCGCACCTCGAGATGAGCATTCTTCATGTACTCACCCATCTCTTCGATCTGCTCAGGTGTCACATTGGATATCACTTCGAGCTCAGCATCTGCGTTGCCCGCCACTGCACCAGCAGCAGCTGCAGCCGGGATACCTCTCAGTCCGCCAGTATGCGGCACTACTACGCTCTTTACATTCTTGATGATGTTCCCGCTGACCTCGATCACCATCTCATCTGGGCACTGTCCCAGAGTCTTTGCCGCTACTGCCGCAGCATACGCTATAGCGATAGGCTCAGTGCACCCCATTGCAGGCAGAAGCTCTTCCTTGAGGATCTGCGAAAACATCCTGTGTCTTTTTTCATATTTGTCTTCACTCTGCATGTCTGCAGCTCTGTCCATGTCTTCCATGACCGGTCACCTCTTATCTTTTATCTTTCTCCGCCCCTCACCATGTCAAATCTTTTAGATTATACCACTTTACCGCTGGTAAAAGAACGAAATGAATAGAGGTCAGAACCTGCGAATTGCATTTTTTTCATACAGAGCGGATTATATGGCTCAATCCATTCATTTTTCAACGCTTTTCTGATACAATACTGCGTGACAAGCGAATGACCACGCGGTCAGATTTGTTCCGTACTGGTCAGAAAAGGACTGGGAAAAGGAGAGGCTTATGCCACTGATAGTAGATAAAGAAAAGGTAAGGCTGGACATTCTGATGGCCTTTGAGAAATGCATGAAAGAGACGCCGATGATGAACGTCTCTCTCAGGGATATAGCAAGAGAGGCAGGCATGTCGCATGCCAATCTCCTCAACTATTTCAACAGCAAGGACGATCTCGTACTGAGCTACATCAAGTACGTCCGCGACTTTGTTTCGCAGATCTGTATCGACTGGTTTGAGACGCACAGCCGCAAGCGCTACAAGTCGAACATCAATTATCTCAACGCATTCATGTCTTATGTAGCAGAGAACAATTTCGGCGACAAGCGCCCCAGCGCACTTGCACAGATCTACGTCCTGACTCACTACAACGATGAGATCGCCGCTCTTGTCAAAGAGGAATTCGCTGACTGGCGCAAAGTAATGGAAAAAGCCCTCATCAAGGTATACGGCGGTGAGGTCGGCAAGAAGGAAGCCGAAGCCATGGTTCTCCTGATCGTCGGAACACTCATAGCCAACTACTGTGATGTCCACACAGGCCGCATCAGCGGCAGCATAGTCAGCAGCTTTGAGAATCTCCTCGATTCCTGATACCCGGCTGCATCCATACAGGACCATCAATATACAGCATTGCAAAACGCCTGACAGCATCAAGCCGTCAGGCGCTTTTTACTGAGATTATCTGAGTCTACTTCCCCTGATCGATGTCCTTTATAGCCTTGAACAGCACCGGGAACTCGTCTATCTTCGGCAGCCTTATTCTCGCGTAATTCCTGCCGAGTCCCGTGAAGTCCGATCCGGATACGCAGAGGACTCCCCTGTCGAAGAACTCCTGCTTGAGGTCAACGTTCTCGTCATCATGCCAGAGCAGGAATATCGAGACAGTGTCATAAGTCTGTGCGATGTGGAGCTTATGCCCTATTGTCGCCTTGATCTCCCTCTTCATTCTGGCAAAATCAGTGACGTTCTCCCAGATATGATATGAGTGGCGGAGAGCTTCTCCTCCGAGCTCGCGGGCAAATTCACTCACCTGATACGGGTTCGTGATCTTGCGCATTGCTGCGATCACCGGCTTGTGAGCGATGATGTAGCCGATCCTGAGTCCGGCAAGGCCGAACGCCTTGGAAAGCGTACGCATCATGATCATGCACTCATACTTCTCGAGGAATTTTGCCGCCGAATTCTGGTTAGGCATGAAGTCGCCGTATGCCTCGTCGACTACTACAGCCGCGCCGCATCTCTCAGCCTTCTTGAGGATCTGCTCGATGGCATAGCTGTCAATGACCTGACCGGTCGGATTGTTCGGATTATCGATATATACGAGGCTCGTCTCTTCGTCAATCGCCTCAATGATCTCGTCAGGATCGATGGTGTAGTTGTTCTCCTTCTTCAGCATCACCGGCTGATAGTCCATTCCGAGCAGACGGGCCGTCATCTCAAAGTCGGTGAACTGAGGCGCAATGCCTATGACCTTTGCTCCCGGACGGTTGAAGATGTTGCAGACTACGTATATGGCTGCAATACTTCCGTCTGTCAGAAACAGGTTCTCTGGTTCAAGGAAGAACTGGCCCTTCCAGTATTCAAGCAGACCATCGAATATAGCCGTGCTGTGCGGGTAAGGTCCCAGCCTGTTCATGTCAAAATTCTCTACAGCCTTCAGCATCTCCGGCGGGAATCCGTACGGCGTGCAGCCCTCGCTGCAGTCGACACCGCCCTCCGGCAGCTCGATGTGGTCCATAGCATAGCTTACTTTCTCCATATTCAGGAGTTCATCTCTCAGTTTCAGTTGCATTTTTCTTTTCCTTCTTTCTTCCCCTGGTCCCTTTTTTATTGATACATGCCCCGCACCATATATAGCGTGGAGCTGTGATCCGGCTATCTGGTCCTTACGCTCTCCACCGAAGACCATGCAGATACGTGCTTTTTACCCTTTATCCATCTGTATGAGCGGATGCGCACATAGTAAAGTTTCTTTCCGGCGAGCTTTCTTATCGTCTTGTCTGCAGCTGTTTTACTTGCAGCTGTTACCTTGTATGAAGACTCAAAGTTTTTCTTCGTGCCGTACTGGATTTCTATCCCACTGATCTTATCACGGTTCTTCCTGCTGACCTTGTACCACTTCACGGTGACAGCGGCCTTTGCCCCGGCCGGCTTTCTGATCCTGACCTTAGGCAGATCCCTGACTATCCTGGATACAGAATATGTGCGCCCGCAGCCTATGCATCTGTATTTCACGTAATCGAAATACTTCGTAACGTGGTATTTATGCACATGCTTTTTCTTTGCCGCCTCTTCAGCCGCTTTCCTTGCAGCCTCTTCAGCTGCCTTCCTTGCCGCTTCGACGATCGCATTCTCAGCCGCGGCTGCAGCCGCTCTCCTTGCATTATATGCTTCGGTTTCCCGTGCATCGTCTGCTGCCGATCTTTCATCACTCTGACGTCTGATGTCAGCTGCAATCCTGTTTTCATCTGCCTGTTCTTCTGTTCCGTAGTCCGAAGCAGACAGCTCAAGCTCATATGAGAACATGGACATCGTGTTTACATCGTAGCAGTAATACAGGTAATTGCCGTTCCTGCCGCTGAATCTGTAGCCCGACGACGGAGTCCCGGCAGCGCTGCTGCCTTTCAGGAACAGCAGATCAGGTGCAAAACTCGCTGCACTATCGCAGTTGGTGATGTCGGCCATGTAATATCTGCCGTCATTCATGCGGATGATGTTCCACATGTGATTTGCTTCTTCTCCAGATACCGTGCCTGCGTGAGAAGTGTTTTTTTCCAGTCTTCCGGATACAGAATAGCACTCAATGAGGCTGCTGGCGAAATCAGTATGATCACACAGAAACTGGAAGGCCTTGGAATATCCCTCGCATACAACATTAGTATCCGGGTCTCCGTCGAAGACCGAGATCATCTGCCACGGATCGCCGTAGTCAGCAGCATCAATGGATTTTGCGGCTGCAGAATTATATACATTGTTGCCGCAGATGTATTCCCTGTAATTGACCAGCTTCTGATAATCAGAAGCGACACCCCTGTTCGCGGTGATCAGATCAGCCGCATTCTGTGCCGCAGCCCTGGCTCTCGCGGTCTTATCTGCATCGATGTCATTCGTACCTGTCCTTCCGTCAGGATTGTAATCCTTCGATACGCAGAATAAGAACTGCACCACAGGCTTGTCTGATTCCCTGAAGTAGACCGACTTGCCGTTCGTATAATAGCTTACCGGCTTACCGGTCTCAGCTGAAACAACATTGAAGACCATTGCTCCGCTGCTCGCAGTCTTGTCATGCCAGTAGAACCTGTAAGGCAGGTCATAGAGAAGCGCACTGTACAGGGACTTGATGTCGCATCTGAATTTTTCCTCGAACGCCTGTCCCGCCACAGGACTGAATTCACCTTCGACACGGAGTGAACTCACCCCGAGCTCTTCCGCCGTGTAAGACAGACTGCCGCCCATGACTTCCTTAAGATCAACAGTAACTGCAGCAGTTGAGCTGTTGCCGTCAGCTATGTCTCCTATGCCGATGACAAGCTTGTCGTAGTATATCCTGGTGTTGCCCCTGAGCCTGTCCCCGCGGACAGTTTTTATCCTCACCTGCTCCCCTTCTCTGAGAGCGATCTGCTCGGCGGTTTCCTTCTCAACGAACTGACCGATGAGCTTCTCCTCATCATCCGCTGCGCCCGTGATCCGCACTGACTCAGATTCAGGCATTATCTCTTCCGTCTGAGCCTGTCCGTCAGCAGCTCCGGCCTGTATGCCCCGCTCAGGTATCTCATCAGCAAACGCAAAAACAGGAATCATTGTCACTGCCACAACAAGTGACAGCAGCATGGCGCCTATGCGTTTTCTTATTTCTTTATTGCGGTCTGGATTTCTGTCCATATGATCGTTTCCTGTCCGTTTTGCGCCCTTTGCATAATTATATTTATTATATAGGTGAAGCCGTCCGGGGGTCAATAAAGCCCGGCAGATATTGGCCTCTTTTGAGATGAAAGTGCACCGCAGCATTAAACGTGCATCCGATAATTACCCGTATTATACCCGTTAACGGTTGGCGACGTACCCCGCCCCCGATATAATAAAGCTAAGCAGTAAAAAACCGATTTTATATTGGAGGCCATCGCAATGAACAGCATAACCCGATCACTGCTTGAATTTACCGCATGGCGCATGGATGTCCCTGCAATGTTCGGGACATTTCACATCGCTGCGGTTTTGATTGCTGTGATCATCGCAGCTGCGGGTGCCGTATGCGCAAAACGGCTGAGCGTCTCCGGCAGGGTCCGTCTTCTCGCGGTGTGCGGCTGGGTGCTAGTCATCATGGAAGTGTACAAGCAGCTGTTCCTGTACTTCATAGTAAACGGAGGAGCCTATGACTGGTGGTACTTCCCTTTCCAGCTGTGCTCTGTGCCGATGTACCTGTGCATCCTGCTGCCGCTTCTGTGCAGGGGTCACATTGCGATCCTTGCAGATTCCGGTGTCGGGGCTCATATGAGCAGCAGCGGCTCAGGCAGCAGGCTCTGTTCTGCGGTAATGACATTCCTGGCCGTCTATACTTTCACCGGTGCCGCGGCAGCCCTGATAATACCTGAAGATTATCTCCGCTCCTATGCGGCTCTTACTCTGCACGGCTTTATCTGGCACGGCATCCTTCTTATGATCAGCCTTACCATACTGCTTTCACGCATGGCGGACCTTTCAACCCGCGGTTTTGCACGCGCGACCGCCCTCTTTCTCGTGATGTGCGCTGCAGCAGTATGCATCAACATCGCAGTCGAGCCACTGATGGCCGCCTCTTATGCAGAGGGGCTTATCCCGCACAGCTACGCTGCGATGTTTTACCTGAACCCTTATCACCTGTCACCGCAGCCGCTTGTCGATACAATACAGAAAAGCGCCGGGATCCCTCTCGGGCTGGCGCTTTATGTGATCTCTATTATTGCTGTAAGCGGTCTTCTGTGCCTGCTGTTCAGGCGGCTGTTTTCCGCGCCGGCTGCACCCCGAAGGTAACTACTTCGCCGCAGGATACTCGCTGCAGAGCAGTCTGTACGGAGGTTCGTCTTCCTCTATCTCCGGGAATCTGTAGACCGGCTCATAGAACCTGTTGTCGGTGTTGTCATCATTGCACTGGGATACTTCTCCTATCAGAACGCTTCCCGAGCCCGGCACAACATGGAACTCGTGATACTGGTGTGGCCACAGCGTGATGCTCTCACCCGGCTCAAGTCTCACCTCAGTCCCTGCAGGCACATAGTAAGAGCGGCCGTCCGAATTGACCAGCACATCTGTATCCGCAAGCCCGCCGTTTCCGTCATCGTTGTAGACCTGCAGCAGGAGAGTCCCGCCGCCGCGGTTGATGATATCCTCAGACTTCACCCAGTGGAAGTGCATAGGGGAGATCATATCATCGCGCAGGAAGAGCAGCTTCTCAGCATACGTCTTCTTATACTTCGGATCATGCTGGTTGCCGTTTCTCAGAGTGATAAGCCCCATGCCGACCTTGCTGAAGTCGCCGAGCCCGTAGTCGGTTATATCCCATCCGAGCATGTTGTCTCTTATCTCATCGTACTCATGGCCCCTGGTCTCCCACTCTTCAGGTGTCCACTTGCAGAATGGCGGCAGAGCGAACCCCACCTTGTTGATAAGCTCTTCCATCTCACGTATAACACTGTTTATTTCAGATCTTTTCATTATGTCCCCTTTGATTTCTACTTGCTTCCGGTATAGTAATCCATCTTTATATTGTCCTGCTCGATCAGAACTGTCTGCTGGTTCAGAGCCTTCATGATCTCATCCGCTGCAAGATTTACAGTATTCCGGTCTGTATCGTCAAAATAGCAGACGATCGTGTACTCATGCGTCACGTGGTTGTTCTCGTCCGTCCACGCGCCGGTCGCCTCCTGCAGTGTATATCCCTCAAAATACTCAAGGCATATCTTGTCTACGATCTCCCTCGCACTTTCCTGAGAGTATTTTGGAAGATTGGTATCCTTGTCATTCGTTCCGACGTACATAACGTACTGTGTTTCAGTTCCCTCTTCCGGTGCTTTGAGTCTGTTGACCTCAAAGAACATGGTGACCGCCATTATCAGGCTGATTACAGACACCACTATTGCTATGATCGACAGCTTATCTCTGATGTTATCCATGAGTGCCCCCTTTGCAGACATGCCTACGCTCATTTCTGATAAACAGTATACTACATTCTCCTTTTGCCGCGAAAGACTGAGTGTTATATACTTCAAGATAGTTTAAGTCACGACCGGTCAGCTCAGCCCACAGGCGGAGCTCAGATATACACAGGAGGCAGTCATATGGACTTTTCAGCAGTTAAAATAGGCTTTATCGGCTTCGGCAGCATGGCAGGAGCAATCTGCGAAGGACTTCTGAAGAAGGACGCCGTACCTGCAGGGAATATATACGCCTGTGCCAGGAATCAGGAGAGGCTTCATGCAAAATGCGCCAGGCTTGGCATAAACGCGCTCGGTTCTGCGCAGGAAGTCGCAGATGCGTCAGACATCGTCGTCATAGCCGTTTTGCCTGAACAGGCCGAGGCGGCAGTGAAGTCTGCAGCGCAGGCTCTCAAGGGCAAAATCATCTTCTCCATCGCCGCAGGTGTGGACTGCAGCATGTACGAAGAATGGCTCGGCGAAGGGTACAGTCACATCAGCACTATCCCCAACACACCTGTCGCAGTCGGCGAAGGGATAATCGCTGCGGAAAGCAGGCATACCCTCACGGATGAGCAGCTGGCTCTGTTCGAAGGTGTATTCAGCAGGATCGCAAAGATCGAGTATTTCAGTCCGGAGCTGCTGTCTCTCGGCGGAACCGGTGCTGGATGCACGCCGGCATTTGTCGATGTGTTCATCGAGGCACTGGCAGACGGACTGGTCAAGCACGGTATGAGCCGCGCTCAGGCATATGCCATAGTTCCTCAGATGATGAAGGGCACTGCCGAATACATGATGCAGAGCGGCCTTCACCCGGGAGCACTCAAGGATGCAGTCTGCTCTCCGGGCGGCACTACTATCGTAGGCATCAGCGCCCTCGAGGAATGCGGCTTCAGGCACGCAGTCATCCACGCCATAGACAGGATCATGGAGAAATAGCCCTGGCTTGCAGCATGAATAATCAGAAACTGGCGTAACATGAGGTAAATCAGAAAGATTTACGCCAACTTGAGACCGTCGTTGAGCAAAATCTCGCTGTTGTTGGCGTAATGCATGGTGCTTCAGCTAAATCTACGCCACCTAGGGGCCGTTGTATCAAGCAAAATCTCGTTGTTGTTGGCGTAATGCATGGTGCTTCAGCTGGATCTACGCCAACCAGTGGCCGTTGTATCAAGCAAAATCTCGTTCTTGTTGGCGTAATGCATGGTGCTTCAGCTGGATCTACGCCAACTAGTACCCTTCATATCGAGAATAACTCTCAGATGTATAAATTAAGAGGCTGCCGCATTTAATTCACAAAATGCGACAGCCTCTGTCTTTTGATATGGATATCTTATTTATTGTCAGTATTCTCTTATGATACCTTTTCTCATCTCATACTACCGGTATCGTTCTATAATGCCTTCTATTACCTCAGCAACGCAGTCTGCCGTGTCACCCGATGTCATGGTGACATCACTTCTGCGGCTCTGTGCGAGCTCACCTGCTGCCCCGTTTATATAGGCCCCTGCAGCTGCCGCCAGCACGAGGTCATCTGCATTGACGCACAGTGCAGACAGTATGCCTGACAGCACATCACCGCTTCCGCCGGTCGCCATTCCCGGGCAGCCTCTGTCAGTAGCAAGAACTTTCATACTTCTGCCGCCCGCAGCATCCTCTCTTCCCTCATCAGTCTCAGCATCTGCACACGGTCCTGCAACGACCGTCGTGCTGCCCTTCAGGAGTACTACAGCATCCAGTTCTGCCGCCAGATATTTTGCCGCGCTGACAGGATCCGCTTTGGTCTCAGCCACAGACATGTCTGAAAGCTTGGAGAACTCCTTCGCATGAGGGGTCAGTATGAGCTGAGCCTTTGACACCCGGATAAGCTCATGATCAAGCCGCGCCATGGCATTGAGTCCGTCAGCGTCGAGGATCAGTTTGCGGTCGTAGTGGGTCAGAAGATATTCTACCGCCTTAAGCGTTTCGTCTGAGTTGCCTATTCCCATCCCGAAGGCTATGCAGTCATATCTCCTGCACAGGCGGGCGAATTCCTCTTCATTGAAGACAAGCTCCCCTGCTTCATCACTGAGAGGATACAGTGTCGCCTCCATCACCTGCGGTAATATCAGCGGACATATGCTCCCTGGCGCCGCGACAGTGGCCACCCCTGCCCCGCTCCTCATTGCTGCATCAGCCTGAGCAGGCAGCCCGCATGCGCCGCTGTGCATCGCTGCATTCGCATGTGCCGCAAGCCTTATGGCTCCGCTGTATTCAAGGGAACCCCCTATCATTGCAACATAACCGAAGCTGCCCTTGTGGCAGTCAGAAGGGCGCTCCGGGAAGAGTGAAGCAACCTGCTCTTCATCCACATATTTAATGTTTTCCTTGATTTCTGCAAGACTCATATATAATTTCGACCCCTTCAGCAATAACAGATTTCAAGCACTTCAGAAGCATCAGATTTCGACCCACTCAGCCTCATCATCAGCGGACGGTTCTCCCGTTACAGCGACAGCTCCTTCTGTCCGCACCTGCGAGTCAGCTTTGACGAGGTCATAGATAAGCGGATCCCTGATCAGATGCTTCCACACGGTGTGTGTTGCCTTGATAAAATCCGGATCCAGCTCTACCTCGTCTTCGATCATCGGGCAGAGATACGGCAGCTCGTCATCATTCCAGACCATTATCAGCTCATCATCTTCCGTGAGATGCGGAGCCAGAGGAAAAGTGCGGCACTGGATCGGGCGCATCTCGCGCGGGCAGTGAGGCGGCTCATTGCAGCGCACCCAGTGGACATTGCCGTGCCACGACTCAGGGAAGAAGTATTCCTCCGTGCTCTGGGTGTTCCATGTCATCCAGTCCGCATGCCTGTCGTGGATCTTCTCCTCTCCCGGCAGCAGATAGATTCCCATGTCCTCCTCGCCTATCGCGGTGCAGCATGCCGCTCCGCATATCATTCCGCAGTCAAACGGGACCGGGGAGACCCGGTCCAGTAATCTGTATATCGCTCTGTATGTCCTTGCTCTTGTGGTGCCTTTGATCATCTGTGAATTGTGACAGAGCGGCCGCGTATGCTGCCTCCCTGCTTTCCTTCCTCACTAAAGCTCGCGTGAGCGGTTGGTCGAAACGATCACCGACTTCATGACAGCATTGCGCATGCCGCCTTCCTCCAGCGCCTCGACACCCTCGATCGTTGTTCCTGCAGGCGAGGATACCATGTCCTTGATCTGGCCCGGATGCATTCCTGTCTCGAGTACCATTTTGGCAGTTCCGAGAACAGTCTGTGCGGCCATCTTCATCGCTACAGGTCTTGTAAGTCCCTGCTTGACTCCGCCGTCAGCCAGTGCTTCTATGAACATCGCGACATATGCCGGGCCGCCGCCTGACAGTCCGCAGATAGCATCGATGTCATACTCCTTGACCCACTCAACGATGCCGATCGACTCATAGAGGTCAACAGCGAACTTCTTCTCATCATCAGTGAAGTCGGTCTCCTTGACAAGTCCGAACGCACCCTCGAATACGAGAGCCGGTGTATTAGGCAACAGCCTCAGGATCCTCGGAGACTTCCCGCTTATCGCCTTTTTCAGCCTCTCAATGCTGACACCTGCGACGATGGACATCATCGCTTTGCCTGCAAGAGCCTTCTTGCACATCCCGAGCGCCTCTTCCATCTGCTGCGGCTTGACCGCCAGCAGGATGATATCCGACTCAGCGCAAAGCGCTTCATCATCAGCGCATACGTGCAGTCCGAGCTCAGCAGCCTCCTGATTCCTGATGTCCAGGATATCGTATACGTTGACATCCTCTTTCTTCAGTGTTCCCTTCTTAAGAGCACCTCTCACGATAGCGCCGCCCATGTTTCCGAATCCGATAACTCCAAATTTCATTGTCCCTTTTCTCCTTCCTGTATCATCAAGCTCTCTGAAAATCCTCCGGGGAGAATTCGAGCAAAGCATCATAGTCTTCCTGTCCGAACAGGTCTATGTAGTCCGCAACTGCCTTTCTGATGATCTCATGCGAGTCATCCGGGAAGTGCTTGCATATAGTATCAGCGATCGCGCAGTATATGTGAGCCGTATGATATGCAAAATCCTTCATCGCACTGGTGCCGAGCTCTGACTTTTTGTCTGCGACCTTCTGCTGCTCTTCGGCGGTCAGTGGCAGTCCCCAGTCGAACTGACAGCAGTCGCCGCCCCAGCTCATCGCAGTGGTTACCGGTGAACAGACCACGCCTTCGCCGAATCCTTCGCCAAAGCCTTCGTACACTGCTGCGTCCACATTCACGCAGTACTCACGGCCGTATTCGAGTATGTCATACTTCTTCCAGGCCTCGCACCACGCACACTTGCTTATATATGTAACGAGAGTCGGCTCAGTATGGACAGTGCCGAATTCCATCTGGCCGGCATAGTCCGGCTTCCACTCGCCGTATGCCTGGTTGGTCCACAGTGCGACCGGATCTCCGTTCGCACGGGCGCGCATGGCCATTCTCATGCCGCGCTCCCTGCCGTATCTCATCATGCCTTCCTGTATCACGGCGCGCCCTTTTTCGCCCTTGGCCTCTACCGTGTGCTTACACAGAAAAGCGAACATCATCGCCTGATTTTCGATTTTCATAATCCCATCCTCTTCATTATCATCTGCAGGTTGCTAATATACCTTAGGAACCTTGTCCGGGTCGATCCCGTTGACCCTGCACACCTCTTCAAGCTCGCCCGGGCTCCGGATCAGCATTATCTCCTTCAGCCTGCCCGAGCCGGCCTCCCTTATGCACAGCGTCTGTTCCCCCGTGCATATGCTGCACCGGAGCACAGGCTCCCCAGCCTCCGGCTTCAGTACCGGGATATCCGGGCTCTTTTTCCTGCCGAACAGCCCCATAGCCTTTCTCCTTTTTCACCACAACCACATCCGTGTTCAGCCAGTTGCAAGCCGAAATATCTGCACGCAGCTTAGAGCTGCAGCCAATAGGCCGGACTTGTCACAGCCCTTAGACCTGCACCGCTGCTTCCACCTTCAATTTTCCGCATTTTGCCCGCGAAAATCAAGCACCAATAATATATACGGGCAGACTCATCATTCACCGGTACCTTCACTACGATACAATTTCAGGCAATATGTGTATTTATTGCCTGCTTCCGCATTATTTGCTTGTTTATCAAGGGTTTTCGCAATATAATAACCAAGTTAAAGAAGCTTTATTTGCTTCAATCAGAAGGGTACAGGACTGTGGCAGACAGCACATCTGCCGGCAGACAACACAGGGAGACAATCATACAATGGAACATAAAGAAAGAGCATACACTGATCGTGAATACAGGAATATAAAACAGCGCGAGCGCGAAGTCATCGCGGACATGCTTGAGCAGCTGAAGAACTCCAAGGACAAGCGCTATCTCTTCAGGGATAAGCACGTTGTTACGGATATCAAGGACGCGCTCAACTACTCTGCAGAGCACCACGGAGACCTGCCGCTTTTCAAGCAGAAGTACAGCTCCAAGCTGCCTTATCAGGAGATCTCCTTCAGGCGCGTGCTTGAAGATGTCAACGCACTCGGTACTGCGCTCATCGATCTCGGTCTCAAGAACACTCACATCGGCGTGATCGGACGTAACTCCGCAGAGTGGGGCGAATCCTATCTGGCAGTTATCGGCGGTGTCGGCGTAGTAGTCCCTCTCGACAGAGAACTCAACGAGGATGAGCTGCACCAGCTGACCATCAAGGGCGAGCTCTCAGCAGTGCTCACCATGAACCATAAGTACTACGAGATGTTCAAGAATATCAAAGCGGCCGGCGACACCGGACTCCGCTATGTCATATGCGCTGAGCTTGATGATGACGAGGATGCAGAGAACGGACTTCTGTCCTGGAAGCAGCTCCGTGAAAAGGGCCGCAAGATGGTATGGAACGGCAACCGCAGCTATATCGATGCCCGCATCATCAATACAGACCTCGCTGCCATCCTGTTCACCTCAGGTACAACAGGCGTCAGCAAGGGCGTAATGCTCAGCCACCGCAACCTGCTTCTGGACACCATACTGGTACAGTCGATGTTCGAAGCACGTCCCGGCGACACATGCTTCTCGGTACTCCCTATGCACCACGCATATGAGTGCACCGCGACATTCCTTTCATGCGTATACAGCGGTGCAAGCATCGCTTTTGCAAGAGGACTCAAGTATATCCGCAAGGACATCCTGGAAGCAAAGCCGACTATCATGCTGGCAGTTCCAATCATCATAGAAAACTTCTACAACAAGATCATGCGCAGCCTGCACGATCAGGTCAGCGACAAGATCCTGCTGAAGCTGCTCCTCGAGAAGACTGAAGAAGCTCACATCCGCATCCGCTTCCCTAAGAAGGTCAGAAACAGCATCAAGGCTGTTTTCGGCGGCGAGCTCCGTGCGATCATCTCCGGCGGCGCTGCTATCGACGGCAAGATCCTCGACTTCTTCACAGATCTCGACATCAACGCTATGCAGGGCTACGGCCTTTCAGAGTGCTCGCCTATCGTAGCACTCAACCCGGACAAGAAGAAGTATCTGAAGAATTCCTCTGCCGGTCACCTGATGCCTTTCGTTGAATGTAAGATCGAAGGCAAGGACGAGAACGGCATCGGCGAGATCTGCTTCAGAGGCCCTGTCATCATGATGGGCTACTACAAGGACCCTGAACGCACTGCTGAAGTCCTCGATCCGGATGGCTGGTTCCACACCGGAGACCTCGGTTATCTCGACAGAGACAACTACGTCTTCATCACAGGCCGCAAGAAGAACGTCATCATCGCCGCAAACGGCAAGAACGTTTTCCCTGAAGAGCTCGAAGGCTATCTTCTCGGATGCCCGTACATCTCAGAGTGCATGGTATGGGGCGGTGACACCGATCCGTCATCACCGTGGAACGGCATCTGCGCCACAGTAAGACTTGATGAAGAGGCTGTTGCCGGCAAGCTCGGCGAAGGCTACACAGACGAGCAGGCAGAGGCACTCATTGAGGCAGAAGTAGACAAGATCAACGAGAAGTCCCCGAGATTCAAGAAGATCGCCCACATCATCATCAGAAAGCGTGAGTTCGACAAGACAACAGGCCTCAAGATCAGAAGATTCGTAGAGGACAACAAGAGAGCTTAAGCTCCCCGCCCGGCATCAGGGCACAGTAATAATCAACACAATAAAAAAGCCAGAGTTCCGGCGTCCGCTCATCAGCGGCTCCGTACAGCTCTGGCTTTCAGTTTATGTCTGTTCTGTCTATACCTTAGTGGTCTTCACACCCAGCACCGCGAGAATGCTCCCTGCCAGGCTGACCGAGGCTGCGATCCACATAACGGCGCTGACCGGCATCACATCATAAAGGTGACCGGATATGGTGCTCGCAAATACGTTGGAAAGCATCGTCATGGTGAAAGCGAGGCTCTGTGCTTTGGCCGAGTCCTCGTGTGCGATGGTGTGGTTGACATACACCACGATCCCGCCGGTGTACAGTCCGAAGGACGGTGCCTGCAGCAGAAGCGCCGCTGCGATCTGACCGACTGATGCCGCCGCAGCGAGAGCTGCAGCTTTGACCGTAAACATCAGGAATGCAAAACGAAGTACGGATGACGTCTTCCATCTGCGTGTGAGCCTGCTGTAGAAGAATATGACCGGTGTTTCGAACAGTGCCATAAGTCCGTTCAGCATGCCCATGTCGCTGGTGCTGCCGCCCACATTTCTGACGACATTTATGAAGAAGTTGCACAGTGTATTGTGCGCGAAGAACATCAGCACCGTGCCTGCAAGGATCATGCAGAATCTCCTGTTGCTGAGCAGGAACTTCCACATAGGGAGAGCTTCCCTGCCGGAAGTACCATTTGCCGCTTCTCCGCTGTCTTCAGTTCTGTCACCGGTTCCCGGGAACTCCTCTTTCAGATAGCGGGAATATCTCCTGAAGGATATGTACTGGGCTATGCATATGACAAGCCCGGCGGCAGGCACGATCCGCGGCGATATATGCTCGCACAGCAGACCTGCAATGAACGAGGTCACGACATATCCGGCCGAGCCCATACTTCTGGCTATGCCGTAGTCGATCTGATATCCGCAGTACAGGCCGTCGGTGTAAAGTCTCAGGTTCAGAGAATTGACCGAAGTCGACAGACCTATGAACAGTGCATAGGCAGCCGATGTCACGATGCCCTTCCCCGGCAGCAGCATCAGCACGATGAGCGCCGCTGCTTCGGCTGCAAGGACAGGAGGCATCACGGTCGACGCTGTGACCCTGTCCTCCGTGCTCTGGTCTATCGCAGATGACAGCCACGGCCCCAGAAGAGAACCAAGAAGAGTCCCGCATGCCAGAACTATGCCCAGCTCTGCATTCGAGTACCCCAGTGACTGCAGATATACCGCACAGAAGCCACTAAAAATGCACAGGCTCATCCAGAACGGAGCCTGTACACATGAATAAATTGCAGTAAGTGATCGTCCCTTTCCCATTTATCTCTACTTGTTACTCTCTATATTATTCCCGGATCTCGGTCAGCGGTCAGAACGGGTTCCCGTCAGAACTCATACGCGATACGGAATTTCACCTTATCCCCATCTGCCCCCTCAAAGTACATCGTCGTGCCGAGTTCTGTGCCGCCTGCAGCTGCATCGTCTGCTCCCCGGTCAGCATACCCTGTCAGAGCAAAGCTGTCTCCGGCTCTGAGTTCACTCAGGTAGTTCGCCCGCACAAGTCGCGGGATCGCCTTCACGGTTCCGGTTCCGCTGTTACTTTCGGCATTACTGTCAGCAGGATGCAAAGTATATAACGCATCGTCGATGATGTCAAAGTACCTGGTGTTGTTCATATGCCCGTTGATGTCGACCTGGCTGAAACGCGTCACGAGATCCTGCCGGATCACAATCCCGGCTCCCGCTCTGCCGTTTCCATCAGCCCCGGACTCTTCTCTCAGCTCTGAAGGTATCACGACCGGCGCCAGCATCATGTCATCGCTGCCGGGTCTGCCCGGGATGAAGATGTCATAGTCTTCAGGCATGACCATCTGCCGGCTCTCTTCATCTATCAGCATCCACAGAGCCTGTCCGCGTACGATGACTCTGCCCGCACGCTCGATCTCATAGAATCTCGGGAAGAAGACATGCATCATGTCTCCCTGCCAGCTGCGGACAGTGATCTCTTCATCATAGGCCGGCAGCTCTTCTATCTCAGCCTGCTGGCGCGTGATGATCCACAGCAGCCCCTGGTCAAGCGTCCTGTCTCTGGTACAGCCAAGTTCCTCAGTATGAGCAATCGAAGCTTCCTCCATAAGACGGAAGAGCTCCGACATGCGGAGCTTTCTTGTCATATCCACCTGTTCACTGCGGATCAGTATCTTCTTTTCATATGTAAGGCGGGCCTGTTTCTCTTCCATTTCTCTCTCACTCTGCCACGAATGGATCAGAAGCCCCGGCTTCCGGTCCTCTCTTCCGTATCAGCATGTTACCGGATACTATTTCCTGTACTGCTCGACCTTGTCGAGAAGCTCTCCGAGTGTAGTGATCTTGTTCCACTCCTTGCGCGGGATGCGGACATCGAAAGTGGATTCCACCTTGGTGATGAGCATGATCAGACTCAGCGAGTCGATGTTGGTGTCAGTATTGATCGTCGATGACTCGTCGAGCTCTGCGTTCTGCAGTTCAGGGATAAAGTCATGGATCAGTTTGATCGTCTTTGCTCTCATCTCATCACGTGTAATAGTTGCCATTTCTGTTATCTCCTCCTGAAAAGCGTTCTGCCCCTCCGCTATTATAGCACCGCTGCTGTCTGTTTCATGCAAAATGTCAGCGGAAGACCGTCAGTTAACCTTACTGCTGATACTTTCTTCCCAGCTCATATCTTCTCAGCTTGCCTGTCATGGTGCGCGGCAGATGTCTGCCGAACTCCTCTATCCTGTACACCTGCTGGGATCTCAGCATCGTCTTGTTGTATTCAACTACTGCTTCCTTGAGCTTTTCGACATCAGAGCCCGCTCCTGCCACCAGGATGGCCCTTCCGTCTCTCTCAATGAGAGCGATGTCTTCCTGACCGCTCATTTCCGCCAGGTCGTGCTCATACTCAGGGCAGTATATCTTGGTGCCGTCCGCCATGATCAGCACGTCCTTCTTGCGGCCCTGCAGATGGAGTCTGCCATCCTTATCGAAATATCCGAGGTCACCCGTATACAGCCTGTAGCCTTCTTCCAGGTCAGGATATCCGAGGTATCCCTTCATCATGCAAGGTGTCGCAACGGTGATCTCGCCGTCAAATTCTATCTGTATGTCTGCTCCCGGGCACGGATACAGTGCCTCCGGCTCATCCAGATCCTGAGTGATCGCTATGCCGCTCGATGTCTCAGTCAGTCCGTATCCAAAATACGTGTCCACGCCCTTTTCTCTCAGCTTGTCTGCGATCTCAGGAGAACATGGTGCCGCCCCGATGAGCACAGTCTTCAGCTCAGGATTGAGCGCGTTATACCTGACCAGCGCCTCTACTATAGAAGGTACTGCAGGAAGGATAGTCGGTCTGAATTTAGCCGGTGCAGCGAACAGGTCACGCACATCAGAGCAAAGCGCTATAGTCGCTCCGTATGCGAGGCCCCACAGCAGGCTGCAGACGAATCCGAATACATGCGAAAGCGGCAGCACGCAGAGGATCCTGTCCCCTTCTCCGCAAGCCAGCATGCTCTGGCCGCTCCACGCACTGCAGCACAGAGACTTTGAAGTAAGTCTTACTGCCTTGCTTCTGCTGGTAGTTCCTGACGTGAAGAAGAGCATCTCACCATCGCCTCTCTTCTCAGTCGCATTGATAACGAACTTATCCGCACCTGCGACTGCTTCCTCCAGCACCTTCTCCGGCATCATCGGGTCAGCCATGATGATGCAGCGTTTTGCATACACCGCGGCGAATATCTCGACGACAGCGTCCACCTCAGGTTTTGCATATACATAATCAGTTCCGGGGCCCTTGGTCGCGTAGAACGCAGCCCTCTCTCTTATCTTCTCAGCGAGCTCTTTGTAGCTGACACTCCCGATTTTTCCGCCCTCAGTAAGATACTCAAGAGCGGTCCCCTCTCTACCGGCAAAAACCTCAGTCAGCTCTATAAATGAATTGTATTTAGTCATACTAATCTCCCTCTTACCGACAGGTAAATTTAAGCTCTTGTTTTGCCTTGTCTTCCTTGATAAATCAGTATCACAATCATATAATAATTTACAAAGGTTCACCACCAAAATCTGCAAAAAAATGTCATTTTTTGTTGAAAAAATCACACTTTTGGCGGTTTCCATCCGGGTGAGATCTGCAACACCGCAGTTCCCGCCTTTACAGTCATATTGATCATTTTAAGGAGGCAAAAAAATGGCTGATAAGAATATGAAAATCTGCATCATCGGCGGAGGCCCGGCAGGACTTTCGGCAGGTATGTATCTCGAGCAGAAGGGTTATGAGAACTACACTATCCTCGAGAGACTCGACCGTGTAGGCGGAAAGTGCTGGTCCCCGCATTACAACGGCAAGCGTTATGAGATGGGCGCTATCATGGGTGTTCCTTCATACTACGCTGTACACGATGTAGAGGAATTCTGCGGCATCACTCACGACGGTCCGCAGCTCAATCGTAACTACAAGGACAAGAACGGCAAAGTCATCGAGCCGTTCGAACCTAAGAAGAACATCCTCAAGATCCCTAGACTTCTCAAGATGAAGAAGCAGCTCAAGGAGTTCGGTGAACTTCTCGAGACCAAGTACAAGGGATATGACATAAACGGTCACCGCGGTGTTGCTGAGGGACGTTACGAAGGTTTTGCCGTAACTCCTGAGAGAGAGCCTGTAAGCGGTGTAAACCCTAACCTCAAGGACCTCGCACTTCCTTTCAAGGAATTCTGCAAGAAGAACAAGGTAGACCTCATCCAGGATGTATGGATCGGACCTTTCACAGCATTCGGCTACGGATACTTTGATGAGATCCCTGCAGGCTACGTACTCAAGTACCTCGACTTCCAGACAACAATGAACTTCGTCAAGGTCAACCTCTGGACATGGGAACAGGGTACTCAGTACATCTGGGAATGCCTCAATAACAAGCTCAAGAACCCTGCAAGACTGAACAGCAACATCGAGAAGGTAGAGCGTAAGGACGGCAAGGTTTACGTAACAGTAAACGGCAAGGTCGAAGAGTATGACAAGATCATCGTAACAGCTCCTCTCTACATCCCTGGCACACGTACAGACGGAATGAAGGGCATGGTAGAGTACTTCGATACAAGAGACGACGAGATGGCTCTCTTCAAGAAAATCGACTATGAGAGATACGATGTACAGGCTGTACTGACCAAGCCTGAGGATCACCCTGAGATCTCCTACTATGTATTCGACAACATGATCCCTGAGAGACTCGGACACCTCATGGTTTACTACAGAAGATGGAAAGAGACTGTTGATCAGGTCATCACAACATACGCACTCCGTAAGCACAGAAACTCCAACGAGATCCCTTACGAGAAGGTAAGACAGCAGGTACAGGACGACCTCAGGACAATGGGCAACCCTGCATCCGAAGTCATCAACGAGTGGTCCGTATATTACTTCCCACACGTATTCAGCGCAGACTATGCAGATGGCTGGTACGACAAGGTAGAAGCAATGCAGGGCAAGTATGACACTTACTATGCAGGCGAGATCATGGCATTCGGTGACATGGACGAGACTGCTGAGTACAGCCGCGAGCTGGTTGAGCGTTTCTTCTAATCAAACAAATGCAAAAGGCGTCAATGGTCCTTCGGTCGCTAGATTCGCCGGCTAACGCCGTCGAACTTCGCACCGAGGGTCGACCGCTCCCTGCGGACCATTGAACGCCTTTTATGTAATAATAAAAACGCTCAAGGCAGCTTCACTGCTGTATCATCATTCTGAAGAGGAAATATACAATGAAATTTTACAAAGACCACTATGATGTCGTGATCATCGGCGGTGCTCTTGCGGGCCTCTCGGCTGCGCTCCAGCTCCAGCAGAAAGGCATCAACGACATCCTCATTCTGGAGAAGCACAATCTCCCGGGCGGCCTTGCCACAAGCTATGTCCGCAACGGGATCGAGATCGAGGCTACTCTCCACGAGATGATGAGCATCGGAGACAAGAGCGACCGCCTCAAGGTCGGCACTTTCTTCGATGAGTGCGGTGTGGATATCGACTGGCTCAAGGTGCCTGAAGCATACAGGTTCGTAGAGCCTTCCAGGAATATAGATATCACCCTGCACTCCGGATTCGAGACCATGGCGAACGAGATCGACGCTCAGTTCCCGGGCTGGGGTCCTAAGGTGCTCGAGTTCATGCAGCTCTGCAACAGAGTTTATGACTCGATGAACACGCTCTCAGTGACACCGATGAGCAAGCCTGCGATGCTCATGAAGCATCCTGATTTTGTCAAAACAGCAGGCTACACTGCTACAGAAGTGATCGACACCTTCGGATTCCCTGACAGGATAGTCGACATCCTCACTCCGTACTGGATATATGTAGGCAATCCGATGAGCACTTTGCCTTTCACCATCTACGCATTCCTGATGGCAGACTACTTCAGAGGCGGCAGCTATGTCCCTAAGAAGTATTCGCACGAGATGAGCATGAAGCTCCAGGCCAAAGCTGAGGAGAATGGCGCTCAGATCGAGTTCTGCCAGGAAGTCGAGAAGATCCTGGTGAAGGACGGCAAGGTAACAGGCGTGCGCACGAAGAGAGGCGACACCATCAGCTGCGACTATGTTATCTGCGGCGCATATCCTAACAAGGTATACACTCAGATGATCGAGCCGCTGTCCGAGGTGCCGGAAGGCGCCATCAAAATGGTCAACGGCCGCAGGCTCTCAGTCACCACAGCATCCGTAATGATGGTGCTCGATGACACACCTGAGAACCTGGGAATCAAGGACTACAACATCTTCTCCGCTGGCGAGACCATGGATACGGATAAGATATGGGAGCAGGGCAAAACACTTGGTCCTTACAAGTATCTGACCTCCATCTGCCTCGACCTTGCCAACCCGGGCGCTACGCCTGAGGGGATGTGCCAGTTCTCGATCACCAACCTGCCGCTCGTACAGGGCTTCCTCGACCTCAAGGAAGAGGACTACTACGATTTCAAGCGCAAAATGGCTAAGGACATGATCGATGAGTACGAGCGTGTCAGCGGTATCAACATCCATGACCACATCGTAGAGATCGAAGTATCGACACCAATCACCGTCGCCCACTATGTAGGCGCATGGAAAGGCAGCATATACGGTTATTCGCACAGCATAGATGACCACGCGATCGCACGTCTTCAGATGAAGGAAGATGATCACTTTATAGGCGGGCTCGAGTTCGCGGGAGCCCATGCCATCAGCGGAAACGGCATGGGACCGGCTGTTACCAACGGCCGCGCCGCCGCCAAGGCAGTCATCGATGACTACACCCGAAAGGAGGCGCAGCGATGAAAGTAAAAGGATTTCTTAAAGATGTCGGCGGCGCTTCCCGCGTCACCAGAATGCGTCAGGAGCTCATCGCAAGCGGCTCCACCACACCGGATCCTAAGGACCCTATAAGAGAGCTCGCAGATGCCCTTCATCCTGGAAAGCAGGAGTTCACTGTAACTGAGATCAGAGATGCATCTCCTACAGCTAAGACATACAGGTTCAGTCCTGTCAACGGACATGTGCCCGTATTCCAGAGCGGACAGTATGCCAACTTCTACCTGAAGATCGGCGAAAGCGTGCTGACAAGAGCATACTCGATCTCCTCAGCACCTTATGAAGCAAGACAGGAAGACCCGTTCTTCGAGATCACAATCAGAAGCAACGTTCCTTACCTTGTACCTGACTGGTTCCTCGAGAACGTCAAGGTCGGCTCGACCATCACGGCAGCCCTTCCGTTCGGACAGTTCCTATATGAACCTCTGCGTGACTCCGATCACATCATCGGTATCGCAGGCGGATCAGGCATCACGCCTTTTGTCTCGATGGCGAAGGAGATCGCACATGGCAAGCTGGATATTGACCTTACCATCCTCTACGGCTCGGTCAACCACAAGGATATCGTCTGCGGCGACGAGCTCGCAGCAGCTGAGAAGGCATGTCCTGAGAAGATCCACGTCGTACACGTAATGTCCGACGATGACGACTGGGAAGGCGAAAAGGGCTTTGTCACAAAAGAGATCATAGAGAAGTATGCTGCCAGGTTCGGCGGCATGACCGCGGATACTGTCCCGTCACAGGGCCCGTCATTCTTCTTCTGCGGACCACCGGTAATGTACTTCATGGTAGAGAAGATCATGAAGGAGATGAATGTTCCTCTGAGAAGATTCAGACACGATGCCGCAGCACAGCCGGGCGTCAAGCTGATCCCTGGCTTCCCTATGGACGAGGTCGGCAAGACATATAAGATCACCGTAATGCGCGGCATCCATGAGGATATCATCGACGCAGCAGCAGATGAACCTGTAGCCGTAGCACTCGAGAGAGCAGGCATCCCTATCGACACCCACTGCAGAGGCGGCGAGTGCGGATACTGCAGATCCCAGCTCCTCGCAGGCGACATATTCGTCTCGCCTATAAGCGACGGCCGCAGAGCCATGGACAAGGAGCTCGGCTGGTTCCACGCCTGCTCCGCATACCCGATGTCCGACCTGAAAATCAAGATCCCGATCATATAATGTGTCACCGGGGACGTGATCACCTTGTACATATCACAGAAAAAGATGTGAATTGTCAAGGTTTTCGTCCTTTATCGACATAAAAATAGCTCAAAAGCTTGTATATCGCAGCACAAAAACAAAGAATTGACAAGGTGTTTCAGCAAAAACCTTGTCAATTCTTCTTTTTTTCTCTTATTTATACAAGGTTCTCACAATAAAGTGGTACCAATCATCATTGGTAAGTTTACAATGATTCATGTCGCAACGGAAAAATGACAAAAAGAAAAAGGCACACTCCGGGCCGAATGGATACGAAAAGCCCTTATGCATGCCTTATTCCTAAAAAGGAATCCGCATTCCGCAGGGCGGAATTTCCGCCCTGTGAAATGTGGTAATACAATATACTGTTTAGAATAATAATGCAATAGACTTATTTGCATTTTTGTCCAGAATTACGCATTTTTTTGGTCTTTATGCCTTCATTGCGAGCACCTTCAGTACTGCGCGCAGGATCCCGGATATGGTCAGAAGCAAAGCACCTGCGGTGTAGATCACTGTAGTGCCCATTCCGCCTGTCGAAGGAAGTACCGCGCCTGTCGTGTTCCTGATTGTGACAGTGTAAACCGTCTCCTCTTTATCGGAGTCCGCTCCGCCGGCCGTCTCATCATTCCTGGTGATCCAGTCATTAAGATCAGGCTGTCCGCTTACCACTGTTCTTCCGAGCGTAACACCATTCTCATCTACCGTCAGGACGAGCATTCCCTCAGGAGTAAGATATCCGTCCGGAACTACTGTCTCATCCAGGTAATAAGTACCTGCACCAATCTTTCCGCTGTAGAGAAGACCATCAGCGTCCGATGTGAGCTCTTCCTTGTCGCCAATCCTGGCAGGATTCTTCTTTTCCTCGTCGCTGTAGATTTTGAAAGTCGCTCCTGCCAGAGGGACCTGGCTTTCATCGATATTATTGTAGCCGACCTTTTTGAGCTCTACCGTCTGCTCCACTGTGTAGTCATTGTAGAAGTCTACGGTAGCACCCTTATCAGGGATAGTGAATGCATACGTGCATGTCGTTTCAGTACCTTCTTCTTTGTGACTTGTCTCTGCATCCAGCGCTTCTGTTTTGGTCTCATCGATCCCTACCCAGCCGTCTACATGAGTGTCGTAATGAACATTGTGCTCAACAATACGGATTCTTGCTCCTTTAGGAAGCTTGTCGATGGTTGTGTCTTGTCCATGCTTCAGGTTAATGGAACCGATCAGCTTGCCATTACTGCCTGTCCTGCCCTCAATAACGATCGGATTGCCTTCAGCATCCGTCAGATACACATCAAATCCAAAATTCAGTTCCTTATCTCCCATATTACCCGTGACAGTCTTGGTTAGCTTCACCGGTGTGTACAGGTAGTTGTAGTTGTTGGCGATAGTTACATCCGCTTCCCCGTCCTTATGGATCGTGAAAGTGTAGCCTTCTGAAGTGCCGGCTGCGGTGTCTTCACCTGTTGTTCCGGATTCTGTGCCGTCATCGGATGCATCAACTACCGGTGTAGCCCCATGATAGGAATCATCAAGGCTGTACTTTACATCAAGCTCGTAATCAGTATATGCTGCATCGGCCTTGTTTTCCGTCACAGTATATGTGCCGGCTGGGATATTTTCGAAGTTCAGCGGCTTCTCCTGCGCTACAGTCAGCACCTGCTCCTCAGCAGACAGATTTCCGTCAGCATCCAGCCATACCTTATCACCATGAAGCGTCGTCGTGATCTCGACGTTATAATACTTCTCAGCCGCTCCCTCCGGTCCGCCTGTAACCTTCTTGCTTACTTTCAGGTCAGCATACTCGATCTTTGTGTAGCGGTTGTCAAATGCTGCCTCGCCGGCGCCTGTTTCACCGGAAATAAGTACCGGCAGGCTGTAAGTCCCGTCAGCATTTCTTGTGCCGCCGACGACTTCCCATCTATAGTCCTCTACAGATGCATCCTGCTCTATTACTGTGTACATCCCGGCCGGGACATTCTCAAACCGTCTGCTCTCTCCTTCTTGCAGCCCGAATTCATAAGGCATAATACCAAGAGTTCCGTTCTCCTGCAGATACAGGTTCCCGCGCTTAACGACGAACCTGAACACCTTTCCGCTGATCTCCTTAGGAACTACATCCACATCAACAGCCTCATGGATAATGCTGTTCTTCCTGACTACCAGAGAACCCTTCTCGGCATAGCTGTTCTGCAGATCCAGTTCCAGCACCGGCTGATCTGCTCCGACATCAACATTTGCTTCACCTTCCGTCGAGGATACGGTGTACGCAAGGTCATATCCCTTGTCCTTAAGCAGGTCGCTCTGTCCGGATTCAGTGACGGAATACCTGCCGAACGGCATATCATGCAGAGTCAGGACATAGTCATAAATACCATCCTGCGCATCGGCGATACGGGCAAAATCGCTCAGCTTATACTCACCTACCTTACCGCCAGGTCCGGTCAGTGTAAAGGTCAGCTTGTCACCGATGCCCTCAAGCAACCCTGCATTATCAGGGAAAAGCTCAAATTGCTTGTGGATCTTTACGTCTGTCGAGAGCTTGCGGTTGGTGATCGTACCTCCGCTGCTGGTAACATAATACCTTTCCGGATAATAATTAGGATAGTATCCGTCGGCTGTTACAGTTTCCTCTACCTTGTAAGCATACTCAAGGTTTCCCTCGTAATATATCGGGAGATACTTGAATACAGCCTGCCACGGCGTATCCTCGCCGTCAGGATCATGAGCACCGTCAAGCTCGATCGAACGGACCTTCTCCTGAGTTCCTTCAATTACATTACCGCTCGCATCCTTCTTCTCAGACCACAGCGTGAACTCGATCTTAGCGCCTTCCGGCGGATTGATTGTATTCCCTGCGCGGTCAGCCCACCTCTTATTTGCGGTGAACGAGGTGTGAGCAGTGATCTTTCCGTAGTGATTGGTAAAGTCGACCTGTGCTTCACTGTCATTTTCCGAAACGTTCGCGTTGTTGCCTCCGTCATCAGATTTCGCAGCGACCGTATCGAGCTGGAAGTTGTCAGCAACTTCCATGCCGTTGTACATCCTGGTGTATTCGCCGTCAATAAGAGCCATCTCCCAGACATCGTACTCGCCGTAATCTACGCCGTCGAATATGACCCTTGCAGGCTCCGGCTCTCCATTACGGATCTTCATTGTCTCGATCCATATCGATCCGTCCGGCTTTGTCACATATCCTTCCTCGCCCTTTTTCGTCAGGGCAAAGTAAATGGTCGTATCGAGATCGCTCTTCTCAAGGTCGCCGTCTACCTCAACGTCCTTCGTAACGATGATATGAGGCTGCTTCACATCCCTGAACTTTACAGTATATGAATATGTCGTGACTTTAAGGCCCTGTATTGTTTCAGTGGTGACATCACAGCGATTTTCCCTTACGCTGCCCGACCTGTCTTCAGTGATAGTAAGGCCGTTCTTTTCATCGCTGACATAATCGTTCAGTGTGAACTTCACAGGCTCGTTTGCAGCGAACATTACAGGCGCCTTGGTCTCCTCGAGAGTATATGATCCATATGCCAGTTCAGCATTGTTGACCGTGAATACACCTTCACTGTCCGCCGTTTCCTTCAGAACGTCTGTGACTGTGTTTCCTTTTGAGTTTTTCAGAGTATACTCAGCACCGGCAAGCGGATCGCCATTTTCATCTACCTTGATGAATTTGATGTTACGCTTGATGCGCTCATCTTTGATATTGAACCTTATTCTGGCCACGCCCTGTGCAGCCGGATCCTCAGCCGAAATATATTCTATCTTAAGCCATTCCGGTACATTTATATGATCGCCGTTCTCATCGCACACATGCAGCTGCAGCTCACCTTCCGTGTTCGCATCCACCTTGAAGAAGAATGCATTCTGCACTTCATACCCGTTCGGAGCGTACGTTTCAGTCATACGGTATAGTGTATCGTTCTCCATCCGGTCATAGATAAAAGTACCGCTTTCCCCGGTGCTGGCAGAGTACTTCTCAGTATACCCGCCGGCTGTCTTCTCCTCCAGCTTGAACCGTGCCCCCTGCAGAGTCTCCCCCTCACTGTTGGTCTTGCAAACCGTCATATAGTTGGTGCCCTTGGACCACTGTGCGTAAAGAGTGGTGTCCTCATTCAGTGTATATTTATCGTTATTGTTATAAGGTGTGCCCGAGCCGTCAGGCTTCGTGTTCCAGCCGAGGAAGATATATCCGGGACGGGTCGGTGTTAGCTGAGGGCCATCCTTGCGGCCACTCGCTCCGATCGTGACTTCTGTTCCCGGCGTCTCCTGATATCCCAGAGGCACGTTTTTCGCGCTCCCATCCGGAGTGTTTCCGTCATAGGCAATGTTCACCTTGTTCTTTACGAGCAAAGAGCCGTCAATATGCCAGTTCCCGCCTGCAAATTTCTGAACATACCACAGGACATACAGAGCGTTCCCGGCAGATACATTGTATTTACCCGCATTAACACTCAGATTCGTGATTTCATCGACTACGAGCTCGCCGTCTTTATTACGCACCTTGAATCCAAGTTTGTTCGAACTCCTGTTGATAATATCGACCAGCTGATTCACATCCGGGACCTGGTTCAGCTTAGCAGTGACATCGTTCTTAACATACAGCCCATTATTCGGCTTGGTCGGATCATTGTCCGTTAACCAGGACTGGTACTTTACCGTACCTGTGATCTCAATCTTTCCGGTATAGTCAGAGTTTTCATACTGCTGCGGCTCATACGGGATCGTCCCATCGAGCCTTATATAGAATTCGCCCTTGGTCGGTGTATTATTTGTCCATATTGCATACAGCGTTGTGTTGTTGTCAGGCAAAATGTACTGACTTCCCGCCAGATACAGCGGATGATAATCTCTGTCAGCAACATTTTTGTGGGTCGACCAGCCAATGAACGTATATCCGCTGCGTGTTCCTGTATAATCAGGAAGAGTAATCGTATTCCCCGGGATCCCCCAGATATCTTCCGGCGCTACACCGGTGCCGCCGTTCGCATTGAAGGAGACTTTTACGTCACCAAGGAATTCCATATCATACAGGCGGAACCAGTCATTGTTGGCATCAGTAGATGATGTCCAGGCGCCGAATCCGTTACCGGTGTTATTGCCGTAGTTATTGACAGCCTTGCTGTTCCGCTGTTCTTCACTGTTCCTCAGCTGGTAGACGCTCTGCCCGTTTGCTTTTCTTTCAGCGACATATACAGGCTGCTTCTCTCCCAGAGTGACAGTTCCACCATTGCCTGATCCGCTCGTTATGTTGATATAGTTCTCGTGGCCGTCAGAGATATAGTACCACCCAGACTGTCCCGGTACTGCTTCGAAGTGCCACATAGTGATATTGCCCGTGACCTGGACAGTTCCTCCGACAGTCGGATTAGCAGATACTGAGTCGAGTTTGCCGGCATCAGAACTGAAAGGCCTGCCCTGAAGAAGCGCGCTGTTGAGGGTGACCATAGCATAGGATTTCCCGTTCAGGCTGTTTGCAGCTGCCGGATCCGTTGCCGGCTCTTCTCTGGACACAACTGAGTATACCGAAAATCCTTCAGCATCGAATACGACGGTCTTGCCTTCTTCGGCCTCTTCCGTAGTAGTATTCTCGACAACGGTACCTTCATCGCTTCCGTCTTCAAAGTGCACGACGCTCAGTTCCTCATCACTGCTGTCCGCAAGCTCGATCCTGACATCGACAGTCTGGCCGTCCGCCGGCTGCACCTTGTCGCCGTCAGCTACGATACTGATGTCAAACACTCTTGCATAGGATGAGGTTCCTTCCTTCCATCCGAGAGCGTCTTCAGTGCCTGCTACGTACTCCTCATAGCTGAGATCCTCTTCAGGGACCTCTTCCTGATGTCTGCTCTCCTCTTCAGGCAGGATCTCAACGACAGCCAGCTCCGCTCCCTCAGGGATGCAGGCTTCAGGTCCGCATGTAACGGTTATCCTGTAGTCACGTCCGTCACTTGCCAGCACCTGCTTTTCGAAGGACACGCCTTCTTCAGCTTCCTCATCCTGCAGCTCCTCTGCTTCAGCAGCGTCTTCTGCATCCTGGAGGTCAGCATCCTCGCTGTCACCGGCGTATGCGTCTTCTTCATCCGCATCTGCCGCACTCTCTTCCGGATCAGCCTCTTCAGAAGCATCACCTACGGCAATGCCCTCTGCCGCACCGGTCTCTTCAGAGGATCCTTCGTCCGCCTCAGCCTCTACCGTGTCAACGCCAACGCCGCCCAGTTCCGCTGCAGTGTCCTTTGTGAGGGTGTCCGCAGGCAAAATGATCATATATACCGTAACGATAGCAACCAGAACTGCCAGTGCTGCAGTTCTCATGTTGTATCTGTGCATCTCCGATATGAGTCTTTTTATTAAGTTGTGGATCTTGTCATTCTTTTTCATAATTCATACCCCGCTAATCTTTGAGCCTGCTGTCACAGCAGTCCGTGTGTATCAGCCTGTGTCTGTATTATGTCATCCGCACCGTCATTAATACCGTCAGAATCCCGATAAGTTGTCTTCATAAAAGTCAGTGATTCCAACGTGTTGACGGCCATAAAAAGCCATTATCATTATACAGCTAATTAGGCAATAATCATGAAAACTTTTAAGCTTTTTAAGAATAAAAAACGGCGCGTGGGCTATTGGGTAATTAACAGTCCTTTACGCGCCAATTTGTTGGACAATTTCAGAAATATAACCGTTCAGGCAGACTTTTTACCGAGTCTCAGAACCGCTGTCTGCATCTGTCCGCGAAGCAGACTGGATATAAGATTGATCGCAACATCCGGATCATCCTCGAATCTCATGTCTGCAAAGCGTCTCAATCCGCTGATGAAAACATCCGTGTAAAATAAGGTAGTGGTGTGAAAATCCCGCTCATTAAGTGTTACACTGTTCTTCTCCGCATACCGGATGACACACGCTCTTATCTGAGGCTCTACCCTCTTGCGAATGGCCACGATCAGCTCATCCTGATACTTTGAGCAGAAAATATGTGTAAAGAATGCTTTATTTGAAACCAGCAGATCTATCTGTGCTCTCAGCTGCTTCCGGCAATTCTCCGTTCCTGAGTGTTCCGCAGCCGCCTTTTCCAGCATCTCGAGGACGATCTCCTCTATCACACCATATATTCCGTAGTAGTTGTTATAAAGAGTCTGCTTGCTGATATCCGCCTCTGCGCACACCATCTTGACTGACAGGTCATCAGCAGAATAGGTATGCAGCAGACTATTAACAGCCTCTCTGATCTTATCTTTCGTACCCATCTTCCCGGTTTTACAGTCCCTTTCTATTTTCCCCCTCCAGACTGATACCTCATTAGACAAGTCCCTGTTAGTACCCCTCAACTATTTTAATGGTACCTCTATTCCTTAATTTTTCAATTGACTTTTAAGGTCCAAAGTCAAATCATTGCCTTTTGTCATTTCCCCGGCCATAATCCCAACCCGTTGAAATCACCCGTTTTGAAGCATCAAAGCATGATCTCGCTCTTCTCTTTGCTCTCCGCAATGAGACGGTTGATCCATTTTGCCGGTCTGTGCATTATCTGTCCGAACAGCGCGCTGCCAATGAAGAACAGGCACAGCGCGCCCATGCATTTTGCATAAGTGTGGTCATACATGCCCGCGATGCATTCACGCATTGCATTCATCGAATACCTGAACGGCATTACAGGATACAGCACCTGGAAGACCTTAGGCAGCACCTCAACAGGGTAGGTTCCGCCCGAGCCGGCTACCTGCAGCACCAGGATGATGACACCTGCACCGAGCCCTATATTCTCAAGAGAGAATACAAGAGCATAGTTGATCATCATAAAGACGATGCCGTTCATGCATGCCTGCAGCACGAAGAGTACAGGATGCTCGCACTGGATGCCTACGTACAGAAGGTCTCCAAGCGATACTATCAGTGCCTGTGCCAGTCCCACGAAGAGGTACAGAGCATATCTTCCAAGGAACTGCTCTCTCAGCTTGAGGTCCACAAGGTCATCTCTCTTCTTCACGCCGGTCTTGATCAGTACAGCTGTCAGGAGTGCTCCTACCCACTGTGCCAGAACAGTATAGAACGGGGCCATCGCTGATCCGTATGTCTCTATCGGATATATCACCTCTGTCTTCATTTTGACCGGTGATGCGAGATATTCCGCAACTGCCGACTGGTCACCGGCCAGAAGGTCATTGACATCGCTCAGCGTCTGATTGCCGCCGATGCGGTTGAATATTTCAGCTATTGCGTTGATTCCGTTCTTCATGTAGCTGAGAGATACGTCTGTGCTGTTGAGGCTGCCTTCGAGGCTGGCCAGAGACTTGCTGTAGCCTGCCAGCACATCACTGAGACCGCCGAGGTCAGTCTCCACGCCGCCCAGCGCTGCACGTGAATCGGCAAGCGCCTGTCTTGTGTTCTTTATGGCGCTGAGAAGGTCTGCATCCAGCTGTTTTATCTTCTTCTCATCGATGCTCTCAGCATTCTTTCTTGTCTGGTCTATCTTGTCACTGAGGTCGGTTATCTGCTTCTGCCTCTGCTCCCAGGTGCTTTCCTCAGCCTTCTCGAGCTGATCCATCTGCGTCTCTATCTCAGCAAGCTGATCAGCTATTTTCCCGAACTGTGACGACAAAACAGTATACCCGAGGTCATTGAGATACTTCTCTGTACGCTCAGCCGACTGTCTCATATTCTCGACCTGGGTTTTGTGTTTTGGCAGTTTACCAAGTACGTACTCGTTATATGCTTCTACATTCAGCGCTGCCGCTGTCATGTCCTTGTTTATTCCCGTCAGGTTGCTGTCAATGAGGTTCTTCTCCTTGGTCAGAGTTTCTGCCACGGTATTATGCGTCTTGTCCGCATCCGGCATATCCTTGCCCGCAGCATCCAGAAGGCCTTCCGCACCCTCAGCCGTCACTTCAGCACTGCCGAGCAGCTGGTCAGACACCTCCATCAGGCTCGAAGCCGAGTCAGCCAGCCCCTGTGCAGCGCTCAGCATTGCCTCACAGTTTTCCAGCCTGTCAGCCAGGTCCTCCATCTTGCCGCCGAGATCCGAGAACACCCGCTGAGGGTCGTAGCCGCTTGAGTTCATTACCGTTGCGGCATCCGAGACATACTTGGCCAGCGTCTCAACGAAGGCCGCATTGACCTGCTCCTGGACAGCCGTTTTGGCTTTGCCCGTGATCTTAGGTGCTATCGCGTTCTTCTTCTCGTTCTCGTAGTATATGAGCTGCGGATTCCTGAGTGTGCCTGTGACAAAACTCATGGCGTCCATGCTGAAGTCTTCAGGGACGATAAGTGCCGCATAGTAGTCGCCGGCATACACGCCCTCGACCGCCTCGTCCTTGCTGTCCACGAATCTCCATCCGATGGCATCGTTTGCTTTGAGAGCGTCTATTATCTTATCCCCCACATTCACCTTCAGGCCGAGCAGCTCCGCTCCGCTATCCTCATTAGCGACTGCGACGAGGATCCTCCCTGTAGCATCCGATTCGTACGGAGCCCAGTTGGAGAAAATGTTGAACCATGCATAGAGACAAGGCACTATGCAGAGTCCCATTATGGTGATTATCGCTACTACACTCGAGGTGAGCTTGCGGGCATCATGCTTGATTATATTGAGGATGTTCTTCATTTCTCATCCTCCTTTCCCGCATCAGAAGCCATCGAATCTGCCTCATCAGCGCTGCCATCTGCTGCGTTTGCCGCAGCCTGCGCACGCTTCAGCATATCTGCGTCGAAGACTTCCTTCATTGCAGCTATGATCTCTGCAGGCGCAGTCTCTCTGAGTTCCTCCATGGCCTCTTCAGCTTCTCTCACTTCCTCGAGCTGCTCCATCGCATCTTCGAGCTCCATGCTTCCGTTCTCATGCTCAGCTGCAGTATCGATATATATGCCTTCACCAGGCACAGCGGATGCATTCACCTCATGCTCAGGCCATTCTATAGTCTCAGTATCTGTGTCTGCATCTTCATCTACCGCTGTATCTGCATCTTCATCTGTTTCTGCATCAGCCTCGTCTCCAAACCTCTGTGCTCTCAGCGCTGCGAACCTTTCGTTTATCCTCTCGTGCAGATCGCCGCGCCTCAGTTCAGGCCTAGGCAGCAGCCCGTCAAAGTCAGCCTCGATATCCGTAACGTCCTTAAGAGTTTCTTCAACGGTATAGTCAAGATATTCGATGCTTATGAGATACGCAGACAGCACGAACATTATAAGTATCCATATGATAAGAAATACGACCTTGTCACTGTCAGTCATCCAGCGTATGAACTCAAGTATAACAGGCAAAATCACAAGTATGATGATACCCCTTCTTATGCGTCTCTTGTTGCTCTCATGCAGCATCTCACCGCGCCCGAGAAGTTCGGTATAGAGCTCTTCGTAGTTGTGGCTGTTTCTGTTCACATCCATCAGAGCACCTCCGTTTCTTCAAGCTTCTCAGTCACGAATCTGTTCATGCCGATAAACGGCCTGCGCACAACGAGACCGATGACGATTCCCACTATTCCGAACAGCAGGAGCTGCCCGAGGTATATGAGGTAATCATTCCCGTATGTACCGCAAAACGCCTCACGCATCGCATTGATAGCGTAAGGGAACGGGAAGAATCTGTATATCTTGCTGAATATGACCGGAAGTATCTCGATAGGATACGACCCGCTCGATCCTGCGATCTGAACGACCATGATGACTACGACTATCGCTTTGCCCACATCCCCGAAGGAGATAGTCAAAGCGTATATGAGCATCACGAATACCAGGCTCGTAACTGCGGCCGAGAACCACATGAGCCACGGGTGCACAGGCTGGCAGTCAAGCAGGAAGATGTCACCCGCAACGATTACAGCCGCCTGCAGCTGGCCGATCACGAAGAACAGGATGAACCTGCCGAAGAAGTACTGCGCCTCTCTGAGCCCCGGGAACTTCTTTCTGTCCACGTTGGTCTTGAGTATGGATACGAGTATTACGCCGCCTACCCACACAGCCAGTACCGAATAGAATGGCGCCATGGCCGCACCGTACGAGGCGACTGAATATATCTCCTCCGTATTCACATCAACAAGCGAGGAGAAGAATTTGCCGTAGAGGTCGGAGTCACCGCCGAGAAGATCCAGCAGCATGTCGACTCTGTCATCCTCTTCTGCAGCCTCCACCTGATCGATGATGGTGCCCAGCCTATCGCTCGCTGAGCGGAATACCTGCTGCAGCTGCAGCAGAGACTTGTCCATGCTGTCGACAGTCTCCCCTGTCGCATCCAGAACAGGATCGATATCGTCAAACATACCCGAGACGCTCACAATAAACGGCCCCAGCATGTCGATCGTTTTGTTCATATTGTCAATGATCACGTCAAAGGCCGGCTTGAGAGTGTCCTTGTAGAGAGTACGCATGGCGTCTATCGCACCCAGCACCTCCTGCACCTTGTCAGGGAACTCTTCCAGCCCGGTCTCTATCTCCTGAAGCATCCTGAGCATCTGATCGATGGTCACGATGGCCGTGTCAGCACCGCTCATGCTGCCGTCCTCAGGAAGCATGCCTCTCAGCTCCTCGAGCCTTGCACGCACGTCCGCGATCTGCGTCTTCGCAGCCTCCCTCTCTTCCGGAGTCACCGGATTGACACCCTGAAGGGCCGTCAGCACCTTCTCCAGTTTGGTGAGGCTCTTGTCCAGCTCGCTGAGCCTGCCGTTCACCGTCTTATTGAGAGTATTGACCGTTCTCTGAGCATTCTTAAGATCCTGCTGCGCGTTGGCAACGTCTCGCTTGCCGCTTGCCCTGTTGGCATTCAGGTTCTTCTGTGCGTTATTTAATGACTTCTTCACCGCAGAGCTGTTGCCCACGAAGGAAGTTATCGCCCTGTCATACGAGTCAAGGGTGCTCCTGTACTGCCTGAGCTGATCGATGACCGAGTCAGCAGTGTCCACTCCGTCCGCCTCCAGCTCATCCGAAACATTCTCAGCCTCGCCGTAGACGACGCTGAATACCGTCTCAAGGTACTTCGTGTTGATGTTCTCCTGCAGCGTGGAGGCCGCAGTCTCCGTGATCTTGCTGGCGACTGCGTTCTTCTTGGCATTCTCGTAATATGTGAGAGGCGCCTTGTCATCGAGCAGAGCCTGCTCGAAGTGATACATGTTGTATGTAAAATTATCTTCGAATATTATCGCAGCATAGTACTTGCCCGAGCGGACGCCGGCTATCGCCTCATCCGGTGTGGCCGGAAACTGCCAGCCTATGCTGGTGCTCTCGTGCAGCTCATCGAAGACCTCATCTGCCATGTTGATGTGTCTGCCGTTATAGTCTATCCCCGGGTCATTGGACGCTACTGCTATCTGGATGTTGCCGGTATTGACATAAGGGTTGGCATTGGCATAGATATTCACCCACGCATAAAGAGCCGGCAGCACACTTATTGCGACGATTATCGCCATTGCAAAGAAGTGTTTCGATACCGACTTCACATCATTCGCGAATATCCTGAATACACTGCCCAATCCGCTGGTCCCCTTTCTGTCTTCTGTTATTTACTGCGACGAAAAATGGCACTTGCGCAATTTCTGACCGCAGGTCATAATCTGTATAATTATATAATTTCTTTCCTTCACTCTCAAGCATCATATGCATAGGCGCATGCTTTTTCTTACGTCCATACCACAAAAGAGCCCAAAAGAGCCGGAAACCCGCCTGTATGCGTGTTTCCGGCTCCTGCCTTAGTTGGTCATATTACGCTCATAAGTGAGCTCTGACGGCTCATATTATCCCCTTCAGGCTACTCTTCCACTATCTCGCCATGCGCCTGCGCGCTATGAGGAATATGCCGCCTGTAATGACGAGCAGTGATCCGAGAACATAGAAGATCGGTGTGCCGATGCCGCCCGTCTTAGGGAGCTCAGCGCCAGGAGGATTAGGAACCGTAAACGAGTGAGCCACTGAGTCATATGTAACAGCATCAATGCTCATATCCACAACCTCACCTGCCGCCGTAACCTCGAATGTGACCGGTATAGCATCTGTAATCACATATCCGTCCGGAGCTTTCCGCTCTGTTATCTTATAGAATCCTCTACTGAGATTCGGCAGTGTCAGGCCGCCGTTGCCAGGAACTGTGAACCAGTGGTTCTCATCAAGGGTAACACCTTCTATCTCAGTTACGATCGTATATGTGCCATCTACGGTATCACACCTGCTGAGCGAGAACTTCGCACCATCCAGAGGAGCGTTCTTATCGTCCACCTTCAGGATCTTGATATCCACTCCCGGAGTAATATATGTATTGGTGAAGTTCGCCTCAGCGATTGCTTCATCCTGAACAGTGGCAGTTGTAGAAGGATTCTGATTTGATACACCTGCATCTGTTTCACTTGTAACCTCTACAGTATATTCTCCGTACTTGGCCGGATCATCGGAATCAGCAAATCCCGACTCAGTGAACGTCACCACAACAGGCGGATCCTGGACTGGTATCTTGTTAATTGTCCACGTATATGGTGTTCCGTCACTTCCATTTCCGCTGAATGTTACATTACCTGCAAGGTCACCAGATGCCCCGCTTGTATTCAAGACTAAAGCATGACTACCATTAGTATCTGTCCAGCTGGCTGTGATCTTGAAGTTCTTAGGCAGCGAATCAATTCCGCTGAAAATCTTATTAACCTTTACTGCACTGGTATTGGAGTAAGTATTCTTGATAGTTACGGTATGTCCATCAGTTGAAACCCCATTGCCCTGAATTGTTACGTCACTCTTCAGAACATTCACCTCTTTGATGATATATTCGCAGTGCCATTCTCCATTATCCGCATCGAAGTAGCCTTCCTGAAGACCATCGACATAGAACGTCCAAGGCGCTCCATTGTTATTGGTGCGACCGTCCGAAGTATCTATCGTATACTGCTCATGCTGGTCATGGTTTGGTTTGATTATCCAGTGAGCATTTTTGGCGGTATTGTATATTCTGAATGTAGTATTTCCTCCTATATTCACAAGAGCGCGTTTTGTATCTCCAGTAGGATTCCCGTCAACGTCATACTTCCTGCTTACCTGTTCAATCTGGAAAGTGATTGAATCATGCCAGGCATCTCTTGGGTTGCCATCGCTGTCGAGCCATTCCTTCTTGACAGTTAGATCCATCTCAGGTGCATTCATTACCTGGAATCTGTTCTCTCCGGTAGCTCCTAGCTGAATAGATTTGTCCTTACCATTTGGAAGAGGATTGACCTCCCAGTAGCCATCCTTAACCCATCGAGTATAGTGTGTTTCAAATTCACCGAGTGTTTTTTCCGGCTTCATATGAAGAGCACCATTCTTATCTTTATACCCAACCTCTTCAATATAGTAGGTATAAAGCGGCGCAGTACCTTTTGCAGCATGTCCGCGTATTAATACATTATGAATTTTAACCGTTGAAGTCCATTTCCCAGTTTTATCAGACTTTACTATCAGTAGTTTATTATCTGTGTCTATCAATGACGGATCATCAACGTACCCCTGCCAGTTTTCACTTCCTTCTGCAGGATGTGAATGTCCACTTACATCATCGGCTATAACGGCAGTAAAGTCTTCTTTTGTTCCGTCTTCAGTTTCACGCCAGATTTTGATATAAACTTCTTCTGCATTAGGCTCACCCAGCCATCTCTTGTCAATAATGAGGTTAGATGCCTGATAATTCATAATCCTCTTTGGATCATCACTGGTATTTTCCCGTTCATATTTATGGGTACCATACATGTCGTAATAATTGTCAGGCGTCATATTACTAAACCATTCCCATTCAGGATATGGCGTTTTATCAGCATCCTTATAAACGCCGGTTTCCCTAAATGAGTACTGATAATAAACTCTTTTGAGTTCACCATTATATTTTGCAATACCCTCTTTTGGTAAACCTATTCTCTCTGCATTCAGATCGCCACCCTGATCACGAATTCTGAAATGCCAGTCACCGCCTGCATTTTCGAGGTAAAAGCCGTTTGTTCCGTTGTCAAGGATATAATCCTCCTGGTTTTTACCATAGCCGACAAGCATCTCATCCCCGTAATCGCTCCATGATGACATGGTATTGTCCGGATATACAATTCTTCTAATAACCTTTATTCCAAGAACGGCATCATGGCACATTTGTGACGTCACATTGCCCCATGACCCTGCGTCACCTATCTTAAAGAATTGCTTCTGAAGATCCATCTGCATATAGCTACCCACAGCATTGTGGATAACAAATGTTCCTTCATTGCCGGCTATCTGTGCCCGGTACGGCTGGTTCTGGTCTCCAAAGGTACCATCTTTATATTTTCCTGTATCTGGATCAGGAGCCTGACTATATCCGTAACATTTCCATGTAACACCATCAACAGTATCCTGGTTTGGCGATTCCACTACGAAATATGCAAGTCTGTTTCCATTCTGATCGCGAACCGGAAGTGTCTCCGGACAAACCCATCTGAAGTCATGATCCGTCCCAGGTGCTGAACTGAGAGGTATATTTTCATATCTCGTGCTTGGAGCACCTTCATATGGTTTTTCCGCGCCAACATATACCGATGCATTGGCAACATTATCGCAGCCGGGCCTGCACTGATACAACGTGAAGTAAACCGTAGGATATCCGGTGCTGTCCGGAATGCCTCTCCATACCTTTTCAACAACTAAATCCTTCTGCGGTTCATTTCTGGCTTCAATGTCGTCGGTTCCCTTGAATATAGGGTTATATTTATCACCTTCCTCTATATTTGTCCCTTCCTCATAGAATTTTGCTGCAAACCCAGAAGGATTGCTTGCTACTTCCTTGAGGTAATATTCGTATACTTCTACATTTTCGTTATTGGCATCTCCTCCGGCAATTGTCTTTTCATGCAGAAGCTCAAGATTCTTTGTCCAGTGGTTCTCCTTATTAAGAGTGAACTCCATAACTTCTACATCGGTTTCATGAGTTGTACCAGGAGATGTATCCAGCAGAGATGCGCTGTCAAGATAACTGATATTTCCGCTTAAAACAATGTCGCAGTCCGTTGAAGGATATGCTTTTCCGTCAAACACTTTTGTTTCTTCGTCAAGATTGTAGTATGCGTAAATAGTATTGGTTCCTGTATAATCTCCTCCACTTACAGAAATGCTTATGCTCTCCGTCCGGCCTTTTAAAACCGTGCTTATTCTGAGGCCGGTATGTGGCTGCACCTCTACCGTATCGTAGACCTTTCCACTAGTATCCTTAAGCGTTACCGTTATAGGAACCGCGTTTTTATCATCTTCTGTCACATGACTGATGTCACGATAATCAACACGTTTATTGTAGAACACTTTAAATGTTGCATAAGCATCGTCATCATCAAGGATATCTTCATCGCTCCAAGTCTTGGTAACATTGAAGTCAATGTATTTCTCGCCCTTTACTGCTTTCTTGTGGTTGGCAACTGCAATATAGTAATCGCTGTCATCCTCACTGATTTCGCCAGCATCATGCGGGTAAAAAGCAGTGAATTCTTCCTCTGATGGCGTGTACGTATTAGGCCACGTGAAAGTGTAAATTTTACCGGTGTTATCCTGTGCCCAGTAGCTCATCTCTTCTACTGAGTACTGAATCCTGTATGCACCTTTAATCGGATCATAACCATACTTCGGAAGATCCTTAAATGTACGCTGAGACAGGGATTCTTCTCCCTGAGCCATCATAGCTTTAGTTATCTCAATTTCCATAGGCTTTCCATCAGGACCGACTACATCTCTGAAGTCTTCGCCAGTATGCGTCTGACCTTCGTATATAGGTGCCCACTGCAGGCGAAGAGTAGCTTTCCAATCACATCCGGTTGCATCGAAGTCGTCCCAAGTCTTTTCTACAGGAACATCAATTTTAGGAATTTCTTCGTATATGTTATAAACGTAGAATTCCAGGAATGTGTTATTCAGAGGCTTTCCCTCATCATCTGTCGGACTTCCATTGTATGTGTAATGTCCAAGAACCTCCGGTGCACTCTTCACTCCATCCGTCTGATGAGTCTTGTTTTCGTCTCCCTTGGTTCTCCACACATACTCAGTCTCTATTCTCGTTTCCTTGTATTTGTACTGTTTGCCGTCTGTTCCATTCACATATTCAGGCACGGTTGACTCGTCTTCCTGAATGTATATCATGCCCTCACTGACATCATAATCATAGAAAGCGCCCATTCCTTCAGTTCCGACGGATACATCTTTCTGATGGAGTTTCTGATAACCCGAAGTCAGCGACGAGAGTTCTTCCTCGCTTATAGCTGAACCTACTCCTTTTCCGATGAGATCATCTTCTTCTCTGTCAGCCTTTTCCTTATAGAATACATCTACACTGACATCATGTTTTTCAGTTGTTTCAAGATATGATCCATCCTCCTTCTGCATTATCTTGGTTACTTCAAGTGCAGGTACAGAGTGCAGCTGGTCAGATGCGGCAGTACCGAGAGCAAAGTCCATTCCACTCATGGTATCGCCGTAGCCCACTATTTTCCCATCTTTCCAGTCTTGCACAAACTCAGCATCTTCTATCATCCTATCATGTAAAGGTGGACACTTATTTCTGTCATCCCAGTAACTGAAGCTATCGCTCAATGTGACCGGTATTGTGAATACTACCGGCTTGCCAGTGCTGTCATATAATTGCTGACCATCATAAGTAACATTAACGGTTACATCCTTTTCTACCTCCACGGTGTAGTATATTTGATGGTTTTTTCTGTTTTCGCGAACTTCTTGTTTGTCATCTGCATATGATTCAGAATTCAGATTCGCAACTTTAAAGGACCCTTCCACACGAATCTGTGGAGGTTTATCCGGACTCGTCTCGTGATTTTGTGAGTAGCCCGTAATGTAGAATGCATTATTGACCGGCTGTCTTACGCCATTTTCATCTTCAGCAGTTGCTATAATGCTTGCATGCTTTATATCTTCTTCTGTGATAGTAATGGCCGGTTTCATTTCAAGAATATGGTCGGACTTAGTGGATGTATATATCTTATTGTGATTCGCATCATAATAATCGCCATAAGCCAGAGGAATTTTTACGGTTGAATCTCCGTCAATTGAGATATCTATGTGATTTACCGTATGGTCGTCATGATATCCACCTGCTGCCGGAACATCAACAGTTGCAAGATAGATTTCTGCAGCATTATCCTGTGATACTTTACCAATTATTCTGGACCCATCCGCACTTACTCCGATATAATTTCCTGCATTCTCATTGTGCCCATGGATCTGGTTGTTCTCATAATGAAGTGATGCAGCCCATGTAGTCCCATTAATATAGTTATGCCACGCTTGCGAATTGGCATCTAAGTCTTCTCTTTTATCCTCTTCTGAAATACCGTTATTTTCATTAGGATTAATAAAACGATAGCAATATACAGTTGGAAGATGGCTTCCCGGATCGAATTCCTTTGCTACACTAGGCACCAGGAAGTTGTTTGCTTCTGCAACAAAATCATGATATTGATTCTGTGGATCCCTCTTATTGCAGTCCTGATATGTCCACATCAATGGATACTCAAGATCTACGGTCAGCTTATTAGTAGCCGGATCGTAGTTATCACCAACTCTTTCAAGAGATCCGTCACTATTTACAGAGTAATAATTGCCATCATGCTTGACGATAAGAACATATTTCTGTCCCAGAGCACCTGCGGAACCATCCGTTATTACTGTTCCTGTCACTGAGAAGCTTCTCTGCTCATATGTTACTTCCTTGAGATCATCACTGACTTCAACATCACTGATCACCTCTGTTTCTTTACTGGCAAAATGAACCACATTAAGGGCCTTGTTATCTTTTAAATCCAGAGCCTCTTTGTATTCCAGCCTGACCTCAACAGGTGTCTCAGGCTCTATCTTCTTTCCGTCCTTAACTATTTCTATGTCAAAGAATCTCGCAAAAGAAACATTATCTTCCTTCACTCCGAGTTTTTCAGCGGACTCTTTAACATATTTATTGTATTCTTTTGTTTTCTCTCCTATCTCCTTAACTTCAAGCTTTGCGCCTTCCGGAATGCCGGCTTTTTCGTCATACTTGACTGTGATTGTGTATGTATCCCCGGATGATGTGATCACATCCGCTGTTATTGAACCTTCTGCGTAGACAACTGCATATACACTGAATGAGGATGCATCAAAAGCGGCCTCGGTCAGCTTTTTATTATTGACTTCGAGTTCAACATTGTCCTTCTTGTCATCGAGGATCTGCGGATCTGTCTCGCCGGTCTTCTTGTCCTCAGCAAAATGGATGACTCGCAGATTGTCAGCGTCTTCAACCTTGAGCTCCTTCTGCAGATCTTTATCGTATTCGATCCTGACGACAACGGACTTATCCGGTGTTATCTCCTTGCCGTCGGACATCAGTTTGATATCGTAGAACTTGGCAAACTTGATCTCAGTATTGTCCTTGTCCGCCTTTTCCTCAGCCTCGTCCTTAACAGCATCAAGAGCATCCTTATATAATTGCTTGTACTGCTTTTTATCAGTATCTACCGTAATTTCTTCAACTGAAATCTCGGTGTTCTCAGGGAGAACACCTTCCTTATCATCTACTGTGATGGTATATCCTTCACCTTCGAAGACCAGATTGCCTGCAGCTTTTTCCTCAGCAGGTTCTTTTTCAGCCTCAGTCTCTTCAGCCGGAGCGTTCTCCTCTTTCACAGGTTCGGATTTCTCTGTCTGAGTATCAGCCTTCTCTTCTGTCTGTTCAGATGGAGTGCTTTCCTCCTCCACAGGCTCCGTTCCTTCTGTTTCGGTTTCAGTCTGCTCAGTCCCTGGCACGTCAATACCACCGAGCTGCTCTGCTTCAGTTTTGTCAAGTGTAAAGGCGGGGAGGATCAGCAGATATGTCGTTACGAAAACGATTGCGACAGAAAGCGAAAGGAGAACCCCCTTTCTTTTCCTCACTGCCTCCACGAGTTTGAATAGTTTTTCTCTGTTGTCTCGCATTGGTCTTTTATCCTTATTTTTCAATTTTATAAGTATCCTTATATATTCTATTATCCCGCTTATATTGTGCTCAATTGACTAATGCGTCATTTGGTCTAATTGACGAAATTCTATTAAATTCCAACGATTCAACTGCACGAAAAACAGGGCAAAACGAGTCGTTTGTGCTCATTCTGCCCTATTATTTCATTCTTTGGCTGACCGCCTGGTTTATGTCATTTTCCGTGACAGCTGCCGGTTATTTGCTCATTCTCCTGCGGGATACAAGGAATATTCCGCTGCCGATCACAAGGATCGCACCTAAGATGTAGAAGATCGTCGTTCCGATGCCGCCTGTCTTAGGGAGTTCAGCACCCGGGTTGTTGATGATGCGATAGTATATGATTTCGTTTTTTGAATTTGCAGTTCCGCTGTGAGTAAGGTCCTCAGTGTTATTTGCATTAGTCCTCTTCACACCGCTGTCAACATCAAGTGTCAGTGCCGCACTCTGAGTCCAGTCATAGATGCCGTTCTCCGGCTTTGTTGTTTGCGTTTTTTTTCCCGGTTTTGGTGTATAGACATCTGTCAAAACCAGATTCAACGGGAGCGGATCAATAGCGGTATACCCTTCAGGGACCTGTGTCTCCACAAGATAGTACTGCTCGCCTTCTTCCAGCTGCTCGATCTGTTCTTTTACCGCGATGCCGGTCGTGCTGGTATCCAGGTCCGCCACCTTATAGTACTCGTCGCCATCGATTTCCATCACGTCTGTTTCGCCTTCTCTTGCCGTGCGGTACAGAACAAATTTTGCCCCCGGAAGAATCTCATCATTCAGATCTACTTTTGTGATCTGAAGCCCTTTCACATACACATTTATGATATGAGTATTATTCTTAAGTACATTCCCGGCTTTGCTGCCCCTTTGTCCCGACCCATAAGATCCGGTGTGCCAATCAGTGACGTTAGCGCCCGCAGGTCTGTAGCTGACAGTAAGCGTGTACTTTTCGACGACCTCGTCTCCTGTTACAGTCGTATCATGCGGAGATTCAGACAGATTCTTCTCCCCGGTCGTTACTTCCTGCTTCAGGCTGACCATGATCGTACCGACTTTTGTATGATCATAGGCACTATACTCAAATATCTTCGAGTTCCCTGCGATCAGACCTGCCCAGTCTGCATCAGTCAGCGTGATGATATCCGAGAGCGGGATCTCTTCTCTTCCATTGACCTCTGTTCTGTTGTCTGCTGTATTTGCAGCATACTGATATGTCAGCTGGCCGTCTGAAGAAATACGGTGATCTGAATCAGTCTTGGTAACGACTTCCTTGACCTTCACCTTTTCCCACAGTTCTTTGACTTCTTTCAGAGGATCAACATTCGTACCGAGATATACCGTCCACTCTGTATCATTCTTGGTAATATCCAGCTCGTCCACATTTACATACGGTGTTTCGAACGTGGTCTTATGATCTCCTTCCGGAAGATCATGCTCCGTTGTTTCTCCTCGTACAATATACTTTTTTGCTTCCAGTTGACTTCCGTCTGCGTTGGTGCTGATTCCGTTTCCGCCAAAGAAATCCTCTTTTGCCTTCACAAAGACGGTTCCGTGCCAGCCAGGCTGAACCACTGCACCATGGCTGTCTGTAGTCGGCCAGTCGATGTTCTGATTTTTCCACTCAACGTACCAGTTCCCGGTGGAAGGATCTTTTTTGATCTGTCCTGCCGCATCATTTGCACCGGCATTGACTTTCGTACCATCCAGGTTGATCCAGTCGCTTTCCGCAAGAGGCTTGCCGTCCGCTCTGTTCACAGGATAAAAGGCCGGATCGATGACGTCCTTTACATCCCCAACCAGATTCGATTGAACGAATATTCCGTCAACTATCTTGGTAACGGCATTGATGATCTGCGCAGCATCCTCTCCTGCATACCTGTAATTTGGTCCCGATGCGATGCCAAACAGTCCATCCTGATTTGCACCGACGTCGGAAAGGCTCAGTCCCATTGTATACAGTTCTGTTTTATGACCGAAGTCATCTGTCAAATTCTTCAGTGTATCAGCGACGCCACCTATAGTCTCCCATGTTACACCTGACTGGTTAGGTGCACCATCCGTTACCAGCACAACGACATGCTTGCGTCCTGCGTACTTAGCACTATTTGCCGGGTCATTATATTTATCGATTGCTTTCTGTAAGCCTCCCTGCTGATTGGTGCCTCCACCCATGCTTATATTTTCAAGCTGACTAAGCAATGTCTCCTGTTCGCTTTTCCCATAAGTACCATAATCTTTGATTTCCGCATTAAAACCTACCAACCCGATTTGCGCGTTATCATCTACAGCATAAATGACCTGTGATGCCACACGTACGCACTGCTTCAGGTATTCTATACGGCTCACATATGTTCCACGAGTACCATACTCCGAATCAGTGGTATATGACAGCATATCTGCCTCATAGACATTGAGATCGAGATTGCCGAAATTCCAGCGATCAAGAACATTTCCGGTCGCTTTGCTCCCATCAGGCGGATTATAGTTCGAGGCATCGGTCCACTCCCAGGTCCCATAAGGCTCACCTTCGTAATATTTCCAGCCTCCTCTATTATACCAGTGCTTTGTCTCATAAGGATTATAAAACAGTGCTATCTGTGTAGCATCGGTATTCGGGTTGTTTACCACGAAATATGTTTTACTAATATCGCCATGCTCATTCAACCAGTTCTGCACTGCTGCATTACTGTTTGCTGAAAGCTTTCCGCATTTATTGATTTTCGTCGGGAAGAACATGGATCTGGAAGCATCCACCACGAATTCCAGCGCAATACTCGGAGATACTTCATAGTCTGAGGATGAGCCAGTTATATCTACCTGATAGATCCTGTTCTCATAATCATATACTTCAGCGGTTTTATCAAAGTCCGCCTTCTGCGTTTTCTGTTCCTTCCATTTATTAATGATCGCTTCTACTTCTTCCTGCGTGAACAGATCCGTCTCGTTGCTGTTTGCAGTAAATGAGGATGCTGCTGCAAAAAATGCTGGTGAGGCACTTTCCGAAGTCAATGCTACACGGCTGAGCTGACCATCCGAGGCTGATAAAGTTACCGGAGGATAGCCTGAAGTACCTGGAAGTTGCCCATTGCACCATATTTTCCCGTCACGGATCTGCAGCTGACGCGCGGTTCCGCTAAATATCCCCGGACTATATGGATCTATAAAGGTTTGTCCGTCAGGCGAAGCATTGTACTCAATATACCGATCAGCAATCTTTCCCCTGGCTCCGCTGGAAACGACATACCACAGGTAATCATTTATATAGTCCGTAGTTGTCGTTCCCTGCCCGATAAATGACACGGTATTGTTGAAATAGCGAACCTTTGTCAGTGTCCCATCCTGCTTAAGGGCATAGTAATTGTCTCCATCCTGCAGCACCAGAACATACTGTCCGTTTGCAGTCGGCCATCCGCTTTCTTTTACTGTAGAAACGGTTCCGATGACAGAGAAGCCGTCCTGTTTATAAACGATCTGTGTGCCGTCCTTATTTGTCTGTACTTCATCGATGATCTCTGTGCCGCTTTCAGCGAAGTGGATCACACTCAGGTCCTCATCTTCAGAGAGGGCAAACCCGTCATCATGTACAATCTCTACTTCTACAGGCGTCTTCGGTTCGATTTTCGTTCCATCCTTTAGGATCTCGATATCAAAGAATCTGGCAAAGCTGATGCTGCCTTCTCTGTCAGCTTTCTGCCATTTTTCTTCAGTTTCATTGAGATACTTCTGGTATTTTTCAGACCCTTCAGGTATCTCTTTTACTGAAAGAACAGAGCCCTCAGGGATCTGAGCTTCTGCATCACAAGTAACAGTGATCCGGTAATGTTCTCCCTTTGCCGTGATCACATTCGCGGAAATCTGCGTATACGCGAGGACAAATTCACTGAATCCGTCAGTGTGGAAGGTGAATTCCTCTATTTCCTTTTCCTCATCTCCGCTGGAAGGGGTTTCTTTAGTCTCAAGCTCCAGTTCTTCGACATTTCCGTCGTGAACATGGAACAGTCTGAAGCTGCTGCCTCTTATTGTTTCGGAAAGGTTGACGGTTACATCGAATCCTGCACTGTACTCATCCGTATCTACATTATCGAGAGCTATATCAAATACTGTATATTCAGCGTCCTTGATCTCAATGTCCTTGCTGTTCTCTACATCCTTGATGGCGTCCTTGCCTTTTACTATGTCAGCGTGGCCGTCAGCATCTTCCGGGAGCTCTGACCCGTCTGCAGTCTGAACAACAGCCGTGCCAAGATCGATCTCAGAACTGCCCGACCCTGTCTCCTCCTCAGCTGCGTCACTCTGGTCAGTTACAGTCTCCGACTCGGTCTGCTCTGTCCCAGGCAAATCAATACCGCCCAGCTTTGCCGCTTTGGATGCTTCAAGCGTAAAGGCCGGGAGAATCAGCAGATATGTCGTCACGAAAACAATCGCGATAGAAAGAGAAAGAAGCACGCCCTTCCTTTTCCGCACCGATTCTATGATTCTGATTAATATATCCCGATAATCTGACATTAGTTCGTTTTCCCTACTTCCCCTTTTAACATATTATTCAAAGTATCGTAATACATTCTATAATTTCGCAGATACTGTGCTCAATTGACTATTTACTCATTTGGTCTAGTAAACAATTGTTTCGTGAATTCTTTGTCAAAAAATCTTAATTCCGGCATTGATACAGAAAAAAAGAGGGCAAAATGAGCCGATTTTCTCATTTCGCCCTCTCTGTCTGATTCTTCAAACAACCGAGCAGTATGCGTCAGTCATTATTATGGCTGCCAACTATTCTTTAATCCTTCTGCGGGATATAAGGAATATACCGCTTCCGATCACGAGCATTGTGCCAAGGATGTAGAATATCGTCGTACCGATACCGCCTGAATTCGGGAGCTCTGATGCCTTGGTGTTTTCTACACTTACAGTTGCCGGTGTTTGTCCAGTCGCCGGTGTGACGTTATACACGATTCCACCATTATCGATTACAGTCCAGTCTTTTGGAGGCTTTGTCGCATCTTTCCTGAGCAGCTGTACTCCAGCACTGGATACTTTGATGTAGAACGCCTTGTCTCCTGTTATTGCATATCCTGTAGGCAAGGATGTTTCAGCGATTTCATAATAACCTGATCGCAAACCCTCGAATCCTGTAAGGCCGTTAGCATCGGTTGCCTCCGACTCGATTGCTTTGGACTCGTCCTCTGCATACTGTACATCACTTGTCAGTGGATCAGGATTCTCTACAATTCTTCTGAGAGTGAACTTTGCACCTTCAAGCTTATGATTATGGTCGCTTTTATCAGATTTAAGGATCCTCAAATCCACAGCTTCTTTTTTGTTCTTGACGGTTGTATTACCATCATCATCTCTCACATAAGTGACCGAATAACTGCTTGATGAGCCAGTCCCATCCTGATTAAGCGTTACAGTTTCACCATCTACCTCTACCTCGGTTACTTCATATTTGTAAACATAGAATTTGCCGTCTTTCGAATGATAGAACGGAAGTTGATCGATTGTCGCTTTCCAGTTCTTATCACTAGCAGAATATGTTACACCATCAAGGGTAAAGTTCACGGCTTTCTCTTCTGCATCAAGCAAAATCTCAGCACTGCTGTTCTCAGTAAAGGTGATTTTCTTTGACAGCTCCTCGATATAATCCTTCGGGTTGTCTGCTGCATACGCTGATGTGAATCTAATATCCTGAAGTCCGGTATTTGCAGAGTTTTCCTGTACTGTTATCAGCGTTTCCGAACTAAGCCCACCTACCTCAATATGATATTCTTTAGAATTATTCGAATCAGGTTTTAGTGCCTTGTACAGCACCTTAGAGAATGCTCCTCCTCTTGAGTCCTGACGTACATGAATAGTCTTGTTTTTATCATTATTGTCTTTGGTGATTGTAATTCTTGGCATTGCACCTTTTTTAAAATAATAAGTCTTCGATTTTATAAGCTGTCCTGAATGATCAAGAACTCTTATAACTATAGGGAAAATCGATTCATTATTATTGTAAGGTACTTCTGCTCTATATTGTGTGAGCTTGTATTTAATCGATTTATCAGCAACATCTTCCGGGCTCATTTCTCCGGAGTCATCGAACCATTTCTTTTCTATAGTCTGGTCGGTAGTCTCCTCCATATCACTCAGCTTCTTATTGTTGGTGAATGATTTTTTCGTGCTGTCATCAACAATGGAAACATCCACGGTTGAAGATGTTACAACAACGTTATCGATTTTGGTAAGTTCAGTGCCGTTATTTGGTTCATCCTCAGTTATTGTATATTCGCCAACTGGAATATCTGTAACTGTTACAGTATTTGATTCACCATTAGTTATCGTAATGCTTACTTTCCCATCTTCACCGATTGGTTCTCCGTTTACTTTACCTTTCGCAGGGTTCCCGTTCGAATCCAGGATGGTGAAGTAATAGGTTCCATCTGCCCAGTCAGTTTTTGTTGGCTTCCCATCAACTGTGACGTTCTTTGTAATTGCGAGCGAGCCTACAACCTTGTTTGTAACTTCAAAACCTTCAGTTGAGTTGACATCTCCTCCGATGAGGTACTGACTTCCCTCTTCGCCGAACTTTATTGTGCTGGTAGTAGTCGAAGGCATATTCTCCTCGTGAACAGACTTAATATAGTAGTAATATCTATTACCCTTATCGTCTGTCGTAGGCAGATTCGAAAGTTCTTCTGACCAGTGACCATGCTGAAGTGTCACGACTTGTTTGAATGTCGTATCATCAACATACTTCTTCCCTTCAGGTGCAACAGGAGCAGTTCCGGCATCAGTTATATCGATGCTCTTATTTGCCGCTCCAGCCCTCAAAGCCGGTTTTGCTGAAAGCTTCGAAAGCAGATTCTTTGCAGCACTCAGTACACTGTTATTGCGGTTGCCAGCGGAAACAAGAGAAACTGATACATTATTATTATCCATGGCTGTATAGTTTCCATATTGCGCTGTACCTGGATTTGTAAACGCTATATTGGCATTCTTATCAGTTATCTTGACATCAATATAGTACCTTTCATTATATTGTCCATCCGGACCATCGAGTTTGGTAGGCCCGCCTACTTGTTGACCTCCCGTAATAGAAGGATTCCCTATCGTTTCACCAGTATTCTTTTTATATGTAATCCTTATAGTATCGCCAACATAATAATCAGTGATAGTTTTATCTACTACAGGATTTCCTCGCGTACTTGATATATGCACGGTTGCATGATTATCAACGACTTCTTTCGTATATGTTGCCTTGAATTCTGCAACTGGGGTGGCTTCTCCTTCCTTAATGATTACTGATACTTCACGATTCTTAGGTTTAAGTTTTGCCTTGACATTCTGTGGTGTATCCGGAGTTCCCACTTCTCTGACAGTATATTTTCCTAACTTAAGACCTACGAATTTGCCATTTGCACTTGATGCCTCAGCAAATGAGACATCATTTCCGACTTTATTTCCTTTCGCGTCATATATCTCGTATTTGACATTTGCGAAAGAAACACCGGTGTCATTCGCCTCAAGTGTGGACTTGATGCAAATCTGTCCCATCTTCGGAGTATATGTACTTGTGAATATGATCTCCGCAGATCCTTCATCAGGTACTGTTGCTGTCTTTGATGATTCGCCATGCTCATAATTGTAGGTATCATCATCTTTCAGGATCTGCTCATCTACTCTGTACTTCCCTGCAGGAACATCGATAGTAATGCCACCGGATACATAAGGGTATACTCCAAATACTTCTCCGGTATCCGTATTAGTTACAGTATAGTTCGCTCTGAAGTCCGCAGCAGCAGGTACAAATTCCTTCTTTATTGTGAGGTTACCCTCAATGTCCTTCAGCAGATAGCGTCCAAGAGTTACTTTAACTATACGTCCAGCAACTTCCTCATTTGCAAGCGATGCCGGATCCCATTTTTTCTCAACTTTGATCTTGAATGGTGAATTTTCGATATCAAACTTCTTCAGCTTGCGATCGAAGACCGACAGACCCTCTGTAAGTGGATTACTGTCGCCAACCTGCTCATAGCTGTAATCACCTTCAGGAACGCCTTCAACAGTTTCGTCTCTGCCAGGCATGTCGTGGAATCTATACGTATAGTTGTTTTCTGCGTTCAGAGTATGCACTGTGGCAGAACCTGCTGATCCCCACTTCTTGCTGTCTGCATTATAGTATTTGTAATTATTTTCAGTTCCCTTTCTAAGCTTGAACTGGATTTCCTCATCAGTAAAGGTGTGGTCCTGAGGGAAGATTTTAACTACATCAATATTATGAGTATCTGTTCCGGTTACTGTCGAGGCATACCCATTTGCAGTCTGTATCTCTACGATATCGTAGAAAAGCTCTCCTTCATTGATATTTACAGCAGGAAGATGTTCTAGCTGTGCCTTCCAATCATTAGCAGCATTCAGTGTATAAGTTTCAGCAAGTACATCTGCAATTGTTCTCTCGCTAACGGTCTTATCTGAATAAAGTGCTGTTATCTTATCTGTGTAGTCATACTCTTTACCGTCGACTTTAACTTTAGCAACAACCTTAAAATGTACTTCATCATTTGAATGCTTGTCTGCACCATCACTCCAGGTCTTCTCAACGTCTAAGTTCTTCTCCCTGAGCGTATTGGTGAACATGAGCTCTTCAGTATTCTCCACATGATAATTCTGTGTACGCCAATCTGAAACATCTTCCGACTGGTCCTTGTGCTCTTCAATCAGACCGACCTCTTCTTCATGCTCCTCATCGCTGTCATCAGTATAGAAGCGCTCTGCCTTAGGCGGATAGAATTCCTTCATACTTACGCCATTCTCTTCTGCAGCGTAGAACGTATCCTTAGGATTGAGACCTATGATTCTGATTTTCTCGCCTGGCTTGAGTTTTGTCTTACCGTTTATAATCTCAAAGCCCTGCTCAATGACGTTGCCATCGGAATCATATCTGATTGTGTCGCTTCCGTTGTAAGGCTCATTGTTAACGAAGACGTCTACATCAAACTCTTTATTACTGTACTTTGCTCTTTCCTCATCTGTCAGACCCTCAAGTTCCTTAGCAATCGTGAGAGTCTTGTACATGAGCAGATTAAATGAAAGCGTGCAGTTTGAATCGCAGCCACCTCGCTCGAGGTAGAAGAATTTGATCGTATGTGTCGAGTACGGTGAATCATCATACTCATCATTTGCTTCATCGAATATCTGCGCCAGAGTCTTTGACTTGCCGATCGTATTCTGTCCCGGTACGGACTGAACTGCAGCATCAACAACCTCGGATTTTCCTTCTCCCGCAAAGTTTATAGTTCCTGTTAGCGGCTGATGAACACCTCCAAGGTCGAGTACAAGTACATCATCGATAAATACCCATACGTCATCATCCCCGGAGAAAGTGAACTTCATATCGTCCCCGTTCGGAAGCTTGCCATCCGGTGGCAGCACGAATTTCGCTTCAAGTGTCATACCAAACTGATGGTTATATGGCGAACCATTCGGGCCCTTCTCTTCTCCGGCTTTAGACTCACCGGCTCGGTACGGATCAAACGGGAAGAGTCCGATTTTCTTCGAGTTTGCGCTTGGCTTATCTTTATTGTATGACTCGCTGTATATCAGGATCTCATCCTTAGCATCATTAAGCTTGGCAAAGTTCTGTTCACTGGAGTAATAGTAATATCCGTTTTCGTCTTTACGGAGGAGCCCCTTGAGTCCGGATCCGCCATCTGAATATTCTGTCACACCATCCTGTCCGCCGGCGCCGAACAGATAACCAAGACTTGCTCCTGCACCTGTAGAATCCTTAGTTAATTCAGGATATCCGCCATTAAGATGATCCTTGACAATGCCCTGCATAACAGCAGGATCTGAGCCAGTATAATAGTTATATGGATCGCCTGAATCATTTCGTCCACCGCCTGTGAACAGGAATGTTCGATTGTTGTTAACACCTGTTCCCTGTCGCCACTGATCAGCTGTATAATCTGTACCCCACTTTGAGTCAATGTCGTTGTTTCCACCAACAGTGCCGGTGTAGTCAAACAGTTTCAACTTGATGTTATCTGACTTTATATCCCACGGAGAAACAAAGCCCGGCTCTTTATAGTTTTCAGGGTTCCTTAGTTCAAACCAGGCATTTGTGCTGCTCGATGATCCTGCAATTCCGAAATAATCATTATTGAAATGACACAGGAAACCTTTTGAGCCGTTTACATCATTTGAGAAGCTATACTTTCCTGTATCCTTGTTGTAGTGAACAGCGATTGGAGTTGCCTGAGTTTTATCGTTTGCCAACGTAACCGTTCTGTTCGTATCATTTTCATTATTACCGATCATGCGGAGATACTGCCCTTCGTGGCTGATATAATATCCTCCTTTGCCTTCACCGAAAGCATTCTCATCATATTCGAATTTCCATGCAAGATTGGATCCTGAAGAAGGGGACGCATCATTCAGGAAGACATAATCCCGTCCACCAATATTCTCAGTCTCAGCGACCGGGCTTAAAGCTCTGCTGTTATTTACGACTATCTCAAATGACTGCCCATCAAGTCCGAAAGGATCCTGTGCGTCTGTCACTTTGATTGTAAAGACATCCCCGTTGATCATTGTCACTGTAAGAGTTTCTTCAGTTTTGAATGGTTTCAGGGATATCAGAACCCAGTCAGGTGCAGTGTATTCTTTGGCATCTAATTTAGCGATGTCTTCATCTTTCAGGTTCTTTGAATACTTAGGCTGGAGCCCAAGTTTTGATTTAATTTCTCCAGCAGTTGTATCCTGAGTAACCTGAACGACCTTGACCAGACTCTCATCAGAGAACTCAACCTTCTCTATTCCTTCGATGAAGTTGTCACTTGTCATATCCTCATCCTTAAGGATGCCGAAGTTGTTTACAAGTTCCTTCATGCCAATTGAGCCACCGCCAATAAGGCTGTAGTCAAATGATTCGCCATCGAGATCAAAGTGGAAGTCTACAGTGTACACTACCGCATATACGGAGAAGCTTTCAGCCTTGAATGTAGTATCTGTGAGCTTATCTTTCTTATCTGTGTTCACTTCAACAACATCCTTCTTATCAAGGACCTCAGGGGTGATTTCACCGGTCTTCTTGTCTTCGGCGAAATGAACAATTCGAATTCTGTCAGTATTTTCAACCTTAAGCTCTTTCTGCAGCTCCTTATCGAATTCGATCTTCACATCGACTGCTGCATTCGGCTCCACAGATCCCTTTCCATCAAGGATCGAGATATCGTAGAATCTGGCAAAACTGAAATTTGATACTCTCTTGCCGTCTTTTTCATCCTGAATAGCTGTAAGAGCATCTTTGTACAGTTCTTCATACTGCTTAGCGTATTCCTTCTTGTCTTTATCGATCTCTTCGACCTTGATGCTGGCATCAGCTGGCAGTACAGATTTCGAGTCGTCAATGGAGATCTTGACATTGACGCCTTCATAGAGCAGATTGTCTGCCGTGGATGCACCGGACTCACTATCATCGGATTCACCCTTAGCAGATACGTTCTTCTTAGGAGCCTCATTTCCTTCCTGTTTTGTTACCTTCTGCTCCTCCTCTGCCGACTCATCATTGTTATCTGCTACGGCCTCTTCAGCATCTGACCCGGAATCCGTCTCTACGTTTTCCTCAGTAGCCGTCGGCACATCGATTCCACCCTGCTTTGCGGCTTCGTCCTTCTCCAGCGTGAATGCCGGAAGTATCAGCAGATAAGTCGTCATAAATACAACAACGCAAGACAACACTAAAAGTACCGTCCTGCGTTCGTGCATGGCGTCTGCAATCTTCTTTATGAAGGTATCAATACCTGTATGGATCCTTCTGTTCATGCTTCTTCCCCTCTATTCCTACCTATCGTTCCAGATTTCTCTCTTCCCTTACAGTATCCCTATAACTTGTCCCCCGTGATATATGTCTTCCATCTGTGAGTTATAACCTGTTGATGCTGATGTTGCGGTCTGCTATTCAGCAGTGCATCCGAGGACAAAATCCGTGTCCTCGTCTGACTCATAGCACAGCATAAGATCATTATCTGCCTCGTCCCAGTCCTTGAGATGGAACTGGGTCGTGACTCTGTAGTTGTAACGTACTCCGTCTATATCCGTGAAAGTTACTGTGTCCCCGGGAGCTGCCTTGGCTATCTCCCTGAAAACATCCCCTCTGCCGCCTTTGATGCGCAGCTTTCCCTTTACGGGCGAGCCGCTTATGATCGCGGCAAATCCTTCTTCCTCATATCCTGACGCGGCAACAGGTGCCATCAGCTCAAGCGAGGGAATCTCTATGCATCCGACAATATCCACACCGTCTATCGACAGAGCAGGAAGCGGGTCGCGCCCCTGCCCTGTGGATATTCCTGTCTCTACACCCAGCCCCGGTATCAGAGTCTTCATGGTCTCCATTACCTGCTCCGAATGCTGTGTCCCCCTTTGATGGCTAAGAAATGTGTAGCCTGCGTATGATGCTGCAGCCAGTATGAGCACTGCAGCGATCAGCGCGGCGATCCTATTCCTCGTCCCCGTCGTCCTCTTCGTCCTCGTCATCGTCTTCATATTCTGCATTTCTGCGCTTTATAAGTGCGATCACAAGAGCTGCGATCAGCGCCAACAGTCCGGCTCCGCCGAGAATGATTCCCAGCAGGTGCTGAATATCGAGCTCACTTGCCTCGTCCTCCGGCAGCTGTGCCTGAGGCACGTCGCCATTGTCAAGGTCGACAACGTTAGGAGCTCCGGCTCTAGGTGTGGCATTGTCGCCTATTGCAGTTCCACCGTTAGCGTTGTTTGCACCGGCGCCTGCGTTGGCTCCGCCGCCTGCGTTAGCAGCTCCATTGTTGCCTCCGCCACCAACGACAACGACCACAGGGGCAGCTGCCGCAGCCTGCTGCTCCGCAGCAGTCAGGTCACTTTCTCTGTAAGTGAACGTAAATACGTTGTCTGCCTCGTTATTGGTCAGAGTCTGGCCCAGATTGTATGCATCCGGTGCATAGCCTTCAACATACTTGAACGATACGACCGGATAGTCACCTGCCATGCCGTAATAGGTACCGGTCGGATGAAGTACATTCCCGTCTTCATCAATGTATCTGACTGTATACTTGACCATGCCTCCCTTGAGTCCGTATGCAACTGAGAATGACATGTCTTCTGTAGCAGTTCTATTGATGGTCCTGTATCCCATTCTGCTGGTCTCATCATTATCGTGTCCGGCGACCTTGAGACCTCTTGGATAGTATTTGCTGTCTGAGTTTACTGCAAAGTCCAGATCAAGTTTCTTGCTTCCTGCTACTGTTACTCCGCCGTCCAGATCCACCGTGACAGTATCTCCGTAGTTCGCTTCAACAGTCTTTACTGTATCCCCTCCGAAGGTTCCTTCCTTGCCGGAGTATACAGATATTGTGTAAGTAGCTTTGTAGTCTTCGCCGTATTCATCTGCAGCAAATACGGACAGGCATCCCATTCCGGAAAGGAGTATTACACTCAGGACGATCGTGAATAGTCTATAGATATTCTTCATCACGCTCTACCTCCTTTACCGGATGCAGTCTTCTCATCTTTCTTTTTGCTGAAGAAAGCAAGTATCAGCATCAGAAGTCCTGCAGCAAGTCCTATTGCCGCCCACATGAGGAGTCTGCTCTCATCACCTGTCTTGATGATCTTCCTTGACGGAGGAGGTGTAGTGCCCTCAGGCGTCTTCTCTACAGCGAATCTCACATTGAGGCCTCCGTCTGTATCCATATAGTCGTTGACTTCTGTCTCGCCGTCGAATGCAACATGCAGAACCACTTTGCCTGACTCGTTTTGCTTGAGAGTGTCGATATAGAACCAGTCATCAAGCGCATTGGTTGCAGGCTCGAGACCTTCCTTTTTGCCGAGTTTATATTCTCCGCCGACTTCTTCATTGCTGAATAAGATGGTCTCTTCATCGTCCTTGTTATAATGGACCAGCTCATATGTGTAGCCGCCGTTCTCGGCAGCCCCTGTTCCCTTGACCTTTTTCGCTGCTTTGGTCTTCTCCAGCGTCTGTTCGATGCTGTTCTCCATGTACCAGTCAGTGCTTTCAGGTGAGATATTCTCGTATACCACATTGAATGTTACATCATCTCCCGGCTGCAGGTTATCGATCGCATCTGCGATATCCTCACTGCTGAAGTTCGATGTTATCTTGCTGCCGTTGTACTGGCACGACCAGTCATATCCAGTGCTGTCAGCAAACGCTGACAGGCTCATTCCTGTTATAAGCGCTAATGCAAGTGCGAGCACCGGCAGGATCTTCCTTGTTCTCTTAATCATTCCGGCACCTCCTAGTTCAGCGACAGCGAGCCGCTGCCTGTTCCGTCATGAGCCGGATCATCATAATCCGCAGAGATGTTCTCTACGCCCCACTGGCTCCTGATGGCATCAGTTGCATTATGTGTCTGTATGGCCTGTACGTCTGCTTCGATGAAGAATGTCGCACCGTCATACTTGTACACATATGTGTATATCTTCTTGTTGCCGTCTTTCGTTTCGATCGTTCTGGCCTTCTCAGCGATCTTTTTGTCGATCATGATCTGGTCAAAAAGGTTTGCACTGGTAGCGCCGCCGTCAAGATCCGTATTGTAGTAATAAGTATGGCTCTCATCGGTTGCCTCATCCGGGTTCTCGAACCAGGCTGATGTGTTGTAGCCTTCCTCACCGTCATACATAAGATGGATCCAGGATGGGTCCATGTTTGCCGCCTTTTCCGGTTTGCCATCCTTCATGATGACATTGCCTTTCTCATCGGTCTTGGCCCAGTATTTTCTTACTGTAAGTCTTACGAACTGGTCGATGTCCTGACCATTCTCCGCGGCTATCTCTTCCTGGTAATACTTTCCCGGCTCTACTGATCCGAGCTTGTTATCCCCGTCATATCCGAGTGAAGTTGCAAGTTTGCCGGTGACCTTAGTCTGGCCGTTAAGGTTATTACTGCCGCCGCAGACATCATCGCCGTTTTCTATCAGGTGAACCTGCAGATGGTTCAGATAGAAATGAGCTCTGAACAGCTCACTTCTTATTTCCAGCGCTGCCCTTGTTCCCGACACCGTGCCGCCTGCAAGGAGCAATACTGCTGCTACCAGCAAAGCAGTCGTGCGCTTTGAAAGTCTGTTTCTCTTCTTCATTTCCGCACCTCCTACTCTGCCTTGATGGACTTGACTATGCCTTCGTCCCATCCTGCCGGAACTTCGAGCTTCTGGTCTTCATCGTAAATAACCCGGTTGGCCTCATGCACTACGATTACATCGAAAGTCGACTCATCCCCAGGTTCATGCTCCTTGATATTCGCAAGAAGCTCAGGATCTGTGCTCTCACCCGGCTTAAGGATCGAAGAGTAGTAATAAGCTCCGTCTTCGCCCTTCTTCCAGTTCTTTGCCTCAGGCACTTCAAGGTACCTCTCGTCGCCGTATACCATGACTCTTACGATCATGTCTGTCTCGCCGACGTTCTCGATCTTTACAATCTTTTGGTTGTCCTTGACTTCCTCCTGGATCTCGGTCTGTCCCGTGAGCTTGAGGACCGCGCCTCCTCTGGCACTTTCATAGTCAGTGAAATACGCTACTGCGATCCCGACGCTGACTGTCATGCAGAGTATGGCAGCTATTATCACTGTCAACAGTTTTCTGTTCTTCATTGCTTCCTCCTCTGCTTATTCCGCCTTCTGTGACTTTTCAACATACTTGTTCTTTTCGAACTTATTGACTACTCCGCTTCCTGGCTGATGTCCTCCGTGCGTGTTGTCGATCTCTACTTCCCAGATGCCTTCCTCTTCGTTATACGTTGCCGTTACGCCCTCGGTCGCATCCGATGTGTAGTTGCCTGAGTAGACCTCTGTGACAGTGATCTTATCTGCACTCTTCGGGATATTGTCGACTGTGACCGTCTGGCTGTACTCGCCGTTTTTAGTGAAGGTCAGTCCGACGTAGTTCGAATACACTTCAGTCTCATCGTCGCCTCTCGTTCCGACGATTTTGAATGCCATCGTTACGTTTCCGGCTTCACCTGTATCCACGAATCCATCGAGCTTCTTGGTCAGCTTGAGACTTGTTGTCGAATATGTATTCGTGATGATGCTGTTGACGTTAGCTACTATGTATCTGGCAGCGATCTTAGGATCCACATTGCTGAGATCCTCTTCTGTCGTCCACCTGCCCGGATCTACATTCGTAAGGGTATCTAAAACGTTCCCATCCTTGTCGATATATTCAACGTTTACTTTCCCTTCCTCATCTCCAGGCACTTCTGTGGACTTCCATGCGTAAGCCCATGAGTTGTCCGGATCCAGAGTCTGGGTGTCGACCTCTTCGCCGTTGTATTTGATCTTGACATCGATGCTCGGGAGTCTGAAATTCTCGTCGATCTCGTTGTATGCAGGATTCCATTCCTTTCTGACGACGTGATCATTGACTATCGGATCCTTGACTATCTTGACGTCTCCCTCGAAACTGAACTGTTTGTCATAGTTCAGGATGTCGATGAACACAGGCTGCGGAGTCCAGTTGTAACCATTCGACTGGATCGTATTGCCCACAAGGACGTACAGGCTGTTTTCGTCAACATCAAAAGATATCGTGTCACCTGCGCCTGCCGAAAGAGGCCCTGCATCAGGGTCCGCGTCCTTGTCGATCTTCTCTGCTACTGTCGAAGCCATAGCCAGGAGTTTTTCGGCTCTGTCCGGATCACTTTCAGGAATGTTGACATCGATATTGTCACCGTATTCCTTTTCGACCACGATGCGTGGTCCGTCATAATGTCCGACCTTGTACAGCTTGAACTCGAACTTGGCATCTGTCTCCAGGCCCTGATAGTCAGCGATCGTGATGTTCGCTTTCCTTCCAGCTGCATATGAAGGCTCTGCAATACCTGCCATAGTTCCGATCAGTACTATGGTCAGCAATGCCGCAAGGATCGTCTTCATTGTCATGCTTTTTGTTCTCATTTGTTCAATCCCTTCTCTTCAAGGTATATTGATTTATAATCCTCCGACCCGAGGCGTTTTGCGCGTCTGGTCGTTATGAGCATAAGTATTATAAGTATGAGCAGTATAGGCGCCGCCAGGAACGGTGCGATATACTTCGGCTCGATCTGGATACCGTCAGCCGTGATGTCTGCGTATCCGTTGGCGTTCGGAACTCTGTGTCCTCTTACCAGCAGCCTGTGGGTGTTGACCCCATAAGGTGTGCAGGTGATGAGTGTGCAGAGGTCCTTGCCCTCTTCTATCTGTATCTCCGACAGGTCGTCAGGCAAAACGATTCTCACCTGGTCGCACTCATACGTCAGTGTCTCATTGAGTACGTGAATGGTCCACGTATCGCCTTCACGGATCTTGTCTATATCTGTGAAAAGCCTAGCCGACGGCAGTCCGCGGTGTCCGGATATTGCACAGTGCGAGTTCTTTCCTCCGACCGGCAGTGATGTCGCCTCCATGTGTCCGATGGAAGTCTGCAGTATCTCCTCGTCTATGCCGTGGTATATTGGCAGCTTGATGTGGACCTTAGGCATGCTGATGTAACCCATTACATCAGTGCCCTCAATCTTGAGCTGTCTGTTGTATTCTTCTTTCTCTGCATCGGTCATTGTCCAGCGGATACCGGTCTCTCCGAGCTTCTTGTTGTACTCCCGGGCGGATTCCAGTATCGCATCATAGTCTTCCTTGTCCATCTTCGAAACTACATCGCTGTAGTCCATGATGGTCTTGGCCTGATGCATCGTGTTCCAGTAGTTCGCCACTGACGGATATGCTATCAGGCACAGGCCTGCAATCAGACAGATGACCATGATCCATGTCAAGAAATTATTTCGTATCCATCTGATCATCCGGCTCTTGAGCCTCCTTATACCCTAGAACTTGTTATGCCTATGCGCTTGCGTGAGCCGGCCCAGTTCATGATCGGTTCACGCAGGCCCGTAAGTCTGCTTAATAATTAATGAGGGGAATAATTTCCCGGCTTCTTAATAAAGCCAATGTCCGGAGAGCAGGGCAAAGCCCTGCATCTCCGGTTAATCGTTCACATATCTATGTGATTATCTGTTCTGCATTCTCCTCTTGGAAATCAGAACGATTGCACTTCCGAGTACGAGGATCGTACCAAGTACGTAGAAGATGATAGTACCGATACCACCTGTTGAAGGCAGCTCAGTTCCCTGAGTGTTTTTGAATTGGAACGGCTTTTCTACTGGTGGTTCATCTTCCCAGTCGATTTCTGCATCTGTTCCGTTATTTTTGAAGTGATATGTTGCAGTTTCCTGGCCATTAATCTTCACCGTATATGACTTAAGAACTTCAGTCTTATATGTGTACGATTTGTAACCAGTCTTATCGCTCAGTTCATCATAGTCTGCCTCTGATATCCAGTCCTCTCCATCTTTGGTATATTCAGTCAGAGTTACTTCTTCAGTAGTTGCAGCTATCTCTACCTTAGCAGCAGTTGTATCTGCTACAAATCCGGCAGGAGCTTTTGTCTCCTTAAGGTAATATGTACCTGCGTCGAGCCCCGCAATAGTCATACGTCCATCATCACCAGTTGTAACAACTACAGCATTGCCATCCTTATCTTTGTACTCATTGTTGCACTCAGCATCTGTATAGAGCGTAAACTCTGCTCCGGCAAGAGGACTCTTCCATGTTTCAGTTGATGTGATTGAACTTGTCTTTGTTTCCTGTGTAATTGGGTTCCCCTGAGCATCAAGACCGACCTTGACTACTTCAGATGTCTTTTTTCCTGAAGAATGTGTTCCCTGCGCAAGTCCTTCAGCGTCAATTGTAAATGTATAGTGCTGAGTTGTATCCTTCTTGAATCCGTGATCGCTCTCCTTACTTGGGTTGTGTGAGAACTCTGTGGATACTTCGTTCTTCTCTGCATTCACATTCAGCGGTGCGCTTGTTGTTACGATAGCTTTATACTCCACTTTGATTTTTGTCGGAGTTTTGACAGTCTTAAGATAAGATTCTTTAAACTCAATCGTGTACCCAGAAGCACTCTCTGTTATAGTTGCATTTGCTGCATCGAAACCTTCTGGCTCAGTAATCTTTACTGATTTCGAGACAAGTTCCAGATCTGTAAGCTTATCTGTCAGCTTGAACATTGGATGTTCATAAAGTGTTCCGTATCCAGGGATAGTGGTTTCAACCGTAAAACTTACCGTATCGCCGATAGCTGTCGTGGTCCACTTTGCATCATCCCAGCTATCTTCCGGTGTTGTGCTAGCTTTCTTATCGAGTCCTACAGTACTCTTTTTAGCTGCAGCAGAGTCAGAATATGAAGCTGCTTTGTCAACCACAGCGAATTCATCTGACGAATTATCTTTGTTGTAGTCAGCCGATACAAATACTGGGTTGTAAACTGTATCTACATCAGTCGGTGTGATAACAGCCATATAGATTCCAGCAGCAGGATTGTCTAGCTCAGCCTCAGTTCCTGTTACAGTGACATCTGTCGCTTTTGTAGTTCCTACAGCTCTTGCAAGCTTTCCTGCCAGTTCAGCAGTTATTCCTGTAGGAGCAACTGCCTCATGCCCTTCACTTGCAGGTGTTCCAACCAGAACCTTTGTCAGCGTATCTTTATCAAGAACTGAATCAAAAGGAGCTGCTGCAACCCATCCACTGACATTGTTCTTATTGTTCGGATCCCATTTTACAACGTGATAGAAATGCGCTACATCACCCTTTGAGAGTCCTGTTACCTTCAGTGGATGATCATATGCGGTTGTAGCTGCCGGTGTAGGATCATCTGCGGGAGCAGGATCATCACCATCCGCCGCAAAGACGGAGAAGCCGCCCATCGTCAGGCACATCATAAATGCCAGCATCAAGGCAACCATTTTCTTAATTGCTTTCATAAATACCTTCCTTTCTTGCCCTTAGGGGGCATTTTGTCTATGGCCTTCAGGCCCACGTGTCGATGACCTTGCGGCCATAGTATTTTAAAGTCCCTCAGGGCCCCTCGTTAGGTGCCGCTTTCGCGACTATGCTGCATTTCCCCGCAGCTGGGTATTAATACCCGCAAACCTCCCCTCAGAGTCCGCGGTGTAGTAACCGTTGTTATGAAATATGTTTCCAGTACTGATCAGGCAGCTAGTGTACCGGCCCGATTTTGGTAAGCGGCCAGACACGCCAGACTATCTTGCCGACGATCTGATCCGATGTGACGCAGCCTACCGCTAAGTGTCTTGAGTCGACCGAAACATCTCTGTTGTCACCAAGGACGAACACTCTGTCATCCGGTACCTGATACGGGAAATCTATATCAGGCTCTCCGTAGGCCTTCTCCTCTAGGTACGGCTCGTCGATCAGGTTCTGGTTGACATATACATTTCCTTCCAGATCAATGTCGACCCAGTCTCCGGCATTGGCGATAACTCGCTTGACTAGGATATTGTTGTTGTAGTAGAAGGCGATGATGTCTCCGGTCTCGAACTTCGCTCCCTTGACTGAGACGACGAGGTCACCGCTGACCAGCGTCCCGTTCATGGACTCACCGTATATCCTCAGTACCGGCAGGAATAGCATCGCTATCAGGATGGCTATCGCAGCTACCACCACGAGAATGTTGGTGGTACTGATGATCGACTTCTTCAGCCTGTCCATGTAGGAGACGTTCTCGTAGGCTGTCCTGATGGTCTCGGTATCAGGGATCTCGATATCCTTTTCCGGAGCTTCCTCAACTGGCTCGTACATATGCTGAATATCCTGCTCTGTCACTTTGGTGTGGTCAGACCTCATTTCTTCATGCCTCCCTCAGCCATGCGCTTCAGGTTGCTGAGATATGTCATCGCTGCCTTATCCGCCTCCTTGAAGATCTCAGTGACCGCAAGCGATGCCTCGGCAAGTGATCCGACTCTGTTGATGTCTATCTCCCTTGCCTCAAGCTGATCCTTCAGGGACTGCACCTCAGCTCTCAGAGCATCGATCTCCTCGCCCTGTCTCAGCATTATCTCTAGAAGATCCTTCTTGCTGAGCTTGGTCAGATCAGCGCCGCCTGACTCAGAACTGTTCTCTACTATCTGTTCACTATCTTTTTTATTTTTCTTTCCGAATTTCATGTAAAGTCCGCTTTCCCTAAACCCCTAAATCGTTTTCGGGCGCTAAAATACTCCCAAATAACAGTTTCCTACGATAAATTTTAGCAAGCATAACAAAAGGCCCACAATTTACTTTTGGGCCAATTGGTCTAATTTGTTCTTATTTAGAAACAACGGCTAAATAGTTGGCTTATATCTCGGATTTATTTGTACATTTCACTAATTCTTTTCAGTCCGGAAGAGGTATCCTTATCAAGCACTGCCCCGTAGATCCTTACAAGTTGTTTAGGATCCTGTGTCATCTTCTGGTCCATGTACCTGCGGAGCAGTCCCATGAAGATATCGAGATACAGTCCCGCCATGATAGCTTCATCCTGACGGGGCACCCGGATGCCCGACTCCACCTCGCTTTCGTGTATGCCTCTCGCGATTATCATATATGCATGAGACGAGATGGCATCGAACGCTTCGTTTCTCAACTTGGAGTTCCACAGATGCATCACGATATCCCTGTTCTCTTCGAAGAGAACCAGGACTTTCTCCATTCCTGTCATCCAGTTGCTCTGAGCAAAGTAACTGCCTGCTTTTTCATCGATAATGTCACAGATCGCTTCGCCTATGGCATCGGGTATTCCGTAGAAATTATTGTACAGTGTCTGTTTGCTTATTTTCGCCTCTATGCAGAGTGTCTTGACAGCCAGCTGGTCTGCCGAGTTCTCTTTGAGTAATTCGATTAGTGTCTGTTTGATCCTTTCTCTTGCTCGCATTTTTATCCTTAAGCCCCTCCTTGCAACAAAATGCGGGCCTGCCGTTACTGCAACGCCCGCAATCGATTGCCTATAATAAAGGGTAACTCCCGTCATTTTGGAATTCAATTGACTTGTTTGACGTGTTGTCAAAATGTCAACTTTTTGTACAGCTGCGGAAATTCCTGCTGCAGGTGTTGTATAATGGTTTCATCAATCACAACTACGGAGTTGCCGTAAGATAAAGGAGCAAATATATGCTTGAATATGTTGAGAGAACAGGAACTGACTGCAGCAAGTGGGATGGTCTTCAGCAGACATTCGGTGCCGACGGACTGCTGCCTCTCTGGGTAGCGGACATGGACTTCAAAGTTGACCGGCACATCAGAGATGCCATTGCTGCTTACATGGATACAGGAGTCTTCGGCTACAATATAGTGCCCGACAGCTATTACGAGGCCTTCATCGACTGGGAACGTGAAAAGCACGGCCTGACAGTGGAGCGCGAATGGATCAGATACTCACCGGGCGTCGTATGCGGGTTCAATTTTGCCGTTCAGGTGCTGACCCGGCCAGGGGATGCAGTGCTCGTCACCACACCGGTCTACTATCCGTTCCTCCATGCCGTTAAGAACAACGACCGCAGGCTCATCTGTTCTGAGCTCGTGAACGAAGGCGGCCGCTACTATATAGACTTTGAAGACTTCGAGAAGAGGATCGCGGACAATGATGTCAAAGCATTCATCCTCTGCTCTCCTCACAATCCTGTCAGCCGTGTATGGTCAGCGGATGAGCTGAGGCAGATGCTGGATATCTGCAGGCGTCACGGAGTCGCGGTCATCTCCGATGAGATCCACCACGATCTGACATTCGCGGGAGCAGTCCACACTCCGACGCTTACAGTCGCAGAGCCGGACGACCGCATCATCATGTTCACTGCCGCATCCAAGACCTTCAACGTCGCGGCGCTCAGGAATTCCTTCGTCGTAATAAAGAATGAAGACATCAGGGCAGCCTGGGACAAGTTCATGGCAGGCCTCAGGCTCAGCATGGGCAACCCTATGGGATACATCGCAGCAGAAGCCGGCTACAGGTACGGCAGCGAATGGCTCAGTGAAGTGAAGGATGTTATTTACGGAAACTACTTATATATTAAGGAAGAATTCGCAAATCATCTTCCGGATGTCGTGATGACCCCTCTGGAAGCAACCTATCTCGCCTGGGCGGATTTCAGCTCTTACCTCAGCCCGGAAGAAGTGCGGCCTTTCATGCAGGACAAGTGCAGGCTCGCCTTCGACTACGGCTCATGGTTCGGCGGCGATAAGAGCGGATCATTTATAAGGATCAACCTCGCGACGAGGCGGGAAAACATAGAAGAAATGGCCAGCAGGATCGTAAGCAGCCTGCTGTGACACATCCTTTGACACACACCTGGCACGCTGCGACTCGCTTTTTTGTATATTTTGTACAATTTTATAATCATTTTTTATTGTTATTGACAAATTATTTGTGCCGTTTTATATTTGCATAGGATATGCATAGCATATGAAAAAAGTATAATTATTAATGGGTAATTAATTGTTTAATAGGAATGGAGATGACACAATGACTAACATTGAAATGATCCGTGCTTATGGACACGAACAGGTAGCTTATTTCAACAACGAGAAGGCCGGACTCAAGGCTATCATCGCACTTCACAACACCAATCTCGGACCTGCTGTAGGCGGATGCCGTCTGTGGCCTTACGAGAGTGAAGAAGCCGCTCTTTTCGATGTACTGCGCCTGTCCCGCGGCATGAGCCACAAGAACGCTGCAGCAGGAATGCCTCTTGGAGGAGCCAAGGGCGTTATCATCGCTCATCCGTCTGAGAAGACCGAGGCTATGTTCGAAGCTTTCGGCGAAGCTGTAAATACATTCATGGGCAAGTACTATACAGCTGAGGATGTCAACACAGACACCAAGGATGCTGACTACATGCTCCGTACAACAGACTACGTAGTAGGCCGCGCAGATGTATCCGGCGACCCTTCCCCATTCACAGCTATCGGCGTATTCGACGGAATCAGAGCTGTTGCACAGTTCATGAACGGATCAGACAGCCTTGATGGAATGACCATTGCAGTTCAGGGTCTGGGCAAAGTAGGAATGGACCTCGCAGAGAGACTCCACGCTGCCGGCGCTAAGCTGATCGTCTGCAACAACTCCAACAGAGAAGCTATGAAGCACGCTGTTGAGGACCTCGGCGCTACAGAGGTAGGCAGAGACGAGATCTACGGCGTAGACTGCGACATCTTCGCACCATGCGCACTCGGAGCAGTCGTCAATTCAAAGACCATCCCGCAGTTCAAGTGCAAAGCCATCGCAGGCGCTGCCAACAACGTCATCTATGATGATGCTGCAGGCGAAGCTCTGAAGGCACGCGGCATCCTGTACGCACCTGACTTCATCATCAACGGCGGCGGAGTAATCAACGCAGGTCAGGAAGCATTCACAACATACGACAAGGAGAACGTACTCAAGCAGGTACACAACATCTACAACACCGTATACAGAATGCTCGAAGAGTCCAAGGCAACAGGAATCCCTGAAGGCGTTATCGCTACCAACTTCGCAGAGAACCGCATCAAGAACGGACTCGACGCAGACTAGTTAATAACAGTAATGCTGCTACAGGGCATTGGGACAATATGCAAAAGGAAAGAGGAAGAGAGAAAAGATGGATATTGAAAAACTGAAAGAAGAAATTCATAAGGCCGATAAGGACCTTGCCGATGCATTCCTCCGCAGGATGGAAGCAGTCAAGGGAATAGCAGAGTACAAGAAGGCTCACGGCATCTCCGCTGAGGATACTATCCATGACCAGCCGATCGTGGACAGCGATGCCGGATTCATTGAGGACCCTGAGATCCGGTCATATTTTGTACCTTTCCTCAAGAGCGCCCTTAAAGCAAGCAAGACCCTGCAGAATACAATGATGGCAGGTCAGCGCATCGCATACTGCGGCGGCATGGATCCTAGAGACTATACAGTTGCAGGAAACGCATTCCCGGGACGTACAAGAGTTGCCTTCCCTAACTATGCTAAGACTTACCAGGCAGTAGTTGATGGCGAGTGCGACGTATGCGTAATCCCGTTCGAGAAGAGCAACTCCGGTGAGATCGGAAAAGTTCTCGACATGATGTTTGCAGGTGACCTCTTCATCAACAAGGTTGTAACTGTAGAAAACGACACAGATACAGTCCGTTATGCGATAATGTCCCGCGTAGAGAACGATACCGTTCCTGCAGGTTCAGACAACAGATTCATGATAATGTTCACCGTAAAGGATGAGCCGGGTTCACTTGCCAAGGCAATCAGCACACTCAGCTCATACGGACACAACATGAGCATCATGCGTTCAAGACACATGCCTGATCTTCCATGGAACTACTACTTCTACGCAGAGGCTGAAGGCGATGTCACCACAGCAGACGGCAAGAAGATGTTTGAAGACATGAAGAAGGTATGCCAGTCAGTAAAGATGCTCGGCTGCTACGAAGCAGTATAGCTTAATATGTATGATGACAGTGGGTACGGTTCTCACTGTCATCTTTTTTATGACAGTGGGGACGGTTCTCACTGTCATATTTTTATGTTACACTTGGTTTGGCGGCATATATTTTTCACCACATGCAATAGCGCCGTAAAATACAGTATGTTAATTCAGGAGATGATAAAAATGAGCAGCAATTTCAATCAGGTACCCGTTTTTAAGGACGGTCTCGCACAGCCTGTATTCCCGTTCACGGACGGCAAGACAGGCGATTCTTATGACCCGGAGACTTCGGCAGTAGTCCGTTACTGCGTTTACGTAGAGTCTGACTACGATGCTGACGGTGACGGCAGGCCGGATCTTGTCAAGGCTATGATCCAGGTCCCTCGCAGTGCAGCTGAGGGAAACTATAAGGCGGCGACAGTTTTCGAGGCACGCCCTTACTGTTCAGGCGTCAACGCCGATGGTTATGAGCACATGGAAGCAGTCGAGTCAGATGAGCGCGATCCGTTCGATCTGTCATCGCTGTACCGCAAAGCAGAGCATCAGGCTCCGGCTTCATATATGAGCGCACTTGAAGCTTCCATGCAGGCTGATCCCGCAGACTGGTATTTCGATTATTCAGGAAGACCGGGTGTAAAGTACTATGAGAATCTCGACAATTTTGACTACTATCTCGTGAGAGGATATGCAGTCGTCGTCAGCTCAGGCTTTGGCTCACTCGGCTCAGACGGATTTGAGTACGTAGGTTCATCATACGAGAGAGATGCGTTCAAGGCTGTAGTTGAATGGCTGCACGGAGACCGCATCGCATATACCGACCGCAGCCGTACCACCGGTATCAGGGCTGACTGGTCGAATGGCAAAGTCGCTATGACAGGACGTTCTTATGCCGGGACCATGCCTTTCGCCGTAGCTGTAACAGGTGTGCCGGGTCTTGAGACCATCGTTCCTGTCGCAGGTATCACGGACTGGTACAGCTTCCTCAACCAGCAGGGAGCTCAGCGCTACTGGCCTAAGGAGATGCTCATGAGCTTCCTCTCCTACTTCTGCACCAGCAGATACGGCGACCCTGACCTCTCAGATGAGGATAAGAAGGCACTTGACGACTTCCACCGCCAGCTCGGCCTCGAGCAGCTGAAGAGCGGTTTTGACTACAGCGACTTCTGGAAGGAAGGCAACTACACACTTCAGGCGGATAGCATAAAGTGCTCCGCCCTGATCGTCCACGGTCTCCATGACGAGAACGTATCGACCAAGCAGTTCGAGATGATGCTGAAGTCATTTGAGCAGGCCGGCAGGAATGTAAAGCTGGTTCTTCACCAGGGTCCGCACATCACTCCGACCATGCCTAACAAGGGCTACGGTATCCTGATCGACGGACAGTTCTACGATGACGTAGTCAACCGCTGGATCAGCCACTATCTGTACGGCCAGGACAACGGCGCAGAGAACATGCCTGCAGTCCTCGTCCAGAGCAACCTGGATCAGGACGTATGGTATAAGGCGGATTCATGGGATACGGGCAAAACGCTCATTCTCGGGTGCTGCTCGGAAGGCGCAGGCACCATCAATACGGACTGGCATGCCGCAGGGATCACACAGGACAATTTCGATGAGAAAATGTGCACAGCATCCGGCTGCATGAACAGGCGCTACATGACAAAGCCTCTTGAGAACGCTGTCACGATGCAGGGAACTGTAAGAGTCGACTTCACCGCAGCACTTGCCGGCGGAAACACTGAGGCAGGATTCGATGCGGGAAATATCAACGATGCGGACAAGCTGAGTTTTGCCCTCGGAAGCGCCTCCGGCAGACAGGACGACCTCAAGCTTACAGTACTTCTCTGCGATATCGCCGATGATCCGTTTGACGCGATCAAGACCAGCGACCCGGAGAGAAATGTCGTGCCTGAGAAGCTCGTTGCAAGAGGCGGCATCCCTCTCGGCGAGGGCCTGGACAATGTCGACCTCAGGAAGTTCGACACTAAGTATGAACCATGGAACGTAATCACAAGGGCTTACATAGACCTCTGCAACCCTGAGTCAGGATATGAACCTGAGACATCTGCTGCTTCAGTCACACTTAAGGAAGGCGAAGCGCATGAGTATCATGTATATCTCAATCCTGCAAGGTATACCGTTGCTGAAGGTCACCGCATAGCAGTCATCATCGGAACAGAGGATCCGGTCAACTGCCTCATCCACAAGGTATACGAGGTCGCACTTGACGATGCATCCGTAACAGCGTGCATCCCTGTGACAGATGATGCCGAACCTGTTTCTCTCTACTACGCAGAGTAGAGCTGCAATCAGTCTTTCGTAAAAATTTCGGGAGGGATGGCTGCTGGCCGTCCCTCTTTTCATGCAAGAGACACAGGACATAAAAAGAACTCCGGAAATCATCCGGAGCTCTTTCTTATTTCTGATGATATTCAGATGTTATCTCTGTAATTAGCCAAGCAGCTTGTCAGAGAACTTAGCCTTGATAGCCTTCTTTGCAGGGATCTGCATCTCTTCGCCAGTCTGTGGGTTGCGGCCTGTTCTTGCAGCCATTTCCTTAACCTCTACCTTGAGAACGCCAGGGATAACAACCTTGTCGCCAGCCTTCATAGCGTCAGCGATTACTTCGTGATAAGCGTCAACTGCAGCTGCAGCGTCCTTCTTTGTGAAACCAGTCTTCTCAGCGAACTTTTCGATAAAATCTGCCTTTGTCATTTTGATTCTCTCCTTTGAATAAACTATATTTATTTGATTCCTTTTTTAAACCGGCCGCCCGATTCGCGACCCTACAAGAAGAGAGTATACGCTATTTCAAAGTAAAATGCTATAGTTTTCAGCCATTTTTCAAGGTTTCGGGGCTATCCGCATGATTCCGGCCTCAATTATTGCATACCAGCTGTTCAGCTATGCCCCTCTTCACGCGTCCTGCCACAGGAAAGGCATGAAGAGTCCGAGCTGCTTCTCCCAGTCTGCCTCGCAGTGCCTGCCTCCTACCTGACAGTACATCCTCGCCCTGCCGCCTGCAGCCTCCACCTTGTTGGCGGTGCCCCTGATAGTACGGTACAGCCAGCTTGACCTGTCTTCTGAATCAGGATCCTTGATGTCGCCGTAGCCCTCCTGCGTTCCCCAGGAGAAGAAGGCCCGGGTGTCCGGATCCATATAAGTATTGTTCATGTCGTGCCACAGCATCCCGTTGACGCTGCCGATCGATGGCGAAACGCACGCAGCCTTGGAGAAATACTGATTGTATCTTACAAGTGCGTAGGCCGACATCAGGCCGCCCATGCTCGAGCCGCCTATTGCGGTGCACTCGCGGAAAGGCATTACCGGAAAATTCGAATCGATGTACGGCTTGAGCTCGTATACGATGCCCTGCATCGTCGCCTCGCCGAGAGGTTCTATGCCCCTGAGCCATCCGCTTCCTCTGCCATATGGCAGATACTCCGAAAGTCTCTTATTGCCCTCATGCGCGCACTCTACTCCGACTATTATGAGCTGCTTGTCCCAGGTGCTCATATATTCATCCAGTCCCCAGGACTTCCCGTATGTCGCATCCTCATTACGGAAGAGGTTGTGTCCGTCGAAGAAGTACATGACCGGGAACGGTCCCTCTCCATGGTCCGGCATCCTTATGTGAAGCGGCCTGTTCGCACCGAGTGAATTGAAGTAGAAATCCTGCTTTAACAGCATTGAATACCCCCTTTAATCTGAAACGCTGCAGTTGCTACCCTTCAGTAGATATCCTGCAGCGCAATATTATCTGTCTTATTATAATTTCTGTCTTATCTCATGATGTGCATGCACGGGATGCATCAATGATGTGTCAGCATTCCGCAGTATAGTGAAGGCCCGCCTATTGCAGTCTGAACACAATACCAGTCTCGTCCATCTGATCGATGATCGCGAGTGATTCAACGCGGTAGCCTCTGGCACGCAGGTTGTCCCCGCCCATCTGGAATCCCTTCTCTATTGCAGCACAGCAGCCGACGACCTCGCATTCAGCGTCTTCGGCAATTGCAATAAGACCGTTAAGGGCACTGCCGTGAGCAAGGAAGTCATCCACGATCAGTATCTTCTCACCTGCAGGCAGGTAGGTCTTGCTGACCATGATGTGGTTCTCTCTGTCATGTGTGAAGGAGTAGACCAGCGATGTATATACATCTCCGTCTATATTCGCCGTCCTGCTCTTCTTGGCGAATATGACAGGCAGATCCATCGCCATTCCCGCAGCAACAGCGACCGCTATCCCTGATGCCTCAACAGTCAGGATCTTGGTAGCGCCGGAGTCTTCGAAAAGTCTGGCGATCTCGGCCCCCATCTCTTTAAGGAACACGGTGTCTATCTGCTGATTGAGGAACCTGCCCACATTGAGCACTCCTCCAGGAAGCAGCATTCCTTCAGCCAGTATCTTGTCTTCTAATGCCTTCATAACGCACCCCACTTTACAACCGGCATATCTGCATGCCATGCATAACACATTACTGAAACATTATGTGACGTATACTGATAATACCACAAATAGCAGAGCAAGCAAACAAAATGACCTGCGTCGGCAGCGGATGCGTCGCCTTCGCGGGTCTTCAGTATGTATCTCCCCCTCACCGGTAAGATTAATTGTCTTTCTTTGCGACTGCCTTTACAGATGCAGCAACGATTGCTGACCAGTAAAGTGAAGGTACAAGTACTGCTGTTCCTACAACTAAATCCATCATGTCCGTGTTCTCCTTTCTTACCGATTGGTTACCTTTGTTTCTTTACAGTGCGTAGGATAACACTTTGGGCATGCGGGAAAATTGATTATAATCAATTTTGCATTAGTTATTTTTTTATTTATCTGCCGGCGCCGATATGTTTTACTCAGCCCCCGATCATCAGCTCTTGTACGTATCTCTCAGCCCCTGAAAGTCCAGCAGTTTTATGCTGCTCTGACCGGTCTTTGCTATAAGGTGCTCCCTTTCCAGTTCCCTGATCTTACGGCTGACTGTCTCAGGTCTTAAGTGGATGCTTGCAGATATCTCTTCGAGCCTCATGACGACCGTATCCGACTCAGCATACTTGCTCTGTCTCAGCAGGAATCCTGCAAGCCTCGCCTTAGGGTCCTCTGTTGTAAGAAGCAGCACGCGCTCATTCGCAGCTCTCAGCTTGTGGCTTAGGAGTCTGATGATTCTGACCGCAACCGCCGGGTCGCCCATCAGTGCTTCGATATCTTCTCTCGGTATCCTGCAGCAGTCTGTGGTCTCAAGGCACACCGCGTCATAAGGGTATGTGCTTCCTTCAATGAACAGGCCTTCCCATATGACCTCTCCGAACCAGAATATACCTGCTATCTCTTCCCTTCCGTCCGCATCGTAGGTGCGCAGCTTTGCTTTGCCCGAAATGATCAGATAAACACCATCACAAGGGTCGCCCTCTCTGAAGAGATAGCTTCCCTTGCGATATTTCTTTCTCACTGCGGCGTCCATGACCTTCTGCCACCTCGCCTCATCGACAGCGGAGGTGATTGCCAGGGAATTCATGCACATCCTGCTGCAGTTTCTGCATTTTTCATTTATACGTTCAGCTGCTGTCATGTCTGTTACTGCTCTTCCTCATCCCGGCGCCATATGCGCCTCATATATGTCAGAACAATAATAGCACAAGTCAGGTCAGCTGAAGCGGTCTGTTTTCAGTACGCCCGATGATCAGCATTCAATGCGCCCAGTGATCAGTTTTCGGTGCGCTCGATTATCTCATTCTGAGTCGTGAGATTCAGGCCTGTGAAATACGCGCTGAAGCCGGAAACTCTTACGATGAGGTCTCCGTACTGCTCCGGATGAGCCTGAGCATCAAGCAGAGTCTTCCTTGAAACAGCGCTTACCTGGATCTCCATGCCGCCCTTACGATAGTAAGTATCTATGAGCGCTCTGAGAGCACCCGCGCCAGTCTCACCCGCGATAACGGAAGGTGTGAACTTGATATCCAGGACCTGTCCGTTGGCTGCTCTTATCATCGGGAACCGCGTGACTGAATTGATCATGGCAGTCGGGCCGTTCTTATCCATTCCCTGAGAAGCACCGCTCGAGTTGCAGAGGGAGACACCCGCCATCCTGCCGTCAGGGGTAGCTCCCGTGCTGGCTCCGAGGTCTGAATGGTCCTCTACAGAGTACATGCCGAGTCTGAAGGTTCCACCCGGATATGTCCTGAATCTGCCGGCACAATCTGAAGCAAGCTCAGCTATACGTGCTGCGAGCATGTCAGGGATCTCGCTGTCATTTCCGAACTTTTCCGCTCTGTTGACTGCAAAATTCCTGAGGTCCTCATATCCCTCGAAGTCATCGTTGACTGCCTTCGTATATTCACTCAGAGTAGCAAGTTTGTTATCGAATACTATCCTTCTGATGGCTGTGAGGCAGTCTGCTGCGTTCGCCACTCCGCAAGGATTGAAGCCGGAGTGATCATATCTGGCTCCGCCCGCGTTGATGCCCTTGCCTCTTGCGATGCAGTCGTCAGTCATGACGGAGATGAACGGGAGCGGATATCTCTCCGCATAGAGCCTTGTCATATGAGTGAGGCAGCGGAGCATCTTCTCATACCAGTACTCGAGCTCATCGAAGAACAATTCAGTAAACTCATCGAAGCTCTCTATCTTCTCAGGGTCGATCGTATTCTTCATGTGATAGACCCTGCCGGTCTCAACATCAGTGCCGCCGTTAAGGAACAGCTTAACTATCCTCGGGATGTTCAGTCTGAACAGCTCTGTATCTCCGTTTTCCTTGCCCATAACCACAGGCTCAACGCAGCCTACAAAGGCGTAGTCCCAGACGTCATCCTCGCTGACGCCTGCTGCCACCTGGGCTCCCATATATGTAGGATCGTACATCATAGCCGGGAATCCCATGCCCTCGCGTATGAGTCTGAGCACGGCGTTCCATGTCGTATCGTCGATGTCTTTAGGCCATCTGAACGCTATGGACGGCTGGTCCACTTTGAGACGGGCCGCTGTATCGAGGCACATCAGAGTCAGCTCGTTGCAGGCGTTCTTTCCGTCTTTGTCACATCCGCCAATGGCCAGATTCTGATAGGACTTCCTGTATCCGCTTATCTTGAGCCAGAAATGGTCGATAAGATCTGCCGCTTCATCCTCTGTGATCGCGCCGTTTTCCATATCCTTCCTGAAATACGGGTAGAGGTACTGGTCGACCCTGCCGAGCGATACGGCAAAAGGCGAATTCTCGCAGTACAGCATCTCGTGAACGAGCCAGACAAGCTGCACGGCCTCATAGAACGAAGATGCCGGTTCAGTCGCGATGTGTTTAAGAGAATCAGACATCCTTCTGAGCTCTGCAGCTCTTGCAGCATTTCCTGACTTCTCAGCTTCTCCGAGAAGTCTCTCAGCTTCCGCCTGATATCTCATGATATACATAGAAGCAGCTTCTGTGGTGATCTCGAAGGACTCGAGTTCAGCAAGCTCAGCTTCACTTTTGCCGCTCTGACGGGAGGCATCTATATCCGACCTGAGTCCCGACCAGCCCTTTGCGAGCAGCTTTCTGTAATCCGGAAGCACATGACCTGAATGGAAATGTGTGAGCAGACCGGTAGCCGCACCGAACGCGAACTCATCGAGCTCCTCCAGCTCGGTCTCGCTTGCATATCCGTCTTCAGCTATCTCGCGGACCTCTCTTCTTACATCCATGCTGACAGGAGCGCGTCCCGCCGGATCAAAGTCCGCTGATGTGGACATCGGCAGATTCACATTGACAGTGTATCTGAAAAGGAATCCTGCCAGTATGTCATCGTCCTGTATAACTATCTTTCTGCGGGCAAGGGCATTCTCAAAACCGCGCGCAAACTGCACGCTGACCGGTCTGTCCGCATACTCGCTGATCGCCTCTCTGTATGAATCGTCTACGACACACACGTTCTCAGTGCGCGCGATGTCGTCCCTGCTTTTCTTTAGTCTCGTTATTCTTTCACTGGTGCTGTGCATATATACCTCTCTGTCTGTCGATCTGCAAAAGACCCCAAAGCCTTCTGCCCCGCTAATTATCCGCGAAAACAAAAAAGTCCTCAAATTATATTTAGCTATAACCCGAGGACTTCTATTTGTTTTTTCTATCCGCAGCACAGGCGGTCTTTTCTCACTGCAGCATCAGTGTTCTTCCTTAGTTACCGGGACCTTCTTCCCGTCCACTATGGCTATGTCTATCCTGGAAAGGATGCTGTCCTTGCGGCCCATCCGTGCTTCCGAAGGCATGAGATTCTCAGCAAAAGGCGCACCGTCAATGTGGTACGGATGCATATTGCCGGCAAGTGCTTCGCTGTCAGCCTGTCTGCAGAAAGCTGCGAGCTTTCCGGTCCCGTTCAGCTCTTCCTCATCCCACACCTTAAGCGTGTCAGGATCGACATAGATATCCACGAGCCTTCCGTGAAAGCTGATATCGAACCAGTCAGTCCCGAAGGTATACGCTTTGCCCGAGACCTCACCGTTACTGACGATGCACTCTCTGGCGCACAGCCTTCCTCCTTCACCGCTGTCCGCTATCTTGAGGTAGTTGTTTTCTCTTGTGCTGAACCACGCTCCGCCGGATCTGATCGCTTCGATCATCTCCGCCTTGAGGCTTTCATTATCCTTACCCATAGCTAAACTCCGTTCATTCAGTATCCTGCCATGGGTGTGTCCCTTGGCCTTGATGAAGTAGATGCCGTCTCTGTCATCCTGTATAATATACCGCGGACGCTTTCTGCCCTGCAATTATTGCCTCGACCTGATCTCTCTTCTCATGCAGGACGCAGCCTCCGATGTGCTCGCCCGAGAGGACTCCGCCTTCTCTCAGTGCAGTGAAAAGACCTGAATTCAGGGCTTCGCGTACGGATGTCTCCTTTACGTTGATGTCCGAATATGCCGAAAACGGGCAAGGCTCTGCTCCGCCGTGAGAGTTGATGTGGAAGAATCCTCTTCCTGCTGCGAGGCATCCGCCCGAGCTCTTCTCGTCTCCGGGGAAAGCGATGTACATCATATCGTCATGGTTGGCTCTGAGATAGTCCATGCGCTCCGTCATGAAGGCTCTGTCGTCATCGTCCGGTGCAAGCTCCTGGCTCTCGTCGGTGACAGGCACGTACTCGATGTAGAATACCGCTTTGCATCCTCTTGATCTCATGAGGTCAAGGAATTCATCCGAATACACCTCGCCGAGGTTCTCCTTGGTTACTGTAACGGATACTCCGTAAATGAGGCCTCTTGAGTGCAGCTCATCCATGTTGGAGATGAGTCTGTCATATACGCCTTCACCGCGCCTCGAGTCGGTCTCTTCCTTTCCTCCCTCGATACTCATGACAGGGATGATGTTGCGGCACTTATCGAGAAGTTCAAAATATCTCTCATCCATGTATGTGCCGTTGGTGAATACAGGGAAAATTATATTCGGCATTGTGCCCGCTGCAACGACGACATCTCTTCTCAGCATAGGCTCTCCGCCTGCAAGGAGGATGAAGCTGATGCCGAGTTCTTCTGCCTCTTTGAATATCCTGAGCCACTCCTCGTCAGTGAGCTGCCTTGTCGCCTCGCAGTCTACCGTGGCGTTGTTGGCACGTGAATAGCAGCCCGCGCAGTGCAGGTTGCAGCTCGAGGTGATGCTTGCGATGAGATATGAAGGGACGTGAAGACCGTTCTTTTCCTCTTCCACTCTTATCTTGTTGGCCTTTGCGCTGGCAAGTGCGAACTTAGCAAGGAAAGCGCTTTCACGCGGATCCTTGAGTGTTGCCTTGAGAGCATCCTTTACGACCTGTTCAACACCGTCAGCAAGGTACTGCTGTATATCGAATTTTTCTTCCATATTATTCCGCCTTTAGTGTTATTGTGACATCTCCGTAGGTCTCAGGAACTGGATATTCGGTCTTATCTTCCGCATATCCCTCAGGGACCTTGTAAACGTGTACCGTGTATGAGCTGTCTTCTTCCTGCTCAAATACCGCGATTCCGTCCGCATCAGTCTGACCCATAAGGCACATCTGAGCAGAGCAGAACTGAACTGCAGTTCCTTCTACAGGGGCCCCTGATTCATCTACGGTTATGACGCGGTATACATTGCCCGGATTCTCCGGTGCCGAAGACGCGCTGTTTGAACCGCTTCCGCCGCAGCCCGCCAGGACAAGTACGCTAAGTGCGATAACGAACAAAACGGTGATTCTTTTCATAGAACCTGCTCCTCTCTTTAACTATAGCTCTGATCATTAACTATATGTCTTCTGTAATTACTCGACCGGAAGTGCGATCGGCGCAGACATTATTCCGGTCTCTGTCTCCCCGGTATCCTTTATCTTGCACCCGTCAGGAACGTTCAGCACTTTGACCTTCATGTTCTCCGGCTTATCCGTGAACAGATGATAGTATCCGTCCTCGTTTGTGGTATATGTCTCCGTGCCCGACTCCGATGTGACACTGAACTCTATTCCCGGTATCATCTTTTTGCCGGCATATCCATAGAAGGAATAGTATCCGAGCTGACGAGGCTGATAATCATCTCCCGTGAATGTCCCTACTATCTTCTCGAAAGCCGCTTTCTCCGGGATCGAGCCGACTCTGCAGAACTGTATCGTTCCGGTGCGGTCAATGATGAATGTAGTAGGATATGCTGATGTGTAAATCGACTCAGGGAGATTGTCAGCATACGCTATAGGGAATGACAGACCATGTTCCTCCGCATATTTCTTTGCGCCGTCCTCACTGTCAAGCGCGTCAATGTCCAGAGCGATCATCGATATCCTGTCCTTGTTTGCCTGATATACCTCATCCATGAACGGGAATTCCTTCTCACAAGGTCCGCACCATGTGGCGAACAGAACCACTACCAGAGCATCCTTGCCCTCGAGTAGACCTTTCATGCTTACCGTCTCTCCGTCTGTAGTTGTCACCTCAAAGTCAGGTGCTTCCTCTCCTACCGGAACTCTGCAGTCGATCAAGGTCATTGCTTCTTTAAGCTCATCTTCGTGCATTTTGAAAAATATAAATACTCCTGCCACGATCAGCAGAATGATCACAAGCAGGACTATCAGGACTGTTCTGCAGCCTGAATGCTTCTTCTTTCCTTCTCCGTTGCTCATGTCTCTTCTCCACTCTTTTTCCCTGTAAAACAATATATACACATATATATTAGCATAGCCTCATCGCAATATGCACCACATCGGCTGTACCATCCGATAATTATTATCTCATTTATGAGCGGGAATTTTGCTGAAAAGCTTGATTTCTGCAGCAGATATGTTGTATTCTTCATCTTCTTACAGAAAAGGATTATAATAATCAAGAAAGAATACAATACACAACAAAGATAAATATAACCTGAAGGGGGGGAAACAGACATGAAGAAGAAACTGGCTTTATTACTGAGTTTACTGATGATCTTCTCGTTCACCGTTCTTACGGCCTGCGGAGGCACCAATAACGAGGCTGCTCCTGCTGAGGAGTCTGCACCTGCTGCTGAAGAAAACACAGCGGATGCTGCTGAGGAAATTGCCGATGCCGCTGAGCACGGCTACGCCGGAAGCGATCCTGTTGAAGCGGCTGTGTATGAATATGTCGCTGACGAGCTTTCAGAGGGATATCCGGATGCGGAGTACAACATCCCGATCGTATCGATCGTCGGCACTGATGATTCCAATGCATCCGACATCCTCGTATGGGGTGACTTCTGGGTAATCAACTACAACGGTGAAGGCGACACACTCAAGGCAGCATCAGGAGGCGACTACCCGGGACTCATCCATCTCAAGAAGGATGACGACGAATACGAAGTAGTCAAAATGGACATGGTTGCTGACGGGGGCAATTTCGAGTCAAGCGCCAAGGAGATCTTCGGAGACAAGTATGATGCTTTCATGAAGGTCAACAGCGACAGCGAAGCACGCGAGAAGCTCAGAGCTGAGACCATCGCTAATTTCGTAAAGGCCAACAGCCTGAACTTCACAAAGTATCAGGATGAAGGCTGGGATCCTGTAGACATCCCGCTGTAGGCAAGACAGATCAGCACGAGAACCAGTCCGGTCCGGACATTTGCAAAACGGGTCGCCCCTGCGGGCGGCCCGCTTATTTTGCGCATTGTTCCGTTTTCTGTCTGCAGATATTTGTATCCGTGCGCCTGTCACATCACACAGATTTCAGGCCGCATTATCCAGTGCCTCTTCCTTCTCCTGTTCCGCAGCTTTCGGTTCAGCCACGACCCACTCGCTCCTGTTGTACTGCTGAGCGGCTTTGGTTATGCCTTCTTTATAGATCTGTGCAAAATCCCTCTTCATCGAGATTGGAATATATCCTGCTGCCCGGTTCTCTTCGGCCTTCTCCTCCCAGTTCTGTGTGCCCCATTCTCTTTCATCGTCGTCTGCGACTATCATGTAGGCCTCAGCCGGGTAAGGGTTGCGGCTGTCGATGGTGTAGTTCATCATGCTCGTGTCGCTGCCGCTGTTTCCGAAGGCGAGCACCGGACGCTTTCCGATCTCACGCTCTATGTATACAGCCTTGTTGCCGTTAAGGTTCTTCTGAATGAAGCCGCCCGTCAGGACAAGCTCGTCGCCGTCTGCATACTTATAGTCCATGTTGGATGAGACGTCTTCATTTCCCTTCACCTTTACTTCGAAGTCCGTCCCTATGACATGATTCGGTGTCACGAAGTCAGCGATCGGTGAATTTTCAACAATGGCACGGGTGGTGGTGCGCTCAGTTCCGCTGATCACGTATATCGTAAAGCCATTGTCATAGAGATAGCGGACGAGCTCTGCCATCGGAAGATAGCAGTTGTCGATATATCTCATGTTGTTGAAGCTGGACGTCTCCCTCTGCCCGAATTCCACTGCGTAGTCGCTGAACTCTTCCATCGTCATTCCGGCATAAGCTTTTGCAAAATTCCTGGCAAGGGTCTCATCCGCCTTGTATCCCGGCTCTATTGCCGCTGCCACCTGTTTGAGTTCATCTGATACCTCATCCGGATGATCAACAAGGCAGTATTCGATGAACATCATCGTGTCGTAATAGGTGTAGTAGGTCTCGCATGTGAGGGTACCGTCCATGTCGAAGACAGCAATGCGGTCTTCCACCGGGATGAAGTTATCCTTGTCGTCCTCGTTAGTGACCTTTTCCACGTATGCCCTGAGACTCTCCGCTGCCCCGGAGTCCTCTGTCCAGTACTCCGTGAGAGCAGTCTGCTCTTCCCTGCCGTTTTCGTTATCTTTATTATTCATTTCCGCCACTTTTGACCCCAGCAGGATGCCTGCTGCGAACAGGGCCATTGCAACGGCTATGCACAATACCGTTCTGGATTTTTTATCCATATCCATTATCTTCTGTCTCCCTTCCCCCCTGATCGTTTTCTGTTCCCGTGCGGGAATGCACCCGGTCTCTACCGGCAGCGCCTTAATCTCTCCATCTGCGTATAACCAGCATACTGCCCATTGCAAGTGCTGAAGTTAACGCCAGAATGATCCAGAACCCCAGGTGATTATCATCTCCCGTCCTTACATGTGTATCTGCTTTATTTGAGCCGCTGCCACCGTCATTATCTCCGGAATCCGCCCCCTGATCGTTGTCTCCTCCGGAAGGATCGCGGTCCTTCTTTCCCGGATCAACGCTTTCTTCAGGTTCATGTTCTTTGCACTCCCGTGCCATCATCCACGCCACATAGCTTTCCTTATAATGTGTGACCAGTGTTCTGGCGCCGTTGCCGGCGAAGGTGGCTGCATTTCTTATGATGGAAGCAGTGTCAAATTCTTTTCCGTCCTCGTAGAACAGGAAATATGTTACAGCCTTCCTGAGAACAGGCATTTTACTATCCAGGGTGTCCCTGTAATAGATCAGGTTATTGTACTGCTCAGAGTCTTTCGCATAAAGTCCGGCATCGATCGCTTTCTGGTATGCACCGACGACCAGCGTCCTGAGACTGTCATCAGCAGCGCTGTCGATCGTTTCTTTTCCGAGCATCTGTCTCAGGATATCCGGATAAACAGTTTTTATAAAATCAGTAAACGATCCGTTGCCGTCTCCGATCGCATACGCAATGAACTGATATTCGGCAGGAAGCATGAATGGCAGCGACATGTAAATATTCGTTCTGTTCTCTTTGGTAGCTGCCTGATCTGCTTTGCCTGTTTCCGGATCATAGACCAGCGGAGATAAAAGTGCGTATGCCGTAGATCTGACGGAATCAAGTTCCTCATCATCTGCAGGCTCTTTTCCGGAGAGCATCTTAGCGACAGTATCGAATATCGTCTCAGCCAGCTTGCTGTCGAAGGAGAAATTATCATTCTCATCTTTATGAACAGGATCAAGGATGTACTTCAGGACGGTATAGACCACATCGTCGACTTTCGCTTCCGAAGGAATATCAGTCCCGGTCAGGTATTCAGCCAGGTCCACCAAGGCAATTGCTGCTGCCTCGCTCTCAGACTGTGCACGTCCTTCCTTCTGGAGACGGTCTGATGCATACGCCAGATATGTTGTAGCTGCAGGCACTGCAAAGGAAGCATAGTCTATTCCGGATTCAGGCATCAGGGCATCCATGAAAGGATGCCAGACCATAGCATAAGTGGAAGCGGCCGCTGCAAGAGCTTCCTGGTAATCTCCCTCAACGTATTCATCTCTGTCCTTTACCAGGGCAGTCAGTGCATCAAGTCTGTCCTGCACAAGCTGCGTCTGAGTCAGTGATCCGGCATCAGTATCAGGTACCAGGACATCTGCACCGGTGCCTATCGCATTGATGTTTACGGTATAGTATGTGCAGTCATCGCGGTCATTTTCCCTGTACTCGTTATATGCGAAATCACTGTGTGCCGCAAGTTCTTCGAGCATCCGGCTCTTGCTCACGCCTTCTTCCAGGTCATGCTGTGTACCGTATGAAGTGAAGCCCCAGTCGGTCAGTGCCAGCTGAGCGTACAGATCATACCCAGGCCCGAAGGTATGCAGGCCTGCATATACACCGGAATGCGGATCAATAGTATCTCCGGCATCAGCCTTCCTGTATACATATGCCGCTCCCGGTGTGTCATCAGAGTATGCCCCGCCTCTCGGGCCCGAAACGCTCAGCGCTTCGCCCTTGGTCAGTCCGCTGGAAAGTACGCCCTGTGGTGTTCCGAAGGTGTAGCAGTAAACATTTTCAGGTGCGATGGATATGCCGTCAAAGTAACCGTCGGCGCCCTCAACGAGAAAGCCTCCCAGCAGATTAGCAACAGCAGCACCGCGGCTGTGCCCTGCAGTCCATACCTTCACATCTCCTGTGATACCTTGCTCTTCCACATATTTCCTGACAAAGCGCAGCACCTCATCGCGGGCTTCCCTGAATCCCTGATGCAGTCCGTCCTTTCCGACGGTAAGATTGCCGCACCATTCCTGCTTGTAACCTGCGCATTCAGGAAAGACTGCAAGGATGGTGTATTCTTTATCGCCATCCGTAAGTTTCCTGTGGCCGGCAACGCAGCCTATGGAATTACGGAGCTTGTCCTTGTTGTAGTATTTGTTGGTCTTTACACCGGAAAAGCCCATGTCTGAAAGCATGGCTTCGATGTTGGCACTGCCTTTTGAAGCGTCCTTCATATCCGGATCGGAATAGTTTCCGACAGAAGCCTCGCAGACTTTGGCGGAGAGCTTTGCCAGATGGCAGCATCCTTCTGATGCCTCGATGCGGAAGCAGTCGTCACGGTATTCAAATGTATCGGTCAGATTGATGTCAGCAGCCTCGTTGGAAGCGAAGGTGTATGTCCCGCTTTTTGTGATTTCTCCATCAAAATTATAGGCATATACTGCCTGAAAAGAGGTGGAAATTACCAGGATTCCGGTCACTATCAATACAACAATCTTCCTCATTGAGTTACCTCCCGGCTTCTGAGCCGGATATCAGTATATCATTCGCCATTATTAATATGATATCAGTAATCCGCATGAACAAAAAGAACAAAACGGCAAGAGCGCCACTCCAAAAGGGTCTAATTATTATTGTAAATAACGATGAATTATGATTTTCATGCTAAAATGTACTCAAACAGGAAATTGCCTGAATCGAATGGATCAGACCGGAGGAGTAGTTTTATGAGAAAAATAGTTATAGTAGATGCAGTTTCAACCGGTTACAACTATGTGGAGGATGTATGGCGCAGAGGATATGACCCTGTCATACTTGAGCCGGCCGGAGGCTCAGATGACGTGCAGGAAATGCGCAAATCAAGCTATAAACTGTTCAACAGGCAGCCTGAAATGATAAAAGAGGCTGAGACATATGAGGAGACTCTTGCTAAGGTAAAGGAATACGACCCGGTCCTGGTGCTGCCGGGTTCGGAGGGCGGTGTCCCTCTTGCCACGCACCTTGCTGATGATCTGGGGCTGCCGGGCAATCCGTGGGCCAACATAGATAAGATGATCAAAAAGGATGCGATGCAGCAGGCACTTGCCGATGCAGGGATCAGATCGATCAGGGGCCGCAATGTAAAATCAGTCGATGAAGCAATGGCGTTCTGTCATGAGCTTGGACTTGACTGTGCGGTAGTAAAACCCCTTCGCGGAGCAGGCAGCGTAGGTCTGTATCTGTGCGATGATCTGGATGAGGTAAAAGCGGCTGTAAGCGAGCTTATGTCATCAGAAGCCTTCTTCGGCGACGGACAGGCGGAAGCTCTGGTCCAGGAAAGAGTCAGAGGAACAGAATACATAGTCAATACAGTTACCTGCGACGGAGTACACAGAGTTACGGCAGTACTCACCTACAAGAAATTCCAGACAGATGAAGGCGGATATATCTACAGCAACATGGAGACCATTACCCGCCTCGAACCGGGACACACCGCCATGATCGAATATGCTCTCAAGGTAGCGGATGCGATCGGCATCAGGTATGGCATGGTCCATGGCGAGTACATGCTGGATGAAAACGGACCGGTACTGATCGAAGTCAACTGCCGCCCGATGGGATGCACTCAGCCTGATGAGTACATGGATCTCATATACGGACAGCACGAGACTGATTCCACTCTTGATGCGATACTCGACCCTGAGAAATTCAGGCGCGAAGCGGCAAAGCCGTACAGGCCTCTTCGCAAGGGTGCTGTAAAATTCATCATGGTCCCTGAAGACATAGAAGCAGAAGATACTCCTCTGTGGCAGGTCGCAAAGCAGCTTCGCAGCACCTATAAAATATCAGCTGACAAGGGAAGTGCACCGAGGCAGTACATCAAGACAAGGGACCTCGAGAGCGCAGGCGGCCTGATTTATCTCGTTCACGATGACGAATCAGTAGTCAACTCAGACATCGAGCTTCTGAACAGTACTGAGCAGAGATTTTTTAAGCTGATCATCAACGATGGCATGTCACGCAGATGGTTCATCGAAGAAAACGAGACCGATGCAGACTTTGCCGCTCTCATGAAGAGAAACGGCTGCTGCGGAAGTGTGCTCATCGCAAAGGACTCGCCTGAGCGGATCGAAGGTGTTCAGGTTGTCACACCGGATACCCTTTCTGATGCACACGGAAGTTTTGACTATGTGATCATCGGTTACAGAAAAAGCCTGGTCGGGCTCAGTGAATCAAAGCTGCTCGAACTCATATTTGCCACCATGGATCAGGTGAGAGAAGGTGGCAAAGTCATCATCCCTCCTGAGACATACAGACACCTTTCGTACGGAAGAGAAGGAGCAGAAGAGCTTCTGTACATACGCCGTTTCCTGATCGATGTACCGAATCAGGGCATGAAAGGCGAAGTGACAGGAACAATGGCGGACAGATAGTCTTACCCGGATGGCGGGGATCAGGAAAAGCTTACATAGCTAATTTGTCATATTCCGCTATCGATTCTTTCAGCCTGTTCTTCAGATCTTTATCTGAGTACAGGCTGTCTTTATTTTGTTTGAGCCCGTTGAATTCAATATCCACTGATGCGGGATGGTCATTCTCATCAAGGATATCGACGTTTCGCAGCTGCTGAGTCGTCTGATACACCATGTCGACATCCCAGAAGATCTCACCGCTGCCCGATTTCCACTTCGAGAAAACAAGCTTGACTCCTATCGGTGTCTTCTTCTCTATTGTTTCCGGAAGATCATAATCTGCGCAATCCAGTGCGGCCAGCACGCTTCCGATGTTGGAATCGTGTCCGCAGAGGAATGTGAATTCACGGTCCTTATTATCCATCTCTGAAGATATCTCTTTCAGCAGAGGGTTGGCTATATTGCAGGCGACCAGCGGAGCTGTGAACAGGACATCGTTATACACGTCCTTTACATCTGCGATCTCGGTCCACTGCTCCTGGCTGAGCTGGTTTCCGAATGCCGCTTTGACCGGATCGGCTTCTTCATAGTACTGCAGCGTCAGCGCATCGCTTACAGAGCAGGCGGTTTTGAGCGAACCTGTCATCGCAGGCTCCTTGTTCTTCTCCAGGACAAGCTCTGTATCGTCAGTCCTGAACGGCTCCACTGTGCCGTCCTTCACTGCAGGGGAATCCTCCATGTCGATTACGTCTTCTATCAGCTCATAATTGTCCGCGAGGTCCCTGACACTGTCTGAATACAGCTCATCGACCTGCTCTTTGACAGCCTTGATGTAGCTGTCGGAAATGTATGTCAGCTGCGGATTGAATACCGGGTCCATCGTGTCAAAAGCTCCGTGGTATTCCACATCCTCATTCACAGTCGGCAGCAATCCGGCCGTGAAGAACTGCGCCGTAGCGATGGTGCGCTGCTTTGCATTCGCATATATTCTGACGGCCTCTTCATCAGGATGATAGTTCTCCGGGAACAGGCCCTCTGACTCAAGCCACTTCCGGAAATACTGTCCCATGTCGCTCTCAAGTGTCCCGCCGCGAAGAGACAGCTGGCTCGCAGGAGACGACCACTCATACCATTCATGCGGTGTGATAGTGCCGAGAATCGAGTCCCCGCCGCTGAGCGGCGAACGGATATTGTGTCTGCTGAGCACTACTACCTGCTCAAGCTGGTACCCTTCATGTGACAGGCTCTCCGGCACTGACGTCTCTGCCCCTTTATCCTCCGCAGGCCTGACTGCTCCCGACAGTGACAGGCCGAGCAAAATGACCAGGCAGATCAGAGCTGTCGTAACGACGCCCAGTAAAAGCATACAGTTTTTTCTGATTGATTCCTTCATATTTTCCCCGTCTCCCCGAGACGCTTAACGACCGGATTCTTTTGATTCTTCTGTTTCTTCCGTTTCACTGTTGGCATAACCGCTCCCCTTGAATTCAGCGGCTCTTGCCTGCTGCGTCATCCATCGCAGCATCATACTCTTCCATCGCCTTCTCTACCCTCTCTTCGGATTCTTCTTCACCATCAAAAGTGATCTCCGAAGCCTTGTAGATACGGTCAGCTTCAAGGGTCAGTTCTTCACTTTCTTCTGCTTCTTCCGGTGACGGAGTCAGTGTGAGTTCTTCGTCTGTTTCTTTCTCCTCCGTTGATGGAGTCAGCACAAGCTCATCAGTCGGTTTTTCCTCCACCGATGGAGTCAATATCAGTTCCTCCGGAACTTTTTCTTCCAGCATTTTGCTTCTCCCTTCCTCTATCATACCAATACCCTTGGTATTTCATTTCGCCTGTTCCTAAGGCATCTAAATCCAGCTGCTATTTGCCGGCTGCTGAGAACGGACACCGTTTTCCTATACACTGATTATTCTCCGCCGACCTCGTACAAGTGACTTTGCAACTGTCCATCTCTATGCCAAAATTCTCTCTGACGAAATCAACCGCCTCAAGAATCGAGAGATACGAGTCTCTCTTGCAGCAGCGCGGCCCGCCGATGTCACCTATAGCCTGAAGGGATCTTGCCGTCATCTTGTGCGACAGTGCAAAAGGCTCATTCTCAAGAGGTGTGGATCCCGATATGATCGATACGAACATGCCCGAGCTGATTCCCGCTCCGCAAGCTCCCCAGAAACCGCAGGAACCTCCCGGAACGCTTTTGCCCCTGCTCATCATCTCAGCAAGCGCAGTGTCAAGATCGATATCTCCGCCGGCATTCCTGTACGCAGTCAGAAGCGAAGCCCCGACCATTACATGATGCTCAGGCCCATGCATGTGACAGAAGTCCATGGACATCATCTTCTCCAGGATCTCCACTGGATCCTTTGATGACTCCTCGAGGCACACTCCGATGATCGCGTCCATTCCTTCAGTATGGCATTCATTGCAGACGTAGTGTCCGTTGATGCACCTGGTCTTGCTGATCTCCTTTTTATGACATATGGCGCACTCCATGAGTTCACCAGTCTCAAGGTATTCAAGCGGTGCTTTGCATATAAGGCACTCTTCGTTTTTCATCGCTCTTACCTTCCTTTTCAAAGCCTATAATCCGGTTCTGTATAATTCGATCACATTTATGACAGGCAGCAGTCATAATTTCCGATATGTCCTGCATCCACACTCTGCAGCGCTTTTCTCAGTTCTGCAAAATGCGTTTCGGGTATGAATATCTCAAGTTTGAAGTATTTTCCTGTCATTCTTACACCCCTGTCTGAAAGATTGAGGCTATCTCTTCCAGAAAAGCTCTGGCCTCTGCCGCACCACCGCATGACCTGAAGCTTTCAGATATCTTAGCTGCATTGTCCTTGTATCCTGGTTCATAAATGATCTGCTGCAGCGCCTGCTTGACATCTTCCTCTGAAATCGACTTCAGCCTGACTCCGGCGCCGAGTTCTTCTACCCGTTTTGCCACTGCATCCTGCTCCGGTGTCTGTGGGAACAGGACAAGCGGCACCCGGAAATACAGTCCTTCTGAGGCTGAGTTCATCCCGCAGTGCGTGATGAATGCATCGGCGATCGAGAGGACCGCCATCTGATCCACTGATTCGTAAATCTGTATGTTCTCCGGCAGGTGGTCATAATGCTCCGGATTGGTTCCCATGGAGATGATGACCTGCCAGTCCGTCTGTCCCAGCACATTGATGCAGTTTCGGTAGAACTCCCTGTTCTGATTGACTGTTCCCATGGAAATATACACCAGCTTATCTGCGGTCTTTTCCATAGGTCTACTGACAGGCCTGATTGATGGTCCAATGAAATGGTACCTGTCAGAGAACGTCTCCGAACACGGCTGAAAGTACTTCGATGTGTAGACTATCGTGTTTGTATCGTTGTCGTTCTGCACGATATCGAGGATGCTCTTCACAGGATATCCCTTGTCACGAAGGCGTTTCAGCTGTTTATTGATGCGAGGCATCGCTGCCAGCATCCTGACGATATCCCATGCGCTCTCCTGCATATACTTTGCAGAGTATTTATTGAAGGCAAAAGTCGTGGTCGATGAGACATACGGCAGGCCGTGTTTCATAGCCGCAAGTTTTCCCCAGAATGCCACGGAATCCGACACGACAACGTCCGGCCGGATCTCTTCTATAACGCGGGAAGTCATTTCATCCAGCGCCAGTGTCGATGAAACGAGCAGCTCAGTCGCATAGACTTTGTCCTTGCCTACGCGATCAGCGTTCCCCTTGTCTTCCATTTCAAAATCGTATCCGTCACAGCCGATAAATGTCGCGCCGGCATACTCGATTTTCTCTCTGAATTCCTCAAAGGAAAAATACCAGACCTGATGTCCTGCCCCGGTCAGCTCCTTGACAAGCCCAAGCGTTGGGTTGGTATGTCCGTGTGCCGGAATGCAGAACCATGCTATCTTCATTTGACCTCACCGCCCTTACCTTCCGCTACGAATCGTGCATACGCATCATCGATTTTAGCCTTTAGTCTCCTGTAATCCTCTTCCCCGGTGATCACTCCATAGCAAGGCTTGTCATCATCGTCCAGGCAACAGTCTGCATAGTGAGTCAGATACTCTCCCGACTCGTCGTAGTAGTAAGCCATAACGAAAGGCAGCACATCTTCCCTGATATCCGATTCCCACAGTTTGCCGTCACAGTTGATCATCAGGTATTCAGTTCCGGACATCTCGCCCCTGCGTACCTTTTCGCAGAGCTCCGGATCAGCATCTTCACCTTCGAATCCCCTGTCAATGATCCATCTGACGAATTGCCCTATGTGGTTGCCGGCATACAGCCAGATCTCGTTGATCTGCTCCTGTGTCAGATCTCCGGTAATACCGTTCGTTTCACGGAACTCTTCCTCTGCGGTCTCCCAGTGCCAGTCAGCTCTGTCAATTGCCATGCGCGATTACCTCCTTATCTCTGAAAGCGAAGACACGGGTCGTGGATGTCATCAGGTTCGTCGATGTCTTCTGCGGTTTTATATACTGCGATCTCAACAAGATTCCCGTCAGGATCATACATATATATGCTGTCCATTAGTCCTCTGGCACCGTATCTCTCAACTACACCTTCAATGATCTCAATCCCGGCATCTGTCAGTTTCTTCCTGATATCGTGAATATCCCCGTCTGAAATGAGACAAAAGTCCTGGCTGCCATGAGTGACATTAGTTGCGGATGGATGGAACTCATGCGGCCTCGTATGCAGATTGATCTTCTGATCGCCAAAGTGAAGGACGTGCTGTCCGCCTTCGATCCTGTGTTCCATTCCAAGCAGGCCCTCATAGAAATTCAGGCACGCCTCAAGGTCCGCTGTTGTTATGACCATATGGTCTATTGATCTGATGATTTTGTTTTTTCCCATGTCAGTACCCCGGCTTACTCATTGTCCGCAAGGTTTTTATCATTTACGTGTATGGTCAGATAGTTTCCTTTATAAAGACCACTGACGCAGGGGCAGTCGTGACCATAACGCTCTCCTGATGAAAAAAAGCGCACAGGTCCTTTGCAAGCTCATTGACGATCTTTTCGGGAGCATCGAGGAGCATGAGCATCAAGGTGTTTTCTTCCGTGTAGCGGCCATCTTCGTGAAAGTATCCTCCGCTGAGTTCCTGAACAGAAAAAGCAACTTTGTAGCTTTTGCATGCGTTTTTCAGAATCGAAAGATACTTTTCGGAATCAAATTTCTGAACTCCAGTCTCGGAGTCATTCAATCCGATATAAATTGTCGTTTGCTTTAATTGATTATCCATGTGATCGTTCTAAATGTTCAAATTACAATCTGTCTTTTATTGTTCCCATATGGTGTAATCTCTCTCGAATAGTTCTTCGCTGTTCCGCCTAATCAGAGTATCTGACCTTTATTACAGGCCGGACTGCAAGAGAGTTATCGACATCGTTACCCATCAGATTCGCTGATTTTCCAAGGATATATACCGCTTCTTCCTGCTCATGTCCCGGCGACCTGAGCCACCAGTTGACACCGCATTCCCTTATATCATCGCTGACGGTTTTTGATTCGGAATATGTGAACAGATATACTTTGTCATCTGTGTCATTTCCGCAGTCCATTTCGTAGCGGGAATCATCTTCAATAAATGTGTTATGTGAGGTTATGATCGCAGCTTTCTCTCCGTCAGAGAATTTGCTGTTATAGAAATCCTCATTGAGCCATCTGCGCAGAGTGCAGTTCTCCCAGGTGACATCCGTTTTGTCCTCATTGTATGGCATCTCTGCAACCGGTCCCTGACAAATCAGCGTGCATACACCGTCCGTTTTGTCTGTTACATACCAGGTATATCTGCCGAACGCCACCACATCACCAATCTGCGAACCGGATATCGCTGCCAGCTCGGTCTCCACCTCCGCAGGGGTTCTGTTTAAACCTGTCGGGAAAGTACCATCTGTAAAGTTAAGATTCAGCGCAGGACGGATGGCTCCGTAGTAATTACCCGCAACATCTCCGGTGGAATCAATCCTGTTTTTCCCATCATTGTTGTTACCAACGTATGCCACATAGCTGTCATTCACGCCCGGCGACCTAAGCCACCACCACTGGTTATCCATTTCATGCCAGTAGCCGCATTTCAGCACCTTGTTGTCAAGCGCATTTGCCTCATCCACATTTAGCAGAAAGATATAATCATCTGTATCGTTTCCGCCCGGAGTGCCGTATTCACTGTTGGCAGGATTAAGGTTGTGCGTCTTTGCTATCAGTGCTTGTTCCTCTTCGGTGAAAGTGTTGTAGAACTTCTCATTAAGCCAGGCTCGTGAAGTGGATTTGTCCCATGTATTGGTTGCCTGATACTCTGCTTTACGAAACGGCATCTTTATCACTGGCTTTTCGGTCAAAAGTGTGCAGCCCGTCTCCGTTCTGGCTGTAACGTACCACCTGATATCGCCGAATACAACGACATCTCCCACAGATGCTTCCGGTAGTTCCACTGCATCCTGAGGGGATTCGTGATGTGAAGCACCGCAGCCGGATAATAATAGTGCAATGGCAATCACTGCAGCTGCCGAAATTACAAGCAACATTCTTTTCATCTTCCTTTATCCTTTTCAGATCGCGAAATTAATTGGCATTTTTATGATACCACATCAGTCAGTTCCGTTTTATGCAATATTATATTTTGAGCACGAAAAAAACCTGAAACCGTTGAAATTTCAAGCTTTCTGAGTGGGTTTATCGTCTCCTGGCTGCACATCCCGCCTATCGGTTATTTTTGACCTGATCATAATCAATATACTATCTGATATAAAGATCCATATTCCAGCTCATATAAAGCGGCAGACTGCACGTTTCTGTTTGCTCGTATATATTCATCGCTATATTTTTCTCAGATAACTTGAATCCGAAAGCAGGTCTGTATTTCTTACAAAACTGCTTATAACTCTTGGCCTGAGGATTGTCTGCTGCTTTCACTTCTACCGGTATCAGAGACGCTTTTTCTTCAAAGATAAAGTCCACTTCTGCGGTATTGGATGAACGCCAGAAATATGGTTCCTTATTGATCGACCGCAATTCATTCAGCACATAGTTTTCTGCAAAAGCCCCTTTATATCTGCTGTATAGGTCTGTCTCGTTCAGAATAGTCTCGTGAGTTAACCCGGATTTTGCTCTAAGCAATCCCGTATCGGACATATAGACTTTAAAGTAGGTTTTATCCGCAAACCCCGATAGCGGAAGCTCAGGCTTTTCAACCAAAAACAATTGCGTTATCAGCCCTGCATCCCTCAGCCATTGCAATGCGTCTTCAAGTTCCGCCGATCTCTTTCCGGCCTTCACATGCGAGAACACAAATTTATTATTCTCTTTAGCAAGTTGAACCGGAACAGAATCCCAGATCCATCTGATTTTAGGAACTTCATGTATCGGAGCATACTTGGAGAAATCGTCCGAGTAATCTTTCAGTATCTCTTTCTGCACCTCCGTGACTTCGTCATAATCATGCGTATCGAGCCATGTACGAACTGCTTCAGGCATACCTCCCACAATGTAGTAATCCTTGAGCATTTTCTTCATAGGTACAGCATAAAGATCCGGTACAGGCCTGTCTGTCGGCCAGTCTTTCATTATTTCAATCAGATCACTGCGGCCACAGGCTATTACAAACTCTCTGAAACTCATCGGATAAAGCTGGCCTATGTCGACGGGCCTTATCAGCGTAGTCTTATGCGCGCTGTTTATGCCAAACGACGACGTCCAGACAACTGGAATTCAACTATTCCATTCTCTTTTCAAATCGGAACATCCCATCTGAGAACTGTTCGTCCAGATCTTGAGCCATATCCAAATCATTCGGATCAGGGTGATGGCTGTTATAGAACTCCACGATGTGAAAACCGCAGCGGTTGACATAAAAGTGTATATTACGTTTCTCAAAATACGGCGTGACGGTCACCCAGACCTTCACCTCCGGATGGAGCCTCTCTATTTCGCACCATGCAGCATAACCGATGCCCTTGCTATGGACCTTGGGAGAAACAAATAGGATCTCCAGATCACCATGCTCACCATCTACGCTGATTATCACTCCTCCGACAGGCTGGCCTTCATGCATAATGCGATAAGCCTCTCCGCTGTCGATGGACTGCTCGATTGTCTCGCGGGAAATGATCTGTCCGCCATCTTCAAAGTGATCATCGCGAAGACCGAATTCCTCCAGCGCACCATAATTGAAAGATTCCTGATTGTCCTGAATAAACTGATCCCGATCCTCTGCTTTAAGAGGAAGAAGGGTGATATCTGTCATGCTAATTATCCTCTCCGTAAACTGGAATTTTGTCAGCCTAATCAAGCGTTTTTCTCATATATGCAAATGAAAGATCGCTGGGACCTTGCTCCACCTTATATATCTTATAGCCTAGCTTCTCGTACAGGTTGATATTGATATAGCTTTTTGTACATGTATAAAGCTCAAAAGCTTTTGCCTGTGTCAGTTCTTCAACTGCTGTCATCAGGTCGGTCGCTATACCCCTGTTCCTGTGTTCCTGCGCAACCATAACACGACCGATTTCGATGTGATCGCCGTTCTCCCTGCATCTTACAGCACCTATTATTTTCCCTGAATCATCCCGCTTGATCAGGAC
>JAZQHU010000046.1:0-23624 GCA_045540775.1 Anaerovoracaceae bacterium | reverse complement strand
AGTACCGGGTGATCCTTGATTACGTAATCAAGAACGTCCCATACTTCTGTGTCGGCTCTCTCTACCATCAGTCTTGCCTGCTTTGTGTTCTGAGCGATCTCTCTCTCAGTCAGCTCTCTCATGATGAAAGGCTTGAACAGCTCGAGAGCCATTGTCTTAGGAAGTCCGCACTGATAGAACTTGAGGTCAGGTCCTACTACGATTACGGAACGTCCGGAGAAGTCTACTCTCTTACCGAGGAGGTTCTGACGGAATCTTCCCTGCTTACCCTTGAGCATGTCTGAGAGGGACTTGAGCTTACGGCCGCCTGCACCCTGTACCGGTCTGCCTCTTCTGCCGTTGTCGATAAGTGCGTCAACGGATTCCTGAAGCATTCTCTTCTCGTTACGGATGATGATATCAGGAGCGCCGAGCTCTCCCAGCTTCTTAAGTCTGTTGTTTCTGTTGATAACTCTTCTGTACAGGTCGTTGAGGTCGGATGTTGCGAATCTTCCTCCGTCGAGCTGTACCATAGGTCTGAGTTCAGGCGGGATTACCGGGATAACGTCGAGGATCATCCACTCCGGCTTGTTTCCGGACTGCTTGAACGCCTCGATTACCTCAAGGATCTTGACAAGTCTGATCTTCTTCTGTCCCGAAGCTGTAGCCATCTGCTCTCTCAGATCGGCAGCCATCTGGTCTACATCGATGTCCTGGAGCAGCTTCTTGACTGCCTCAGCACCCATACCTGCTTCGAAGCTCTTGCCGTATATCTCGCGTGCTTCGTTGTACTCTTCCTCTTCGATTACCTGCTTGTACTGGAACGGTGTGTCACCAGGATCTGTAACTACATAAGATGCAAAATACAGGATCTTTTCCAGTTCCTTAGGTGTCATGTCGAGGACGAGACCTATTCTTGAAGGAATGCCCTTGAAGTACCAGATGTGGGATACAGGAGATACGAGCTGGATGTGTCCCATTCTCTCTCTTCTGACCTTTGCCTTGGTTACTTCTACTCCGCAGTAAGGGCAGATAAGGCCTTTGTAGCGGATCTTGTTGTACTTACCGCATCCGCATACCCAGTCCTTGGTAGGTCCGAAAATTCTCTCGCAGAAAAGTCCGTCGAACTCAGGCTTCAGGGATCTGTAGTTGATGGTCTCAGGCTTGGTTACTTCGCCGTGTGACCAGCTCAGCATTTCCTCTGTGCTTGCGAGTTTGATCTGAAGGGACTCAATATTTCTGAGATCCTGATTGTTGTCTGTCATCATAATATTTCCTCCCCTTTCTTACTCTTCCTCTGCGAAAGTCTCGTTGGCTTCTGCATCCTTAAGCTCATCAAGGCTTTCCATTTCAACTGCTTCTGTGATATCCATGTCAGGCTCTGCCGGTGCAGCAGCTGCTGCAGCCATGCTGTCGAGGAATGCTGAGAGACCGCTGATGTCGTCATCACTCATGGTGTCGTCATCCTGCTCTTCAGCATTGATGCGTGCCGCTTCCTCTTCAGCGACTCTGTCCTGCTCATGTTCTCTTCTTTCCTTCTCAGCTTTCCTGTCGGTCTCGCTGAGCATTCTGTCAAGTGTCAGAGCTCCGTCATATTCTGAAGTCTCTCTGATCTTGATCTCACTATCATCGCCGGCCTTGGTCTTGATATCCAAAGCGAGTGACTGGAGTTCCTTGATGAGTACCTTGAAGGACTCAGGAATACCAGGCTCAGGGATATTGACGCCGTTGATGATGGATTCGTATGTCTTTGTTCTTCCGATGATATCGTCGGACTTGACTGTGAGGATCTCCTGCAGAGTGTATGCAGCACCGTAAGCCTCAAGTGCCCATACCTCCATCTCTCCGAATCTCTGTCCACCGAACTGAGCCTTACCTCCGAGAGGCTGCTGAGTTACGAGGGAATAAGGTCCGATCGATCTTGCATGGATCTTGTCGTCTACGAGATGGTGGAGCTTGAGCATGTACATGTAGCCTACTGTTACAGGGCTGTCGAAGTACTCGCCTGTACGTCCGTCTCTGAGTCTCAGCTTACCTGTTTCAGGATAGCCTTCCTCCTTGAGGAGCTCGATAACGTCCTTCTCGCTTGCTCCGTCGAATACCGGAGTGGAGATGTACCAGCCCTTGGACTTGGCAGCAAGACCGAGGTGAACCTCGAGAACCTGTCCAACGTTCATACGGGACGGTACGCCCAGAGGGTTCAGCATTACCTGCAGCGGCTCACCGTCTTCCTTGAACGGCATATCCTCCTGCGGCAGGATCCTTGAGATAACACCCTTGTTACCGTGACGTCCGGCCATCTTGTCTCCGACGTTGATCTTTCTCTTGGTAGCAACATAGACTCTTACGATCTTGTTTACTCCAGGAGGCAGCTCTGTGCTGTTGGTCTTGTCGAATACTCTTACATCGATTACGATACCCTCTTCGCCGTGAGGCAGCTTGAGGGATGTATCTCTTACTTCCTTGGACTTCTCACCGAAGATAGCACGGAGCATCCTTGCTTCCGGTGTGAGGTCTGTCTCGCTCTTCGGAGTGAGCTTTCCTACGAGGATGTCGTTGGACTTTACTTCTGCTCCGATTCTTACGATACCTTCCTCGTCAAGTTCCTTGAGCATCTCGCCAGGGAGGTTAGGGATATCTCTTGTGATCTCTTCAGGTCCGAGCTTGGTGTCTCTTGCCTCGCACTCGTGCTTCTCGATGTGCAGGGATGTGAGAACGTCGTCCATGAGGAGTCTCTCGTTGAGGATGATAGCGTCCTCGTAGTTGTAACCTTCCCATGTCATGAATCCGATGAGGAGGTTCTTACCGAGAGAAATCTCACCGAGGTTGGTTGAAGGGCCGTCTCCGACTACTTCTCCTGCCTCAAGGTGTTCGCCATAGTTTACGATAGGTCTCTGGTTGATGCATGTACCCTGGTTGGAACGCTTGAACTTAAGCATTCTGTACTCATCTACCATTCCGTTGTCATCTCTTGTGATGAGGACCTTGTTCGCATCTACGTATGAAACGGTACCTGCGCTCTTGCACAGTACAACCGCGCCGGAGTCGCAAGCTGCCTTGTACTCGATACCTGTTCCTACATAAGGAGCCTCGGTTACGAGCAGAGGTACTGCCTGTCTCTGCATGTTGGATCCCATCAGAGCACGGTTAGCGTCGTCGTTCTCGAGGAACGGGATCATTGCTGTAGCGACAGATACTACCTGCTTAGGCGAAACGTCCATGTAGTCGACTTCGTTCTTCGATACCATGGTGATCTCGCCCTTGATGCCTCTTACAGCAACCTTGTTGTTGATGAAGTGTCCTTCTTCGTCGAGCGGCTCGTTGGCCTGTGCTACGATCATAAGGTCCTCATCAGCTGCTGCGAGATAACGGACTTCGTTGGTAACGACGCCCTTCTCCTTGTCTACCTTGCGGTAAGGAGTCTCGATAAATCCATACTCGTTGATGATGCCGTATGTTGTGAGCGATCCGATAAGTCCGATGTTAGGACCTTCAGGAGTCTCGATAGGGCACATTCTTCCGTAGTGTGAATAGTGTACGTCTCTTACTTCCATTCCGGCTCTCTCTCTTGAAAGTCCGCCAGGTCCGAGGGCTGACAGTTTTCTCTTATGAGTGAGCTCTGCGAGTGGGTTGTTCTGGTCCATGAACTGCGACAGCTGGGATGATCCGAAGAACTCCTTGATAGCTGCAGTTACAGGACGGATGTTGATGAGCTGCTGAGGTGTTGAGTTCTCAGTAGTCATTCTCTCTCTGATTGTCTTCTCCATTCTGGCAAAACCGATTCTGCACTGGTTCTGCAGAAGTTCGCCGACGGATTTGAGTCTTCTGTTGCTCAGGTGGTCGATGTCGTCGATGTCACCGATGCCGCAGTTCAGGTTCAGGAAGTAGCTGACCGAAGCAATGATATCCTCAAGGATGATGTGCTTAGGGCTGAGCTCCTTCTTTCTGTTTGCGATTCCTGCCTTCAGCTTGTCCTCGTCTCCGTCCGCCTCTTTGATGATATCCATCAGGACAGGATAGAAGACCTTCTCGGACAGCTTGTAAGGTGTCAGGTCGATGTCAACGTACTTGGCAGGGTCTACGAAGTTGTTTCCGATGACCTTGGTAACAACGTCTTCCTTGCCTTCTGTCTTGCTGTATACGAATACAGCCTCAACACCAGCATCCTCGATTTCCATAGCCATGCTTCTGGAGATCTCACCGCCCTTTTCAACAAGCACTTCACCTGTGTTAGGGTCGATAACGTCCTCAGCTGCTACTGTGTCGACCAGTCTGTCGTGGAGACCGAGCTTGCGGTTGTATTTGAATCTTCCGACCTTGGCCAGGTCATATCTTCTCTCATCGAAGAGAAGTGCCATCAGCATTGATCTTGCGTTCTCTACTGTTGGAGGCTCTCCCGGTCTCAGTCTTCTGTACAGCTCTCTGAGTCCCTCAGCGCTGTTTCGTGTTGTATCCTTCTCGAGGGTCTTGAGGAGTCTCTCGTCATCACCGAAGATAGCGAGGATGTCCTCATTGCTGCTCAGTGCAAGTGCCTCAGGATCGATGATCCCGAGTGCTCTGAGGAAGGATGTCAGCGGCTGCTTTCTTGTTCTGTCGACCCTTACATACAGGATGCCCTGGGAGTCTGTCTCGTACTCAAGCCATGCTCCTCTGTTAGGGATTACCTGTGAGCTGAACAGCTTCTGGTTGGACTTGTCAGTCGCAACGTCAAAGTAAGGTCCCGGAGAACGTACCATCTGTGTAACGATGGCTCTCTCAGCTCCGTTGTATACGAATGTGCCCTTCTCTGTCATGAGAGGGAAATCTCCCATGAAAACGTCCTGCTCCTTGATCTCACCTGTCTCACGGTTGATCAGTCTGACCTTGACTGTAAGGGATGTAGCATATGTAGCATCTCTTTCCTTGCACTCTTCCTGGTCATACTTAGGAGTATCCGAGAAGTGATAATCAGCAAACTCAAGGCTGAGAGTATTGGTTGTATCACGGATAGGCGATACATCCTCGAGAACCTCGCTGAGGCCCTCTTCCATAAACCACTTGTACGACTTTGTCTGTACATCGATGAGGTTCGGCATTTCGCAAACTTCATTGATCTTGGAGAAAGTCATACGTTCTTTTCTACCAACCTGTATTGGATGTGGCATGTTTCACTCCTTATTAAATGATTTTTAAGCGATTATCCTTTATTGCTGCCACAGCTACCCCGTTCGCATCTCTTCCAGGGATTTACTTTCGGAGCTTTTCTCCACATTTTTGTGTCCCTGCGGGTGGTACGCTCATACCGTAAATCCGGGCGAGATGTCAAACAGCGTGTGTCAGCATTTTATGCATTGTATCTTAAAAAATGCATTAATATCGTCGTTTTTCGGGGGTTTTTGGCGCCCCGTAAACGCACGAAATGAGCCTCGGTAGCCGGGGCTCATTATATTGCGTGGGTCGGACCAATATCGCATGGCCCAATTTGTCAGTTGATTTGTGCCTCTTTGAGACTCCGAATTCCGAAGAGATTTTTTGTCAGACGAGGCGCACGAGGAAATCGTGAACGCGCATACCTTAGTATGTAAGTGAGCGATTATCCGAGCTGCAACAAAGTCTGACGGAAAAGCTCGAAGGAATTTACTGGAGTTCTACTACAGCGCCTACAGCCTCGAGAGCTTCCTTCAGTGCGTTAGCCTCGGATGCCTCAACGTTTTCCTTAACTGCAGCAGGCGCTCCGTCTACGAGAGCCTTTGCTTCCTTCAGGCCAAGTCCTGTAGCTTCTCTTACAGCCTTGATAACCTTGATCTTTTCCTGACCGATCTCCTTCAGGATTACGTTGAATTCGCTCTTCTCCTCAGCTGCGTCAGCTGCTGCTGCGCCGCCTGCTGCTGGAGCTGCTACTGCTACTGCGCTTACGCCGAACTCTTCCTCAAGAGCCTTAACGAGCTCGTTGATCTCGAGGATTGTCATGCTCTTCAGAGCCTCAATGATCTGATCCTTATTCATTATTTTTCTCCTTTTTCAAATTATCTGTGAACCTTGCGGCATCATGCCGCTCTTAAAGTAAATGTTTTGCTTATTAAGCTTCTTCCTTCTCTGCGATTGCTTTGAGGGTAAGTGCGAGCTTTGTCATCGGGCTCTGGATGCTGCCCATGAATCTTGCGATGAGCTCGTCTCTTGAAGGGATCGTAGCGAACTCTTCTACCATGGCTTTGTCATAAACCTGGCCTTCAACTACGCCGCCCTTGAATGCCATCTTCTTGTAATCCTTGATGGCCTTTGCAAGTACTCTTGCGCCTGCTGTGATATCATCACCGCTGAATGCAAGAGCTGTGGAACCCTTGAGTACATCACCGAACTGCTCATAGTCAGTACCGCTGATAGCTCTCTTGATAAGGGTGTTCTTGTATACTGTGAAGCCTACGCCTTCCTTACGGAGGTTAGCTCTCAGTGCATCTGCTTCTTCTACTGTGATTCCGAGGTAGTCAACTGCTACTACGGAAGAAGCGTTTTCAAACTTGTCCTTGATCTCGTCGATAACGACCTGCTTAGCTTGCTTTGCTGCTTCAGACATTGTTTCTCCTTTCCGGCGATATCCCTTCGCCTAGTGTAGTCTTTTGCAGGTACAAAATACCCCGCTTTCTGTGAGACAGACTGCGGGGTCCAATTTATGAATTGTACCTCGGCGGGAAATTAAGCCTTTTACAGCACCCGCTGTCTCAGGTGGATATTCTGTTTCAGTTGTGTAACTTCTTACTGAGTTACTGTTGCCGGGTTGACCTTAACTCCAGGGCTCATTGTTGCTGCAATGCTGATGCTCTTGAAGTACTGTCCCTTAGCTGCTGCTGGCTTAGCCTTAGCGATAGCCTGGATGAGAGCGTTAGCGTTCTCAACGAGCTGCTCTTCTGTGAACGACTTCTTGCCGATGATGCAGTGAATAATGTTAGCCTTGTCAAGTCTGTACTCAACCTTACCAGCCTTGATGTCCTCAAGAGCCTTAGTGAGGTCCATTGTAACTGTTCCCGACTTTGGGTTAGGCATGAGTCCCTTAGGTCCGAGAATCTTACCGAGACGTCCTACAACACCCATCATATCCGGTGTAGCAACTACTGCGTCGAATTCGAACCAGTTCTCATTCTTGATCTTGTCAGCCATGTCCTCAGCGCCAACGAAGTCAGCTCCTGCTGCCTGTGCTTCCTCTGCCTTAGGTCCCTTAGCGAAAACGAGAACCTTCTTGGACTTACCAGTTCCGTGAGGAAGTACCATAGCGCCTCTTACCTGCTGATCTGCGTGTCTTCCGTCAACTCCGAGACGGAAATGCATTTCAACTGTCTCGTCGAACTTTGCATTTTCAAAGCTCTTGATCTGCTTAACTGCAGTCTGTACGTCTACGAGCTCATGCTTGTCATATGTCTTGGCGAGCTCTGCGTATCTCTTTGATCTTTTCATTTTTCCTCCTTGGTGGTACTAACGGCATTACGCCTCCCACTGCATTACTCAGTTACCGTAACTCCCATGCTGCGAGCTGTTCCCTTGATCATGTCTACTGCTGCCTCGAGGGATGCTGCATTGAGATCCGGCATTTTGGTCTTAGCGATCTCTTCTGCCTGTGCGTAAGTGATGGAAGCAACCTTAGTCTTGTTAGGTGTTCCGGATGCATGCTCGATGCCTGCTGCCTTCTTGATAAGAACTGCAGCCGGTGGTGTCTTGCATACGAATGTGAATGATCTGTCTGTGTATACTGTGATAACTACAGGAATGATCATTCCCTGCTGATCCTGAGTCTTCGCATTGAACTGCTTGCAGAAGTCCATGATGTTAACGCTCTTCTGTCCGAGTGCAGGTCCGACTGGTGGTGCAGGTGTAGCTCCGCCGGCAGGGATCTGAAGCTTGATATAGCCGTCGATCTTCTTTGCCATTGATGTCTCCTTTCCTGAGAAATCGCTTTCTCATTTTTATATCTCAACAGGTCACGCGGATCTGTATAAGATCTTAACGAAGTTTGCTTACCTGTGAGAACTCGATCTCTGCAGGTGTGTCTCTTCCGAACATGGATATCCTTGTCTTGACTATCTGCTTTTCAGGGTTGATAGCCTCAACAATACCCAGCTGGCCTTCGAATACTCCGCCGATGATACGTACTGTATCGCCGACTTCGATATCCAGATCGATCTTGAGCTTCTCGATGCCCATTCTTACGATCTCTTCCTTGGTCAGTGGAATCGGATCGGATCCGTGTCCTACGAAACCTGTAACGCCCTCAGTGTTACGTACGAGGTACCAGGTCTCATTATTAACGATCATCTTGATTACAACATATCCCGGATAGAGCTTGCGGGTCTTGACCTTCTTGACGCCGTCCTTGATCTCGATCCTCTCTTCGGTCGGGATGACAACCTCAAGAATAAGGTCCTGCATTCCGCGGTACTCGACCATTCTCTCGATGCTGGTCTTGACCTTGTTCTCATAGCCTGAATATGTGTGGACAACATACCACTTGGCAGTTCCGTCACCTCTGAGGCCTTCTCCTTCGAGCGGTGATACCGAAGTTCTTTCTCTGGCAGCCTTCTCTTCAGCCTCTTCAGCAGCGGCAGTTTCTGCTGCGATCGTCATGTCTTCCATGTTAACCATATCTGCCATCTGTTATACTCCTTGGACTAGGATAATGTGATGCCCAGGATACCCTTGAGTGCTGCAAGGAATCCTGTGTCGATCAGCCAGAATGCAACCGCAAAGAAAACAACGCAGCCGATAACTACGATAGTATCAGTTGTAAGTTCCTCTCTTGTAGGCCATACGACCTTGCGGAACTCCTGTCTGACACCTCTGAGGTATGCTAACAGGCCGCCCTTTTTCTTGTCGCCCTTCTGATTATTCTGGCTCTGCTTCTTTGCGGAAGCCTGTGCTGCCTGCTTTGCAAGCTCTTCGCTTCCGTTAGTCTTGTTGTTAGCCATGATAATTCTCCGTTGATCCGAAAATTACTTAGTCTCCTTGTGGAGAGTCTCCTTGTTGCAGAACTTGCAATACTTCATGAGCTCAATTCTGTCAGGATTGTTTCTCTTGTTCTTCATAGTATTGTAGTTTCTCTGCTTGCACTCTGTGCATGCAAGGATGACTTTCTGTCTTACTCCTGCTGCCATTTCTGTTTCTCCTTAATCTAATGGTAATTGCTTTGAAAAATGCGTCTTACGAATCGATGCAAAACGCATCTTTTCAATCTAAAATCCGAAGAGCGGTTCCCCGTCCCTCCGAATCAGTAATCATAAAGTCGCTCGATAATAATACTCACTTAGAAAGTCAAAGTCAAGGAATTTTCATAAAAGACGATTGTTTTTTAATTCGGATTTTATGTACATCGTCTTCATCTCACTTCTGGCCCTGCGGATTCCGTACATGAGGACTGCAGCTGCATTGGATGCGTTCAGTGAATTGATGCTGCCGTACATAGGGATGGAGAGCACAAAGTCGCACTTCTCTTTGACCAGCCTTCCGACGCCCTTGCCTTCGTTTCCGATGACTATGGCGATAGGTCCGGTCAGGTTTGCCTCGTAATATGTCTCGCCGTCCATATCAGCTGCTCCGACCCAGACACCCTTATCCTGAAGATCTTCGATCGTCCTCGCAATGTTGGTGACCTGCACGACCGGCATGGTCTCAACAGCTCCGGCAGCAGACAGTGCAACCGTCTGGGTAAGGGATGCGGCTCTCCTCTTAGGGATTATTACACCATGGGCACCAGCGCATTCAGCAGTACGGATGATCGCGCCGAGATTGTGCGGATCAGTAACCTCGTCGAGAATGACTATGAATGGATCCTCGCCTGCAGCTTCAGCTCTTTCGAAGACCTCGTCCATGTCGGCATAGCTGTACTCGCTGACCTTGGCGACGACGCCCTGATGTTTTGCGCCCGGTGCCATCGCGTCGATCTTCTCTTTCGGAACGAAGTCGACTATGACGCCCTGCTCCTTTGCTATAGCTACGATCTTCGAAACTGAGCCCTCTGCTCCATCAGCGATGAAGACTCTCTCGACATCACGGTCACCGTTGAGAGCCTCCGTGACCGGATTTCTTCCGGCTACGACCTCGAGCCCGTCAGCACCGATATTGGCTGCGTTTTCAAAAGGTTCGTTCATGTCAAAGCCGAGCACCCTGCGTCTGTCGTCACGCAAACGTCCTGCAGATGCTTTTCTGCCTGCAGCCGGCTTTCTCCCGGCAGCTGAGGTTTTGCGTCCTCCTGCGGCAGACTTCTTCTTCGGCTCGTAGGTGTATGTATCGCCGTAGTCGCGTCTGTTCTTGCCGCCCCTCTTCGGTGCGGTCTTGCGGTCGGCGTCTCTGTATCTCTTGTTTTCTTTCTTGCTCATGTCGTTTTCTTTTCTATATATATCCTGTAATAATGCACGGCCATCAGAAGTTCAGCGTCCTGGAGCGGTCCAGGCCTTCCTTGGTCTTCTGGTACACTACGAATCTGTACGTCAGTCCGTTTTCCGTTACCGGATCGCTCTCCGAGATGATCTCAAAGTCAGGATCAGCATCAAAGTCAGGTATGAATGTGTCCGCGTCCAGGTCAGCATCTATCTTCGTAACGTAGAGCCTGTTGCAGTATCTGTAGAATCTCCTGTACAGGGATCCCCCGCCTATGAGGTACACATCATCAGGTCTGTATCTGGATAATGAGTCAAACAGCTCATATTCAGAGTGAACTATGTGGCATCCTTCGGCCACATAATCCTCATTGGCAGTAAGCACATAATTCACGCGCTTCGGCAGTCTCTTTCCGCCCGGCATCGACTCGAGCGTCTTTCTTCCCATCACTACGACTTTTCCTGTCGTATGCTCCCTGAAGTACCTCATATCAGTCGGAAGTGATGCAAGCAGTCCGTTGTTTTTCCCTATTCCCCAGTTCCTGTCAGCAGCTACTATAAGGTTCATAGTTCTCTCCTTTCAGTGATCCTGTCAGATATTGCCGAATCTGTTTATCATCATTGCCGCCTGCTCATTTTCCATGCGGCGGGCTCTGTATGAATAGAATATGTCAGCATTGCACTTAGTGCATACATTGGATATCTCTATGTGGTCTGCCGGAATGCCGGCTCTGACAAGAGTCATCCTGTTGGCCTCTCTGAGGTCCAGATGATACTTGCCTCCCGGGATGTCATTGCCGTCAGCATCGGCAGCAGGATATCTCGAGAATATCCTTTCAGCCTCCTCAGGACTCCACTGCTCAGCGAAAGCGTCATACACTTCATCGCCCATCTCGTAGCAGTCCCTGCATATCCCCGGTCCTATCGCCGCATACATGTCCGCAGGGTCGCAGCCGAATCTCACGACCATGTTGGCCACAGCAACTTCAGGTATTCTTCCGAGTGTACCCTTCCATCCCGCATGCACAAGACCTATCGCTTTGCGAACGGGATCAGCTATATACACCGACGGGCAGTCGGCACCGAATACCGTCAGCAGCACATCAGGGATATCCGTGACGACACCGTCAACATGCTGCATGTGAAGAGGCTTCTCTCTGAGTCCAAGATCGCCGGCCGCAGCAACATGCACATAGTTGGTATGCTTCTGATCGGTTATGCACTCGCGGTCAAGCGACGAGCCGAGCTGGTGCGCAAGCCTGTCTCTGTACGCTCTTACCACAGGCGAAGCCTCTTCAGCAGTCTCGTCCTTCATCACCGCAACGCGCATGCCTTCCACTCCGCTTCCTGCTTCGCTGTCATACGATATATATCTCGTTGTGTACAGATTGGGTACGCCGAGTCCGTCCAGCATTCCGAAAGACAGATAAGGTATGCCATCTGTATGGAGGCTGAATATTCTCTTGTCATTCGAATACTGTATTCTCATGTTATGTCGCGAATGTCCTTTTAATGCAAAATCCCGTTTGCTGTACGGGATCCTGCTGTTTTTCTCTGAGTTATTCTTCTATTATGCGGAAGGCTTCCGATGCGATCTCCGCTATCCTGTCCGTTTCACCTGCAAGATGCAGATACCCGAGCAGCGCTTCGAAACCCGTCGCGTACTTGTAGTCCTTCGGGTCTGCATGCTGCGGCCGGGACATCGTGCGGTGGTTGCGCGCACGCTTGAGAAGGTGCTCTTCTTCTTCAGTCAGAAAGCCTTCTTCTATCATGGCTCTTGCAGCCTTCGCCTGCCCGCCTGCGGAAACATATCCGACCGCATGCTGGTGCGCTTTGCCCGCATCAAGCGGGTACTTCGCCAGTATCATCTCTCTTACGATCACTTCATATACCGCATCGCCGAGATATGCAAGCGAAGTAGTGTTTATCCTGTTTATTTCTGTTTTCGTCATTACTTGCCGGCTGCCTCTTTTGCTTCTGCGCTGTCCTTGATGCTCTTTGCCACCGCAATAGCCATTGCAGCACCGTAAAGTATCACCACACCGGCCAGCATTACCGGATTCTTAGCTCCGTTCTGAAAGAGTTTTTCCGAGTTGATGTTCAGCTTCATGTAGAACCTCCCCGGCATCATCTGCCGTACCAATCCTTAACCGTATGATCCGTCAGCGTTGTGTTATTGTATTAGTTTCTGATTACCTGTACACCCTGCGGTGTGTCCTTGAGAGTGATGCCCATTGCTGCGAGCTGGTCTCTGATCTCGTCAGCTCTTGCCCAGTTCTTCTCCTTGCGGGCAGCCTGTCTCTCGTCGATCAGAGCCTGGATGTCATCGCCGATGCCGGCTTCGTCATCTGCATCTCTGAATACGCCGAGCACCTCAGTCAGCTCATCGATTCTCTTCAGAGCCTCTTCAGCATATGACTTCGAAGCGCCGTCTTTGACAGCAACATTGATCTCGGATACCATCTCGAAAATTACGGAAATGGCGTCTGCAGTATTGAGGTCATCATCCATTACTTCGATGAATCTGTCTCTGAACTTGTCGAATGCAGCGATCATTTCGTCCTCGCCCTGCATCTTCTCATCAGTTCCGTTCTTCCTGAGGAACTCGAGCGTCTCGATAGCAGTAGCTATTCTGTCATAGCCCTGCTTGGATGCGTGCATCAGGCTGTCGCTGAAGTTGATAGGGCTGCGGTAGTGTCCTGACAGCAGGAAGAATCTGATGAAGTCTCCTGTGTACTCCTTGCGGATATCTCTTACGGTGAAGAAATTTCCGAGGGACTTGGACATCTTGACATTATCAACTGTGATATATCCGTTGTGCATCCAGTAGTGTGCAAAAGGAACTCCGTTGCATGCTTCTGACTGCGCGATCTCGTTCTCATGGTGCGGGAATGTAAGGTCCTGTCCGCCTCCGTGGATGTCTATAGTCTCACCAAGGTGTTTCTTAGCCATGGTCGAGCACTCGATGTGCCAGCCCGGTCTTCCCATGCCCCATGGGGACTCCCATGCGATCTCAGACTCTTCCTTGCGTGCTTTCCACAGCGCAAAGTCCAGAGGATCCTTCTTGACTTCGCCGATAGCGATCCTTGCGCCGCTCTCAAGGTCATCGATGTTCTGTCCGGACAGCTTGCCGTACTCTTCGAACTTTCTTGTCGAATAGTAGACATCACCATCAGCTTCATAAGCATATCCTTTGTCGATCAGCGTCTGTACAAAGTCGATGATCTCAGGAATGTGCTCGGATACCTTAGGGTGAACGTCTGCCTTGATGACGTTGAGAGAGCCGGCATCTTCAAAATACTCCTTGATATACTTCTCGGATACTTCAGGAGCAGTGATTCCCTCTTCCTTGGCTCTGTTGATGATCTTGTCGTCAACATCAGTAAAGTTCTGTACGAACTTTACCTCATACCCTCTGTATTTGAAATACCTTCTCAGCGTATCGAATACGACGAAAGGTCTTGCATTTCCTATATGAAAGAAGTTATAGACAGTAGGTCCACAGACATACATCTTGACCTTTCCCTCTTCAATAGGTACGAATTCTTCCTTGCGGTTGGTCAGAGTGTTGTAGACTTGCATGTGTTTTTTCCTCCTGCGTTCAAGATTGTTTCTATAAATATATATTCCTTTACCGGAATCAGTGACTCCGGAATTCCATCAGATGGGCACAGCCCCCGAATAATCAGAGGCAATTAATTATACACCAAGTATTGCCCCGATGCACCCCATTATAATCAGCACTATGAAAGGGCTTTTCCTATATTTAGTCATGAGGATGACCGTAGCTGCCACTATAAGTATTGCTATTATATCCACCGGGCATCCCGTTATGAGGCCGCCTATGCCTCCCGACATGTCCGCTCCGAGGCTGCGCAGCAGCCCGGTTCCCAGCCTTGTGTCGCCGGCTATGGACGGAACGATCAGCGTTACTATCGCCGCTCCGATAAGCCCCATGGTCGCCGGCCTTATTCCTGTGAGCGCCCCCTGAACGATCCTGCTGTCCTTGAACTGCTGTATCATACGTGCAACTATGCTGACCAGTATGAATGCAGGCAAAACGACTCCGAATGTAGCCGATGCCGCACCTAAGATGCCGGCAGTTTCATATCCGACATAAGTAGCCGTATTGACAGCAAGCGGTCCCGGTGTGATCTGCGATATCGCCACTATGTTGGCAAACATCTCGGGCGTCATGTCGACAAAAGGCTGGATGCTGTCGTAGATAAGTCTTACTATAGCCAGTCCTCCGCCGAATCCGAGCAGCCCAACTTTGACAAAACTTATAAAGAGTTCCCAGAATATCATCTGCCGCCTCCTTCCGTTCCGTCATCAGAAGGCTTCTGATCATCTTTCAGCGCCCCTGCATCATCAGTGCTTTTATTCAGTCTGCTTCCGACAGCCGCACTCGCTATACCGAGGACAACGAACAGCAGTATGACATACGCCGTGTTGATTTTGAAAACTGCGATTAGAACAAAGCTCAGCAAAGCAGCGACTATCGTCCATTTGCCCTTGAACACAGCCGATGACAGCTGGATCACCGCCACAACAACGAGTCCGAGAGCTGCCGCTCTGAGCCCCGCCATAGCTCCCATCACAATGCGGTTGTCACCGAGATTGGATATGAATGTTGCGATCAGAAGGATCATCACAAACGACGGCAGCACGACACCGATCGTAGATATCAGCGACCCCAGGAATCCTTTTTTCTTATAACCCACATAAGTCGCCATGTTGATCGCGATGACTCCCGGCAGGCTCTGGCACACAGCCACGATATCCACGAACTCTTCCTCACTGAACCACTTTTTCTCATGTATCAGCGTGTTCTGAAGCAACGGGAGCATGGCAACACCGCCTCCGATGGTGAAGGCTCCGAGTTTGAAGAATAAGATAAACAGTTCAGTAAGTATGTTCATACAGTCCTTAAAAGTGTGTTCTGATAAAAACGCCCGGCCTCACAACTGAAGCCAGGCGCTTTGCTTTACTTATTGTATGTGCTCGGATTAGTGAGCGTTCATTGTCTCTTCGGAAAGTCTTGAGAAGAATACTCTTCCGTCACCCTCGAGGTCAACAAGAGCCTTAGCCTTAGCTATAGCCTCTTCTGCTGTCATTACCTCGTGAGCATCCTCACGGCGGAGCTTGTACTCAACCTTGCCCTCTCCGGCAAGCTTTCCTACTGTGATCCTGATTGGGATTCCGATCAAATCAGCATCGTTGAACTTGACTCCAGGTCTCTCATCGCGGTCGTCTACCATGACTTCAACGCCCATGGACTCGAGCTTCTTCTCGATGTCATAAGCCAGGTTCAGCTGTACCTCATCATTAGGCTTGATAACAGTTATGATGACATGGTATGGAGCTGTAGCGATAGGCCAGATGATACCCTTCTCATCATGGTGCTGCTCTACGATAGCCTGCATCGTTCTTGTGATACCGATACCGTAGCATCCCATCCAGTAAGGGTGATCCTCGCCCTTCTCATCCTTGAATGTAGCATTCATGCTCTCGGAGTACTTGAGCCCCAGCTTGAATACCTGTCCGACCTCGATACCTCTTCTGAACTTGACCGGCTTGCCGCAGTGCGGACATGGATCGCCTTCCTGAAGTGTCTTGATATCTGTAACGATGTCGCCTGTGTAATCTCTTCCGTAGCATACGTTCAGCATGTGGTGGTCTTCCTGGTTGGCGCCTGCGCACATGTTAACTGTTCCTACGAGCTCGGAGTCTACTACTACGATGCAGTTCTTGAGTCCTACAGGGCCTGTGAATCCGGCAACGCTGCCAGTTGCAGGGCCTGCAACTGTCTCATCGGAGAACTCGATGTAGTGCTCAGGAATGTTGAGCGCGTTTACGAGCTTGATCATGTTGAGCTGTCTGTCACCTCTGATGAAGCATGTGACGTAATCCTTAGGCTGCAGATCATCATCATATGTAGTGAACATAAGAGCCTTGATGGACTTCTCAACAGGGAGGTTCAGATAATTGCAGACATCCTCGATGGTCTTGGTTCCAGGTGTGAATACGACCTCAGTCGGCTTCATCTCTTCCTCTACAGGCTTCTCGTCTGTAAACTCAGCTCTCTCTACTGTAGCTGCCATTCCGCAGTTGTCGCAGTAGAGGATGTCTGATTCACCCCAGTCAGAGAGTGCAGAGAACTCGTGTGAAAGGCTGCCGCCGATAGGGCCGTTGTCAGCCTCTACGATTCTGTAGTCGAGGTCACATCTTGTGAATACCTTCTCGTATGCATGATACTGTCTCATGTATGCGATATCCATATCCTCAGGTGTAGCGTCGAATGTGTACGCATCCTTCATGATGAACTCTCTTGTTCTCAGGAGTCCGTATCTTGGACGGGACTCGTCTCTGTACTTGAACTGGATGTGATACAGTGAGAACGGAAGCTCCTTATATGAAGACCACTCCTTGCGGACGAAGTCCGTGAAGATCTCTTCGCATGTAGGGTTCAGGATGAAGTCGTTGCCGTTACGGTCCTTGATTCTCCAGAGTTCAGGTCCGTAAGCATACCATCTTCCTGTCTCCTGCCAGAGTTCAGCAGGATTGACGTGCGGCATGTAGATCTCCTGGCAGTCAACGTAGTCCATTTCCTCTCTTACGATCTGCTCGATCTTTCTTACAGTTCTCCAGCCCAGCTTCGGATACATGTAGATTCCGGCAGCTTCCTGCTTGATCATGTTTGCTCTTACAAGAAGCTTGTGGCTCTCGAGTACTGCATCGGATGGTGCCTCACGAAGAGTCTTAAGGTGGTTCTTAGATAATCTCATTATTCAAATCTCCCTTCTATTGCGCAGGTAGCGATCGCGGCTATGCCCTCGCCCCTGCCTGTAAACCCGAGTCCTTCCTCCGTTGTCGCTTTGACATTCACTCTCGAAAGAGGTATCCCGAGCGCATCTGCTACATTTTGTCTCATCTGTTCGTTAAACGGCGCAAGCCTGGGGGCCTGTGCGATTATGGTCACATCGACATTGTTTATGCTGACCTCCTCGCCGGATCCCGCTACCATGTCTCTGACCTCAGCCATGAGTTTCATTGAATCCGCGCCTCTGTATTTCTCGTCACTGTCGGGAAAATGTCTTCCGATATCTCCGAGGCCTGCCGCACCAAGCAGTGCATCCATCACGGCATGCGCTGCCACATCAGCATCCGAGTGACCGAGAAGCCCCTTTTCATAGGGGACTGGAGTCCCGCATAGGATCAGAGCCCTTTCCGGGACGAGCTTATGTACGTCATATCCTGTTCCTACTCTGGTAGTCATAGATATATCCTTCCTTTAAGCGATACCTTTTGCCATTATAAAATAATGTATAGTTTCTTTCAATGAATATTTACACAGTATTCACTGTTTTTCTAACCGTACAGATGATACGGGCAAAATAAGCGGGCCGGCATTCCGGCCCGGAGTCTTATATATTCGATTCGACCAGATGGTCGGCTTCCTCCAAAGTGTACCCTCCCGAGTAGATGAGCTCACTCTCGAGTATCTGCTTGGCGGTTCCGAGGAGTTTCTTCTCCCCGGTGGAAAGAGGCTTGGCTCTGTCCGTCCTCACCAGATTCCTGACTACCGCAGCTACTTCGAGCACATCACCCGTCTGCATCCTCTCGGTGTTCTCGCGGTATCTCTTGTTCCAGTTGGGATTCATCTTCTCCGTTTCTCCCTTGAGGACCTCAATAACCTCGGCGATTCTGGACTTATCGATAATAGATCTGACTCCGAGCTTTTCACAGTTGTCCACGGGGACGGAGGCATCCATGCGGGAGTATGGAAGCGACACACTATAATAGATCCGAGCTTCACCCAGAAAATCTTTTTCCACAATATCTGTGATGATGCCCGCACCGTACATAGGATATACAATGTGGTCGCCTATACTGAATTTATGCATTGGATTGTTTCCCTTCTGATACATAGGTATTATATATTTAACTCGCGCAATTGTCAATGGGGTAAAAATATTAAATTGTACTCCTACTCCATGCAGTTGTCAATAATGTTTTTGAAAAATTTTATGACGCTCCCACTGACGATTATTTCACAAGCCTGACACATTTTACTTACCCCACCTTTTGCTTTCAAATATTTTCTCACCTGCTCAGTATGTGATATAATTTTTTGAATTGATTTATAAAACAGAAGAAGGAGTTACCGAAATGAAAAGACTTCTTATAGTAGATGACGAGGATAAGATCCGCGAGGTCATCAAGGAATACGCTGAATTCAGCGGATACGTTGCAGAAGAAGCTGCTGACGGCATGAGCGCCATCGGCATGGTCAAGCTGAACGATTACGATCTGATCATCATGGACGTCATGATGCCTAAGCTCGACGGCTTCAGCGCAGTCAAGGAGATCCAGAAGATCAAGAACATCCCTGTGATCATGCTTTCAGCCCGCGGAGAGGAATACGACAAGCTCTTCGGTTTTGAACTTGGCATCGATGATTATGTAGTCAAGCCGTTCAGCCCTAAGGAGCTCATGGCAAGAGTCAACGCGGTCCTGAGCCGTGTGGACGCATCAGACAAATCCTCACAGACCATCGAGAGATTCGACGGGCTCGAAGTGAATTTTGCAGCCCGCACGATCTCCGTTGATGGAAAGCGCATAGAGCTTACACCTAAGGAATACGATCTGCTCTTCTACATGATACAGAACAAGAATATCGCCCTTTCGAGAGACAGACTCCTCTCGGACATCTGGGGATATGATTTCTTCGGAGACGACCGCACGATCGACACTCATGTCAAGAATCTGCGCAACAGTCTCGGACCTTACAGAAAGTTCATCGTGACCCTCAGAGGCGTAGGATATAAGTTCGAATACGAAGGATAGGACTGATGTCACCGGACAAGAATCTCAACGAACCTAAAAAGCTCGATACAAGCAGCATCAAGACGACGACCCTGTTGTCGTTCCTGATGTATGCCATGATTCTTGTAGCCTTTCTCTGGGTGCTGACATCATTCTTCCTTGATACGTATTATCAGAAGATGCGCACGCAGGAGGTCATCCGAACAGCCGACGCAGTCGAAGCCCAGTACCTCAAGGGGTCGACAGGCTTTGACAAATATGTTGTCGAGACCGCCGAGATCAATGGCATATATATTCAGGTAAAAGGTCTCGATAATATGGTGGAGTACAACGGTTCAGGCATATCACCGGACGAGGCCGGATTTGCAGACGATATCAGAAGGATCGACAGCCGGCTTACATCAGCAGATACTGACAGTGTCGCCGAAACGCGGCACACCGGTTCTTCTGATTCAGATGCACGTCTTGTCTATGCATCCCGGATAGGATCAGGACACACTACAGCTTCGTTATATATAATATCTCCTCTGTACCCTGATCAGATTACCATCAGGATAGTGAAGAACATGCTTGGATACATAACGTTCATTCTGCTTTCCATCGCATGCTTCCTCGCCTACGCTCTTTCAAGGCGTATAACCTGGCCGATAGAGAATCTGACAAGGTCTGCGACGGAGCTCTCACAGGGCAACTACAATGTACGTTTTGACGGCGCTGCATTCACCGAGACCAAGGAGCTTGCACGTGCCCTGAACAAGGCCTCCTATGAGATGGAGAAGACTGATTTCTACCAGCGTGAGATCCTTGCGAATGTTTCGCACGACCTCAAGACTCCGCTGACGATGATCAGGTCATACGCTGAAAAGATCATAGATATCTCAGGCGACAATCCTGAAAAGAGGAATGCCGACCTCCAGATAATCATATCCGAGACCGAGAGGCTCAACCGCCTCGTAACCGACATGCTGTCCGTCTCAAACCTGCAGTCAAACAATGTTGAGATGCACCGCGAGGTATTCGATCTTGCCGAGGCGGCAGAGGACGTATATGAGAGTTTCATGGTTCTCGGTTCGTCACAGGGATATGAAGTACACTTCCACCCTTGCAAGCCGGCATATGTAATGGGCGACAGGAGCAGGATCATGCAGGTCATGACCAACTTTGTTTCCAATGCCGTCAAGTATTCCGGGGACAACAAGTTCATAGACATCAAGCTTGTCAAGAGCAACAAGAAGGTAACCTTCCACTGCATCGACCACGGTGTAGGCATACCGTCAGATGAGCAGTCTCATGTATGGGACAAGTATTACAGGACGTCTGCCAACCACGAGCGCGACATTGAAGGAACAGGCCTGGGTCTTGCGATCTCCAAGAGCATCCTCAATCTTCACAGTGCAAAATACGGCGTAAAGAGTGAGGAAGGCAAGGGCTCGGACTTCTGGTTCGAGATGGATACCGTAAGGAAGCCTTCTCCTAAGAATAAGAACGGCAAGGACAAGGCTGACGAGCAGCTCCAGTCCGGCCCGGAGAAATAGGATCACAGACAGTTAACTCAAGGCGGCTCCTGCAGCCGCCATTTAAATCCACAGGTAAAACAGCATGGCCAAGAAGCAGAAGTCAGTATATATGTGTACCGAATGCGGCAACGAATACCTCTCCTGGCAGGGGCAGTGTTCGTATTGCGGCAGCTGGAACACAATAGTAGAGCACAAAATCAGCGATCTCAAGGAGCCGTCCGTCGACAGCAGGCGCCGCACAGGCACAGAAGGCAGGCCCGTTAAGCTGGGAAGCGTCGGCACCTCTGACTACGCCCGCATGAGTTCAGGCATAGGCGAGCTCGACCGTGTACTCGGAGGCGGCATCGTTCTGGGTTCACTTGTCCTCATATCCGGTGAGCCGGGCATAGGAAAGTCAACTCTCATAGCCCAGTCTGCGAACAGCATCGCGTCCTCATACGGGACAGTACTGTATGTAAGCGGAGAGGAGTCTGAGGAGCAGGTCAAGCTGAGAGCCGACCGCGTATGTGCAGGCAGTGTGAGTGACAACCTGTACATCTACCCGGAGACAAGCATCGAGAACATCCTCGCAGTATGCGAGGACATGAAGCCATGCTTTCTTATCATCGACTCGATCCAGACGATGTACTCATCCGAAGTCGACTCGGTCGCAGGCAGCGTCACACAGATAAGAGCATGCTCCAACCTGCTCATCAAGTTCGCCAAGACCAATAACGTACCGGTCTTCATCGTTGCGCATGTTACCAAGTCAGGCGAGCTCGCAGGTCCTAAGACGATCGAGCACATGGTCGACTGCGTCCTGAGTTTTGCCGGTGAGCGCGACAGGGATCTGAGAATACTGAGGTCCTTCAAGAACAGATTCGGAACTACCGATGAGATCGGTGCTTTCAGAATGACATCCGAAGGCATGATCGAAGTATCCGACCTCAGCGGCAGTCTTATAGAGAACGACAGCTGCGAAGAAGGCTCCGTCATCTCGGCCGTATATGAAGGAAGCCGTCCGGTCTTCTTCGAGATACAGGCTCTTGTGACCCAGGCCAACGTGGGTTTTGCCCGCAGGACAGCCGTGGGGATCAACTACAACAGGCTCAGCATGATCCTTGCTGTCCTCGAGAAAAAAGCAAGCCTGAACCTGCTCAACTATGACGTATATGTAAATGTAGTCGGCGGAATGAATACCGGCAGCACCGCAACGGACCTCGCTGTCGCACTCGCCATTTACAGCTCATTCAAAGGAAAGACTTCTTCAAAGCGCATAGTCGCCGTAGGCGAAGTCGGTCTTACCGGTCACCTCCGGTCCATACCTAACACAGAGAAGATCGTTCAGGAAGCGGTCCGCCTCGGATATGAGGCAGTGATCCTTCCTGACAGGAATGCCCGCCAGTCGGCCGAGTCAGGCAAAGTGAATGTGTCTGATTCAGGCAGGACCGTGACAGTCACTCCTCCGGGATCCGTCGGAAGCAAGGGCATCCGCATAATCGGCGCGTCCAATATCCGGGATGCGATCAAAGCCTTTATCGGATAAGAAAAGGAGCTTTCAGCTTACCATGCTCACGTCCTCGGGATCGCTGCATATCTCAGCGGCGATTCCTGCGGAATAATCGCATTGCAAGCTGAAAGCTCCTTTTGTATTACAAAAGCAATTATTGGATTAATGTTTAAAGTGCTTGCCGCCTTCAGCAGAACGCCCTTCCGTACTGCGCGTGTAATCGAACTCAGGAACTACATCGGCTGCATCTGTATCATATGCTGCCTGCGGCGATGCCTCTGTGATGCTTTCCACTCTTTCCGAAACAGCACCTGCAGCGGCTGAACCCGCATTGCCGGCAACTTCAAACACAGTTGTTCCGGCTTTCTTTGCAGCTCTGGCTGCTTTTTTTGCTGCCTTTTTTGCCTTTTTCTCAGCGATTCTGGCATTCACCCGGGCAACGTCATCTTTTCTGACTTTGTCGAACCATTTTGTCTTCTTACTCAGCCAGAAGATGACGGCGACATATACGACAGCTATGCCAATGTCGATCAACATACCTGAAACGCTGGTATCTGATGACACGGTAGTCATGCCGAGTCCCTGCAGGTAGAAGATAGTCATGTTGTTCACTACATGGAGAGCCGCGGAAACCTCAAGTCCCCTGCCGAACCACGCAGACAGCGCGAAGGCTGCTCCGCTTGCAGCTACAGCAATCTGGCCGATCCTGTTGTAAGGATGCCCTGCAGCGAAGATGAGCGCCTGCAGAATGACAGCGATCACAGGGATCCTGAACCAGGATCCGAACGTCTGCATTATAAATCCTCTGAACATGTACTCCTCAGCTATGCACTGAAGAGGTCCGAGTATAGTAAGAAGGATGAAGCTCAGGACAGTGAACTTGACCGTGAAGTTCTGATAACCCTTCTCTATGATGACATCGTTGATGATTATCGGCAGCCCGTTGATGATGAATGCTACAGGTACGCATCTCCAGAACACCTTATGGCTCCATCCGCCTCTTGAAGATGAATAAGATGACATCGGACGGTCTCTGACTATGAGTGTTGCCAGCCAGAGCGAAGGTATTGCTATGGCAAGACTTCCCAGCTGGAGTACGGACTGAAACGGATCAGACATGTCCATAGTGTCATATCCGCCCGAAACGATCTCCATCATTTTATTAAAAGTATCCGTTCCGGTAGTGTCTCCTGTAACAGCTCCGGCCACTGTGGTGAGAGCCATGATCCCGGCCAGAGTTAACCCCATATATATAGCCGCAAACAGTGCCCCTGTGAAGATCGGCTTATACCACCTGTATGAGTCAAACTGCCTGCCGTATGTAGGATATACATGGTGTTTGGCATTGGTTTCGACAATATAGTACATTTTTAATCCCTTCAGTTAATTAATATGCTTATCTGTTAATATGCTTATCAACAATCTCTCTAAATCGTTTTCGTTATTATAACCTATTTTGCGTCCGGAAGG
>JAZQHU010000045.1:0-30200 GCA_045540775.1 Anaerovoracaceae bacterium | reverse complement strand
TAACTTTTGTTAGCCATAGACTCTCCTTTCTACTCTGAGGCTTGAACACTCTCATTGTAGCAAAAGGGGAGTCTATTGGTTTAACCTTCGATGCGCACCCGCATAGCGGGTGGTTTATTTGTCTCGGACTCTTCGAGCCCTGGAGCTGTAACATTTAAGTAGAGTCTGTAAACCCACCAAATTCTCATGGTAGTATATCTATGAAAGGATTGGTGAGACTCATGCATTATGACAGTTCATTTAAACTGGAAGCCCTTGAACTCTCTGACGAGATCGGAGTCAGAAAGGCTGCGGAGCAGCTGGGCATTCCGTATTACACGCTTGCTGACTGGCGGTCCATTCGCAAACATCAAGGTAATTCATATTTCGTCGGCAGCGGCCAAAAGCGTGAGCCTGTAGACGAGAAGGATCGTCGGATACAGGAGCTGGAAGCCGAGCTGCGAGAAACCAAGAGAGCAAATGAGATACTCAAGGATGCCCTGGGTTTTTTCGCAGAAAGCCGAAAGAAGTAAAAGCGCATCATCGCTATGAATTCATCCATTCCAGAGAAGGCAAATGGCCAACAAAGACTATGTGCCGGATACTGGAAGTGAGCGAGTCAGGCTACTACAGGTATCTGAAGAACCTTGGTAAGCCTGACAAGGATGCGGTTCTTTCGGCAGCAATCCAGAAGATCATTGATGAATCTGAATTCAACGACAATTACGGCGTTCCACGTATGCAGCTAGCGCTTGCTCTCAGAGGTCATAAGGTCGGTATCCGGAAGCTCAAGCGGATCATGCTCAAAATGGGCCTGATCCATGAGCGAAAGCGCAGGCCTAAGGGTCTGACCAAAGCAACAACTGAGATACAGGAGAAGGAAAACCTCATAAAGCAGGACTTCTCTGCAGATAAGCCATATACCAAGTTGCTGACAGATATATCTCAGATCCAATGCATCGATGGAAAACTGTACATTTCACCGATCCTTGACTGCTTCAATGGAGAGATCCTTTCACTCATAATGCGTGACAACATGAAGAAAGAACTCTGTATCGATACTCTTAAAGCCGCACGGATGAGATATCCGATCAACGGCGCTACCCTGCATTCAGACAGGGGCAGCCAATATACAAGTGATGCTTTCAAAGACATACTGAAAGCTAATAATATGCAGCAAAGTCTGAGCGGTGTTGATCACTGCTATGACAATGCCAGGATGGAGAGCTTCTTCGCAACTTTGAAGAAAGAGCTCCTGTACCGGTTGCCTACATACAGAATGAAGATGTCAGAAGTTAAATCGTGGATCTTCAGATATGTATTCACATATTACAATACGGTACGAATATATACATCTAATCCGTACGGGCTTCCGCCGGCAGCGTATAGAAGGACGCTGCTCGATGAAGCCCTGGCGGCATAAATCAATTTTGGGGGTTTAGAGACTGCACTTTTCTTGACATCTCCACCCTCGACGGGGCTCATCGCCCCACAAAAAAACACCATGGGCGAACCCATGGTGTATATTGTGCATTATGATTTGATCCATATAAGCACCTGCAGTATTGCAAATGCTGTGCGCATCTGCGCTGAACTATCGATAACCGGTATTCAGCTGTCTGATGTATAGTGATCAGTTACAGAGCTGCTGCTACGGCTGCCTTGACATCATCCATGTCAGCTGTAGGCTCGAATCTTGTCACTACGTTGCCTTCTCTGTCGATGAGGAACTTGGTGAAGTTCCACTTGATATATGCCTTGTCGCCGAACTTCTTGTTGTTGGCATCAGCAAACTTCTTCAGTGCTGCCATCTTGAGACCCTTGCCGAATCCTTCGAACGGCTTCTCTGTTGCAAGATATGCAAAGAGCGGATCAGCAGTCTCGCCGTTTACATCGATCTTGGTGAACTGAGGGAACTCTGTTCCGAACTTCAGTGTGCAGAACTCATGGATCTCATCATCCGACCCAGGTGCCTGGTCAGCGAACTGGTTGCAAGGGAAATCGAGGATCTCAAATCCCTTATCTCTGAATTCCTTGTACATTGCCTCGAGCGGCTCATAGTGAGGTGTGAAGCCGCAGCCTGTTGCGGTATTAACGATAAGGAGGACCTTTCCTTCATAGTCCTTCAGACTTACGTCATTACCCATTCTGTCTTTTACTGTAAAATCATAAACGTTCATTAGATGTATTTCCTCCTGTAATAGTTATACCCCTCTTACCGCTTCATTATACGGGTAAAACGGGAAATAATTTGTCATTTCGATGAAGATTATATCCTGAGACAATTGAAACTCAGTATATTGTCAGATGAGTTCCCGGAGCTCATTGATCACTGCTGTATCTGAAGGAAGCCACTTGACTGAGTCGAGTTCCTCCCTGCCAAGCCACTTTGCCGACTCGTGCTCCAGCAGGCGGATGCCTGCAGAGATCAGTTCACATCTGATGCAGTACATGTACAGATGGAACTTCGGATAGTCATACTCGACTGTGCAGATGATATCCCCTGCCTTTATCTCAGCATCAAGTTCTTCCCTTATCTCTCTTTCCGCAGCCTGTGCAGGTGTCTCACCCGGCTCAAGCTTGCCGCCCGGAAACTCCCACCAGTCCTTATAGTCTCCGTATCCCCGCTGTGTAGCGAGCACTTTGCCGTCTTTTATTATTATCGCAGCTGCGACCCTTACAATTCGTCTTTCTTCCATTTTGTCTTCCATTCTCAGCTTATCTTTCCGTTTCTATATCTTCATTGTCAGTACGTTCATCCCGAGGATATTCTGGTATTCAACATCCTTCAGAATGCCGAATATCATCTTTAATCCGATGTTGGATCCGGCATCGCCGCCTTCAGCTATCCGGTTCATGGTTACAGGGTCGAATGGTTTGCAGTCATCTCTGAGCCTGAGGATTATATCATCGCCCTTGTGTACTACACGCACGTCTATGGTATGTGTTCTGTTGTCTCCGGCAAAACCGTGTTCAACGATGTTTCCGGCCATCTCCTCCATTGCAAGTCCTGCAAGATATGACCGTCTGCTGTCTATGCCATTCTCAGTACAGAAGGTCTGGATTTTCTGTGAGATGGTGACGACCTCCTCCATGCTTCTGACAGTCAGATCAAGTCTTTGATCAGGCGTCACACCGAAATCAGGCGGTATGGCCATGAGCTCAAACATGTCTGAAGGTATCTTACCGTTTTTGACACATGCATATACAAAGTATATCAGGAGGATAACCACTCCGTTCAGGATATTGGCATAGTAGAGCCCGTTTATTCCCATGGCAGGGATGAGTATCGCACTGAATGCCACGACACAGATTATCCCGTCCATAAGAGACACCAGATGTACCAGAACGTGTTTGCCCGATGCCTGTCCGTAGCATGTAAAGTGCATCGCGGGGATCGCAAGCACCATGCAGACAGGCAGGAGCCTGAAGCCCCATACAGTCATCATGAACACAGGATCTGAAGGGTCCTTATAGAAAATGCGTGTTTCAGGTACGGCAAGGATCATCAGAACAGCGGATATGGCAGCCATCAGCGGAACGAACCTGCTGAACATGACTCTCATTACATCCATGAGAGTCTGTCTGTCTTCCTCACCTACACTCACGCTTATCATCATCCTTGAAACGGCAACGAAGCCCGCAGGAATAGCCCAGAACACTGCCAGGAAATTATTGCAGGCTGTGAAAGCAGATATCCCTGCTCCGCCGACATATGCTTCCAGCAGCTTGTTGACAGCAAGGCCGCGGAAAGCCTGATAGGTATTGGTAGCAGCGCCCGGGAATCCGATCGCCATTATCGCGATGCACTCTGCCCATACGACCTCTTTCAGTCTGAATTTCATCTGTGATTTTCCACTGATGAAATGCCCTGCCTGTACGGCAAAGAATACCCACATTCCCGCAGATGAAGCGAGCGCAAGGCCGAAAGCCTCCAGCCCGAGGACCTTTACAAACAGGAAGTTGAACAGAAGATTGGCTATTATGAAGGCAGCGCTTGCTGTCATAGCTCTCCTGTTTCTGTTTTCCATAGAAAGGAATATCGTAAACTGACTTCCGATCATGAAAGGGATTATGCCTATTGCCTGACCGGTGATATAGCGGTTGAGAATTGCCCTTACCTGATCGTCATGAGTGAGGAATCCGGTATTATCTGTAAATGCAAGAAACACAAGGATCAGCGACAGCAGCGTTCCGATAGCCCCTGCCAGGAGGATATCCAGCGTATACACATTGTGCATTTTGCTCTGCTCGTTCTGTCCCAGATATTTTCCGCACAATATGCTTGCGCCTCCGGTCAGGACAGTGCCCATCGTTGCCACCAGAGTATTCACCGGCCAGTAAATACCCACAGCTGTCATTGCGTCCACGCCGACAAAGTTACTGGCAAAATAAGTGGAGACGATACCGTTGACGGAGCCTATTGCGGCAAGCAGTATCTGTATCGGAAGCAGCCTGAACATCAGTCTGGTCAGTATTTTTCTGTCGGATGATATCCCTTCCATTCCGGGTCCCCCATGGTTCTCTGCTATTGTATGGTAAATACAGCCATCTCTCCCGATTCCGGCATGTCAACATAGTACATGCAGCAATCCTGAACTACCCTGTCAGTGAAATCTTCACCGTTTACATATACAGAAGACGGCTCAGTTTCAGACAGCCATCCTGTCCTGCCCGATGCCTTCATGACATAGGTCACAGAATCTCCGTTGTCTATTATGTTCTCTGCAGCCGCGATCCCGGCATATTTGTCGGTAAGACCCAGGAATGCAGCCTTATTTACAGCAGGAATGATCACATACCATGCGTATCCGTCTTTATCGATTTCAGCTTCGTACTTTTCCCCTGCACTGAGAAGATGCGCTTCCTTTCTGAAGTAGTCATATACCCAGTATTTTTCCGCACCGGCGGTCTCCGGCACTTCTTCTGGAGCAAAAGATACAGTCTGTCTGCTGCCGGTAAGATTGTATGCTGCGATCCCGCCTGCATATGCGCTGTCTCCGCACGCTGCATAGTTGCTCAGCTTCAGGACCCCTTCCTTCAGCGGGTCCGTGAAAATGCAGTCTTCTGTCGGTCTTGCGGATCTTGCCATCATAAGAAGCATTCCGTCGCTGCACGCGAGAGGCTTCAGTACTTCAGGATCCGTCTCGCCTATCTTGTCGCTGAAGTATACAGGACCGCCGCTTATAGCTCTCAGCAGGCTGTGCTTGGCGGCATACGGATGTTTTGTCCAGAACATGTCCCAGTCGCAGCAGTATATCTCATTGTGATAAATGGAGTTGTATGCGTTCTGCAGGAGGTGCTCGACAAAGCTCTCATCCCTGCTCGGGAAGAAATCATCGCTGTTGCGGGAGATCGCAGAAGCAGGCCTTGCAAGAACATTCTCCATCGCCATTCCCATGCAGTTAATGATGGCGCCGTCCATCTCGAATGACCCGGTCTCAAGCTCACGGTTCATTCCCCTTGCCGCTTCAGCAACAGGTACCTCGTTCTCATAGTAGAAAGGCGCCGTGCTCTGCCCGTCGACCTTGATAAAGTCTATGCCCTCACTTTTCAGGAGCCTGCACCAGTCGCGGTAGAATCCTGCTCCGTGCCTGTAATCAGGGATAAGGACGTTGTTGGCTGTCCTGTAGAGATACTGCTCTTCCCTCTCTGCGAGGCTGCTCCCAGGATCGACGCCTCCCCAGTATCCTCCGAGAGCGTGCCATATGCCGAATGTGTCTATATTGCTCCTGCTCCGGATATCCTCGGTCACAGGCCTGAATCCGCCAGGGAACTTATCTCTGTCCGGTGCAAAATCCGTGACCATCTTGTCTCTTGAAGGGAACCATCCGTCATCGAAGAGCATCCATCTCACCGGCACTTTCTTATCTATGAGTTCGTCAGCCTTCTGTGTCACAAGGTCTGCCGATATATCTGTGTAGAAAGCATCCCAGCTGCACCATCCGAGATATCTGAACACATCCGGGATGCGCCTCTCCTCTCTCGGAAGGATGCCTTTATCTTTTATGAGCCATGCAAAAGCCTTGTGCACCGCCTCATATGCGGTATCCGCTTCTGCATATACATACATGATCTCATCAAGGGATTCCAGACCTCCTCTTAAGGCCGTCATCACAAGGCATATCTCATCCTCAGTGCCTCCTGTCAGGCAGGATTTGAACCTGTCACCGACCATCGGCACAAGGCATCCGCATCTGTCAGCATATCTGAACAGCGCGACCTGTGTCCTGTCAGGAATCTCCCTGAAACTGTCAGCAAATCCCGGACGAGACCACCATGGTCCGAACATATACAGCGAGGTTATCCTCTCCGGCACTTCATCAGGACTGAAATATGCTGTGACAGGCGCTTCCATTGCAAGATTGACATGCTCCTCAAGAAGCGGCTCTTTATAGCATATCCTAAGTTTCAGCCCGCAGAGCTTTACCCCGTCTTCCTCTCGTTCATAAGCAGACAGGATCATATTGTCGCATGACACCTCTTTTCCGTCTGCGGCAATGACTGCTTCATGGTTCCTGCCCTTCTGGCGGCTGATCTTTAATCTCAGGTCCCCTTTCATGTATACGGTCCTCCATACGGTTATTCTGCTTTTCTGACCCGTTAATGCACATGTTCAGTGGGATCAGTTCAGTCAGAGATAATTTTAATTCTTTTGCCCTGTTATCGCAAGAAAACAGGTGTCGCCTGAAAAACAATACAGTCCTCAGTACGGAAAAATTATTCCTGCATAACGTTTAGTGTTACAATGGACACAGACAGAACAATTTTGTTCAGAAGAGGTATAACAATGAGAGCAGGACGTGAGATACAGCAGCCGAAGAGAAACTACAGAACATTCAAAATGCTCCTGATCCTTATACTTGTGCTGATCATAGCAATCGCTGCCGCAGCAGCCTATTCGTACAAGTCTGCAAAGGATTCGCTTGACATAGATTTTACCGAGAAAACGCCGCAGGTGGAAGCAGGCGGTGAATACGCGGCAATGGACTTTGTCAGAGGCTCTGAGGGCGAGGTCACTCCGTCAGGTGAATTCCTCAAGGCAGACAAAACGGGCAGCAAAGAGATCGTATACACCGTCTCCAAGCCGGTTCTTGGCGGTCTCATGACTGCTTCAGAGGAATATACTCTTGTGTATAACGTTGTGGACACTGTTCCGCCTCTCATTCTGTGGAACGGTGACGGCACGGTGCTTGAGCGCTATGCGAAGTTCGACATCAACGATGTCATCGGATACGGGGACAACGCAGATCCTGAGCCTTCTATCGAAATCGAGGGTGAAGTCAGGATGGCAAGACTTGGAAAGTACCCTCTTCATGTGAAAATAACCGATGCTTCAGGCAACAGCACGGAAGCCGATCTGACCGTCGAGGTCGCTGACTCGGTTCCTGTGTACACGGATAATTCCCCGAGGACGCAGTTTGAGGATTTCGTCTCAGCATATAAGGGCAGCGGGCGGTCTTTCGGTATCGATGTATCCACCTGGCAGGGAGACATTGACTTTGACGCTGTAAAGAAGACAGGATGCGAGTTTGTCATAATCAGGATAGGCTACTCTGCAGACGGGAAGATAGAAAAGGACAGCAAGTTCGAACAGAATTATGATAATGCACGGGCTGCAGGGCTCAGGACAGGCATATACCTGTACAGCTACGATAATACCGAAAAGGAGGTCCGCGCGTCTGCTGACCAGATCAAAGAGATCCTCGGTGAGGAAAAGCCTGATTTTCCAATCGTCTTCGACTGGGAGAACTTCGGTCAGTTCCAGACATACAAAATGAGTTTTGCAGGTCTCAACAGCCTCTATGATGCATTCGCAGACCAGCTGTCATCCGCAGGCTATGACTGCATGCTATACGGCAATAAGAACAGTCTTGAAAAGGTATGGGAGGATACGGATACGAGACCTGTATGGCTCGCCCACTATGCTGACAAAACAGACTACAAGGGTCCGTACGTGATGTGGCAGGCAAGCCAGACAGGCAATATAGACGGTATAGAAGGTGATGTGGATATGGACATCCTCTACGAATAGAGCATCACCGGATGTCGTAAGTACTCCTCAGGCGCAGGCCGTCAGGGCTGCCCCTGAGGATTTTTATTCTCTTCTCACCCGGTTCCATGTCAAAATAGTTATCCGACAGGACCAGGTCTTCCTTATCATTAAGGACCTCAACATCCTTTGCGTATGCAGAAGCTCTGACGATGATCTCATCTCCATCGACTCTGAAGGATAGCTCAGGGTCTCTGAAGTGATAGTACTTTGGCTGACAGAAGATCACGCTTCCCGCTGAAATGACTTCACCGTTCTCTTCCAGCCTGTATGAAACATGATCATCATAGAGATCTGCATCAGGCATGTCTTCTCTTTCAAGCCATACAGCGCTGAGTGCAGGGACCGTTACGGTCTCTCTTCTTTCATCGCGGCTGTTTCCGGAGCTGTCACGGGTCTGCCATATGACATCGACAGTATGCTCTTGCATTGTCTCGTTGCTCACATTGAACCTGACAGACTTTTTCACTTCATACGGTTCAGCATTAGGGTTGGTGTCCTGCGTCAGGATACCTTCCTCTTCGCATGAGAGGAGCAGCGGAGCAAAGAATCTCTTCTCATAATAGTGAAGAGCCTTCCACCTGCCGTAATAATCGATCGACGACCAGCTTGCGACAGGCCAGCAGTCATTGAGCTGCCATACGACAGTTCCCATGCATCTGCCGCGGTGTCTCCTGAAATGCTCGACGCCATAGCGGATAGCCTGCGCCTGCAGCAGCTGCGAGGCATAGACTGTCATATCAAATGAAGAAGGATACAGATAAGTCTGCGACATATACGAAGCGATCTTGCCGTTGGCCGCAGCATTCCTCTGATGCTTTTCCATCACATACGAATATATGTTGCGGTCCTCAGGCTCAGTAAACGACTCTATCGTTTTCATCGCCGGGAACGACTGGAAGCCGAACTCAGAGAGATATCTGAAATGGAACTTCCTGTACTCAGTGAAAGGCTTGTTGCCGTGCCACACATCCCAGTAGTGCACGTCTCCCCTGTTCTCTGCATTAGGCTCATCGAATCCCCCGCCGCTTGACGGGCTTGCCGGCCAGTAGAACGTCTGCGGATCTGTCTTCTCCAGTATCTCCGGGAAGATATCCTCGTACATTCTCAGATAGAACTCTCTGAGTTCAGGAGTGTTGACCCACTGCCCTTCATCGGCGAACTGCTCCATCTCATTGTTCCCGCACCAGAGGCCCAGGCTTGCATGATGGCGGAGCCTCCTGACATTGTCTTCGATCTCGGCTCTGATGTTTGCCTCGAATTCTTCAGACAGGTCATACGCAGCGCATGCGAACATGAAGTCCTGCCACACTATCAGGCCAAGCTCATCGCATATATCGTAAAACCAGTCCTCAGGATAATAGCCGCCGCCCCACACTCTTATGCAGTTGTGGTTCGCGAGCCTTGCGTCCTCAAGAAGGCGCCTCGTCCTTTCAGGCGAAGTCCTTCCGGTCAGGCTGTCCTCAGGGATATAGTCTGATCCCATAGCGAATACTTCTATGCCGTTGACTGTATGGGCAAAACTCTCGCCGTATTCATCTCTGCGCCTTGTGACAGTCATCGTGCGGAGGCCTGTCATTCGCTCCCATGTGTCCAGTATTTTGCCTTCTGAAAGGAGTGTTATCCTGACCGTATAGAGCGGCTGCCCTCCGTAACCTGCAGGGTACCACAGCTGCGGATCAGTGATGACAAATTCTTCCGAAGCATCGCCGCCTGCGATCAGCTCTCCGTCCGGACTGAACACCTCTGCCGTGCAGCAGATGTCTGCAGCTGCTGTCTCCGCATATTCGAGTTCAGGCTCGAATCTCAGAGTAACACTGCCGTCAGCATGCTCCTGCCTCACGTACACACTTTCTATGGCTGCTGCATCATAACCGGTGATCCTTACAGGCCTGAAGATCCCGCATCCCGGGAGCCTCGGGCCCCAGTCCCAGCCGAACATGCAGTGAGCCTTACGGAGATACGGGAACCCTCTCATCGCATCTTCCGTGCCCTCAAGAGGCTTCTCGTCGTATTTCCTCCGGATGTACTCTGTCGGCGAGCGGAACAGGATGCTGAGGCAATTATCCTCTGCCTCCAGGATATCCCTGATATCATACTTCCATGTCCTGTGCATGTTGTCCGCAGTGCCGAGAAGCACCCCGTTGAGTCTTATTTCAGCCAGTGTGTCAAGTCCTTCAAACACGAGACGTATGCGGTCCCTGCTGAGAAGTTCAGCATCCGCATCAAAAGAAGTCTCATATATGTAGTCCTTATCCGACAGTCTGAGAGCCTCAAGCTCGTTGTCCCTGTAATAGGGATCTTCGATCATGCCGGCTCTGAGAAGATCTAAGTACAGGTCTCCCGGCACCACAGCCGGTACCGGCTCTGAGCCTGCATTATCATCTGCCATGCGAAGAGACCAGCCTGAAGTGATCTCCATGCTGGTCTTCATATTATTGCTTATTCTGTTTTCGTGACCGTTACCAAAGCGTTCCATATACCCTATTCTTCCGAGCCGTCTCCGCTGTCCGCATCTGCCTTCTCTTCTTTCGCGCTGTCTCCGCTTTTCTCATCTGCGGCCTCTTTTTCAGATCCTTCACTATTGCTCTGTTCTGAGCTCTCAAGAATGTCTGTAAGCGTATCAAGAAGTTCCTTCTCTGCAGCTGATGCATTCTCTTCGATTTCCTTTGACTTCTTTTTAGGATCCTCGAGGTCATCAAGGTCCTTCAGGTCATCGATCGTGAGGGTCGTGAGCGTCTCTTCATCGACATTCTCAATGTCAGAGACCCTTGCAGCCTGGTTGGTGATTATCTTCTCGAAGAGGTTTCTGACCTCTCTTGCATTCGCAAAATTCTCACCCTTGGCAGCTTCAAGTCTCTTTATCTCTTCCTTGACGGCTGCTTCAGCTTCCTCAGTCATCTTATACTGGTACTTTTTGCACTGCATCATGAAGATGGCCTGCAGTTCGTCAACAGTATAGTCAGGGAACTCGAAGAACTTGTTGAATCTGGACTTGAGTCCCGGGTTGCTCTCGATAAAGGCCTTCATCAGGTCAGTATATCCGGCAACGATGACTACGAACTTGTCACGGTGGTCTTCCATCGCCTTGAGGATGGTGTCGATGGCCTCCTGTCCGAAGTTCTCTCCTTCCTGATTGAGCGTATATGCCTCATCTATGAAGAGGACTCCGCCCATGGCCTCCTGTATCTTCTTCTGTGTCTTGATCGCTGTCTGTCCGACATATCCTGCGACAAGGCCCGATCTGTCAGTCTCCACGAGCTGTCCCGTAGAGAGGATACCTATCTCCTTGTACAACTTGGCAAGTATTCTTGCTACAGTGGTCTTTCCTGTTCCCGGGTTGCCCGAGAATACAAGGTGGAGAGAAACAGGCACTGCCTTCATTCCCTTCTCCTCACGCATCTTTCTTACCTTGGCAAGACCGACCAGCTCTTCGACATCATGCTTGACCTTGGTCAGGCCGATGAGCTCATTCAGTTCCTCCATGCCGGATTTCTCCGGTTCCTTCGGTTCTTCAGGCTCCGGTGCTGTCTGTACGGCAAACTCAGTCTGAGTAACAACTTCTGTCTCGATTTCCTGAGATTCTGCATTTGATCCTGCATTCTGCTCAGAAGGGCGTGCAAAATCAGGTCTTCTTCCTGCGGAAGGTCTGCGTACCGGCACATCTATCTCCGGTTTCTCCTTCGTAGGTCCATAGAAGTCATCGTATATGCTTTTCAGCTCATCCTTCATGTCTCTCATATCAGCTGATCCTTTCCTCTGAGGATTGATTGCGGGTCATCTGACCCCTGCTCATAATCATAAAATGCGCACGCCTTATTTGCAAGCTTCTAGTTAAGATGCGTGACCCTTCCATCACCATCTACAGGGATCTTCTCTCCCAGGAATACAGGTTCAGGCCTGAAGATGCATTTGATAAAGTCCTTGTCACGTGCGAGCACTTCACGGAACTCCCTGTAGTATCTTCCGGTATACTGTCTCTGATCGGATGAAACTCCTTTTGCCTCAACTCCCAGAGCATCTGCTATCTTAAGAGCCCTGAACAGATGATACCTCTGGGTCACTATTATCATGCGGTCAGCGCAGAATACGTCCCTGGCCCTGTATACCGAGTCATATGTGGAGAATCCGGCAAAATCCAGGAATATATCCTCATCCCGGACACCGCGGCTCAGGGCATACTGGTACATGCAGTCAGGTTCGCTGTATTCAGGCACGCTGTTGTCTCCGCTCAGAAGCAGCCTGGGTGCAGCTCCTTTTTTATACAGGTCGATCGCTGTATCAAGCCTGTCCTGCAGCATCGGAGACGGCTGGTTGTCCGCCCATACAGAGCAGCCAAGCACAAGAATACACTGAGGATCCATGCTCTTAAGGCTCTCCAGTGTATCAGCTTCTATCTCCGACCCGTCATGGACCAGCACTATGCCCCTGCCTGCAGTTGCTGCCACATACGCGCTCAGCCCGATGGCAGCAGCCGCAAGTATTATTATCAGTCCGATCATTTTTGTTACCATTTTTCTCATAGGCTGTTATTATAACTCAAATGCTACCTGTTGTCTGCGGGCAAAATAAAATACAGCCGGCATTATCGGAATGTTCCTGATAATTACCGGCTGCATACTCGTCAGAATGTTCAGTCGGGCATGCTGATCAGTTGCGCTCTCTGAGCTGCCTGCCCGCTTCAGGCATAAGTTCTTCACTTATTATGCCGAGCATTTCTTCGAACTTATCGACATCTCCCGGCTCGAATCTGTCCTCTATCCTCTCACAGACAAGATGGATGTAGTCGAATATGACACCGTATTCCTCGCGGTATCTGTCCGTCGCCTCAACGCGGAATTCTCTTTTGTCACGGTCATTGCGGATACGCCTGATATATCCTCTTTCCTCAAGCTTGTTCAGGCGGTATGCCGTGTTGGAGGCAGAAAGCTTGGCATATCTTGAAAATTCAGCCACGGTCGGATCTCCGAGCGCGATGATGATCTCCATATAGATCACCTCCTGAAGGCTCAGGTCGCCCGGCATGCTGCGTCCGCGCTCCTTCAGCGCACGGTCGTACAGCATAAGCTTGAATTTATCGTACATTGTATTGAAGTGCTGTTCCAGCTTTCTCATGATATGCCCCTGCTATTTGTTCTCTTCATACCGCTTGACCTTACCTGTAGTCGTCTTGGCCATCTCTTCGGTCTGCAGCATCAGTCTGTGTACATGCTTGTATTTTGGCATATTGCTGTTGATGCGGTCAATATCTGCATCCACGATCGCGTAGATCTGATCCTCTGTTTCAGCGCCGTATTTCTCCTTCATCAGCTCATCATCATAGACGATCTTGGCTACAAGGACCTCATCCCTGTCATCGGCACCTTCACGTCTGACCTCACCGAATACTATGTTTTCCTTTACGTACGGAAGCTCAGCTATGATAGTCTCGATCTCTTCCGGGTATACGTTCTTGCCGTTTTTCAGCACTATGACGTTCTTGGACCTTCCGGTGATGTGGATGTAACCGTTTGAGTCAAGATAAGCCAGGTCTCCTGTATGGAGCCATCCGTCCTTCAGCACCTTGTCTGTCTCGGCCTTATCCTGATAGTACCCCATCATAACGCTCGGTGACCTGACGATGATCTCTCCGATGCCCTCTTCATCAGGGTCTGCGATCTCAACCTCCATTCCCGGGAATCCGAGGCCTATGGAGCCCGGAGCACGGTTGAACAGATTCTCACCTGCTATTACAGGAGCGGACTCAGTCATTCCGTATCCCTGAACGACTTCTATTCCGATGTCCTGGTATCCGTTTATGACAGCCGCATCAAGGGCGGATGCTCCGCTGACGACCATGCGAAGGCTGCCGCCCAGCTCATCGATCACGTCCCTGAAGAGCCTGCGCCTTACATCGATCTTTGCCTTCCTGAGAATCCTTGCGAGCTTTACGCCGCGTTCAAAGGTCTTCTCCTTCCCTTTCTTCCTGATGCCGGCCATGATCTTTTTGTACATGGCTTCCATCAGCAGCGGCACTCCTATGAATACGGATACATGATATTCAACGAAGTTCTTCTGCAGGTACTTGAGTCCGTCGCAGAATACAGTCGTAACTCCGCAGGCATACATGAGAAGCTGCCCTGTAGCGCCGAATGTATGATGATAAGGCAGCAGCGCTATGTTTACATCCCCATACCTGATGTCTTCCACCTGCTTGAGGCTGAAGACGTTGAACATGATATTGCGCTGGCACAGCATGACAGCCTTGGCAGCACTCGTCGTGCCGGAAGTGAATATGAGGTTGGACAGAGCCTCACGGTCGATCCTGAGATTCTTAAACTCCTTATTGCCTGCCGCGAGTTCTTCTTCACCCTTGATCAGCAGTTCCCTTATGCTGAGATACTCAGTGCCTTCGTCCATGCATACGTATGTGGAAACAGCCGTCGGAGCTGCCATAGGATCCGATGCTTCAGCGCGCAGGCGGTCCGCAAGTGAGGCATGCTTCTTATCGAAGATGAGCACGCTGCTTCCGCTCTTCTGTATGGATGTCTTGAGCTCCGTATAAGGCAGGCCCTTGTCGAGTGGCACGCATATACCGAGACCGCTCATGGCTGCCAGATAGGAAAGCTGCCAGTGATAGGAGTTCTCCCCGATGATAGCTATTCTGGCGTTTCTGATGCCGTTTGCCATGAGGCCTGTTCCGAGTCTGCTTACATCATCTCTGAGATCCCTGTATGAAATATTCCTGTAGACCGGCTCCCCTTTTCTGCCGGCTGATTTATCTTTCAGTATGAAAGCTGTACTGTCCCCGTATTCGTCTGCTGCATAATCAAGAAGAGCAGGAACATTCTCATGCTCCTCGGACGGATACACGGGTGTCAGCTGTTTTACCTGTAAATTCTTACTCATCACTATGTCCCTTTCATTCTCTTAGACTTACAGGGAGATAGTATAACGCGCAATCAAAAATACTTCAATATTTTTAATTAAAAAATTTGAAGTATTTTTGTAAGTGCTGTATTAATGTCAGCATCGGATATCTTCAGATCATCTTCATCATGAGGTGTCTCTAGTTTCCGAACTCCTTTGCTGACTTGAATCCGTAAGCGCTGTCCGCGCTGTAGACAGCTCTTTTGATCGCTTCACTCATTACCACGGCAGAGAGAGAACCGACAAGGTCCTGATCAGCCTCCACATCTCCGACCGATACTGCATAGATGCTGTCGCCGTCCGCTGTTGTATGCACAGGTCTTATTGACCTTGCGTATCCGTCATGTGTCATTCCGGCTATCTTGCACAGCTGGGACTTGCTGAAGGATGCATTGGTGATCACCACTCCCAGAGTGGTATTTCCGGTAAACTTATTGTCCTTGGAAGATGTATCCGTGGCCATATATGTCAGGGTATCCCTGAAGCCCTTCCCGTCTTCGGTCAGAAGTCCTGCGATCTTCTTGCCTGTCTGCCAGTCATAGATGTCGCCGAGCGCATTTACAGCTACTACTGCACCTATCTTCAGGTCGCCTACCCTTATCGCATAACTGCCGATACCGGTCTTCATGCAGGTCTCCATGCCTGCTATCTTGCCGACTGTAGCTCCGCATCCGGCACCATAGTTTCCGTCCTTGTAGTTAGGTGATTCCATGGCAAGGCGTGCAGCCTCATATCCCATGTTCGCATCAGGCCGGACCGACCCGTCACCGACCGAGAGGTCGAAAAGATCAGCCTGTGCCACAAGAGGTACTTTGGCGACTCCGGTGTCATATCCGATGCCCTTTTCCTCAAGGTATTTCATTACTCCGTCTGCAGTCCCGAGACCGTAGGCGCTTCCGCCTGAGAGCACTATCGCATGTATGCTCTGAGCCGCAGCAAGAGGATCCAGCAGTTCTGATTCCCTTGAAGCTGGCCCGCCCCCGCGGACATCGAGTCCTGCTGCCATACCGTCCTTGCTTATGAAAACGGTGCAGCCTGTTCCGGCTTCAGCATTCTCCGTCTGGCCTATCGCAACTGAGCCGATATCGTTTATGGATATCTCTTCAGAGTCATCCGCCGCAGTAGGTGCCTCTGCCTGATCCCCGGCCGGGGTCTGAACCTGCTGAGGTGCCTCAGCTTCGGCCGTCTTGTCATCTGTGCCCCCGTTCTGGCCTGCAAACCCCGCATTATTGCTGCATCCCGCGGCAGCACCTGCAAGCATAAGCATCAGGCTCAGAAGAATCACTGATCCAGGGGTAATTCTGTTCTTTTTCATCTCACAGTCCTCCTCAGAGTCGTATCAGAATCTGTACGCTGTTTTACATAAGTGGGGAAATCATCTTGGCTATCCCGCCCGTAATCTTATATGACATCTTTTCTTTCTTTATGCTGTCTTCACTGACTTCCCTGCACTTTTCAAGTGTTTCCTGAAAGTCCTTTTCTATATCAGCGATACAGTCTGTTCTGTACAGGTATGTAGCGCATTCGAAGTGGTGATACAGGCTTCTGTAGTCAAGATTGATGGTGCCTACGACCGCCTTGATATCATCACTTATAAACATTTTGGCGTGAACGAATCCCGGCGTGTACTCATATATCTTTACGCCTGCCTCAGTGAGTATTTTATAATGAGTCTTAGCGAGCGAGTAAGCTACCTTCTTGTCCGGGATCCCCGGCAGTATCAGTTTAACATCGACACCGCGCTGAGCAGCATAGCACAGAGCAGTCTCAAGCTCTCCGTCAAGAATAAGATAAGGTGACATGATGTGTACATAGTCCGTTGCACGGTTCAGAATGTCCATGTACACTGCCTCGCCTGCCTTGTAGTTATCAAGAGGGCTGTCGCAATAAGGCATTACATATCCCTTCACGTCCTCCTCAATGGCAGGTATCGACAGCCATTTGTCGTAATCCGGATTATTGTTTCCGATATTCCACATCTGAAGGAACATAAGGGCAAAACTCCTTGCAGCAGGGCCCTTTATCATTATGGCAGTATCCTTCCAGTGACCGAATCTCTCTATGCGGTTAATGTACTCATCAGCGAGATTGACGCCTCCGTTGAACGCTACATTTCCGTCTATAACGAGTATCTTGCGGTGGTCGCGGTAATTATAGTGAGAAGACACGATCGGCTTGATAGGTGAAAAAGCCTTGGCGTGGATCCCTTCGGCTTCGAGCAGCTTCCAGTAATTCGGCGGAAGAGTCGACATCTCGCACATGCCGTCGTACATCACGCGGACCTCGACACCTGCTTTTGCCTTGCGGGTGAGGACGTCGAGTATGCGGCCCCACATGTACCCCTCTTCAACTATGAAATACTCCATGAATATGTATTTCTCTGCCTTCTCGAGTTCAGCGAGCATTGCCTCCAGTTTATCCTCGCCGAGCGGAAAGTATGTCACCCTGGTCTTGTCAAATACCGGGAAGCATCCCGTGTTGTTGAGATATTTACTTATATCGTCCGTTCCTGATCCGTCATGTTCGATCTCCTGTATGACGTTTTCAGGCTGGATCAGCATGTTCCGGGTATTATCTATCTGCCTTCTGACCATCTCGGTCTCCATGCGGTGACCTATATTCGCATGCGTCCACCACAGCATAACAGCCCCTGCGATAGGTATCATCGCTATGACGAGCATCCAGGTCAGCTTGGCAGATGAGTCCATTCTGCTGTTGAACAGCAGGATTATCATGATAAATGCGAATGCCCACTGGACATTCATCAGGAAAGGCAGCTTTTCGCGGAACTGCAGATATGCCATTACCACGATCGCGACCTGAAGCACAAGCAGTATCGCAAACAGGAAAAACCTGCTGAAGATGAGACGCAGAAATCCCTTCCTCACCGGCTTGGCCAGACTGACGATTCTTTCTTCATTATCCATATTACTCATTGTTTTGCCCCTCTATAGCTCCTGTCACTATAATGCGGGAGGTACGCCCACTTTCTCATATATTTACATCTATATTACCATAAAACAGCACTGCCGGTACATCGCATGCTGAACATAGGAAAAGCCCGGAACCATTGAGATTCCAGGGCTTTTATGACATATGACACGGAACTTCCGTGCGGATTATTACTGTATATCTGCAAGAACTGTAGCAAGATCCTCAGCGTTCAGGCCGTAATCGGTATCCCCGCCTGCACCGTATGCGAGAACTGCATAGTCGTAGTCACCGTCAGTCCAGATAGTTTTGGTAGCTTCGCCTCCACGGTTGCCGAAGCACTTTACTTCCTTGCCTGCAACGGTCTGTGTCCATTCGTGCGCATACTTGTTGTCATCAAGTGAAACGTCTCCCTTATATGTGCTGTTGAGTCCCTTGTGTACATACAGGTCAACAGCTGCTACGCCGTAGTGTGCTTCTGCAGCACCTTCTGTATAGCTGTAGTCTGCATTGGTGACAGGTCCGAGGCTTGTTCCCTGCGGATCAACGAGGAAGAGTCCTACACCGGCCTTCTCGCCTGCTTCGTCTGTCGATTCAGCCTTGGTCCAGCCCTCTCTCAGGCCCATAGTACGTGCTGTGATCTCCACAGTACCGGTAGCCTTTTCACCGCCGGTAGCCTTGACCAAATACTCTCCTGCAGCAACACCTACCACAGCTTCCTCACTGCCGGATACTGTGACTGTTGCCTGAGCCTCAGCATCATCAAGATCAGGTACCTCTTCCGGGTCAGTAAAGCCGGATGAATCAAAGAATTCGAGAGTTATTTCACCCTTTTCCAGAGCAGGTGTAACAACGATCTCATCCGTATCAGCAATCGTCAGAGTGCCCGCAGTTGAGCTCATATCATCTCCCGCATTCTCTGCAGTGATGGACATTGAGTTGTCATCATTTGCAGTAAGAGCGAACTCTGATGACTGGCATGAAGTCATGAACATTGCCATCGCAAATACAGCAACTAATAACAGAGTAAAATACTTTTTCATCTTATAAATATCTCCTTTCCTGACACTATGGTCTGTTTTCCCTTGACTCCATATTACCACTTTATACGGAAAAAACAATCCGCGAAAGGAGCATCCCGTTCCCGTCAATAGAATTCATCCCAGTGATGCCTGCGCCTTCCGCGTGCTGCGTTATGGCATTCAGCGCATATTCCGAACCGGTAATTCCACCTCAGTTTTCTGCCGCAATACTTGCAGGTTTTGAATGGGAGCTTTGATGTCTTCAGTATTTCCGCTATGATCTCCGACAGTTCTTTTTTATACTGCAGGACAGTCTCAGACTCCGCCTTGTCACCGAATTTTTCAATAAATGCATACGCCAGGTCATATTTCTTGTACAGTGCCTCCGCTGCTGTCAGTGACATATCTTTATACGGAAGTTCAAGATTCATTCCGGCAAGCTTCACCGGATGTCCGTGCACAACAGTCGCTGCCAGACGGTTCCAGAGCCATCTCAGTTCCTTATCCTCTTCATCAAACGGGATCGTTATGAGCCTGTATATAAGTCTTTTGTCATCCGTTCTCTCTTCAAGATAGACGCACAGCTCATACTCATGTTCAAGTGCTGAGATTATGTAACCCTCAGGCGGCTCTATATTTCTCCATTCAGTTATTATCCCGGACAGCTTTCCATCTATAGTGATAAGTGATTCCGGGAAGCCTGTATACACTGCATCGATCTGCGGGATCTCAAGATCAACGGCAGAAGCAATGATATCCTTGCCTTCCAGCGCATTCCAGAGACCTTTTTCATACAGGCCGCGTCTTCCTGCCCTTCCGACGATCTGCTGTATCTCCGCCGGTTTAAGAAGCCTAGTATCCGTTCCGTCGAACTTGCTTATTTCCAGAAATACGAGCCTCTCTATAGGCAGATTCATTCCCATTCCTATGGCGTCTGTCGCGACAACGACATCGGTTTCTCCGGCTCTGAATCTTCTTGCTTCCTCCTGCCGGACATCATATGGCAGATTTCCGTATATCACACTGCACCTGATACCCATCGTTCTGAGCTCACCAGCGACAGCATGCACATTCCGTCTTGAGAACACTATCAGGGCATCATGTTTACGTATATATTCTCTGAACAGCTTGAATTTCGAGTTATCCATGACAAGAAGCGTCTGCCTCTCATGACGGACGATCTCATATGAATCGCCGCATTCCTCTATCAGGTCTGTGATGATCTTCTCTGCATACGGGGCGATGCATACATGTATCTCATCGGCTCTGAGACCGAGAATCGCTGTTGTCCACGCCCAGCCTCGTTCTTTGTCAGCCACCATCTGTGCTTCATCAATAACAGCTATATCATATCTGTCGAGTTCATCTGCCATCTCGATAGTAGACGCCTGGATACATGCACCCGGCACAATCTGATGCTCTTCACCCGTGTAAAGCGAGCATGGATATCCCTGCTCATTCAGTTTCTGATACTGTTCGAACGCCAGCAGGCGCAGCGGTCCTAGGTATATTCCGTGTTCTGCTGTCTTAAGCCTTTCGACTGAGGCATATGTTTTGCCTGAATTTGTAGGACCTATATGGACGATGAAGCTGCGCTCCATATTCCTCGCTTCCGGAAAAAGATCCGGCATTCTGTCCGGGACATGGTCGAGCACCTCTGCCCGCAGCATTCTGCGCGCCTGAAAGCTTCTCTTAAGATACTTGTTGCGGCTCACGAGGCCAAACAGTCTCTGGCCGCTGAAATGCTTCCGTATCTCCTCGAAGAGCATTTCTCCGCTGTAATACAATTCTCCATTCCAGACATCTGCAAGTTCAACAACTTTAAGGCCGGCTATTTCACTATGTTTATCCAAAATGGCAGATGCATACATCGAACCAATATTAGCTTCATCAATTCCGGCAAAATGGAGGAATTCGTATTCATCCATATCTGCTGTCCATGCTTCAAAGTCTTCGTAACTATCGGGACTGACAGCCTCATAACCGATCCTGAGCCTGTCATTGAGAAGATGGTACTTCAGATTTCTGATGATTTCTGCCCGGACGGCTCCCCTTACTTCAGAAATCAGAGCATCGATATCATATTTTCTCAGGAACATCTTTTCTTTCTTCGCCGTATATTTACGCGCAGCAGAAATGATCCTCCTGGTGCAGTTGTCCGCAACCGCATCAAAAGCTTCCTCATCTTCCTTATATCTGGCAACAAGAAGACTTCCGGGCTGCATATTGACAGTAATGCAGTCCTGGTAAAGTACATCCTCGGACAGCGCCTTTTCCAGTGCCTCGCGGAACTGTTCTGATTTCTGCATTTCCTCGATTTCCTGTTTTCTCGGCATGCCCTTTACATGTACATGCATTTTGCCAGTCAGGCTATCCGTAGTCTGACTGCGGATCTTTTGTTCCAGCTCTGTGGCCAGTAATCTGAGTCCATGTTCATTCATACTACAATTTTAGCAGTATTCTACCGCACATCAAATATAGCTTATGAGGAGAAACAGACCTGCAAACCTACAGATTCCATGTTCCTCTTCCCTCTCTTGCGAAGAAGAGATATCCCAGAAGATCTTTCTGGTATGGAATAAAGCTGCCGTCATCGATCATTGCTTCGATCTCATCGCGGCTTGCCCATTTTGCATCAGAAACCTCCTCAGTCTGCAGATGAAGATCATCAAGTGAGTAATCTGCTTCTACAGTATAGAAATCATCGAATCCATCTGAAAAGTTGACCGTAATGACAGGCCGCCTGTCGCTGAAATCAATATGCAGGCCAAGTTCTTCAGCTGTCTCGCGCTCAGCAGCCTCTCTGCTGGTATCTCCGGCACTTGCGCCGCCGCCAACACTGACGTCCCAGTACGAAGGCCAGCGGACGATATCATCCGCTCTCTTCTGGATCAGCATCTCGCCTTTGCTGTTGAAGATACATACATGGACCACCATCCTGTATGTCCCGTCTTCGAGCGGTTCTCCGCGCTTTGCAGTCTTACCTGTGTGTTCGCGGTCAACTGTATACAGATCTATTATTTCAGCCATTTGATCCCTCTCTATAAAGATTATTTTTACCGGTTTCTGATATATTTTGATCCTCTGGATGCTCCAATACGCTTTATTTGTCCTTCTCTTACCATTTTACCCAGCACTGCCTCCACTGTCGTTGGACTGATATCCGGATGTATCGCACAAATGTCTGCTTTCGATAGCGGAGTAAGACTTTCCAATACTGTTGCTTCTATGCGCGCAGTCTTAGTTGCTTTTTTTCCGTGAACCACTGCGAAGCGTTTATCAAGTTCCTTATAACAAATATACAGTGTTGTTAGGAAGTTTTGAACAAAAGGGAAATAATCATTCTGATTGATATCCCATCCTGAAGATGAACGCTGCAACGCATCATAGTACAGATCTTTATACTTGTTGATTTGCTCTTCGAAGGAAATATACTTCCCGGCATCAAATCCATTCTTATAAAGAAGCAGCAAGGATAATAAACGTGACATTCGTCCGTTTCCGTCCCTGAATGGATGAATGCAAAGAAAATCCAGGATCACACATGGAATAAGCAGCAACTGGTTTATGTGCGCGTTAGAGCATGCCTCTAGATATGCAAGTTCCAGCTGCTCCATTGCTTCTTTTGTTTCGTTTGCAGGTATCGGCCGGAATCTTATCCTCCTGTTTCCGCTTCCATCTATCTCAACAATGACATTATCTGTTTGCTTATACTGTCCCGCCAGATCATCGCCTGAAAGTGACATCATTGTCTCATGAAGGAGAAGAATATCCTTTTCAGAGAAAGAAATGTGTTCATAGTCTGTATGTATCCTATTGAGTGCGTCCCTATAGCCTGCGATTTCTGCCTCATCATGGTTCATCGGAGCACTGCTCCGGTTAACTATATCCGCTATCCTCTGGTCGCTTGTTATTATGCCTTCTATTGCGTTTGAACTCTTTACCGACTGGACTTTTGCTATAGATTCGAGTTCGGTAAATACTCTTTGATAACCTTCCTTTCGAGTAATAGCTGAATTCTGTAAAGCGTATATGCCTCCAGTCACATTAACCAGATCAGCCGGAATCATACCACTATCAAGAAATGAATAGTCAAATTTTCTCATTGGATTTCTCCTTTCTGCATATATTTTATCATTTTATATGCAGTTAAACAACGTCATAAGAGAATTATCTGCATATAATTTGATATAAAATATGCAGCAAATGATTGCAGCGTTATAATACAGAATTAATTCCTTTTGCCCACAAGTCTTTTGATCCCTGCAATATCATTTTCTTCCATAATGGTGTTCTGTAAGGTTCTAATATAGGTGCTTCAGCTTTCCATAATTCAATCATTTTTGATGCATTGACTGATATTTCATCAGCAACTGTCTGCGGTAGATATCTAAGTATACTTTTAGCCTCTTCGTCTGAGTAACCTTTAAGGGTTATATGCTTAAGATACATCTCTCTATTTCTTTCAGGAAAACACTCCTTCCAATCCTGTTGGGTAATTTGTCCATACTGCTTGTACCAATCTGTAAGAGCAAATTCCAATCCTAAGTCTTCTCCATCGAACAATCTATCAACATATCTGCTCGGGTCCTCTCCAACCCAAAGCCTGAAGCCATCCCCCATTGGTGATAGACAATAATGGATTGTTGTTTCCGGATCAGTCATTTCATTTTTATCGAAATAATCAAATTGTTCCTCATAGGCTTCATCCATCTCAGCCGGATACACCTTAACTGAATAGCATTCTTTGAATGTCTCCCTGTCATCTACGTCTATTGAATCTCCTATAGCTTTCCATACAATAATCTCATAATAGTATCTCTCAAATTCGTTCATCTCTGCATGAATGCTATCAGCCACGCAGATCGCGTCTTTTTCTGTGTCAAAGACACCTATCTGTTCGCTCTCAAAATAAGACTCTTCTACCTCAATTTCTCTGGTAATAATGTATTTGATCATCTCGTACCTCCTTAACAAAAAAGCGATAGGACAACGTGCCTTCTTTCACGTATATCCTATCGCACTCATACCCGCGACTGGGTCCGGCCGGAAAAGACCTAACCTATTCATTAGTGCCATTATAATAGCAAACATACACAGCTGATCAATGGAGGTTGTGTGAATTATAATTGCAAAAAACGACTATGTTTCATGGGACGGTCGTGGGCCGCATCCACTTCTTCGAGACGAATTGCAGATTTTCTGCAAAAAAGGCACCTAAAGGGCACCTCTGAAAATGAAAAACCCCTGAAACGTTGAAATTTCAAGGGTTCTAGTGGCGGAGGACATGGGACTCGAAGAAGTCAGAAGCGTACAAACGTTGAAAAACCAAGGAGGAACAGCGCCGTCCTCGTTTGTACCCGGAGTTGTACCCAATAGGTAATAGGATATTCAAATATCCAGATTCTCTACTATCCTGATGATTTCATTCTGCCTTTCGTAGAACAGCAGTTCCTTGTTGTGTTCGAAATATTTTCTGCATCCGTGTCTGCTTATATAATGCGCCGTATAAAACCCTCCGGTCAGTTCGGTTACTATTATCAGCATCTCCTGTCCGCCCTCGAAAGCTTCTTCTGCAAAACAGAACATATTATCAAGCTCTGAGTCTGTCTCATTTACACGCTCAATATAGTCCTTTCTCCGGGCATTATAGCTTTGCCTTATTATCTCAAACCCCTGCGTTCCATCCGGATCGCCCGCCTGCGCCAGAGCTGTCACGGCTGATTCCATAGCATTCACCGTGCCATGGAGGATCCTGCGTCTGTCATCTGAGATCGAATTAGCCCTTTTCCCGTTCTCAAGCTCCCTTTGTTTTGCAGAAATCACATCAGCCATCAGGTGCGATACGGAAACTTCTGATTCCTCAATTTTAGATTTAATATCTTTGAATGACTCCAGCATTTCATTTAATATCTGTTCTTCATAGTAGATATTTCTGAGATCAGAGACGACTTTATCGAGAATCAGACCGAGAAGAGACAGCCTTTCATCATACTTTGCGCTTCTGACACGCTCTATGACCGAGCCGCTGTTTTTTCCGCTCAGTATATGATCTACCTGATAGTCTGACTTGTATTTGTTAAAAAGCTCATAATAAATAGTGAAGGATTTTGATACCTTCTTATCCTGAAGGTACTGGCTTATCATCTTCTCGCGGACTTCGATCCCGTTCTGCTCATATAATCTGATCATGTCAGAAAGATTCAGCCACGCTCTGGCAGTAACGATGGTTTTGCCCTCTACCGTTGTTTCCACTTTGTAGAAGTCGCTGCTCTTTATATCAAGATAGGTTGATACCGAAGGATGCACGCCTCTGTCTAAGGCGTATTCCTTCCATGTATTGTAATCAGGCTCTATGTCTATGCGCTTCAGCCTATCCCATGTGACTGTATCAAATTCACGTACCGAGTTATTGTATTCCGGCGGATTTCCCGCGGTGACCACGATCCATCCGTCCGGCATGCGATGCCTGCCGAAGGTTTTGTACTGCAGGAACTGCAGCATCGACGGCGCGAGTGTTTCTGACACGCAGTTTATCTCATCAAGGAAAAGTATGCCTTCATGCAGACCCGTTTCCTCCATCATGTCGTAAACCGAAGCTATGATCTCAGACATTGTATATTCAGAGACGCTGTATTCAACACCACCGTAGTTTTTCTTCTGTATGTAAGGAAGCCCCAGCGCGGACTGCCTGGTGTGGTGTGTCATCGAATATGATACCAGCCCTATGCCGAGTTCAGATGCGATCTGCTGCATTATCGCAGTCTTGCCTATTCCCGGAGGGCCCATGAGAAATACAGGCCGCTGATCTTCAACTGCGATCTGATATTCTCCGTATTCATCCTTTGTGAAATACGCGATGATAGCATTTTTTATTTCTTCTTTGGCATCCCTGATATTCACGGCTTTATCTCCTTATATCTTCTTTTTCCAGCACCAGTCTTATAGCCCATGGCGGAACGTGTGGATTGTTATACTCATTATCCAGGAATACGAATGCTGTTGTATAAGCAGGTTTCCGGACCGGAAATGTGCCATACCCATCGGTAAAATAGATAAGTCCCTTAAGATCAGTGAACTCACCGGCCGCCACCAGCTCATCCACAAAGCTGAACACCGGTCTGAAGTCGGTGCCTCCGAGGCCATGTATACTCATGGTCCTGATGTAGCAGTCAAATTCTTCTTCTGAAGTGATCCTGACATGCTCCTGAATGTCTGCGTCACATTGTATTATATGTATGTTTACATGAGAGAAATAGCTTTCGCTTGCTTTGAGTATATTATATGTTTTCTGCAGGAATAACTGCACGAGCTCTCCCGAAGTGCTACCGGATGTATCTATCGCTATCACGAATTCTCTGACGCGTTTGACTTCCTTATACTCCAGCGGCTCCACAAGCGGCATGTTTTCATACAGCTGAAGCCCGTATGTGTAAAGGATATAATCAAACTCCTCATCATTCACTTCCGGATTCTCTCCGATGACAGCAAATTTTCTGAGAAAATCCGTGTAATCATACTTCTCGCGGTTCACTTCCCTGAGATTCTGCATCAGGACATCTGCAGTGTCTCCCTGTCCCCTGAAGTACGTCTCAAGCGCCTCCTGTACTTTTTCAGCTATATCCTTCCATTCCTGCTCGGTTTCCGATGCGGCTGACGGCATATCGAAAGATCCGTCGGCAGGTCCCGCGTCATCAATGTCAGTATCATTTATATGATTTATGATCGGTTCCGTGTCTTTTCTCTGGCTGTTATCGCCGCGGTCACTATGCTTTGCCTCTGTTCCTTTATACCAGCATGAGTGGTCATCTGCCGCAAAGAGAGCTCTCAGTCTGCTGAGCTCATTCTCCGGTATCCCATGTTCGCGATAATAGTGATAGATCTTCTCTGCAGTAAGCATTCCGATATGCTCCCGCAGGATCTTGACCTCAGCTGTCTGGGCAGCCTTTCTCTCAGACCCCGTTATCCTGAGTCCGAGATCATTTATAGTGCTCTCTGCTGCTATATCACAGGCAAGGTCCCACAGGCTCCGGTCTATGTCAGCACCGACAAACATATGACTGTATATGCAATGAAGCAAAACATGAAGGTAGTCATGCGCAGGTTTCTCCTGCTCAACCTTAAACATCCTTAGAATGTGCCGTGGCCCGTATATAAGATGGCTGCCGTCTGTCGCAAGGGTCATGTCATCTGATGGAACCGGCTGCAGTTTGCTCAGAGCAGTGTCAAGAAACCTCATGTTCACCATGAGTTCATTCCTGGCCAGCATCAGCACATCATGAGCTGCTTTATTTATAATACTGCCGGTATCTTTCATTTCCGTCATAATTCACCCGGTAAAAAATCTGCGGTCTTCTGTATTGCTGAAGTGCGTTCCAGCAGGAAAGCAGTGCAGTCATGCGAAGCCACCGATATGGAATAATCGAGTATATCGCGGCACATCTTCTGATCTATGAGATCGTTATCGAATAAGAATGCCAGTATCTCTGAATCGTTATCCCGTACAGCTGACTTTGCAATGCGATTTGAATGGCTTTTCAGATAATCCGAATACTTTATGCGGGCAGTCTCACTCAGATCATATGGATATTTTAGCCGCTTGAAAGCAACGCTGTCCATACATCGCCGGTTCCACCCGAGACCGTCAAACAATTCTGTGTCTATGAACTGATAATCAAAGGAATTGTCGGGTCTGAATGCACTCATCAGCTTCGCCTTCATCCCGCGGTCAAGATCTGTAAATAGCGGCAGATATCCTGTCAGCGCATCAGTCTTGTCATCCAGAACCCCAATATCCATCGAGCTCTCCCACAGGTAGAAGTGCTCATCATCCCCTTCATCATCCTTCTTTTCTTCCATGAAATAGTTCCTGCAATCGTACAGGGATGATCTATATATGCTTATGCTTTTCCTGCTGACTGCGGGACCGAAGCAGTTTCTGCCGAAACTCCTGACACTGCGCGGCACGATCAGTCCTGCTCTTGTTTTTTCAAAAGCTTCATCTCCGATCGCATACAGTGTATCAGGCAATGCAGAGACCTCAAACGAGCGGCATTTATAAAACGCTCTGCTTCTGATGATCTCCGCCGCACTGAACCTGACAGTTGCAAGCGATCCGCACTCTTCGAAAGCCCCCTTGCCTATCACGCGCGCGCCGCTGATATCTGCATACGTAAGATCTGAGCTGCCGCTTAAAAGTGCCTCCGGTATCTCCTTAAGCCAGTCCAGACAGATGGTTCGTATCGCTGTATGCGAAAGAGCGCCCACTCCTAACGAAACGAGCGAGCGCGGTATTTCCCATATGTCAAGTTCTCTGCAATGGCGAAATGCAAAATCCCCGATACTTGTTATGGCACCGAAACTGATACTGCGCAGCGAGCGGCAGAATTCAAAAGCTCCCTGCCCGATAATTACGGCACTTTCCATAACAACGGTTTCAAGATTTTGGCAATCCTGAAAAGCGAATGCTCCTATTGATACAACATCCCCGAGATCTATGTATCTCAGGTTCTTGTTGCCTGCAAAAGCTCTCTCTGCGACCTCAGTCACTCCATCAGGCATATGAAAGCTTTCGTCTGCTCCGGTATAACCTTCGAAGACGATATGTCCGTTATCATTCCGCAGTCTGCAGTCTTTTACATCCATCCTATCTCAACAGCCGTCTCCCTAGTGATGGCAGTGTCCTCCATGTCCGCAGTCATGGTCTCCGTGTTCGTGGTGTCCGCAGTCGTGATGCCCGTGCTCTCCGTGGCCATGATGATCACATGTTGCCTCACCGCTCTCAGGGAGTTTGCCTGCTACAAAGTCCTGCACAGCGGCGTCAGCGTCTCCGGATGCCCCTGCATATATAGTGATCCCGGCTTCAGCAAGAGCACTCTTGGCTCCGGGTCCTATGCCTCCGCAGATAAGTGCATCAGCACCGACAATTTTGAGGAATCCCGCCAGAGCACCGTGTCCGTTTCCGTCAGTACCTATTACCTGCTCTCCGACAATCTTTCCGTCTTCCACATCAACAAGTTTGAATTGCTCCGTCCGTCCAAAATGCTGGAAGATCTCTCCGTTTTCAAACGTTACCGCTACTCTCATCGCTTTGTCTCCTTTCAACATTACTTCTAGATCTTTTTCTGACAAACGGTAGCTGCCACCTTCGATGCGAAGCACCTTGCCGCAAACCAGACACTCCGCGAGCTTCTTCCTCGCACTTTCATAGATCGCAGTGACAGTCGTACGCGCAACACCCATCTTCTCCGCACACTCATCCTGTCTCAGACCTTCCTTGTCCAACAGGCGGATAGCCTCATACTCGTCAAGGCTCATTATGATCGTTTCATTTCCTTCTGCATCCTGCGGGGCAAAGCTCCAGAAATCAGGATATGTATCGATACATCTGCATCGTTGTGGTCTTGGCATGACAGCTCCTTTCTGACATGTGTCAAATATAGTGTAGCTTTATTGTTGACATATGTCAAATATAGTTCCGTAAACACTATCAAAAATACAGACTTGAAATTGCTTGGTTTTAAGGCCCTTACAAAAGTGGCCGCAGGCAGAGGCGTATGCCTGGCACCAGGTTTCTCAATGATCACTGTGGACAGTTTGCCAGTATAGCGAAGCCACTGCCTTTCCGCTGTAAAAAAACGACTATGTATTTCAACAGTCGTCTATGGCGGACATTACCACCCCATTTCAGCGAGCCATCTAATGGTCTTTTGCTCTCGTTCTCTATTGTCATTCTGTTCTTTCTTACCGAGCTTCAGTTCGCCTCTGATTTCTCCATCCAGTATGTACAGAATCCTCTCACACATGGAAGCGATCCTGCTGTCATGTGTGACCATCAGTATCGTTGTTCCATCTCTGTTGATTTTCAGAAATGACTCTATTACTTCTGTAGCTGCTGTCTGATTCAGGGCTCCTGTCGGCTCATCAGCAAATATGATCTCTGGCTCCGACATCATACTGCGGCATATGCATGCCCTCTGTAGCTGCCCGCCTGACACTTCGGACACCTTTCGTTCCGCCAGATCGCCGATATGGAATCCTTCCATGAGCTCCATTGCCCTTTCGCAGTATTCCTTTTTGCGCTTCCTGTCAGCATGGACTGAAGGCAACACTATATTGTCTATTATGTTCAGATTTTCCAGCACATTCATCTGCTGGAACACAAAGCCCATTCTTTTCAGTCTCAGTTCGGCTTTCTCATCCTCATTCATCCCGGTGATCACCGTATCCCTAAGCATCACCTCGCCGGTGTCCGGATCATCCATCCCGGATACATTATACAGAAGTGTTGATTTTCCTGATCCGGA
>JAZQHU010000044.1:0-5143 GCA_045540775.1 Anaerovoracaceae bacterium | reverse complement strand
CCACAGCCCCGCTGTGACGCCGGTTACCCACAAGCTCCACAGCCACTGCTGCTACCATCCCATTCAAGAATGATGACAGCAATAAAGAATAGTTAATTCAGTGCTCGGAAGACCGAGCTTAAAACTAATAATACGAGGAGAGCGCAACATGAAAAAACATTTTGCACTGATTCTGACAATGATAATAATGACCGCGGCGCTGTGCGCATGCGGGATCTTCGGCTCATCGGACGGGACCGATTCGATACCGGCTTTCACTTCGTATGACCTTGAGGGCAATGAGGTTGACAGCTCGATTTTCGCCAACGCGGATATAACGGTCGTCAACATCTGGGGCACATTCTGCGGTCCGTGCAAGGATGAAATGCCAGCTCTGGCGGAGTGGGACGCAGAGCTGCCTGACAACGTCCAGATCATCGGCCTCGTCGGAGATGTCTTCGAGACTTCAGGCGCTGAATACGCGGCAGCTCAGAAGATAGTCGCCGACTCGGGTGTGAAGTTCACGAACGTGATCGCAGCCGGCGAACTCGCAGAATTCATGAACAAAGTCAGGATGTATCCGACGACCCTGTTCGTCGACAGTAACGGACACTTCCTTCACGACCCGTTCGTCGGAGCCGATGTAGGCGGGTACAAGGATGTAGTCAAGTCACTGACCAAGTGATGACAGCGACGCTGGCATTGATGCAAACATCATTTCAACGATGGTCTCGGCCGAGGTGATGTTGTCATTCAGAAGCCACTCCCGTGTCATGCCGACAGTGCCGTGGCAGTAGAGGCGGATGCTGAACATCGTCTGCGTGTCCAGCGTGTCTGTGCCTCTGGCGCGCATGACTTCGGCGGCATATCTGTCGGTAAAATACTCTACCATGTACTGCCAGAGTGCGTTCTGCGAGGAGTCCTCGAATGCGCGCTTGTAGAATATGAAGTCATTACGCATCCGGCTCATGGCGACAGCCGATGACTCCTTCGACATGACATCTGTCCTGAAGGCGTCGTGCAGGAATATCCATGCGACCAGGTCGTATTTGTCTCTGAAATGATAATAGAATGTCGGGCGCTCGATCTCAGCTGCCCGGCATATTTCAGTTACGCGGATCTTGTCGATCGGCTTCTTCGTCATGAGTTTCTTCATGTTGTCTGCGATCCATATCTTAGTGCGGTCTGCCATAAGACCTCCTTTATTCAACATTGATCCAATCATCTCGCTTCATCCTGAACCTGCCCCAGTTCGTGCCTGCAGTAGGACATTTTGAACAAAAAGTCTCGATATGACCTACGCCAAGCCTTTCGTAACCATCGCGAGTCCATCTGCAGTAGGACATTTTTGCAAAATGATCATCAAATGTCCTACTAAGACGCTTCGTGCATCGAGTCTGAAGCTCTGCGAGTAGGACATATCGATAAAAAGATTAAAAAATGTCCTACTCAGATTCCGGCAAAACAGTTAATCACGCAGTTCGAGTAGGACATTTTTGCATAATAATCATAAAATGTCCTACTAAGACGCTTCGTACATCGAATCTGAAGCTCTGCGAGTAGGACATTTTGAATAAAAAGTCTCAATATGACCTACGCCAAGACTTTAGCAACCAGCATGTGCCCAGCTGAGTGCAATGAGCAGCAGATAGATGATTTTTACAGAATCGGATTATTGTAAAAATTACTTACATAATTATAGTTCTGTAAGTATACACGTGCAATATCTTCATCTAAAATACAGTTGTCACAAGGCAGGGGGCTTAAGAAGCATCACCTGCAATGGCAGCCGGAAACTTAATTGATATGAATATGTAAAGTGCGCTTTACATATGGCATCGACAAGGTGCACTTCACATATGGCATCGATAAAGATCGACTTACATATAACATCAATACATAACATTTCAGATACAGCATAAATGCAGAAAGGAAGTAGAGACATGGATTTTCTTGAACTCGCCAGGAACAGATACTCAGAGAGATTTTTCAGCCAGAAGCCTGTGGAGCAGGAGAAGCTCGACAGGATCCTCGAGGCCGGCAGGATAGTTCCGACCGCATGCAACTATCAGCCGCAGAGGTTCTACGTGATCAGGAGTGATTAGGCGATGGCAAAACTCAGGACGGTCACGCCGTTCCACTACAACGCACCGCTTGTTTTGCTGGTATGCTACGATGCGAACACGGTATGGAGAAACCCGGGCGACCACTGGTACAAGAACTAAAACTCGGGAGAGCAGGACGCAAGCATCGCGGCAACGACGATGATGTACGAAGCGGAAGAGCTAGGCATCCACTCCGTGTGGATCAGGGGCTTTGCATCACAGAGCGTCGCGGACGCATTCGATCTGCCGGAGAACATCATCCCGGTCATGATGCTCGCACTCGGATACCCGAGCGAGAGATCGCAGGCCAACCCGTGGCACTACAGACGCATGCCGATCGAGGACTTTGTCACTGAGCTCTAAGCATGGAGAAGGTGCCAATAATTTGCACAAGGCGCATGAGTACAAGTGCAGAGCGACGCTGATCGCATTGGAATAAGAGGGCAGAGCGACGCTGATCGCACTGCACAGAAACATAGATACAAGGAGACAACCAGAATGCATTTTTCAGGAACTATATACAGAAACCCGTACTGGCCTACGTTCCCGCTGCTGAAGATCACGCAGGGGTGCACGCACAACAGCTGCAAATTCTGCACGATGTACAGAGACGTGGATTTTGCGCTGCAGCCGATGGAGTGGATCGAGGAGGACCTCAGAGAAATCGCGGCATCGTATCCTGACGCGAGGACGATACAGCTGCTTTCGGCAAATCCGCTTTGCATGACTTACGACAAGCTGGCGCCGATCCTCGAGATGATCAACAGGTATCTGCCGAAGATGGAGTACATCTACGCGGCGACGAGGGTCACGGATATTAAGAACAAAACAGTCGAGGAGCTGAGGAAGCTGAAGGAGCTCGGTCTCAGGGAGATCTCGCTCGGAATCGAGAGCGGCGACGACTGGACTCTGGACCGCATCAACAAGGGCTACCATGCAGAGGACATAATCGAGCAGTGTGCAAAACTGAAGGAAGCCGGGATCGACTTCTGGATGACGTTCCTCAACGGTGTTGCGGGCAGGGAGCACAGCGCAGAGCATGCGATCCATTCGGCGGAGATCTTCAGCAAGTGCGAGCCGATGCTCGTCGGGACCGGCGGACTGACATTGTTCCCGGGAACACCGCTGCTCGAAGAGGCGGAAAGAGGCGAGTTCACGCCGCTGTCCGAGAAGGAGATGCTTGAGGAACTCAGGACATTCGTAGAGCACCTGACATGCGACTGCACCTTTATCACGCACCACACCATCTCGGGCGCGAACCTCACAGGACCTGACTTCCTCAGGAGAAAAGACCGCATCCTCGCAGCACTAGACCACCAGATTCAGCACGGCGACATGGACAGGCTCGCAGCAATCAGGAGCAGCAAGCGCACGCTGTGATGACAGGAAGATGATCATCAAAAGGATTTCTTCGTAAGTGAATGAGGTGCATTTGACAAAGTGGTTAGAATACTCTAACATAGAGACAGCAAATGAGCAGATGGGGAGTTAGAAACGATGGGTATAGGCAGTCTCTTCGCAGGTCTGAATAAGGACAGGAAATACATAGCAATGAGCGCTGACGAGCTGAAGCAGCTCGGGAATGTCGAGCTGCGCGACGCGGTCTCGGCGCGGATGATGAAGGAAGCAGGGCGCCTTGAAGTGCCGCAGTGCCTTGAACTTTTCAAGGGGGCAAAACGCACTTTCTATATCGTCTCCCTGTATGAGGCGGAGGTCAGCACGGACGGGCTGTGCAGGTTCCTCGTGGGGCCGTGCAGATCAGCCGCGCCGTACATCCTGGATGCTCTGAAGGAGGTCCATGCTTCAAGACACGCCGACCTTCTGCACCGCTTCACTTCGACAAACGGTATCGATCTCAATGATCTAAGCGCTTTGGCCATAGACAACTCATGGGATTACGAAGAGAGGAAGAAGATGTATCCTTTTGGCGACTTTCTGAAGAAGTTCGAGAAGCTCTATGAGAAAGAACCGCTCGACCTGAGACTCATGCAGTACGCCAGGAACCACATAGAAGAGTTCTGACAGGAAAAAGCAGATAGGAGGGGATTACATGGCAAAATTCACGGCTGTAGTTCCGGGAACTATTGACAGCTTCTGGAAGTACCTCGACCGCAACACAGTGAAGCTCGGTACGACCGCGACTCTTGAAGATCAGGTCTCAGGGTCTGCAGACGGGGTCAAGTACAAAGTATGCACTTACGAGCGTTATGCGGTTATGGGCGAGAACAGGGTAAGCCTGAGCGTATTCATGATCGAGTACAGCGAAGGTGTCAGGATCGTGGCAACAGCATCAGGCGGCAGCAAAGGAGCATTTCTCAAGATCAACCACTGGAGCGAGGATAACTTCCTGAGCGTATTTGAGGACCTGGTCAAAGCATATAATATGAAAGCAAAAAGATGACAATGGGGACGGTTCTCTTTGTCATAAAAAAATAAAAAAAAGGGGACGGTTCTCATTGCTGACAGTGAGAACCGTCCCTTTTGTCATATTATGCGAGTGCTGCTCCGAGTGCTTCGCAGGCTGCAACAGCCTCGTCATCAGGAGCCTCGTTAGCCATAACAGGATCAGCTGCGAGCGCAACGCCTGACATTCTGGCATCATCAGCCCAGCTGTTCATCCATTCACCGCCGCCCCAGCCGTAAGAGCCGAAGAGGCCTACCTTCTTGCCGCCGAGCTTGCCCTTGACATCGTCCCACATTGGCTGGAACTCTTCCTCCTCAAGGACCTCAGCGCCCATTGCCGGGCATCCGAAAGCGATTCCGTCGAATCCTGCAACATCAGCCGGACCGAACTCAGCCGAAGTGAGCTTGCTTACCTCAGCTCCTGCCTTCTTAGCGCCTTCAACAACAGCGTCAGCCATAGTCTCAGTGTTACCTGTAGCTGACCAGTAAACTACTGCTACTTTACTCATTTCATCTTTCCTTTCTACTACAATAATTTTGTGGTTAATACTCCCAACATCCAGTTGGGATGTTATCCATCTTGTTGCTTAAGCTGTTAGAATGAGCAAGGCAATCGGTCTGACGTTTCCTTTCTTGGACTCCCGTCCGTAAATAAG
>JAZQHU010000043.1:0-24255 GCA_045540775.1 Anaerovoracaceae bacterium | reverse complement strand
GACAGCGTGGATAACGCAGCCGACCTTGAGTCCGAGGAATGAGTAAAGCTTGCCCATCCACTCAGCGTCTCGCTTTGCCAGGTAGTCGTTTACAGTGACTACATGGACGCCGTGACCGTCGAGCGCGTTGAGGTATGCAGGAAGAGTCGCAACGAGCGTCTTACCTTCACCTGTCTTCATCTCGGCTATCCTGCCCTGATGCAGAACGACACCGCCGATGAGCTGTACCCTGAAGTGCTTCATTCCAAGGCTTCTCCATGCGCCTTCACGGCATACCGCAAAGGCTTCAGGCAGGATGTCATCGAGAGTCTCGCCTTCAGCGAGTCTGTCTCTGAATTCCTGAGTCTTGCCTCTCAGCTCATCATCAGACAGCGCCTGCATCTCTTCATCATAGGCCTCGATGCGGTCGACTATCTTCTCTATCTTCTTCACCTCTTTGGCATTAAGGTCGCCAAAGATCTTTTCCATTAAGCCCATAGTTATAACTTCCCTTTCTTAAATATTTCATGCAGGCTGCATTATGTGGCAAATCTATATATCTCCGGATATATAAAAATATGCCGCTTTTGCACCTGTTAATTATCCTCTTCGACCTTGTCCTCCACGGATATTCTTGTCATGAGTGCTCTTCTCGCATCTGCCTTGGTGACTCTCACATGGAAGACCTTGTGCTTGGACTCGTAGTCGAATTCATCGCCTTCCTTAGGAAGCCTGTCGAGCTCGATCATGACCCAGCCGTTGACCGTATTGGCATCGGCCTCTATTTCTTCATCAAAGAGTTCGAAGAAGTCCTCCAGATCGGCATTGCCGGCTACAAGGTAAGTGTTGTCCCCTGCAGGTCTCACTTCCTTGGATGCTACGGTGTCATGCTCGTCATAGATATCACCGACGATCTCCTCGATGATGTCTTCGAGCGTGACAAGACCGGTCGTTCCGCCGTATTCATCAACGACGATCGCGATATGCGTCTTTTTAGCCTGCATTTTCTTGAGCAGAACAGCCGCCTTGATCGTCTCCGCGACATATGCTACCGGCTTTATGAACTTCTCTGTGTCCTTGATGTTCTTTACGTTATTATTGTAGAAGTCTTTCTGGTTGAGAACTCCGATGATGTTGTCGAGGTCATCTTCGTATACAGGAAGCCTGGAGAGTCCGGACTCCCTGAATACCTGCTTGATCTCAGCGACCGGCGTTCCCTTTTCTATTGCGACTATGTCAACTCTCGGCGTGAGGATGTCCATTGCCTCGACATCATTGAATTCTATCGCGTTGGCGATGAGCTCGCTCTGTTCCTCACCGATAGCACCGCCTGCCTCTGCCTCTTCAACAATTGTCAGAAGCTCATCCTCTGAGAACTCCGGCTCGGTGTTCTTTCCGACGATCTTCTTGAGCAGGACCTTGAGGCCCATGAAGATGAATGTCAGCGGCGTCATTATGATGATGAGAGCCTTGACAAAAGGCGCAAGGAACAGCGCCACCTCTTCCGCGTACTCTCTTGCGATGATCTTAGGTGAGATCTCTCCCAGTACCAGTACAAGGATAGTGACCATTACTGTAGCGAGTGTAGGTCCTATTCTTGCCCCCCATGTCTGTATCCCGTATACGGTCGCCACAGTCGTCATGGCTATGTTGGCGATAGTGTTCCCGACAAGGATCGTTGTGATCAGCTTGTCAAAATTCTCCGTCAGGTCGAGGACAGTCGCCGCCCTCTTGTTGTCCTCGGCAGCAAGATTCTTCATTTTGATCTTGTTGACCGAGGAGAACGCGGTCTCTGTGCCCGAGAAGAAAGTCGAGCACAGGACCAGCGCGATTATAGCTATAAGATAACTGTTCATATAATTGTTTTACTCTTCATTTCTGCCCGAAACGATAGCCCAGTCGATGGTCGTATCGATCTCAGGTGCATTGTAGTTCTCACTGTCGTATGTCAGGTAAGCCTTGGCCGTGTATGTTCCGACGGCAATAGCCTTGTTGTCCCTGTATCTGACATCGATCGACTTAGGAACGTTCCTCAGTACGATGCTCTTCTCATATGCATCGTAGACGAAAGGCTTGTCATAGCTCCAGTGAACATGCTCGGTGTCGTAGTTCGCCTTGTGGATGGTCCACTTCAGATCGGCGATCTCGTCAGCCTCGCAGTTTCTTGTATCGTATGTAAGCCTTGCTCTTGCAGTGTATGTGCCCGCATTGATCTTGACGTTATCGATATATACGACTTCAGCATCATTCGGCAGTCCGATCAGGCTGACCTTCTTAGGCTTCTCGTCATAGACGAAGAGTGTGCTCGGGTCATAGTCCCAGCTTACGGCAGAGGTGTTGATCTTCTTCTTCTGGATCCTCCACTTGAGGCTGGATACAGTCGGCTCCTCATAGTTGTCCTTGTTGCTGTAGTCAAGGATAGCCTCAGCCATATATGTACCGGCATCTATCGCAGTGTTTCCTCTGTAACCCTGTACAGTTACTCCGTCAGGCAGGCCTGTGAGCTTGACTGTCTTCTCTTCTCCGTTATAGATGATGTCATCGCTGTATGCCCATTCAGTTCCGGACATATCGTACTTAGCCTTGAAGATCTGCCACCAGCAGCCTCTGACAGGTTCAGGTGTCTCGAAGTTTACAGGATCAGCAGCTTCGATCTCAGCCATAGCCTCATATTCACCTGCATTGGTCGCAGTGCTTCCCTTATAGATGACTGTGACATTCTCAGGAAGTCCTGCAAGCTGCACGCTCTTCTCCTCGCCGTCATATACGAACGGGCTCTCATAATCCCAGTGAACGCCTGACATGTCTATGCCCGCCTTGGCGATCTCCCATCTGCACTCAGGCAAGACGACTTCTCTGTAGTTGGTGTCAGCAGGGTTTACGAGTTTTGCCTTGGCGTAGTATACGCCTGCGTCTGTCGCTGTGTTGTCCTCATATACGACCTCGAATCCTTCAGGCACGCCTACAAGCTCCATCTCAGGTGCGATACCGCGGAGTCTCTCAAGGAAGCCCTGTTCCTTGGCTCTCTCAGTGAGTGCTACGCCCTTAGGTGTTCCGTCATATACGAACGGACCCTCGTAGTTCCAGCTGATGCCGCTTATATCCACAGGTGCATCTGCCATTCCTATGCGCCATCTAACAGGTCCGAACTCAGGCTTGAAGTAGTTCCTCTCATCATAGCTGAGCTCTGCGGAAGCTTCATACTCACCGGCATTGATTCCTGTGTTGCCGGTATAAGCTGCTGTTACGCCTTCCGGCAGTCCCTTGAGAGCGACTGCTCTCTCCGAGCCGTTATATGTAAAGCTGTCCTCATAATCCCAGGCAACTCCGGACATATCGTATACGGCCTTGTCGATCCTCCAGTCCATAGTTCCTATATGCGGCTGGATGTAGTTGTGCTCATCGTATATGAGTTCTGCCGAAGCGGTATATTCGCCTGCATCTGTTGCAGTGTTGCCGCCGTAAATCGGCAGGACACCATCCGGAAGACCTGTGATCGAGATGGACTTCTCGGTGCCGTCATAGACATATCTCATGTCACCGGTCCATCTTGCATCGGACATGTCATATTCTGCCTTAACGATCTCCCAGTCACAGTCAGCGATGGACGGATCGTTATAGTTCTCCGGATTGACAGACTTAAGGGTCGCATGTGCTGAATAGTGTCCTACTGCAGTTCCTGTGTTGCCGTAGTATTCAGCTGTGATGGTCTCAGGAATGCCTGCGAGCTCTACCTTCATCTCGCTTCCGTCATAGGTGAACGGCTGCGAGTAATCCCATCTGAGTCTGCGGATATCCGGATCAGCCTTGTTTATGGTCCATGTGCAGCTCATAGGATCAGGTGTGCTGTAGTTGCCCGTGTTGGTCCTGAATCTGGCAACAGCGATGTAGGTTCCTGCATCGGTTGCCGAGTTGTCTTCGTACTCCACACTGAGTCCTTCAGGTACGCCTGTAAGATCAACTCTCTTAGGTGTTCCGTCGTATACGAACTCTCCGCTGTAGTCCCACTTCACTCCGGACATGTCATACTCTGCCTTGCCGATGTTCCATGGGAAAGTGACAGTCTCAGGAGCATTGAAGTTGCTGTCTGATGTTCTGAATGAAGCTGTGGCAACATAGTCACCTGCGAGGAATCCGCTGTTGCCCTCATATGTAGCCGTGACATTCTCAGGGAGGTTGAAGAGCTCGATGCTCTTTCTCTCTCCGTCGTATGTGAATGAATCAGGCTGATAATCCCACTCAGCTCCGCTCATATCGTAGTCTGCTCTGATGATCTCCCAGTCGCAGTCTGCTACGGTAGGTGTATTGTAGTTGGCCTCATCGGATACTCTGAGGATGGCCCTTGCGGTATACTTGCCCGCACTGGTCGCCTCGTTGTTCCTGTAGTCGGCGCTGACTCCGTTAGGAAGCTGCTCGAGCATTACGCTCTGGACTCTTCCGTTATATACCTTGGCATCAGTGTAATCCCACTTTACAGCGCCCATCTCGTAGTCTGCCTTGATGATGCGCCACTTGCAGCTGTCTACATACGGCTTGTTGTAGTTGCTCTGATCAAACGGGATCAGGTCAGCTGTTGCTTCATAGAAGCCTGTCGCTGCTGCAGCGTTGCCCGAGTATACTGCACGTACGCCTTCAGGCAGTCCTCTCAGCTCGACTTCATGCATCCTGCCCGTGTAGCTGAACTCTCCGCTGTAGTTCCACTGGACGGCTGACATGTCAAAGTCTGCTTTCTTTACAGTCCACTCACAGTTTGCGAATGAAGGTACTTTGTAGTTCCTTTCATCTGCGCCCCTGAATGTTACTGATGCCTCATATGTGCCGGCATCAGCTGCCTCGTTGTTTCTGTATGTAGGTGTGACACCCTCAGGCAGGCCCTTGATCACTACCTTATGTTCAGTTCCGTCATATGTAAACGGCTTGTCATAATCCCAGTAAGCGTGGCTCATATCGTAGTCACCCTTCTCTATTCTCCAGGTGACATTGCCGAGCTTGACCGGTGTGTAGTTGGCGGTATCTTCAGGTCTTATCTCTGCAGTTCCGACATATGTTCCTGCCTGCGATGCTCTTGTGTTTCCGTATACGGCATAGCAGCCCTCAGGAATGTCGAGAGCGTAGACAGTCTTCTCGGATCCGTCGTAGGTGAACGGCTTCTCATATGACCAGCTGATTCCGGATATATCTACCGGAGCCTTGTCTATCTCCCATGTGCACTCGCGGAACTCAGGTCTCTCATAATTCTTCTCATCGAATTCGAAAGCTGCCTCAGCCATGTAGACTCCTGCATTTGCTGCAGTGTTTCCGCTGTAAACAGGCTCAAGGCCATCCGGAAGTCCGTTGATGACGACTTCCTTCTCATAGCCGTCGTATGTGTACTTTCTCGTCTCCTGCCATTTTGCATTTCTGAGATCGTACTCGGCCTTCTCGATGCTCCAGTCGAGTGTCATGTCAGGAATGCTCGTATTGTAGTTGGCAGTGTCGCTGACGGTGAATCTGGCGATAGCTGTGTAATCGCCCGCATCCGTAGCGCTGGCATTGGTATAGCTTACTCTTACGCCTTCCGGCACGCCTGTAAGTCTTACGCTCTTCCTGCTGCCGTCATAGGTAAACGGCGATGTGTAATCCCACACTGCACCTGTGATGTCCGGGTCTGCCTTGCTGATGCTCCACGAATAGCCCATCGGCTTCGGCGGCATGTAATTGCTGTCATCAACAGCCGTGAACAGTGCCTTGGCATAGTATCTGCCTGCATTGTGGTATTTATTGAATGCGTACTCAACAGTAACATCATCTCCGATGTCACTAGTGATCTCCACTGTTTTGTCAGTTCCGTCATAGACAAAACCGCTGCAGTCTGTCCACTCAAGACCCGGCTTCTCGATCTGTGCCTTGTTAATGGCCCATGTGCAGCCGTTGACCTCAGGTGTCTCGTAGTTCAGAGGATCGCTTGGGCTGAGTACTGCCGTAGCTACATACTTGCCGGCGTCTATCTTGATATTGTCTGAATACTCAACATTGATGCCTTCCGGAAGTCCTTCGAGATATACTCCGTGCTCTCTTCCGTCATATGTGAAAGCTTTGCCGTAATCCCAGTGCACTCCGGAGATGTCGAATCTGTCTTTGTTGATCTTCCACTGGCAGTCAGCCGGCTGCAGAGCGTACATGTTGTCCGAATCATACTCAAGGACAGCGTGTGCGTTATACACTCCGGCATTGAATCCGCTAGCATTCTCATAGTCAACGTGGATGCCTTCAGGTACTCCGATGAGTTCGACGCTCTTGGTCTCACCGTCATATGTGAAAGGTCCCTGATAGTTCCACTTTACGCCGGACATATCTATGACTCTCTTTTTGATATTCCAGCTAAGAGTCATGTCTTCCGGAGTGAAGTAGTTGTGTGTATCCGGGTTGATGAACATCGCAACTGCCTTGTAGTCACCGGCAGCGATGCCGACCTGATTGCGGTATTTTACTCCGAGCTCCTCCGGAACTCCCTCCAGGGTAACTTCGTGTGTCTCGCGGTCAAAATCGAAAGGCTTGTCATAGCCCCATCTCACGGCTCCCATGTCATATGAAGCCTTTGTGATCTCCCACTCATACTCCACAGGACCGGAAGCTCTGTAGTTTCCGGTGAATGTTCCTCTTGCAAGGTACTTGCCGGCCGGTGTCTCCTCTGCTCCGTCATAGTCGATCTCCGCGTCCTCCGGAAGGTTGAGGATGCGTACGGACTTCGGCTCTCCGTCATATACGAACTTGCCATAGTCAGACCATTCCAGTGTCAGCGGATCGATCACCGCTCTTTCTATCTCCCATACGCACGGAACTATGTCCGCAGGCTTTTCGTAATTGGTCTCATCGTAATGAAGAGTTGCTGTTGCGGTATAGATGCCGGCTCTTGCAGCTCTGTTGTTTTCATATGTCGCTGTAACACCCTCAGGGAGTCCTGTGAGCTCAACGCTTCTTTCGGTGCCGTCATAGGTAAAGGCATCCTCATAGTCCCAGTGTACCTGCGACATGTCATATGAAGCCTTTCTGACAGACCACTCATATTCCTTCATGATCGAAGGTTCGCTGAAATTGTCTTCGTCAAAATCAAGGTTTACGGCAGCAACATAGGTGCCCGCCTCAGTCGCAGTGTTGCCTTCGTACTCAGCATGCACTCCGATAGGGAGGCCTTCGATCCATACGTGCTTAGGTGTGCCGTCGTATGTCATGTTGCTGTCTTCAGCCCAGCGAACGCCCGACATATCCTTGGCGGCCTTCTTGATCCTCAGTTCAACAGCATTCGAAACCGTTTTGCCCACACTGTTGGCAGCGCAGAGTCTTACAAGCCAGCCGTTGCACTTTACAGGCAGGATCGTGTTATGATCGATCGCCTGCCAGGTGCCTTCTTCTCCGTTCGGGCTGACCTCAAGATAACCGGTTACATTAGGGTCTCCGGCAGAAACGATCTCAGGCAGTTCGAAAGGTATCGGCTGACCGAATGTGAACTCATCAACAGGACGCACCTCTCCGATCTCAGGTGCGCTCGCCCATACGGCATACAGGTTGAGATCCTCATCGACATTATTGATCTCCTGGCCAGGCTGGAGCATGGTGCCCGAACCGTCAGCCTCGGTGTTCCATCCGATGAAGATGAACTTCTCACCAGGCGACGCATACATCGGATCCTCGATCAGGTATCTGAAATCAGGGACTGTCTTCCTCTCAGTTGAGATATCCCTGCCTGCATTCTCATGATAGATGACCAGGCATCCCTCTGCGGAGATGACTCTTGCCCTTCTGTACTTACCGGCTTCCTTGACTGCAAGTCTGTCGCATGAAGTCGTTCCGTCTCCGTTCAGGCTGAATTCAGGTCCGAGCAGGATATCCGTAAGTCTTGCGCACTTTGCGAACATTCTGTTCATGTCTGAGCATCCGGTCGTGTCGAAGGAGGATATATCCAGCTCTCTCAGTCTGGTGCAGCCTTCGAACATCGAGCGCATGTCAGTTACGCCTGCTGTATTGAAACCGCTGAGGTCTGCTGCCTCGAGTCCCTTGCAGCCCTTAAAGAGTCCGGCAAGCGATGCCCCTTCAGGGAACGTCACTTCACCGATGACTGCTGCTTCAGCGATGAGTGTGCGGTAGTTTTCCCATGGAATACCGCTGTCATCCACACTCTCGGCCTGACCTCCGTTGATGAAGAGTCTGCCGGTCTCGTCAATGCCCCACAGACACTCTCCCCATTTGTCTACCTTGATGAAATTCTTGTCCATAATCTGTTCCTTTTATAATCACTTACGCCGCCTGTTGCGGCTAATTGGTAACATAATCATACATAGTAGATTATATAATAATCGGGGTGCAAAATGAAGACACTAAAAAGCACGGCTCCGGGGCCGTGCTTTGAAGTCCATTCTAAACTGTACCGGCCGGAACTCACGCACCGGCCTCCCGCGGTCCTTCCCTTACACGAAGAAGAATGCCGCGCCTATCATGATGTACACCGTCACAAGCTGCAGTCCTTCGAGCCAGTTCGACTCACCGTCCGAAGCAACACGGTTCGCGATGAGGACCGCTCCTGTCACCGAGACGAGTTCGAATGGCGTGAACACGATACTCATCGGTGTGAAGAACAGGCTGAGAAGTGTCAGCACAGGTACTACGAACAGTATTATCTGAAGGCTGGAGCCGAGAGCGATCTCTATCGCAGCGTTCATCTTGTTCTTGTAGGCCATTATGATAGCCGATGAGTGCTCTGCCGCATTGCCTATGATAGGGACCAGTATGATACCGACAAAAGTCCTGCTGAGACCCGCGCTGTCTGCCATCGGCTCGACCGTTCCGACGAAAATCTCAGATATTACAGCGATGCAGACCGTTGATGCGATCAGCAGTCCTACTGCCTTAGGCAGACTCGCATTGTGCTCCTCTTCATCATCCGCAGTTACAGATTCCTCATACAGAGCCCTGTGCGTAACGAAGGTGAATACGAACTGCATGACATACACGAGCAGCATCAGGACTGCAATGATCACACTGAGCCCTTCGTACTGCGAATTGAGGCTCTCCTCAGGAAGAGCATGAGTGAATATGGCAGGTATCGAAAGCCCGAGCACCGACAGAAGCAGCATGCTCGATGTGATATTGATGGAATTCCTGTTGAACGTCTGTGTCTTATACTTCAGTCCTCCTGCCAGCATGGACATGCCGAGCACCAGCAGAATGTTTCCGATAACTGAACCTGCAAGGGACGCTTTTACTACATCGAACAGCCCTTCCTTCATGGCAACGAATGCTATGATGAGCTCCGTGGCATTTCCGAATGTCGCATTCAGAAGGCCGCCTATCCTCTGTCCGGCAAAACCCGCGATATCGTCAGTGGCTTTGCCCATGACTCCTGCCAGCGGCACGATCGCAAGAGCGCTGCACAGGAACAGAGCCGTGTCCGAGAATCCCATTATCTTTCCCACTATAGTAACCGGTATGAAAATCAGAAGTATGTATAGGTATTTCACCGTCTTATTCCGCCTCTCTCTTTCAGTCAGCAGGCGCTGCATATGCGTACCGTCAGGTACCTCATGTATGCACCGGTCTGCTCCTCATTTATTATAGTCCAAACATACGGAAAAAGGGGACCGAAATCCCCTTTTCCTGTCTTATTGTCTCTGCCGGATATCTTTCCGTCCGGGAAAAGCTGCTCTGATCTTTTCTAGAACTTAGGAAGTACTGCGCCTGCAAATGTATCTGTGATGAACTTCTTTACGTCATCTGTCTGAAGTGCTGCGATGAGAGCCTTGGTCTTCTCGCTGTCCTTATTCTCCTCATTTACAACGAGTACGTTTACATATGTATCAGCGGAGAGTGAATCCTCTGCCTCATATGCGAGAGACTCGTCAAGCTTGAGTCCTGCGCCAATAGCATAGTTGGCATTGATGACTCCTACTGCGAGATCAGGAAGTGATGCAGGGATGGTTGCTGCTTCGAGTTCCACGATGTCCAGATTCTTAGGATTCTCAACGATGTCTGCCTTGGTTGCTGCTACGCCTGCGCCGTCCTTGAGCTTGATGACTCCGTTAGCCTCGAGGAGCAGGAGTGCTCTTGCCTCATTGGTAACGTCATTAGGAACACCGACTTTGTCTCCTTCAGCGAGTGCATCGAAGCTGTCCTTAGTGCCTGCGTATACGCCCATCGGTTCATAGTGTACATCAGCTACGGCAACGAGGTTTGTTCCGTTTTCCTCATTGTACTGGTCAAGATACGGAACGTGCTGGAAGTAGTTCGCATCCACGTCTCCGTCTGTTGTTGCTACGTTAGGCTGTACATAGTCATCGAATTCGACTACTTCGAGTGTCCATCCGTCCTCAGCGAGCTTGTCTGCTACAGAATTGAGGATCTCTGCATGAGGTGTCGGGGATGCAGCTACCTTAATGACCTTTTCCGGATCAGGTTCTGATCCGCCGGATCCTCCGCATGCTGTAAAGGCGAATACGAGTGCAAGGACTACTGCGAATACGGTCAGTTTTCTTAGATTCTTCATTGTTGGTTCTCCTTTCTCCTTACCCATTAATACCTTGTGTTAAGACAATTATACTTGATTATATATCCACTCCTCACATTTTGTTGGTGAGTTATTTGGCTAGTTTATCCTGTTGTCCATTCTGGCTGCGAATCTGATGCCTGCTTCCTGCAGTATCTGCACCAGTATGACGAGGACGATTATCGTGATCCACATGATCGACGGCTGGAATCTGTACAGTCCGTATCTGATGGCCAGGTCGCCGAGTCCGCCGCCTCCGACTATTCCCGCCATTGCGGAGTAGCCGAGGATATTGATAGTCGCGACCGCTGCTCCGTTCAGAAGAGACGGCCTTGCCTCAAGAAGCAGGACTTTGCGTATTATCTGGAAGTTGCCGGCGCCCATCGCCTGCGCTGCCTCGATGACTCCCGGATCTACCTCGAGCAGTGACTGCTCCACCAGCCTTGCCACAAACGGCGCTGCCGCTACCACGAGTGCTGCTGTCGTTGCGCTGGTTCCTATGCCGGTGCCGATCACCTTCCTGATGTACGGCATCAGGGCGATCATCAGTATGAGGAAAGGTACGGATCTTATTACGTTGACGATGAAGCCCATCACCTTGTTGTATATGGCTACCGGTCTTATACCGTTGGGTCCGGTGACTATGAGAGAGACTCCGATCGGAAGTCCGATCACATATGACATCAGTGTTCCGAGCACTGTCATGTACAGTGTCTGGAGAAGGCCTTCTCCCAGTAATGATACCAATGTGCCTGTATCCATTACTCTGTCACCTCCTCTCCGAATCCGTGCAGAGGATAGTCATAGTAGTCTGAATCCTCTGGTATTTCCGTAAAGTCCACACCCTCTTTGATGAGGTACGCTTTCTGTCTCTCTGCCGCTTCCTTATTATCCGACAGACAGATGACCATCTGTCCTCTCTGCTCATCGAGAAGAGCATCCAGATTTGCATACAGCAGGTTGACCGGTTCACCCGTCTCGAGGATCATGTTCGAGATGATCGGTTTGTATGCCGTCTTCTCGTTGAACACCAGCCTCAGCCTGTTCTTCGTTGCCGTTCTCGTCTCTGCAGTCTCTCTGTCCTCGCTGTCCGGGAAGAAGAGCTTGCGCGCTGCTCTTGTCTTAGGCTTGGTGAACACTTCATCCACATCGCCCTGCTCCACGATCTCGCCGTTTTCGATGACCGCGACCTTATTGCAGAGCTGCTTGATGACTCCCATCTCGTGCGTGATGACCACAAGTGTGATGCCGCGTTCTTCATTGATCTGCCTCAGGAGCTGGAGTATCGACCGGGTCGTCTTAGGGTCGAGAGCCGATGTTGCCTCGTCACAGAGTATGACTTCAGGGTCCGACGCCAGCGCTCTCGCGATCGCCACTCTCTGCTTCTGTCCTCCTGACAGCTGTGACGGGAAGGAGTGAGCTCTGTCCTCGAGATCTACTACCTTGAGAAGTTCTTCAGCACGGGCTCTTGCCTCCGCCTTCGGAACCCCTGCTATCTCCATCGGGAAACAGATATTTCCAATGGCGTCCCTCTGCATCAGCAGGTTGAACTGCTGGAAGATCATGGATATCTTGCGCCTGCTGAGATTGAGATCTCTGCTCTTCAGTCCTGTCAGAACTTTTCCGTCGAACAGGACTTTGCCCTCTGTGGGCTGCTCGAGAAGATTGATGGTCCTCACGAGTGTGGACTTACCCGCTCCGGAAAGTCCTATGATGCCGAAGGAGTCGCCTCTCTCGATATCCAGGTTTATATCCCTCAGTGCGACGACCTTGCCGCCCTTGGTACCGAATTCCTTGGTCACTCCCTGCAGGCTGATAATACAATCACTCAATTTCTTTACCTCTGCCTTTGCCTTCTACTGATCAGTGAAATGATTTTTACGAAAAACGGGGCAGGTCCTAACGACCTGCCCCGGTATGATACATGAGAAAACTCATAGTGTCGGCTTCGTTATGACCTTATCCTATGCTACTCATCGGCTCTGCACATGCACATGCCCATCATTCCCATTTCCATCATCATGCTTCTTCTTGTCATGTGAATGTGCTCCTTTCATAGAATAAGGGGGGATTATTTCCCGTCTTGAGTGTAATATAGCAACCCGAATGTGTGATGTCAACAACTTTTCGCGATTTTGTTGTTGTTTTTTCACAAAGAACAACAACACCATCCAGCGTTGTTAGTGAAATCTTACAAACAAGCTGCGGGTGCGGCACGTGCTATTCAGCCTTGCCCTCTCCGTTCTGCTCATCGACTTTTGCCCTGAGCCACTTGCAGAGTTCCTTCATCTCCTCCATGCCCCTGAACGCATGCAGCGGCAGCGGCATGATCATCGTGTCGCTCATCCATACATATATGGCTTCTTCCGTGAGGTCGATCAGCTTTATATCGCTGTATTTGAATACCTGATCGTCCCCGTTGCCGGATGTGGTGAAAGTGTCATCATCGAACCTGACAGTGTTCTCTCCGGCGTTTACTCTCTCTGCAGTATTGGCTGATGCCTCTATCGCTTTGTCCTGCTGTCTCAGCACGAGAGACTCCGCGAAGAAAATACCGACTACAGCCAGAGCGCCCGCTATGACATACATCAGATATCTGAAGCTGCTCTGCTCCACCTTGAATACCGTGAACAGCAGCGCTATCATTGCCGCCCCGATCAGGTATGTCAGCCTCTGTCTTCTGACCATCTTGTGTCCCTGTTCGGTATACATGATACGGTACTTTCCGAAGGACTTGTAGTCGTTGTCGGTAATCGTGAACTTTAATTCTCTGTTGTTCTTCTTCGAAGCCATGATTCTCTCTCCCTGCTATAGCATTTCTTAGTTGTTACTCCGCCGCCCCTCAAGATAATCGCGGAACTCCTCAGTAATTGTATCTTCCAGTATCGCGCCCATATAAGCGCTTCCCTGCAGCACAGGCATGACCGTCTCCATGCATATGTCCAGCATCTCCTGATCACCCTCGCGCCACATGTTCTCGGCAAAGCCGCAGAACTTCACCGCCATCTTGCGCCTGCTGTCATCCTCAGCCACGCGGGCAAAATATTCTGCCGCATGTCTGAAGTATCCCTCTGCGTCGAAGTTTTCGTCGCCGCCGAACGTACGGTAGTCGTCATAAGCACCTGAGTATATCGTGCTCAGCGATTTCACGAAGCCTTTTGCGCCCTTGGTCCCGACGCCCTTCCGCTTTGCCGGGGCAGCTTTGACTCCGTCAAACTCGAACGCCTCGAGCCACGGATGCTTTTCATATCTCACCCTTACAGGCGGTGTCAGCACAAGGCCTTCGAGCGGGATCCAGGCTCGTCCGAGCGCCGTCTCATCTAGACTGTATTTTGCGTCTCCCTCATTCAGGTCCCTGCTCCCGTCGGTGAAACTCACCGACACCTCCATCCTCGGAGGGTCACATCAAGTGGTGAACTTCTCCGCACCGAGTACGAGGTCGCGGAATCCGAGGCGCTGCATGTATTCAATTGCGTTGTCGTTAAGCTCTATCATGGAAAACCGCCCGCGCTGTGAACCGCGCCATCTACAGCGGCACGACCCTCTCGCCCGTCTCTCCGATAGTCGTCCACGAGACAGGCCTGCCGTCTTTTACAGTCACCTTGTATCCCGTTCCCGGATTAGGTGTCCACATCCACATATCCGTGTACTGCTCCGGGAAGGCATTGTTCATAAGATAGGTAATGACAGCACCGTGAAGTACGGCAATGACCTTGTCCTTGCCCGCCTTTTCAGCCTCATTCAGAATGTTCCAGACGCCTTCAGTCACGCGCTTAGTGAATCCCTCGTGGCTGTCGCCGCCCTCGAAGGAAAGTGTCTCAAGCTCGCCGCTGAGCCATGCACGTCCGTAGTCATCCTCCATGATCTCGCTGTAGGTCTTCATCTCATATTTGCCGAGATTGATCTCCTTGAGCAGCGGCTCATGACTGTGCTCTATATCTCCGTACATCGCATTGAGCGTCTGTTCGGTCCTCAGCATTCCCGAGGTCCATACAGAAGCTCCTTCAGGATCCGGGTACACCCCGTCCGATGCAAAAGATTCGACTTCCCTGTAGCCGTCTTCAGTGATCGGCAGATCAGTCGCGCCGTAGAAGAGGTCGCTTCTGGTCCCCGATGTATGTCCATGTCTTATAAGGTATAAAATCTGTTCCATGAAAACCATTTTAGCACAAATATTTCCCCATGCCTATGCAATGATGTGTCAGCAGGGCCGCACACTTGTCACTTCTCTCAAAACCCTGTATAATTCGTAAAGTGTGACAACCATGCATAAAACAGGAGGCTGATCATGAGCACCGTTACATTCATAGGCGCCGGAAGCTTCGGCACCGCACTTTCAACAATCGTTGCAGCCAAGGGCTGCACAGTCAACATCTTCGATATTGACAAGGCCCACCTCGACCGCATGGAAGCGGCGATGGAGAACACAGACTATCTCCCGGGCGTCAAGCTTGAAGGCGATTATCACTTCTACACAGACAATGAAGCAGCACTGAAAGACGCAGACATCGTCGTTTTCTCGATCCCTGCACAGCACTTCAGAGCAGCGCTGAAATCCGCAATGCCTTTCATCAAGGAAGATGCCCTCGCAATGAACATCGCAAAAGGTATCGAGCAGAAGACACTGATGCGTATGTCTGAGGTCGCTGAGGAAGTCGGCTTCGACATGAACAGATACGCATGCATCTCCGGTCCTTCCCACGCTGAGGAAGTCGGCATCGGAGTCCCGACAGCAGTATCCGTTTCCTCAAGAGACCCTCGCACAGCAAGATCCATCAGCGATCTCTTCTCAACCCACAGATTCAGGATCTACACCAACGACGACATGCTCGGAATGGAGCTCGCCGGTTCAGTCAAGAACGTAATGGCTGTAGGATCCGGAATCATCGACGGAATGGGATTCGGCGACAACACAAGAGCAGCAATGATGACAAGAGGCATCGCAGAGATGACCCGTCTCGGAATGGCTCTTGGTGCAAAATTCGAGACCTTCGCAGGTCTCTCAGGTGTCGGCGACATGATCGTTACCTGCACCAGCATGCACTCCCGTAACTTCAGATGCGGACGCCTCATCGGTCAGGGCATGGATCCTGAAGAGGCCCGCAAGTCCATCGGCATGGTAGTCGAGGGAATGTTCACTGCAGAGGCAGCTTATGAGCTCTCCAAGAGAGCCGGCGTAGAAATGCCTATCACCGAAGCCATCTACAATGTCATCCAGGGCAACATCAAGGTAGAAGACGCCCTTGAGACACTGATGGGAAGACCTAGAAAAGACGAGTATAAGAAATAAGAATCAAAGCGCGCCTGCATAGCATCGCTCGCGTCCTCGAAGAGCGGCGTTAGAGGCAGGCTCTTCTGCGGAATACTCGCGCTGCTATGCAGGCGCGCTTCATGTTCTTCTTCTTATCAGGCCGGCAGACAATATACACCTTATATGCGCGCGTAGCTCAGTGGATAGAGTGTCTCACTCCGAATGAGAAGGCCGCGGGTTCGATCCCCGCCGCGCGCACCAAGTAAGTAAATCGCTGAAACCCTTGCAATTACTGCGTTACATGGTTTCAGTTTTTCATTTGACGACAATTTTGACGACAGTTTGACGACAGTTTTTGTCGCACATTTTTGCTTGTAAAATCTACCGGCTGCACCTGCGAAAAATCGTATAAGCCTTGCAAATACAGAGTTTCAGGATCAATGCAAATGTGCGATTTTCGAGGAAAAAACGCCTCCAAAGCCTCGAAAACGTTGACGACAATTATGTAAGTCTGTACACGGCCTGAATGAGTCTGTATGAGTTTTCGGAGGATTTACGAAAAACTGCATTTTCCATCAGATGCTGATTTTACGGCATCTCCTTGCAACTTCAATCCACGCCTACCCATCGGGTATCGAAACACCCGGTTTCGTACACGATAAAAGCCAGGGCTGTTTATGTGCCCTGGCTTCGATTCTTATTAGGATATCCACTTGTTGACTTCCTTGATCAGCCATTCAGCCAACTGGTCTATTCCCTCGCCGGTTTTCGCTGATATGAAAATAATATCTATTTCCGGATTTCTCTGCTTAGCATACTTAACAACTTTGTCAGTATCAAAATCGAAATGCTCAATAACATCTATCTTGTTTACAACAAGCAGATCACAAGTCTCATACATTAAAGGATATTTGAGAGGCTTGTCATGGCCCTCCGGAACAGACAAAATGGTCATATTCTTTACGGCACCGGTATCAAACTCTGCAGGACATACAAGGTTTCCTATATTTTCGAGAATAACCAGATCCAGATCGCTTCTTCCAAACTCTGAAAGGCCCTGTCTGGTCATGTCTGCATCCAGATGACACATTCCTCCGGTATGAAGCTGTATTGAAGGAATCCCTGCTTCTGTCATTGTCTCGGCATCAACTGATGAATCTATATCCGCTTCCATAACTCCCCATTTAAGCTTTCCCTCAAGTTTATCTTTCAGAGCCAGAAGTGTAGTTGTCTTTCCCGATCCCGGAGACGACATCAGATTCAGAAGAAATGTCTTTTCTGCTTTGAGCTGATTTCTGAGTTTTTCAGCATCAGCATTATTATCATCAAATATACTTTCTTTGAGTTCTATCAGCTTTATTTCAGCCATTTCAATTCCTCCTCAGGACGCATTCACTTGTCGGATTCGGTCTCTGCCATTATATTTTTGACTACAAAATCTCTTCCGCTGATGATCTTCTTATTGCGGCTGCCGCATTTCGGGCACTTGCCCTCGAACCTCATCACGTTGTACAGAGAATTACATTCGTAGCATAGCCCCTCTCCCGGGATGCTTTTGATGATCAGTTCGGAGCCCTTAAACAGATCTTTATTTTCTGTTGCAGGCTCATAATACTGTTCAAAGAAATATGGCAGCATTCCGGACAGCTCTCCTATCTCTATTTCTATAGACTTGATCCTTTTTACATTATTGTCCCGGGCTACAGCCTCAACCTGATCAAGCATTTTATACAGAACACTTATCTCATGCATTTACAAACCTCTGAAAGAATCCTTCTGTTATTTCTGTAGAGAGGGTGGCTGCCCGCCGGTTAGCAGCAGGCAGCCGATCGAATATGTTTTATTAGCTTAATGCAGCCAGAAGCTCTTCGTATGTAAGTCCCCACTCATCATATTTCTTGCTGAGATGGATAGCATCGAACTTGCACTTGGTAGTGCAGACGCCGCAGCCCCAGCAAAGTGTCTGATCGACATGTGCGGCTCCGCATCCAAGGCATCTTGCTGTCTCTCTTCTGACCTGTTCTTCTGTCAGCGGCTTTCTTGCGTTATGCGAAGTGAGCATTTCTGATGCCATGAGAATAGGTCTTTCGCGAGGTGTTGTATCGTAGCAGTCGAGAACAGCATTGTCCTTGTCGATAGCAGAGAGGTTTCTGCGGTTTCTTCCGAGTACAAGGCTGTGGCCTTCCCATACGAATCTGTGGAGAGACTCAGCTGCCTCTTTACCTGCTGCGATAGCATCGATAGCGAACTTCTGTCCTGTGAATACATCTCCGCCCACGAAGATATCAGGCTCTGCTGTCTGGTATACCTCGAAAGGTGAATCCAGCTTGTATGTTGTAGGCTCGATTCCTGCGTATGCAGATGTAAGGTTGGTCTTGACCTCTGTGATCGGTACTGTCTTGGCTGTACCGTTCTTATTAAGCTCAACCTTGGTTCCTTCAAGCAATGTTCCCCAATCCGGCTTCTGACCTATGCAGTAGATCACATACTGGCAAGCAGCTTCTTCTGTTACTGCATCATCAAACTTAGGATCGAATCTTCCTTCTTCGTTCTTTACAGACAGGCACTTACGGAATTTGATTCCTGTGCAATTACCGTCTTCGGATGTGATTTCTGTCTGGCCCCATCCTGCGTGGATCTCGATACCTTCACGTTCACACTCTGATCTGTCTTCTTCGCCCATCGGCATGTCATCATATCCTTCGAGGCAGTACAGCTTCACGCTCTTTGCACCGCATCTTACAGCCTGTCTTGCGACATCTGCGCCGATGTTTCCGCCGCCGATAAGGACGACATCACCATCAAGTTCGACTTTCTCACCTGTGTTGACTCTCTTCATGAAGTCGATACCAGGCATTACTCCTTCTGCATCCTCGCCAGGAATATTCATCTTACCGCCGCTCTGGAGGCCGATGGCAACATAGAAGCCCTTGTATCCCTCTGTTCTGAGTTCAGGAATGGTCACATACTTGCCGACTTCTGCGCCGGTTACGAACTTAACACCAAGAGCCTTCAGTACTTCTACTTCTGCCTCGATGACTTCCTTCTCAAGTCTGAAGTTAGGGATTCCCATTGTCAGCATTCCGCCGATTCTCTTCTCTTTCTCTAATACTGTGACCTGATGTCCGTAGACAGCAAGGTAGTATGCGCATGAAAGACCTGCAGGGCCTGAACCGATAACAGCGATCTTCTTTCCTTCGTTGAATTCCTTGGTTGGGATGAATCTGTTCTCTGAATTGAGCTCCTGCTCAGCGATGAATCTCTTGATCTCATCGATAGCTACTGCCTCATCGATCTTGCCGCGTGTGCACTCATCCTCGCATCTTCTGTTGCAGATGTTGCCGCAGATAGCAGGAAGCGGATTCTCTTTCTTGATGAGCTCAAGCGCTTCTCTGTATTTGCCCTGAGCTGCCATTCTGATATATCCCTGTACGGCGATGTGTGCAGGGCATGCAGTCTTGCAAGGTGCTGTTCCTGTTTCTTCATAGACATATTTCTTCTCTGTGAGAAGCTGTCCGTGGAAGTCTTCCTGTTTCCAGCCCTCTACTCCAGGGATGAGTGCAGGCTTGAGTTCTGTTTTATTCTTCTCGCACAGCTTGGTTGTGAGCCTTACAGCATTGGCAGGGCATACCTCAACGCACTGTCCGCATGCTACGCAGTTGGATGGATCGACCTCTGCGCGATAGTTTGAAGAAACGAGATTAGGCGAGTTGCAGTACCAGCCTGTTCTCAGCGCGAGGCATGATGACCATGCACAGTTGCAGATGAAGCATGACTCTTCTGGTCCATATATGTTGGTCAGCTCATGTACATATCCGAGGTCCTCAGCTCTCTGCAGTACATCATATACTTCTTCCTTAGTCAGTCTTCTGCCCTTGCCGGTGCGGATGCAGTGCTCGGCAAAATATCCGATGGAGATGCACCACTCGCCTTCAAGGTCATGGCCAAGCTCACCATTGTATCTTCTGGATCTGCGGCACTGGCATGGCTGAAGAGCGATGGACGGATAGTACTTGTCGATCCAGTGGCTGATCTCTTCTTTCTCTACCTTTCTTGAATCGCCTGCAATAGCCTTCTCTACAGGGAGTACACGGCAGAGGCCCTTACCCATAGGAACTACGGAGGCTACTGCGTCAGTAAGATTCTGAGCGTGCTTCTGGAATGCGTATGTGATCTCAGGATGATCTTCGACCTTCTGAAGATCCATAACACCCATTTCCATGATTCCCGGAAGGAATACAGGGACTGTAATTCTGTCAACACCGTTTTCGTCTGCTTCGTATTCGATGAATCCGAGTCTGCCGAGCTCGTCAGCGATCTCCGCCGCACGTTCTATGGTTACATCTATCCTTTTGGCGAATTCATCAATATACATAGGATTTCTGAAGTCTATCTTCAGGAGTACATCCAGAAGATAGTCATCCTTGATCAACGCGTCTGTATAAATGTATTCCGCACTCTTAGTTGTAAGATTCGGATTGAGGACATTTATCTTTGCGCAAAACTGTAAGATTTTTTCCTCTCTTGTCATAATATCTACCGCCTTTCATTCCTCTTATCTCAATGTGAACCCACGGTTCGTTCATGTTAAAAGTTTATCAGCCATATCGTCTCTTAAAAATGTTCTGTGCCTTCAAATATTTTCTCCGCAAAGCGATTATGAGCACAAAAAAGCAGATGGCTTGGCATGCCATCTGCGTCATTTTCTGTTTATCTGGAATAATTTTATAAGCTTCAGCACAATTGCATCATCGTGTACTGTGCTACTGACACAACTAGCCTATTGCGATTGCTTTTTCAGGGCAGATCAGTCTGCACATTCCGCACTCAAAGCATCGGCTGCTGTCAATTGCAATAGCGCCGCCACTTTCCCATCCGAAAACCTGTTCCGGGCATCTGCTTATACACGTGCCGCATCTGCTGCATTTCTCTCTATCGATCCGCACTATACCGTCATACGTGATTACCGAGTGTATCCTTTTGGATAATCCAAGGAAGAGGCATCCGCAAGAGCAGCAATTGCATATAAAGATGCTGTCTGATTTGTTCATGGGATACATCTCATGAACAAGTCCTTCTGCTTCAGCTTTTCTCAGTATCTGCTCTACTTCATCTCGGGTTGCTCTGCGGGCCTTTCCGGTTCTGACGTAGTAGTCCACACTGCTCCCGATAAGGATGCACATATCTTTAATACTGTGTCCGCACGCTTTATCATGAGCTTTGTGTATAGTTCTGCACATACAGTCCATTACAGCATAGCTGTCATGAGCATCAAGGTACACACTTATCTCTTCAAAAGAGACAGACTCAGTCCTGACCTCTATCTTGCTGTTGACCGGAATGAGTACATCGTTGTCCGTATTTCCGAGTCTACTGACTTCTTCTGTGTACTCTTTCAGACAGGCAGCTATGAATGGATCCCCGGATTCATGTACCATGGCCTCAAATATACCGGGAACAAAGGGCATCAGTTTATAAGTATATTCCCGTCCTTCCTTGTGCTCGAAAATGATCCCCTTCCGTGCCATTTTTTTCAGAGCTCTCGCTGCCGATTCATCAGAGATGTTGAGCGATCTTGCAGCATATGACGAGGGACGCAGCTGCTCATCCAGCAAGCATGCTATCATGGCATCTCTTCTGGAAAGCATTTTACTGAACAGCTTAACAAAGGCGCGGTCCTCATCATGCGGTTCAAGGTCAAGATCGAATACCTCATTTATTCTGTCTGCAAGTCTGATATATTCAGTCATCATTTTCTGATTCCTTTTTCATATTTCTCAGCGCAAGTACATGATATGCCAGAAAGAATCCTATCCTGGTCTCGGCATCATTGAGATCAATATCGAACAATTCCTTGATACGATTGATACGATAGCTGACAGAATTTTTATGTATATGCAGCTCTTCAGAAACATCTCCAAGCCGCCTGCTGTTCTTGATATAGCTGTACAGGGTTCTGAAGTATTCCGTTCCATTATCCAGATCATACTGGAACAGCGCTCGCTCCTTATCGCTCAGGAAAAGGGGCATCTCGGCCGGATCAATGCTGTTGAGCAGCATATCATAAATCCTGACCTTGTTGTATATACAATAGCACTCATGTATGTCCAGACCGATCATCAGCTCCTGCACGCGCTTTGCCTGATCATAATATCTTCTGAAAAACGCAAGATCTGTAAAACCGTCACTTACAGCGACCCGTATCTGCTTATCTGATATATACTCCGCTTTTCCTGATATATCTTCATCGAGCCTATCCTTGCCCTCATCGTAATCGATTATAGCGAGGACATCATTTTTGTAGTAGCTTAATGTGCTCCTCGGGAATACTGATTTAAACACATTATATAAAGGCATTTGCGTAATACTCTTTTCATCATCGCCTTTAAAAGTCATTAACATTACATAATACTCTGAATCACTTCGAAGCCCCTCACTTCTCAGATATTCCCGTAGTATCTTGTCGCTCTTAGGCGCTCCCTCTATAGCGTTAACCACAGCGTCCCACGATGAATTATACGGATCAATTCCAGCATTATGCGCTGATTTGACCAGTTCCCTCGCTATCAGTTTTGCTGCCTGCTCTATCATTTCAGTTTTAACAGCATCAAATGAGCTATCGGCCTCAATGGACAGAACGTATCCTACAGGCTTATGATCGGCAAATAATGTGATGATGCAGCGCCTCATCGGACTCATGAGACAACCTGCAAGCACCGGTGTCTCTCCGCGTCTGATATCATTGATCTCATTCAACTTGTTGAACTGTGAAATAAACTCATATGAGCAGTACCCATTTCGTATACTTTCATTCCACACCAGGTCAGAGCACTCTTCATATTCTGAAGCGCATACAAGTCTGAAGCTATTGTCGATGACCATCACAGGATTATCGATGATTTCAGATACAGCATTAAGAAGTCCCTGAAGCGAATCCTCTTCAAGATATGCATCCATAAGCTGCTGTCGTTTTTCTATGATTTCATCCTGGGTTTGCAGAAATGATGTGCAAGCTGAATACAGTTCGTCTCTGTTCGTGCCAGTCGGGAGGATAATAACTGTGTTGTCACCACAGTTTAGTTTATCCAATTTGTAACTTGTATCATTTATCAGAAACAGCGTAATGCCGCTCATCGCCTTAAAGCGATAGGCAGCCTCGGACAATTTACCTATATAAACTTTATTTTTGCTAAAAGCTGTATCTTCTGCGATCGATTGTACTTTTCTGAATATAGAATCCTGCTCTGACAGGCTGATAACACTCGGTTCAAACTGTTTCAGACACCGCAGCCATCCCTTCAAATAGAACATAATACACCTCCGATTCGGTGTAATTATACTCTAAGCCCATTGTGTCATCAACACAAAACCATCTTGCGGTTTCTTGACGACAATTGCGTTCCTCGTTCCGACGCTTGAAAGGATCTGTATTCCTCTGTATGCATCGTTCCGACTTTTGCCCGTTTTTGCAATTCTCTGAAGCACTTGAAATCACTGCATTACAGGGATTTCAGGATTCAACCGGGCGCACCAAAAAACTTCCCTCCTCTTCAAATCAGAGAAGGGAAGTTCCTTATCGAACTTCTTCAAACCGCGATAATGCTTTTCAGCAGCTTTCGTGTATAGTCAGATGCCGGATCGGATATCACCTTTCCGGTCTCTCCCTGATCCACAACTACTCCGTCTTTCATCACCATGATCCGGTCACAGATCATGCTTACAAGAGCCAGGTCATGCGAAACAAGCAATATGGAAACCTGTTCTTTATCTCTGATCTCCATAAGAAGTTTTATCACCTGCGCCTGTGTCGTCACATCCAGCGCGCTCGTTATCTCATCGCAAAGAAGTACACCGGCGTGAGACAGAAGAGCCCTTGCAATAGACATTCGCTGGCACTGCCCTCCTGACAGGTGGCGAGGGCGCCTGCTCAGAAGTTCCTCTGTCAGGCCGACTTCTCCGATCACTCTGAGTATCTCTTCCCGGCTCTCATCAGAGCCCTCTCTCAGAGATTTTTCCATCGTCATTCTCGGATCAAAGGACCCGTAAGCATCCTGAAATATCATCTGCAGGAATTTCCCTGCCTTCTCAGGGCCTTGCCCCGTATACTCTTCTTCCTGATGATACAGCTTTCCGCTGTCAGGTTTTTCTATACCGCTGATCACCTTGAGGAGGGTGCTCTTGCCGCTGCCGCTCTCGCCGACTATGCCGAGTATTTCGCCTTGATTCAGTTCAAAATCCACATGCTGAAGCGGCCGCACCTCACGGTCACGGCTTATATAAGTTTTATTCAGATCTCTTCCTGACAATATGGTCATTTCTTCAGCCTCGGAACATCCCGTATCAGCTTCTGTGTATATTCATTCTCAGGCTCATCGAATATCTTCTCCGTGCTTCCGTATTCGATCAGTCTGCCGTCTTTCATCACCATGATCCGGTCACAGATCATGCTTACAAGAGCCAGGTCATGCGAAACAAGCAATATGGAAACCTGTTCTTTATCTCTGATCTC
>JAZQHU010000042.1:0-52214 GCA_045540775.1 Anaerovoracaceae bacterium | reverse complement strand
GATTATAGGCAGGCCATTGATGTTGAACGCTACCGGAAGGCATCTCCAGAACACCTTGCTGCTCCATCCGCCTCTTGAGGATGTATATGATGACATCGGACGGTCCCTGACTATGAGTGATGCAAGCCAGAGCGAAGGTATAGCTATAGCAAGGCTTCCCAGCTGGAGCACGGACTGAAACGGGTCTGACATATCCATTGTGTCATATCCGCCCGAAACGATCTCCAGCATTTTATTAAAAGTATAAGTTCCGGTAGTATCTCCTGTCGCAACTCCGGCACCAATAGTGACCGCCATGATCCCGCCCAGCGTTAACGCCATATATATAGCCGCAAACAGCGCCCCTGTGAAGATTGGCTTATACCATCTGTATGAAGCGAACTGCCTGCCGTATGTAGGATATACATGCTGTTTGGCATTGGTTTCGTCAATATAGTACATTTTTAATCCCTTCAGTTAATTAATATGCTTATCTGTTAATATGCTTATCAACAATCTCTCTAAATCGTTTTCGTTATTATAACCTATTTTGCGTCCGGAAGGAACAGCCTACTTCATACGAAAAGACTCCCGGACAAAAGTCCGGGAGTCTGTGAAATCGTATAGTCCGAAGAAATGATTCTACCGAAGGCGTTATTTTTCCTCTTGCGAAGCCTTATAAGCTGCGATTACCTTGTCTGCGAGGTTGCCCGGCAGCTCTGCATATCTTGCGAACTCAACAGTGAAGGATCCTCTTGCCTGTGTCATCGATCTGAGTGCGATAGCATAGTCGAAGAGCTCTGACTGAGGTGCCTCAGCGTGGAGAACAGTACCGCTCATTGTAGGGTCCATTCCCATTACGATACCTCTTCTGTTAGGAAGGTCGCCCATTACAGCTCCTACGTATGCTTCAGGAACTGTGATCTCAAGCTTCATGATAGGCTCGAGGAGGCAAGGCTTAGCCTCTACGATACCCTTCTTGAATGCGAGGGATGCAGCGATCTTGAAGGAAACTTCGTTGGAGTCTACTTCGTGATATGAACCGTCATAGAGAACGGCCTTGATGTTCTGTACTTTGCATCCTGCGAGAGGGCCCTTTTCCATGCACTCGAGAAGTCCCTTCTCAACTGCAGGTACGTAGTTCTTAGGAACTGATCCGCCGAAGAGCTCTTCTGAGAACTCGAGGCCAGGCTCCTGGGATGGTGAGAATCTGATGTGAACGTCACCATACTGTCCTGCACCGCCGGACTGCTTCTTGTGCTTACCCTGAACATCGGAGTTGCCCTTGATGGTCTCTCTGTAAGCGATCTTCTGAGGAACAACATTTACGGATACGCCGTATCTGTCTTTCAGCTTAGCCTGGATGATTCCGAGCTGGATGTCACCCTGTCCGCCGAGGAGTGTCTGATGTGTTTCAGCGTTTCTCTCGAGTACGAATGTTGGATCCTCTTCCATGAGTCTGGACAGACCCTGAGCCATCTTCTCGTCTTCATTCTTGTCTGCAGCTTCTACAGCGATGAAGTAGCATGGGCTTGGGAATGCGATAGCAGGGATCCTTACCTGCTTGTTCTTAGCGCAGAGTGTGTCGCCGGTCTTGGTGTTCTGGAGCTTTCCGAGAGCTACCATGTCGCCGGCAACTACAGTGTCTGTCATCTCCTGGTTCTTTCCTCTTACGAAGAATACGGAACCGAGCTTTTCAGACTTCTCTGAACGTGGGTTGTAAACGTCAGCACCGGACTTGAGTGTTCCGGATACTACTTTTGCATATGAGATCTTTCCGAGGAACGGATCTGCCAGAGTCTTGAATACGAAGAGTACCAGGTCTCCTGCTGGATCGCATGCGATCTCGATGTCGTTGTCGTCAGCGTCCTTAGCCTTTGTAACGACTGTTGCAGGCTTTGGTACGTACTTGCAGAGTGAGTCGAGTACTACATCAACGCCCTCGCCTGTGATAGCGCTCATTGTGAGTACAGGCATGATATCTCCGTTGTGGATACCGGTTGCAAGACCGTGTGCGAACTCCTCGTCTGTGAACTCTTCGCCCTCGAAGAACTTCTCCATGAGTTCTTCGTCAGCACTTGCGACTGCCTCGTTGAGAGCGTCCTTGTCATCAAGAGTTACAACAGCGCTTCCGAACTTGTCCTGAAGAGCAGCAATAACGTCTTCAACAACTACGTTGTCCTTGTCGATCTTATTGATAACGAAGAATGTAGGTGCGTTATATTCCTTGACAAGGTCCCATGCCTTCTCTGTTCCGACCTGGATGCCGGACGAAGCGTCTACCATGATGATAGCAGTAGCGCCTGTGGAAAGTGCAGCTCTTGCCTCTCCTGCGAAATCGAAGAATCCCGGAGTATCGATGAAGTTGAGCTTGGTTCCTTTGTACTCTACAGGTACGAGAGTCTGGTTGATGGTGTATCCCTTTTCAATCTCCATCTTCTCATAGTCAGATACAGTGTTGCCGGACTCAACTTTTCCGAGTCTGCTGATCACCTTGGTGTTGAGCAGTCCTGCTTCGAGGAAAGTGGTCTTGCCTGTGCTGCCGTGGCCCAGCAGTACGATGTTGCGGATCTTGTCGCTTGAATAACCTTTCATTTGTTCCTCCTGGTAAGTTATATATTGTATTTCTTTAATATCTTATTTTGTCAGCCCGCACTGCAGGCTGTAATCAACAGTTTCTAGAACTCTGCGTTACCCGGTGTTCTCGGGAACATCTGGACGTCTCTGATGTTGCTCATGCCCGTCATGTACATGAGGATACGGTCAAAACCGAGTCCGTAGCCTGCGTGCTTGACGCCGCCGTACTTGCGGAGGTCGAGGTACCAGTCATAGTCGTCTGCAGTGAGTCCCATGTCCTCGATCTTCTTAAGGAGCACATCGTAACGCTCTTCTCTCTGGCTGCCGCCGATGATCTCTCCGACTCCCGGTACGAGCATGTCGCATGCTGCTACCGTCTTGCCGTCGTCGTTGAGCCTCATGTAGAAAGCTTTGCAGTCCTTCGGATAGTCTGTCACGAAGATAGGCTTCTTAAAGACTTCCTCAGTGAGATATCTCTCATGCTCTGTCTGGAGCTCAAGTCCCCACTCTACCGGATACTCGAACTTCTTTCCGGACTTCTGCAGGATCTCAACAGCCTGTGTGTATGTGATCCTCTCGAAGTCTGAGTTGACGATGTTGTCGAGTCTTTCGAGAAGTCCCTTGTCGACAAAGCTGTTGAAGAACTTCATCTCCTCAGGGCATTTTCTCAGAACCTCACTGATGATGAACTTGATCATCGCCTCAGCTATGTCCATGTCTCCCTGAAGATCACAGAACGCCATCTCAGGCTCGATCATCCAGAACTCAGATGCATGTCTTGCAGTGTTTGAATTCTCTGCTCTGAATGTAGGTCCGAATGTGTATACGTTGCGGAAAGCGAGAGCCATGATCTCTGCCTCAAGCTGTCCGGATACAGTCAGGTTCGCCTTCTTGCCGAAGAAGTCCTGAGTGTAATCGATCTTACCATCCTCTGTGCGTGGAAGATTGTCAAGATCGAGAGTCGTAACCTGGAACATCTCGCCGGCACCCTCTGCATCACTGCATGTGATCTCAGGTGAGTGTGCATAGATGAATCCTCTGTCCTGGAAGAACTGATGGATCGCATATGCTGCAACGCTCCTTACTCTGAATACTGCGGAGAAGGTGTTGCTCCTCGGTCTGAGGTGAGCGATCTCTCTGAGGAATTCCATCGAGTGGCGTTTCTTCTGAAGCGGATAGTCAGGCTCGGAATCAGCCTCGAGAACGATCTCGTCTGCCTTGATCTCGAACGGCTGCTTTGCCTCTGGTGTGAGCACGAGTGTGCCTCTTACCATGATGCCTGCACTCAGGCGGTACTTTGCTACCTCCTGATAGTTGCTGATGCGGTCTGCCTCATACACTACCTGTACAGGTGTGAAGAATGTTCCGTCGTTGAGGGAAATGAATCCGAACTGGTTGGAGCTGCGGTTGCCTCTCACCCATCCTCTTACAACGACTTCCTTATCGGCGTATGCCTGTGTGTTACTGAATAATTCTCTGATCTCTATATCTTTCATGCTTGTTGATTCCCGTATGCTCAGGGCCGCAGCCGGACCCGCGCATATTTCTTAAATAAATTTAGGCTGGCATAATGCACCAGCCTAAAAAGTATATCACAACAGAGTTGTTGATGTCATTATAATTCTGCGCCCGAATTGTACTGTATTAGTGCAAAATCGCATATCAGGAGCTACTTTTTCCTGTGCTCCTCACGCCACCTCTTGATTGCTTCGTATCTGTCGCGGAATCTCGGCTCAAATCCCTGATCTCCCGGGTGATAATACTCGGTGCCGCGGAGGTTCTCAGGCAGGCACTCCATGTCTGCTATCTTGTCCTCTGTATCGTGTGCATACACATACCCCTTGCCGTAATCGAGCTCTTTCATGAGCTTTGTCGGGGCATTCCTTATGTGTAGCGGAACAGGCTCTGCTATGCTCTTGTTTGCATCAGCGGCAGCCTGCATGTAAGCGACTTCCATGGCATTCGACTTCGGCGCGAGAGCGTTGTATATTACGGCCTCGGTGAGGTGCACGCTGCACTCCGGCATTCCTATGAGATGGCATGCCTGGAATGCCGCGACCGAGAGCTCCAGAGCTCTCGGGTCGGCGAGGCCTACATCCTCCGCCGCGAACCTCGTCACGCGCCTTGCTATATACATTGGATCCTCACCCGATTCGAGCATGCGGGCCAGCCAGTACACTGCCGCATCCGCGTCCGAATTACGCATGGACTTGTGAAGTGCGGAGATGAGGTTATAGTGCTCTTCGCCCTGCTTGTCATAGAGAAGAGACTTTCTCGACGTGCATTGCTCGAAATCATCGGATGTGATGGTCACGACCTCCCTGCCGCTTTTGTCCGTACTGTGCTCTGCGTTCAGAACCATCATCTCAAGAGTGGAAAGCGCTGTCCTCGCATCACCGTTGGCGAATGCTGCAAGAGCATTGATCTCGTCGTCACTGATCCTGACTTCCATGTCGCCGAATCCTCTCGGATCAGCCAGCGCATTCCTTATGAGCTGAGCGATATTCTCCTGACTCAACTGGTGCAGAACGAACACTTTGCATCTTGACAGCAAAGCGCCGTTGACCTCGAATGACGGATTCTCCGTAGTCGCGCCGATCAGCACGATGCTGCCCTTCTCAACGAACGGGAGGAAAGCATCCTGCTGCGCCTTGTTGAACCTGTGTATCTCGTCCACAAAAACGATAGTCCTCGCGCCGAGGGCTGTCATCCTGTCAGCCTGCTGCATGACATTCTTGATGTCCTTGATCCCGCTCGTAACCGCACTGAAAGTGATAAATTGCGCATTGGTCCCGGCAGCGATTATCTGTGCCAGAGTCGTCTTGCCGACTCCCGGAGGCCCCCAGAAAATCATGGAGGAGACACTGTCCCTCTCGATCATCGTCCTGAGGACTTTGCCCTTGCCGACAAGATGCTCCTGCCCGACATACTCATCGAGATTTCTCGGGCGCATCCTCGCCGCAAGCGGCTGACTGCTGTTATTCTCTGTTTCAAATAAGCTTATCTGACTCATACTCTGTATTTCCTGTGTAAAACATGACAGCGGGGACGGTTCTCATTGTCATATTTTCAGTGTGCGCAGGTACGACTTCTGCTCATCTGTGATCCTGCGGCTTTCGATCGCCTTCTGGATGGCCTTGTTGTGTGTCCACTTCGCCAGCCTCTGTTCCTCCAGCACTGCCATCGCAGGTTCAGGCTGCTTTGCCAGCGCCGTCGCGAAGTACCAGGCGATCATCATGTTTATATAGTATTCATCCGAACGGATCTCTGCGATCCTGTCCATATATGATATATCAAAGTCGTCATCGAGGAAATGCTGCATCAGCATAAGGATCCCGAACCTGACCGTGTATGTATGGTCTGACGCGAGCCATCTGTCGATGTACGCCAGAAGCTCATGCCTGTGTTTCCTGAACACCTTAGGCGACAGCTGATCGCAGGTCGCCCAGTTGTCTATGTGAGGCAGGAACCTCACGGTCTCCTCGATGCAGGTGTCAAAATCCTTTATCTCTGAGATTATGAACGCGTGAAGCTGCATCTCATCGAAGTATTTGTGCGGCAGCGTCCCCATGAATTCATCAAGCTCACGCCGCGCTGCATCGTCGCCTTTCTGAGAGGCCTTGTACAGTTCTTTTGCAAAAGCCCTGAGCTGCGGAGTCCGTACGCCTATCGCACGCTCACGTTCCTTGCCCGGGATCAGCGCCATCTGGAAGTCCGCATACTTCGTATCCTGCATCTCCCTGAGGCGCCTCTGTATATCCGTTCCGATGAATTTTTCCATCATTACGAGGTCTACATTCTTCAGCCCGTTGAAAATTGTCAGAACTACTCCCGACTCAATGTAGCCCAGTTTTGCATACATCCTGCGGGCTCTTTTATTTAACGCATTGGTATCGATCCTGAGTATCGAGCAGCCTTCCTCAGCCGCAAGGTTCTCCCAGAATCTTACGAACGCAGGGCCTGCTCCCATGCCCCTTGCATCGGGATCGACCGCAAGTGTGTGCAGCACCGATACATCATCATCCGGTCCCTTATATATCCAGTCGCAGTCCGCATATACATCCACCTGGATCTGATTGATCACACCGGTCGCTATGACCCACGGTTCAGGATGATCCTCATCAGTCAGTTCAGCCACATACATATCTCCGCGCGCAAGCGAAGCCTCCGCAACAGAGCGGACAGGATATATACCTCTCTTCCAGCCCGTTGTCGTGAGCCCGGCTTCCTCTGCATCGTGGCTCCTGTCATATATTCTCACGATGTCTTCAAGATCATCGGATGCTGCTTTTCTGAATGTCACTCCCATAATAGTCTCCTGCGTTCAGAAGCTGACAATGAGAACCGTCCCCGTTGTCACATTTTTTCTTTCCTGTATGCCCTGCCGAATGTGCAGGCAAGTACTGCGAGCAGTATCACAAGGACTGCGGCGGATGCTGACCATATGACTCTGTCAGGCAGGAATGAAGTTGTGCCGTCACTGTTTGCGATCACTTCGGCGTCCTTAAGGATCCATGCTCCGAGAGCCGGCCCGATCAGGCCCGGTATGAATACCTGCCCTATGATCCTGACTCCCTGGAACTGACCCGACCTGCCCTCCGGTATGTTGTCCCTTATGAGGGCTCCGAATACGGACATTCCTGAGAGGTATCCGCACATCATCAGAAGCGATCCGATAAACACAGGTATTGTCGTCTTCGTGAAGAACAGCACTGCATATCCGAGAAGCAGCATGAGCATCGCCGGTACAATACTGCTCATGAACCCTTTACTGTCATATCTCCTGCCGTAGAACACGGTGAAAACGGCCGCCAGAATAATGGCCGGTGCGAATATCAGCACGTAATTGTCCATGCCGAGAGTCTTCTCATAGTAGATCAGAAGATAAGGCATAAATATCTGTATCGAGATGCCGAACACGGCAAAGTTCAGGAGCCCGAGGTACAGAGTCCTGTTCTCCCGCGCCACGGACGGTCTGAAGCTGTAAGCCAGTGTCTCGCCGAGGCCTTCACTGACCGGTTTCAGATCCGGCGCGTCCTCGATCATGAACCAGCCCGCAATACCAATAAGTGTCGTTGCGATACCGATTATGTAGTAGATGGTCGTCCATGCTTCGTGGGTGTCAAGGTTGAAACTCATGAACCCGCCGAACACGACCAGGATAGCTACAAGAGGCATCATCGAATTGACACCTTCGATCTTTCCTCTGTTGGTGGAATCTCCCCTGTCAGTCAGCCACGCGTTGTATGCGGCATCATTGGCGGTCGATCCGAAATATGTCATTACGCAGTCCATGACTATCGTCATGAATATGCTTTTGATATATGCAAAACTGATGATGCTTATGCCCCAGATGATGTATCCCGCGCTCATGAACGCTTTGCGCTTGCCAACCTTGTCAGACACCGCGCCCATGATGATCGTAGTCAGCGCCGCAGTGACAGCGCTCGCCATGACCATAGCCGAAATATCCGCCGGCGAAGCATGGAACATCTTGTAAATGAACACATTGAAGTACATGTTCTCTACGACCCATGCGACCTGTCCCATGAGTCCGAACACGACCATCGCTATCCAGAATTTAGTTCCAAGTTTAGTCTGCATCATCGTCTGCTTCTTTCAGTCGGAAAAGTATTATTTTATGCTATATATCTTTCGCCAGTCCGACAACGGTGTATCCGTCTGCTTCCTCCTGTTCTCCGGTCTCGCGGAAGCCCTGGCTCTTCCAGAAGGCCACCGCCTCTTCATTGTTGCTGCTGCAGCCGAGCGACAGATAGTCGTATCCGGCAGCCTTCATCGCCGCCCTGACATCCGCTATTATCTGCGAGCCTACGCCGCGGCCCTGCATAGCGCCGTCAACCATGAACCATCCTATGAAGGCATCGTCGCCTTCAGGATATCCGGTGATAAGGTCGAGGACAGCGACCAGCACATCATCGTCGTTATAGAATCCGACAAAGTGCTTGCAGTGCCTCTGCGCTCCTTCAGGAAGTTCAGAGATGATCTCCGTAAGGCTCTCTCTTGTCGGGACCGTATTCATATATTCATAATACTTCGCATTGGACTTGGCCAGCCTGTAGACAGCCGAAATGTCCGCCTCAGTGATCCTCTTGACAGAGTACTGTGAGGACAGAGTCTCGGTTTTTATGCCGTCACTTTCCTCAGCCTCATCAGAATCGCTCCTTGCTGCCTCGCTGTCGATGGCCTGACGGAACTGCGTCTCATACAGATCTTTATAAGTGCCGCCCAGCTCGAGAAGTTCTTCGTGAGTACCCTGCTCGGCGATGACCCCGTCCTTGACAACAAGGATCCGGTCTGCCTTCAGGATAGTCGAGAGTCTGTGCGCGATGACTATGCTCGTTCTGCCCTTCATCATCTTCTCGAGCGCATCCTGTATGGAATTCTCGGAGATCGAATCGAGGGCCGAAGTCGCCTCATCGAGGATCAGGATCTTAGGATCCTTGAGTATGACTCTTGCCAGGGACAGCCTCTGCTTCTCGCCGCCCGAGAGCTTGAGCCCGCGGTTGCCCACCTGGGTATTATAGCCGTCTGGCTGGCTGTTTATGAAGTCGTGGATGTTGGCTATCCTGCATGCCGCCTCGATTTCTTCCATCGTGGCGTTATCGTTGGCGTACTTCAGGTTCTCAAGTATCGTCCCGTTGAAAAGATACGTCTCCTGTGTCACGACGCCGATCTTCGATCTCAGGTATTCAAGGTCAAAATCCCTTACGTCGACGCCCGCGACCTTAACGCTTCCGCCGTTCACGTCGTACAGCCTCGGTATGAGATTGACCACCGTTGATTTGCCCGAACCCGAAGGTCCGACTATCGCGTACATCGATCCGCCCGGCACCTCGAAGTTCACGTCTGTAAGGATCGGATTCTCAGGGTTATAGCTGAAAGCAACATGCTCGTATGTGATTGGCTTGTTGTCCACATCCGGCTTCTCGCCGTTCTCAGGCGAGACGATAGTGTTCTCTCTGTCAAAATAATCGAAGATACGGGTGAAGAGTGCGAGCGATCTGGTGAAATCTACGGAGAGATTCAGGAGCTGCTCTATCGGACGGTACAGCCTGTTGATAAGCGCTACCGTCGCTGTAATGACACCGACCGTAAGATCCGGGTCGATGTTCTTTATTATGAAATACCCGCCGGCAAAATATATGAGAAGAGGTCCGACCTGTGTGAACATTCCCATGACGACTCTGAAGAGCCGGCCTGATCTCTGCTCCTTGAGGTTGAGATCTGTCACCTCTCTGTTGACTTTGACAAAATCATCATATTCCTTCTGCTCGCGGGTGAATATCTTGACCAGCATCGAGCCGCTGACCGAGAGCGTCTCGTCTATCTTCTGATTGAGTTCATCACTCTTGGCCTGGCTCTGTGTGAGATACTTCCATCTCGTACGGCCCGCCGTCCTCGTCGGAAGAATGAGAAGCGGTATGACCAGTATGCCCACAACCGCAAGATGCGGGCTCATGCTGAACAGCGCAACGAGAGTCGTGACTACCGTCGCGACATTGCTGACAATGTTCGAGAGCGTGCCGCTGATGACAGAACTGACACCGCTTATGTCAGTATTCATCCTCGTGATGATGTCGCCCTGCTTCTCGGTCGTGAAGAAGGAATGCGGCATGTACTGGAGATGCCTGTACATCTGATTGCGCATGTCGAAGATTATCCTCTGGGATATCCACGCATTGATGTAGTTCTCAAGCACACCGACCAGCTGGCTCACTGTGAGCGCAGCAAAAGCCATAAGGAGCAGCCTGATAAGCAGCTCCATGTTCTTCCCGACGAGCGCCTCGTCAACGATGCGTCCGGTTATTATTGACGGCAGCAGTCCCACAGTTGCCGACAGAAGTATCGCGATGAATACGAAGATGAACTGCAGCCAGTACGGCTTGAGATAACTCAGTATCCTGACAAGCAGCGCCTTCGTCACTTTGGGCATGTTCTGTTTTTCCTCATCAGTGAGGAATCTCATCGGGCCGCCCATACGTCCCGGACCAGGTCCCGCCATTATATACCCCCTTATACTTAACTCTCACAGACTGTGCAAAAGCTGTTATTACTGATCTGCGGATATGCCCAATTACAGTTCTACAGGCACAGGCTGCGAGATAGGCTCCTCCATTGCCTCAGGATGCTCAAGAAGATACTTCATGATCCTGAGGGATTTTGCATAATAGAAACCGTCCGCAAGTCTCTCGTCAATGTTGAACGTGCAGTTGATCACATCACGCGGCTGCCATGTGCCGTCGTACATCAGTTTCTGCTCCTGATGAAGCTTGCCGATGGTGATCATGAACGAGCATGTCCCGTAATTGCTCAGGTGGTGATAGCATGAATCAGCGCCGATCGACCCGAGGTTGGACAGCAGCACCGATGAATAGTTCGGGTCGCCGGCTGTCAGGGCCTTTGGCATCACACCGTGGTACTCGAGCCTCCTGAGAGTTGCGAAGAATCCCTCAAGGAACGGCCTCGGAAGGCTGCCCACGAAGTTCATCAGCTTGTCAAGGTCGTTGCTCTTGGCCTTGCGCACCTTTTTGACATCTCCGAGGATCAGTTTTGAAATCGAATCGATATTCATATCAGGCTCGACCTTCATGAACATGAGAGTCTCATCAGCAGTATCTTCAAACTTCTGCTTTACAACGAAGGAGAATGTGATGTCCGGTCTCTCATAGAAAAATCTGCCCGAGATGAACCAGTTGAGTCTCGGTCTGTGATAAACAGTCCTTGCCACAGCAGTGACGATCGAATGGAAGATCTTGATGTTTACGCCTTCCTCTTCATTCCTCTCCTTCATGTACTTCACGAGGTCTGTTACGTCGAACTGCTCTGTCATGGAGACTTCCGCCTCAGTCCTCTTAGGCATGATATACGGAAGGATATTGTGATAACCGTCCAGTCCCTTGACTCTCACTCCGTCTCTTCTTTTGTTCTTCATTGATCCGTTCCTTTCGTTTTACATATTATCCGGGTCGAACTGCTCGAATATAGGGACGCAGCCCTCTCTTACTGCAGTTCTGTAGTCCTCAGGTGTCTTTATTGTCCACATCGCTTCCGGGATGCCTTTCCTCTTAGCCGCTCTTCTGAGCGCAGGCACCATCCTGTCGGTGAACCGGTACGCGATGAAATCAGGCTGCACTATCCTGTTGAATGCCAGGTTGGTCAGGAGCACTGCCTGGTGATAAGGCAGGCCCTCTCTGGTCTTTATGAAGTTCTGCGCCAGCTGCCCTCTTCTGATTTCAGGTCTTATCCTGCGCAGCACCAGCAGCGCTCTCGGGTCAAAACTCTCTACCGTATATTCCCCGGTATAGCTGTCGAGTCTCCTGCATACAGCTTCCGTAAGTTCACGGTAGTTGCCTCTTGCCACCTTGAGTTCGATCAGGACCGGAAGACCCGTATGCTCATACAGGTCCAGCACCTCATCAAACGTCGGGATATGTTCATCAGTGCCCTCAAGCCTCAGGCGGCTGAGGTTGACTATATCGTAATCCTCTATCTCTCCTTTGACCCCGGTCTCTCTTTCAAGCGACTCATCATGAAAGATCACAAGACTTCCGTCTGCAATAAGATGTACATCGAACTCTACCGGAAAGCCGTGTTCTGCAGCTCTTCTGAAGGCTGCCATCGAATTCTCCGGGATATGAGGCTTGTCATGAAACCCCCTGTGAGCATAGCGCTCTGCCAGTTTCACCTCCCTCGGCGCAGGCATCCTCCCTGTGCGCCCTGTCATCACCCTGGCATCCCTCAGTGTATCTGTGATTTTGCTTATTGCTTTCATTTTCTCTGATCAGTCATCCATTTCTTCAAATGCTTCCAGTCCGCCCTTTGCCTCAGGTGCCGCATCACCGTGCCTGACCTGTGTCATAGTGACAAAGCTCATTGCAACGAAAAATGCCGCATACGGGAATAGCACCTTGTAGCTTACGTTCCTCATCAGGAATCCCGCGAGGATCGGCGTAATGACCTGGGCTGCCATGGAAGCCGTGTAGTAATAACCTGTGAATTTGCCTATATCCGAACCCCTGCACATCTCGACCACCATAGGCAGCGAATTGACATTGATAGCCGCCCATGCAAAACCGACGAGTGCAAAGACTATGAACACTACCGCGTTGATACTGTGGAATGCTGTCGTCAGGAAGAATCCGCCGAGGAAGCATGCCGCGAGCAGCACGATACCGATCATTATAGTTTTCTTTCTTCCTATCCTGTGCGCTATATGACCGATAGGGATATATGAAATGATCGCTCCGCCTGTTGCTATGAGAAGGCATGTCGAAGCGCCTCCGAGGCCCTGTCCCATGACCTGATCAACGTATGTGGTGAACCACGTGGTGATGCCGTTATAGCCTATGAACCACAAGGCTATGGAAGCGAGCAGGAACATGAGGCTCTTTCTGACCTTCTGCGGCAGCACTTCGTTGCCGCTTCCGTCATCTTCAGCGAGGTTCCACTCAGGATGCTGAGCTTCAAGTGCCTGATTCTCCTCTGTCAGCTGACGCTCCCTGATAGTCGCGAACATGACAGCTATCGAGACGATCATGATTGCTGAAACGACAATGAAGAGCGGCTGATAATTCACGTGCTCCATGCCGAGCACTTTTGAATTCGGGTACATGACTGCAGCAACAGCGAGATATATGATCCCTCCTACCGCACCCATCAGGTTGATGATAGCATTGGCCCTGGATCTCAGAGGCTTTGGCGTCACATCAGGCATGAGTGCTACGGCCGGTGAGCGGTAAGTTCCCATAGCTATGAGCAGCAGTCCGAGCAGTATTACGAAAGCTGCCATCTTTCCGGCCGACGGGGATGCGTAATATCCGTTGTCAAGCAGAGGAAGTATGTTGAGAAAGATGACAGCGGCCGCGGTCCCGGCAAGTATGTAAGGCGTTCTCTTGCCGAGCCTGCTGCGCGTCCTGTCTGAAAGGGTGCCGAAGAACGGCAGCAGGAACAGCGCAAGCACGTTGTCCGCGGCCATAATAGCACCCGAGAAAGTCTCATTGAGATGGAAAGTCTTGGTCAGCATGAGAGGCACTACATTGTCATACATCTGCCAGAAAGAACAGATGGACAGGAATGCCAGACCTACAAGTACAGTTCTTTTGTTATTAAGCTTCATGGTTTATCGCTTTCTTATTATGTCTGACAGGCGTGTTTGCTCTGTACTGTGAGTATTCCGCAGAAAGCTGCCGTACAGTCAGTGCTCTCGAGGACGCGAACAGGGCGGAGCAAAAACGCACGTCATTCTTATAAATAGCCTAAATCCCTGAGTACCTGCGGCAGATCACTGAACTTATTCAGCACCCCTGCAGGCTTATCGATGTGTCCGAATCCATATGCCGCCCATATGCACGGAACGCCCGCCTTCGCCGAAGCATCTGCGTCCTTCTGGATATCTCCGACATATACAGCTTTCTCAATGCCATTCCGCTCCATGACCAGGCGTATGTTTTCAGCCTTGAGAAGTCCGCTTCTGCCCCATTCCTCATAGTCGATGAAGTACCTGTGCATATCCATTGATGTGAGGAAAGCCGGGATATACCCTTCCTGACAGTTGCTGACGATACTCATTTTCACACCGGTATCATGCAGCTCAATCAGGGTCTCACGGACTCCTTCGAACAGATTTCCGCCGTGCTCTGTTATGTATGCATTTTCGAAGACTTCACATTTCCGCGCGAGAGCATACCGCTCTTCTTCAGGCAGAAAGCTGAACAGATCATCCGCGATCTCATTCATCGTTTTGCCCATATTGCGCCTGAGGTCATCAGCAGTAACCGTGATATCGTACCCGGCACGCTGTATCTCTATGTTCCAGGACTTTCCTACTGAGTCTCCGGAATCCCATAATGTTCCGTCAAGATCAAATATTACCATGTGTTTTCCTTCCTGCTCTGTAATCCCTATAATCATACTATATCAGGGGCGCAAAAGTCACAGCGAAACCCCGCATTGCAGTATATTTTTGCAGACAAATGCATCCATATTATCTGGATTGCAGACGGGCTGTTTTAATGCCATCCGGTATAGATTTTTTCAATAAGCCACCGCAGCGCATTAATAGTATATTATTATTTGGTGTTAAAAACAGCGGCAGAGCTGACAGCCGTATGCCGGCAGCCCTTCCGCTTGCAATTTTATAAATAACCGGAGGTAATACTAATGAGAATCGATGCTGGCGGCAAGCAGTGCCCTATTCCTGTAATCATGGCTAAGAAAGAGCTCGAGGCAGGCGAGCAGGATGTTGAGATCATCGTAGACGGACAGACTCAGATCGACAACCTGACAAGACTCGGCGACTCACTCGGAAGACCTGCAACAAGCGAACCATGTGGCGACAAGTTCCTCGTAAAGTTCGCTAACGGCGAGACCAAGAAGAACGCACACGTAGACGTAGCAGATACATACGCTGTATTCTTCAACACTAACGCTATCGGAACCAACGATTCCGAGCTCGGCGGAAACCTCGCAAAGATGGCTATCTTCACACTCAGCGAGTCCGACAAGGTTCCTTCATACGTTCTCTTCATGAACGAGGGCGTTAAGCTGGTAACAGGCGTTGAGCCACAGATCGTTGAGAACCTCAACACTCTCATCGAAAAGGGAACCAAGGTCCTGGTTTGCGGAACATGCCTCAACTTCTACGGCATCAAGGACGAGCTCAAGGTCGGAACAGTAAGCAACATGTACGACATCCTCGGAGCTATGCAGGAAGTAAGCAAGGTCATCAAGCTGTAATAATCTGCAGAAGCAGAAAAGGCAGTCATTTGTCAACACAAAATCGCGGGTTTACAAAAGCCCGCGATTATGTATAATAAGAACGTTATGAACGAATATTATCTGCTCACATTTGAATCAACGCACGCTGCTATCTCAACAGAGAAGCTTCTCAAGCCTGCAGAAGTGACCATCATGCCGGTCCCGAGATTTATTTCGGCCAGCTGCGGTATTTCCGTAAGGATCAGACCTGACAGACGCGAGAATGCCGAAGAGATCTTCAGGGAAAGCAGCAAGCTGACCCCGGAGGACTACGCTTACTATCACGTTCTGCGCAATCCTGAAACGGGCGATGTCCAGTGCGACAAGATAGCACATATCAAATAAACCGGTATTTCCGGGCCATGCTCTTACGGGCATGGCTCTTTTATTTTGTCCATCTCCCGGTTTTCGTTTCATGCAAGTTTACGACCGCTGATTTTCATATAGCGGAAGTATTATTTTCAGCAAACTGTACTACAATATATGAAAAGGGTAATAAATTCATCTGTTTCACTTTTTACGTGATTATTTGCGTCACAGGAAAGTGTCAGAGTCACACTTGTCAGCAGTCAGGGGGGGTACCGCATGGACAGGCTTGAACACATAGGGGGCAGGATCAGACTTTTCCGCAAACATCAGAATCTTACTCTTGAGGAGCTTGCATATATTGTGCACAAGAGTCCTTCAACAATCTGTAAATATGAGAGCGGAAGCGTCAACATCGACATACTGACGCTGTCAGAAATAGCTGATGCACTGGGAATTGAGATAAGCCAGCTGACGGACTTCAGTAAGGAAAAGCCGGTTTCACTCAGGAACACCGGCAACTTCTTAAGGCGCAGCAAGAGGTTTTACGTCTACAGTCTCCTGTCACAGCAGAATGATATGCTGCTCGGCATAATGGATATTACCGGCGAAGTACCGGACTCGAACGAGGACAATGTCGTTCTGTACATGAGTTACGGAGACAGCATAGACATTTCCGATCCGCTGTTCATTTACACCGGAACAATGACATGCGATGACACCTTCGCATACATAACACTTCAGAACGTAGCCGGATCGAAAGACCGGATGAGCATTCTCGTCAAGAGTCCTCAGTGGATGAGGAACCACGTCAAGAGCCTCGCACTGTCTGTATCTTCAACGTACGGCTGCCCTTCGGCATCGGTAATGATCTTCTCGACAGAAGAACTTGAGATCACAGAAGAGCTCATAAGAGACCTTCGCGTAGACAGCGACATGATACTGGATTTTGCAGGAAAGACCAACATCATCGCTCCGCTGTAAATAATATATCGCGCAAAACTGCCGCCCCGTCTGAACGGTGCGGCAGTCTTTTTATGCTATGTGTTTTATCAGGTCTGCTGAATACTATTCAGCCTCAGCTTCAGCTTCAGGAGCATCCTTGTGCTTGATGATCTTGTATCCGCCGATGATAAGTACAGGGAGCAGATAGAAGATGATGAAGCCGTATGACAGAGCTGTGTATCCTGCGCCGATCAGGTCAACGACTCCGACGCGGGAGAGGACGAGAGCTGCTACGAGTACGATTACAGCTGCGATTCCTCTTGTCTGCTTGCTCATCTCTTTTCCGTTCTTCTCCTTGATGGCCTTGTCGAATCTGTCGATGATCATGTGGATCGTTCCTGTAGCTGTCTCGATCAGTGTCCATCCCATTACGAGACCGAACAGAGCGAGGAGTGCAGGTCCGCCGTTGACTGCTGTGATCATTGCTGTCCATGGAGTCTCAACTTCAGGACCAACGATCGAAAGATCACCATAGAAGCACATCATTGCGAAATAGCTGAGGAACCATGGAATTACCATGAGAGCTCCGGCAACGATTCCTGCCCAGAATGTGTGTTTTCTCTTAGTCTGTCTTGTAAGTGTGAACATTCCCATCTGCATGCAGATGATGTTGTAAGCTACATACAGGATACCTGTCCAGATGCAGAGTCCTACGGTAACATTGCCGTCATAGGCAACAGTGCTGTGAGTTTCGAATACCTCAGCAATGTGATCGCCCTTGCGGGTGATTACGATGATAGTGAAGATGATGTAGCCGATGTACAGAAGAACTGTTCCGACCGACTCAAACTGCTCGATGAGCTTGTCTCCGAAGAAGTTGAGGATACCGACAACTACGATTACCACGACGCTTCCGAGGAATGCAGGAAGTCCGACCTGCGCGAAGATCGAGCCTGTTGCTGCTGCCATTACAGCGATCAGCAGGATCGAGATGAGGATCGTCAGAACTTCCTGGACAGGCCAGAGAGGTCCTATGATCGTCTTCGCGAAGTTCTTGTAGTCGTATACCTTATAGATTCTGCAGATCTCAAATGTGAGGAATGAGAACAGAGCAAAACCTATAGCGATAGTGATACCTGAGATCCATCCCATTGAACCGAAAAGTCCGCCGTACTGGTAGATCTCACGACCGGTGGCATATCCGCCGCCGATGAGTACAGACTGCAGGATTACGCCCGGCAGAATATACTTGGAGTAGAAACTAGCTTTCTCTTTCATTGTTCCTATAATACCCTTTCTAAAATTTTTAATTTGAAATAACTACTGTCTATGTTTATCGCGGTATAACCTCCAATACCGCCAATTCATAGCAATTCTGGGTGATCACGGAAGGTCGCGTACGACCTGTTCCATAAGATCCGTCAGGAGGTCCATTCTGTCCTCCTCCGGAAGCATCAGCCTTACCGCAGATGCGTCCAGTCCCGGATAGCTTCCGCATCCTACTGTCAGTATCCCCCGGGACATCATGTGAGTGCAGAGATCTGTCCCCGTGTCATCCGCACCTGTATACAGCATGAGTATCGGCGTCGCCCCGTGAGTCTCAGCTACCCTGAGATCCTTGCCGTACTTTTCATTCAGCTCCGCGACTTCATCGATCAGCCTTCTTTTGTGAGCTTTCACACGCTCTATTCCCGACTCATATGCAGTGCTGTCAGCATCTGCTCTGAGCGCGGCACACGCCACAGATCTCGCGAGCGCGTTGCTGTTGAACGGCAGCGCTACCTTCTGCAGTACATCTGCCAGTCCGTTTTCCTGAGATGTGACCGCATATCCGAGCCTGAGCCCGGCCATTCCCCAGCCCTTTGAAAAGCTTCTGGTCACCACTATGTTCGGATACCTGTTGATGAGATTGACTGCGCTGTCCCCGAAAGGAAGATAGTCTGCATATGCCTCATCGACGATCAGGATCTTATCCATGACCATCGCCTTTTCAGCGATCATGCCTATGGACTTCAGCGGGATGCTCTGTCCTGTCGGATTGTTGGGATTCTCAATGATGAAGAGGTCGATATCCTCTGTCATCATGCTCAGGTACTCACCTGCATCAAACCGGTAGTTGTCCTCTCTGCGCATCGGCACAGCTCTGTACGATGACCCGGTGCAGTATACGTTGTCTATGTATGCCGTAAACTGCGGCGCATGCCCGAGCACGGTCCTTCCGTGTGTAAGGCATAGCAGGTTGAGCCCGGACAGAATGTCGTATGAACCGTTTCCGAGAATAAAGTTGTCTGCGGTCAGTTTTCCCTCACAGGTACCGTGCCTGTTGAACCATTCAGCAAGCTCCGCCTTCAGAGAGTCATCGTGCGGATAGAACTTGATATCTGCGTAGTTGCCCTCGTCTGCCGGGTTTCCTGCAGCATCCTTCGCCGTCTCCGGTTTCTGGTGATAGCCGTGAAGAGTGTCAAACACGCTGTCAGTAAGCGGATCAGCATTCACTCCGAGCGAGCAGTCAACCAGTATCTCCCCATCTGTATCCTGTCCTGCGTAGTCCAGAGGGACATATTCTCTTATATAGCTGTTGACGGAGCCCTCAAGCATGTGATCCTGCCTCTTTTAAGCGATTTCGCATCATGTTGTCCGGCTTCATTTTTGTGAGATTTTCCAAACAACGTGTTAGATTTTATTTGAAAATACAACAGTGTGCAAATTTCAGAAGGCCCCCGGCTTTTCCTTAAATTCAAAAAAACATCCGCATTTCGCAGATGTTCACCCCACCCGGAATAACCGCCTCTGAATCAGCAGATTCCGGTCATTTATTTTTCATATAATTCAAATTTATTTCTAAATTTTTTCACCGCCGCCTGTGAGCGTCTTTTGTTTTGCTCTCTCTCTTTAGGATAGTATTTCACGGTTGATAAATACTTGAATAACTTCAGTTATAAAGGGAGTAGAGAAAAATGAACGTATCAAAATGTCTTGAACTGATAGAGCGCGACCACAAGGTGATCTCACCCTGCTCTCATCTGTCATATTTTCCGCTGGCTGTTGCGAAGGCTTCCGGAGCTATACTGACCGATGAAGACGGCAACGAATTCATAGATTTTCTTTCAAGCGCTTCATCTCTCAATCTTGGAAGCACCAATCCTGTGATCGTTGAAGCGATCAAGGAGCAGCTTGATAAAACAACACAGTACACCATGGCATACTGCTACAGCGAGAAGAGCATTTCATATGCTGAGAAGCTGGCGTCAGTATATCCGGGCGGCATCGATGTAAAGGTGTGCTTCGGAAACTGCGGATCTGACGGTAACGATGCTGCTATCAAGTTTGCAAGAGCATACACCGGAAGAACCAAGATCATCACATTCGTCAACGGTTACCACGGCAGCACATACGGTTCACAGACACTTACCAACTGCACGACCAGAGTCAAGCAGAGCATGGGTCCTTTCCTCCCTGACTGCTACCTCTTCCCGTTCTTCGGCATCGATCAGAGTGACGAGTTCGTTGAAAAGTACGGCCTGGCTCTCATGGAGTCGGCGTTCGAATCCTACCTGCCTGCAGAGGAAGTTGCAGCAGTCATCATCGAGCCTCTCCAGGGCGACGGCGGACTTCTCCCTGCTCACCCTATATTCATGAAGAAGCTTTATGAGCTCTGCAAGAAGCACGGCATCCTGTTCATCTCCGAGGAAGTACAGCAGGGCTGCTGGCGTACAGGCAAAATGTTCGGTATCGAGCACTATGACATCGTTCCTGACGGCATAATCATGGGTAAGTCCGTAGGTGCGTCTCTGACTCTCGGATGCTTCATGGCACGCTCTGAGATCATCGATTCTCTCCCGGCTCCTGCACACCTCTTCACAATGGGTGCGAATGCACTGGCATGCGCTGCAGGTCTTGCTGCATTTGACATCTACTACAGCGATGAGTTCCAGCAGCTGCTGAAGAAGAACATCGGCATCGCAGAGAAGAGAGCCGCAGGCCTTGTTGAAAAGCACCCTGATATAATCGAAAGCTACAGAAACCTCGGCCTTTCGATGGGTATCGTGGTCAGAGATCCTGAGGGCAAGTCTGACAACGACACAACATTCAAGATCCTGTTCCGCTGCTATGAGCTCGGACTCATCATCATCTCCGTAGCAGGCAACGTGCTTAGGGTACAGCCGCCTCTCAACATAGAGCCTGAACTTCTCGAGAAGGCATTTGATATCATCGAGCAGGCTATCGATGACTACGAGAACGGCAGGATATCTGATGAAGTACTGAAGTACAAGGCAGGATGGTAGACCATACGCAGCCGGTATAACGCAAAAACCAAAACACGGGCGATGCACTGTATAGTGCACCGCCCGTTTGTTTTGCCCGTATGGCTCAGGCTGTTACCAGCCCATCACCTGACTGAATACTTCTCCGATAGGATCTCTAATTACAAGGTCCGCCGATTCGTCTGCCTGTGTGGCTGACATGTTGATGAGCACCAGATTCTTTCCGCGGAAATACCTGATGAGCCCCGCTGCAGGATAAACGATCAGTGTCGTCCCTCCTACGATCAGCGTGTCTGCCTGTGCGATAGCATTGACAGCTCCGTTTATAACATTCTCATCCAGGCCCTCTTCATACAGTACTACATCCGGCTTGATCCTGCCGCCGCACTTGTCGCAGTAAGGAACGCCGTCAGACCCGAGCACCTTGTCCACATCGTAGAACGCATGGCAATTCTCGCAGTAATTCCTGAGTACGGATCCGTGAAGCTCGAATACCGTTTTGCTCCCTGCAAGCTGATGCAGGCCGTCGATATTCTGAGTTACTATCGCACTCACCTTGCCCTGCTTTTCGAGTTCCGCCAGGGCTTTGTGACATGCGTTAGGCTTCGCATCCTTATAGATCAGCTTGTCCTTGTAGAATTCATAGAAGTCCTTCGTGTGCCTTACATAGAAGGAGTGCGATATCATCTCCTCAGGGGATACCGTCCTGCCGAGATCCTGGTTGTACAGACCGTTGGCACTCCTGAAATCAGGGATCCCGCTCTCAGTTGAGACGCCTGCCCCGCCGAAGAAAACTATATTACTGCTCTCATCGATTATCTTCTTAAGCTGTTCAATCTCAGGTTTCATTTCCGTTCTCCCCTTCCTTTCTCCTTTAAAGTAATAGATAAAATTCAGGCGGGTACAGTATGTGCTGCTCGCCTGCTTATTTTTTACTTCAATCCGGATGCCATCATGTAGATATTGAAGATATCCTCAGTATCCAGGACCTTGAAGTTACCAATCGTACGTGCATTCTGGAATGTTACTCCGAGCGCTGCAGTACGGCATGCAGCTTCGTCGAAGTCGAGGCCAAGACCCTTGATGTCTGTCGGCATGCCGATCGATCTGAAGAACTCCTCGAACTTCTCAATAGTCTTAACCAGGTCGCTCTCTCCGAACACACCCTCGCCGAGCTTGACGAATCTGTCAGGATCAACGCTCAGGACGTATCTCGCCCAGGATCCCCATACAGCAGCAAGGCCGGCGCCGTGAGCTACGTCATGCTCTGCAGAGAGCTCATGCTCTATCTGGTGACATGCCCAGTCGCCTTTGTTTGCGTTGCCTGTAGCCATAAGTCCGTTATGCGAAAGTGTACCGCACCACATGATGTTGGCTCTTGCATCATAATCATCAGGATGCTCAAGTGCGACCGGAGCATTCTTCATTACCTCCCTTAGGAGAGTGAATGACATCTGGTCTGTGAAGTCGAGAGCATAGCCCTGATGGAAGTATCTCTCAAGTGTATGCATCATGATATCTGTTGCGCCGCATGCAGTCTGATACTTCGATACTGTGTATGTGAGTTCAGGATCGAGCAGTGCGAATTTTATCCTGCCGAAATCCGTGCTGACGCCCCTCTTGTAAATCGGGTCAGTCTCATCATTGGTTATTACTGAAGAATCACTCATCTCAGAACCTGTGGCAGCCAGTGTCAGGATAACACCTACCGGAATGGTCCCTTCGACCTTCCTCTTGCCGCAGTAGAAGTCCCAGACATCTCCGCCGCCGTAAGCACCGTATCCGATAGCCTTGGCACTGTCGAGAACAGAGCCGCCGCCTACAGCAAGGATAAAGTCGACGCCTTCGCTTTTTACCAGTTCTATGCCCTTGCGCACAAGGCTCACTCTCGGATTAGGAACAACGCCGCCGAGCTCAACGTATTCGATCCCGCCTTCGCTCAGAAGTTTTTCCACCTTGTCCAGCAGCCCGGATCTCTTTACAGAGCCGCCGCCAAAATGAATGAGAACCTTGGCTGCGCCCTCAGCTTTGAGGACCTCAGCTACCTTATCCTCAGCACCGGCACCGAAGTGAACATTCGTCGGAGCATAATATCCAATCGTCATAGTTGTATACCGTCCTTTCATTTATGAATGCAAAATGCATATGCAAAAGATGACAAACAGAACCGTCCCCACTGTCATATTTCTTCGAAAAGTATCGCTTCATATGGTTCGAGTTCCATTACACGTTCAATTCTTTTTCTGTCATAGTTGGTGAGCTTTATATTAAGCTCTGTCAGGGCAAAATCATCCGGTATGATGCACTCTGCCTTCTTTCCGGAGAAGTTGCCGGCTATGAGCAGTCTTCTGCCCTCATACGTACGTGAGTACATGATGATCTTCCTGTTGTCGGGATCGTACTCGATCGTCTCGCCGTATATGGCTGTCTTATCTGTCTTCCTGATCTCAAGCAGCTTCTGGTAGAACCTGTATACGGACTTCTCCGATGCAAGATCCTTCTCAGCGTTTATCTCCCTGTAATTGCTGTTGATGCACTGCCACGGCTCAGCTCCGGTATTGAATCCGGCGTTCACGCTTCCGTCCCACTGCATCGGTGTCCTGGCGTGATCCCTGGCACCTCTGCGGATCATGGCAAAAGCCGCTTTGCGCGGAACATGCAGCTGCCCTGTCATCATGTCATATACAAAATGTGAAACAGGGTCTTTGAGCTGGCTCATGCTGCGGAAATCCGAATTCGTCATTCCTATCTCTTCGCCCTGATAGATGAACGGGGTACCCCATCCCATGAATGTGATCAGTGCGAGGAATGTCGCTGCCTCGTAGCGGTACTTCTTAGTGTTGATGCCGAATCTCGATACGCTTCTCGGGTTGTCGTGGTTCTCGAGGACCAGCGTGTTCCAGCCGCTTCCGTGATGTCTGAGCTGAGGTTCGATCAGCCCTTTCTTGAACGATCTGAGATCGAATGGTTTCGGCATGAACTTGAGATTATTGTCTGAGTTGAGATGTTCGAAGTCGAAAATAGTATCGAGCTCTCCCGACTCCTCACTTATATATCTCGAGGCGTGCTCAGGATCAGGTATGTATGACTCGCCTACTGTATATGAATCATACAGAGACAGCGCCCTGCTGTTCATTTCCTTAAGGAACTCATGCATCCTCGGCCCGTCGACATAGTACGGCGTTCCCTTCTGGAATCTGACAGGCGACCGGTCATCCCTCAGAGGATATACCTTGGAATACAAGTTGAATACATCGAACCTGAAACCGCTGACGCCCTTGTCCAGCCAGAACTTCAGTATATCGATTATCTCGTCTCTTACAGCCGGGTTCTCCCAGTTGAGGTCAGGCTGCTCAGGCGCGAAAAGGTGCAGATAGAACTCGTCCGTCCCGTCTATCCTCTGCCATGCAGGCCCTGTGAACGATGATGTCCAGTTGGTAGGCGGGATCAGCTTATTCTTCTTCCTGCCGGCCCATCTGCCCTTCCGGATGATGTAGTAATCCCTGTACGGAGATTTCTTATCCTTAAGAGCTTCTCTGAACCACGGGTGCTGGTCACTCGTGTGATTCAGGACCATGTCCATGATCACCCTGAGGTCACGTTTGCGGCACTCCTCCATCAGGCGGTCAAAATCCTCCATCGTGCCGAACTTCGGATCGATTGCCTTATAGTCAGCAACATCGTATCCGTAGTCCCTGCACGGAGACACGTAAAGCGGCGAGAACCATATGGCAGTCGCTCCGAGGTCTTTTATATAGTCAAGTTTAGAGATGATGCCGGGGATGTCCCCCATTCCGTCATTATCCGAATCCATGAAGCTGAACGGGTATACCTGATATACCACAGCTTCCTTGTACCAGTTCGTTTTCATCCTTTACCCCCAATTGCCGCTGATTTCTGTTATCTGCACTAGAATTATCTCATAGCCGGAATGTGCATGTATTCTGAATGGTGATTCCGCAGAAGAGCGGGCCACCCGTAAGGACCCAAAAATGTGGTTAAAGCTCTTCGAGGACTTATCACCTGAAGGATACATGCACATTCCGGCTTCTGATTACTTCGCAGTAATAGAAATCAGTGTCGGCAGGAGCTGCTTCTTGCGGCTCATAACTCCCGGCATGTTGTATATCTGTTTTGCCTTCATAACATATGGCAGATCCCTGTTGGCCCTGTAGTCGGATGCGAGCAGCACGCTCTTCTCTCTGAGCACATCTGTGATCATCAGAAGTGTCCAGTCCAGACCCTCTCTGGTCTTTATGGTTTCCAGAGCTTCAATGTATCTGTCCGCATAATCTCTGACATTTCCGAGTGTAGTTACCTCGCACTGGCCGATGCCCATGCGTACACCGCCGGATTCGTACTTCTTGAAGTCTGCGAGGATGCTTTCTTCCGGATCCTGCGTCTCGAGATTGTCTGTGATGCTGAAGAGTTTCTCACCGAATTCCTCGATGCTCGGGATCCTCGCAAGCCTTGCGAGCATCTCGACAGTGCTGATATCCGATGCTGTAGTCGTAGGGCTCCTGAGGATCAGCGTATCCGAAATGATTCCGGTAAGCATTACCTTAGCTATATATGCATCCGGCATAATGCCGTGTCTTATGTACTGCTGATAGATGATCGTGCAGGTGCTGCCGAGCGGCTCAGCATCAATGAATATAGGCATCTGTGTGGATACAGCGTCCAGTCTGTGATGGTCTATGATCTCTATTACATCAGCCGTCTCTATACCTTCGATGCTCTGTGCAGGCTCGTTGTGGTCGACCATTATCACCTTGTACTTAGGTGCGTCGAGGAAGCATCTTCTGGATACGAATCCTGCGAATTCCCCGTTTTCCATAACTGCAAGGCCACGGGTGCGTGAATTTGCCAGAGTACTCTTGGCATCAACGAAGAGATCCTCTGCATCGACAGTTTCCGTTCCGATCTCCATCATCGTATCAAGCGGCTCAGCCATTCTCGCTCTGCGTATGGTTTCAGCTGTTCCGAGGTCTGTCATGAATACGGATCCCTCGTATCCGGACAGATCAATATCCGGAACGCCTCCATCTACATCTGCGGCTGTTATTATGATCGCAGGCACCTGCTGTTTTACAGCATATTCCATGTGCTCTTTTCTGTATCCCATTACCACGATGCACTGCGGGAACTCATCAATAAACGAGCAGAAAGCATCGTAAGCCGCCGCTCCAACCAGAAGCGACCCTTCAATTTCTTCCTTTGTTCCCTTGTGCAGGAGCTTTCCGGATATGACTCTGAGGATATTCTCAGTGCTGAACTTATATACCGGTACAGTCTCCCTGTTGTCCTCGAGGAACCATCCCGTGATATCGTCCACGCTGAGAAGCCCTTTGAACGCTTCACCTTCGAAAAGCGGGATAACCGGAGGATTCTCTGTGTTATATGTCTGGACCAGGTCAAAAATCGGCTGTGAGGTCTGGAACCTTGTTGCCGGCACCATCACTACATCTTTTACTTTAGGCCTTACATCCTTCTTGTAGACCGGTATCTCAAGCCCCATCTCCTCCATCTGTTTTCTGACACCATCAGATACAGGGCTGCAGTGCACAGGAACGTACTCGTTCTCCATGTCGGTCATGTTCTTGAGTTTGGCATAAGAAAGAGCAGCGCACAGGCTGTCGAGGTCCGGATTGCGATGCCCTGTTATGTATACTTTGCTCATGTAGTTTCCCCCACTCTGTGTTATTTATCTGTTCTCCAGCTTGCTCTCAGCTCTGGACATGAATTCTGCATTATCTATTATGAATCTCTCGTGGATGCCTTCTCCGATGAGTCCGGCATCGTCAAACGCTCTGACGCTGAATACAAGTCTGCGCCTGTCGACCTCTGTAAGCTCGCTTTCATATCTGATTTCCGCGCCCACAGGGCTTGCCGCCAGATGAGAGATGTCGAGCTTCGTTCCTACCGTTCCCATGCCGTCTTCCATGTACGGTTCAACACTCGACCACGCTGTGTATTCCATCATTGCTGTCATCCTCGGAGTAGCATAGACTCTGAGACCGCCGCTTCCCATCGATGCAGCAGTGCGCTCTTCTGTTACTTTATCTTCTGCCGTTCCGGTAATGCCCGGCTTCAGTTCTGCCATATTATCCTCCATGCTGTTATCAGACGTCTGTTCTGTCCTTCAGGAATATCTCATATTCCGCTGCCGGAACAGGCCTTGAGAAGAAGTATCCCTGTACGATATCGCAGCCCATCTCTCTGAGCTTGAGCATCTGCTCTTCGGTCTCCACGCCCTCTGCGATTACAGGAACATCCAGATAATCGGCAATGTCTATGATGATCTCGATCATCTTAGTATTGCTGCCTTCCCTGAAGGCATTCCTGATGAACTGCATATCCAGCTTAAGAGCATCTATAGGCAGGCTTGAAATCATGTTGAGGGATGAATATCCTGTACCGAAGTCATCCATCTCTATCCTGAATCCCATGGCTCTCAGCTTGCCTACAGTATCGATGATCTGTCCCGAATCCTGCGTATATGCGGATTCAGTTATCTCAAGAAGGAATTCTGAAGGCTCCAGTCCCGCCTCTTCAAGTATGCTGCTGAGCGTACTGATGAGATCAGGGTCATACATGTCTATTCTGGACATGTTCACCGACACAGGCACACTGAATCCCAGTCTGTCCTTCCAGTCCCGTATCTGCCTCGCCGCCATTCTCCAGACATAGTGGTCGAGCTGCTGTATCAGGCCGTTGTTTTCAAACAGCGGAATGAATATTCCCGGCGAGATCATCCCGTGTTCAGGATGCATCCATCTGACAAGAGCTTCGGCGCTTGCAAGGAACGGGATCTCGCCTCTCACATCGAATTTCGGCTGATAGTAGACCGTGAACTGTTCTTCCTCTATCGCTCTGGCGAATCCGTCGATGAGCTGCTCGTTATACAGCTCCTTCTCGTGCATTGTGATGTCGTATACGCCTATCGGGCGGGCAAAACTCCCGCGCACGCGGTCAGCAGCCATCTTCGCACGGTCAAAACGTCTCTCGATATCGAAGGATTTGTCTGCTTTCTCATAGACTCCCATTCTGAGCCTGATATTTCTTCCGACGGTCTCATCAGATGCGAGTTTCTCTGAAGCCTCCTCGAACAGTTTCCTGTAATCCCTGCCGTGCGGGCAGTAGACCATGAAAGTATCCGCACTCCTGCGGCATACGATGCCTCCGGATTCTGCTACAAGCTCGAGAATGCCTTTTGCTATCTTCCTGAGAACCTCATCTCCGTACGCATTTCCGAATCTCTCATTGATCATGCGAAAACGGTTGATGTCTATTACTATGGCATCCATTTCCGCGTCCTTGTGATATATGTCGTACTGCTCTGCATACCTGTAGAAGTAGTCCCTGTTGTACAGACCTGTGAGCGGATCACGTTCTGTTGATCTGATTATCTGTCTGTCCTCGGACAGCTCTATGGTCCTCAGCACTCTGGCCCTGACCACCTCGCTCTTAGGATAAGGTTTAGGTATGAAGTCCACTGCACCGAGCGAAAGGCTCTCAACTTCAGCTTCCTGATCCGATGTCATTACGATTACAGGAATATTGCTTACTTCAGGATCCTCCTTCATTCTGGCAAGCAGCTCGAGACCGTTCATACCAGGCATCATCAGGTCAAGCAGCACCACAGAGAGGATATCGTGACACTCTCTGACCTTATTCAGTGCTTCTATCCCGTCTGCAGCATAAATAAGCTCATAGTCGTCTGAAAGCATCATACCGAGCATTTCACGATTGATGGCCTCGTCATCGACTATGAGCACAAGTCTGTGCCCGTTGACAGAATGGAATTTTTCATGACTTTTGAACATTTTCCGTCCCTCTCAGGAGTCAATTATTATATAAGCTCCAGTTTCATGTATACAGGATTGTGATCGGATGCTGTGAATCCGAGGTCCTGATTTTCTACGCTTGTTACTTTAATGTTATCCGACACGATGAATCCGTCTATCAGATAGTACTGGAAGTCATCCTTGTCTGCATCGGCATAAGGTTCGATCAGGCTGCGGCAGCTCGGAACCTTTTCGTTCATCATAAACTGCCAGCCTTCCGCGAACTCTGATTCATCCAGAAGACCTGCCTGCCAGTTGTCAGGCTTGACCACATATGAAGAGATGTCAGCCGAAGAGAATGTCTGATTGAAGTCTCCGCCGGCTATTACATAATTGCCTTTTTCCTTCTCTGCCTGCATGATTTCCGCAAGCATTGCAGTCTGTGCTTTCTTTCCTTCTCCGTCGTCATATGCCTCAAGATGGAGATTGACAAGCACCAGCTCCTTATCCGTCCCCTTAAGAGGTACACGGGATATAAGGACGCAGCGCTTCAGATTGGCCATCCTTACAGGCCACGAGAAAGGTATAGGCAGCTGTATCCTCTCTGCCCCGGATACCGGATAGGAAGAGAATGTCGCTATACCTGAATCGACCTTCCCCATAGGCGGCACCGGATAAGGCAGGAATGCTACCTTGAAATTGTTCGCAAATGATGAGCAGTATTCCTGATAAGTATCCTGCAGCATCGTATACTCATTTATATGGTTCGACCTGGATGAGTCCTTATCCGTTTCCTGGAAGAACATAATGTCAGGATCGAGCGAAGAAGTCTCACTGATGATGCTGTCCATGTTTGACAGCACTCTCTCCTCGTCCGCTGTCTTTACACTTTTGCCTCCGTCCATGAAGAAGTCAGCATTATCTCCGAGAGCTCCGTATCCGATGTTCCATGACATAACAGTGAATTCATCACCCGGCGCCAGTTCTTCAGATGCCTCGCCCTCTACTGCGATCTCTTCAGAGTCCGCAGGCTTATACTCAGTTGCCGAAAGGAATCCTATCAGCCCCGCAAAGAGCAGAACAGCGATAAGAAGAACAGCCCCGATGAACTTCAGTATCTTCCGGAACGGTCCGCTTTTCTTTTCCTCAGGTCTTGAGTGCTTTGCATATCCCTCGCTCATGTTCAAAATCTCCTTCTATTCAGGTATGAGGCTTTCGAGTGTCTCGTATACAGTCTCAGGCTGTACCGGCTTGGTCAGATGCGCATTGAGTCCTGCCTGGAGGCTCCTCTGTACATCTTCGTCAAATGCATTCGCGGTAAGAGCGATGATCGGTATAGTCTTGGAATCCGGCCTGTCCATTGCACGGATTTTTTCCGTGGCTGTCAGCCCATCCATCTCAGGCATCCTCATGTCCATGAGAATGGCATCATAGTATCCTTCCGGATGAGACTCGAACTTCTCCACCGCCTCACGTCCGTTTACAGCGAGGTCTGCCTCTATCTCTCTCATGCCGAGCATCATGATCAGTATCTCTGCATTGACCTGTACATCTTCTGCAACCAGCACCCTCCGGCCTCTGAGATCAGCCTTGTTAGGAACTGCAGCTGAAGTCAGGCCCTTTTTCCTGAGAGACGCCTTGAACTCGTCGATAACACTGTTGGCAAAGAGCGGCTTGGCCAGGAAACTGTCGACGCCTGCCCGCACAGCTTCATCGAGAATATCATCCCACTTATACGCCGTCAGAATGATAATGGCTGACTCATTGCCTATCATCGACCTGATGCGTCTTGTCGTCTCAACTCCGTCCATCTCAGGCATCTTCCAGTCGACAAGTATCAGATTGTACGGATCGCGGCGTGCGTGGCGCAGTCTGACCATATCCACAGCTTCCGCTCCTGAAGCCGCAGTTTCGGCTGCGATGCCTACCTTCTCAAGCACCAGCCTTGCATGCTCGCATGCTATAGGATCATCGTCCACGATGAGGACAGACATCTCATGAGGGTTGACCACCGCTTCCGCGCCTGCCGATCTGTGCTCAGAATCCGTCAGGGTTACCTGAACTGTAAATGTAGTTCCCTTGCCCTTCTCGCTCTGTACAGAGATGTTGCCGTTCATCATTTCAACGATGCTCTTTGTAATGGCGAGTCCGAGTCCCGAGCTGCCGTACTTGTTGATGGATGAAGCATCCTCCTGGCTGAAAGCATCGAATATCTTAGGCAGATAATCCTCGCTCATACCGATGCCTGTGTCACTCATTGTCATCTGCAGAGTAGTCTTGCCGCCGAATTCCGCGATCTTCTCCACCACGAATTCCACGCTGCCTTCATCAGTAAACTTTACAGCATTGCCGAGGATGTTGATGATGACCTGCTTGAGCTTGACAGCATCACCGATGTAGTAATCGTCAAGACTGCCGTTTATGCGGCAGTGATATTCAAGGCTCTTGTCGCTGCACTGTCCGCTGATCATTGTGTTGACCTGCTCAAGAAGTTCAGACATTGAGAATTCCTCGTTCTTGAGTGTCATTCTTCCTGATTCTATGCGGGACATGTCAAGTATGTCGTTGATGATACTGAGAAGATGCTGAGCAGAAACACCTATCTTCTCAAGGTGTTCTCTTGTCTTTTCAGACAGATTCTCATCGCTTAGCGCTATATTGTCGAGCCCTATGATAGCGTTCATAGGCGTCCGTATCTCATGGCTCATGTTGGAGAGGAAAGCAGTCTTAGCCTTGTTTGCCTCCTCCGCCGCGGTAAGCGCATCGCTGAGAGCCCGCGCTCTCGCCATTGCAGCCCTTGTCTCGCTGTCAACATCATTGAATCCTATGCCGACGGCGTGTATTTTGTGATCTTCCCTGTCTGCCGCATGTCTTACCCCTGCCATACGCAGACTCTCATAGAACTCTCTGCCATTCCTTCTCGCAAGATACATGAAGGATATGACAGGATCCTTTTCAAGCCTTCTCCGGATATTGTCAGGCTGAATGAATGCCAGGAATCCGTCCCTGTACTGCTCGTCAACAAAGGATTCCGCATACTCCGTGAACTCAGCAAGATACGGGAAGCTCTCGCCTTCCTTTCTTGCATTCTCAAGATCGGTGAATGCACGGTAAACCGTTGCTTCATCCGCATCGAGGTCAACATAGTAGACGCTGCGGTAATCGGATGCCAGAGCCGTGATCATCTTGCTCTGTTCAGCCTGTTTTTCCTGCTCTTCGAAGAGCTGCTGCTGCAGAGCAAGCTTGCCTTCCAGTTCTTCCTGCTTGGCCTTGCTTGCAGCCTCAGCAGTCTCTCTTTCAATAGTCACCTGCGCAGTCCTTCTCATCTGCCTGTACAGCATCATGAAGAATCCCAGCAGCACAGCTCCGAGAACCAGTGTCTGTATGATATTACGTGCAACTATTTTGTCGGAAACCGGACTTATGCGCTCGGCGATAACACTCTCGCGGATAAGATATGTCAGCATCCAGTCTGTTCCGTCGATCGGTTCATAATAAAGTGTTTCGTTTATGTCACCGTATCTGAAGGAGGCAACGCCTTCCTTTCTGGATGTGAAGTCTTCTGTAAGCTGATCATATGAGTAGCCGCTGTCAAAATCAGCGTGCCTCAGAGCCTCCAGCAGATTGTCCTCTTTGGCAAGTCCGCCGAGGACCATGTCAGTGAGCGAGGATCCCTCTGCCGTATAGATATTGCAGAAAGTGGTGTCATCAGTGTCAGCACTTATGGACATCCCCTCAAGGAGCTCATCCAGACCTATCTGCGTGAAACATACCGAAAAAGTCTGCCCGTTGAAGCTGATAGGCTGGATCGACACCGCGATGATGACGCTCCTTCCCTCGTCTCCTTCTTCTATCAGGGAGATCTCTGTTCCTTTTATTGTCCTGTAGTCGAAAGGATATGCTGATGCATCAGGTTCCGTGCCCGTCGAGGTATAGACAAGGCCATTGGTGTCAACGAAAGCGAACCTTTCGAGTCCGAAAGCCTTCTTCATCCTTTTCTGATACGACTGGAGATGTTCTGAATCCGTAAGGTCGATCTCATCCATGAGACTTATGCCGGCACTTATGTCGCTGACGCTGTCATGAAGATTGGATACAATAACCTGCTCCCTTCTTCCTGCCAGTTCATCAAGATACATCAGGCTGACCGACCTTACCGCCTCTTCCATTGATTCATTGGCAGCCTGTCCGGTCCACCAGGTACCTGCAAGCATAATAACCGCAATAAGAACAGCACCTATGATCACAGGCAAGTAATTCTTTTCTACAACAGTATTTTTCTTTTTTGGATCTGACATCGCAAACTCCGTTCTGCCCATTTGCGGACATTCTCATACATAATAATTATATTTCACAGAGCGTAGCTGTTGCAAGGCTTGCGGGCAATGAAAAACACCGGCAGCTGTCATGTCAGACAGCCGCCGGTGCAGCGGTTCAGGTTAAATGATCAAACCCTTTCAGTTTAGAACTTTCCTGCAGTAGCAGCTTCTTCTACAGAAACAGCTACGGAAACAGTCATTCCTACCATCGGATTGTTTCCGGCTCCGATAAGACCCATCATCTCTACGTGTGCAGGTACTGATGAGGAACCGGCAAACTGAGCATCAGAGTGCATACGTCCCATGGTATCTGTCATACCGTAGGATGCAGGACCTGCTGCCATGTTGTCCGGGTGAAGTGTACGGCCTGTGCCGCCGCCGGAAGCTACGGAGAAGTACTTCTTTCCTGCTTCAAGACGTTCCTTCTTGTATGTGCCTGCTACAGGATGCTGGAATCTTGTAGGGTTGGTTGAGTTACCTGTGATGGAAACGTCAACGTTCTCATGCCAGAGGATAGCAACGCCTTCCTGTACATCGTTGGCGCCGTAGCAGTTTACCTTGGCTCTTGGGCTCTCAGGGTCCTTGGAGTAGCACTTTCTGAATACTTCCTTGAGCTCGCCTGTGAAATAGTCATACTCAGTCTCAACATATGTGAATCCGTTGATTCTGGAGATGATCTGAGCAGCGTCCTTGCCGAGTCCGTCGAGGATTACTCTCAGCGGCTTCTGACGGACCTTGTTAGCCTTGGATGCGATTCCGATAGCTCCCTCAGCAGCTGCGAATGACTCGTGTCCTGCGAGGAATGCAAAGCACTCAGTGTCCTCTTCGAGGAGCATCTTTCCGAGGTTACCGTGGCCGAGACCCACCTTACGGCGGTCAGCTACAGAACCAGGGATGCAGAAAGCCTGAAGGCCTTCGCCGATCGCAGCAGCTGCATCAGCAGCCTTGCGGCAGTTCTTCTTGATAGCGATAGCAGCGCCTACTGTGTAAGCCCACTTTGCGTTCTCGAAGCAGATAGGCTGGATGTTCTCTACCATGTGATATACATCAAGTCCTGCGTCCTTGGTGATCTGCTCTGCTTCTTCGATAGATCCGATACCGTACTCAGCCAGCTTGGAAAGGATCTGTTTTTCTCTTCTTTCGTAAGATTCAAATGTAATCATATCTCTTTCCTCCCTGTATTATTCCTTGCGAGGGTCAATGAGCTTGACCGCATCTGCAACGCGGCCGTACTGGCCGGATGCCTTCTCTACTGCTGTTGCCGGATCATCTCCTGCCTTGATGAAGTCCATCATCTTGCCGAAGTTGAGATACTTGTATCCGATGATCTCATCATCTTCATCAAGTGCGAGCTGTGTGATATATCCCTCTGTAAGGTCGAGATAGCGAGGTCCCTTGGCGAGCGTGCCGTAAGTTGTTCCGACCATCGATCTTGTTCCCTTGCCGAGGTCCTCGAGACCTGCTCCGATCTGCAGTCCGCCTTCGGAGAACGCACTCTGAGTACGTCCGTAAACGATCTGAAGGAACAGTTCTCTCATTGCTGTGTTGATAGCATCGCATACCAGGTCAGTGTTGAGAGCTTCGAGAATTGTGAGTCCCGGAAGGATCTCTGCTGCCATAGCTGCCGAGTGAGTCATTCCGGAGCATCCGATAGTCTCTACGAGAGCTTCCTGGATAACGCCGTCCTTAACGTTGAGTGAAAGCTTGCATGCACCCTGCTGCGGTGCACACCAGCCGATACCGTGGGTATATCCGGAAACGTCCTTGAGTTCCTTGGACTTGACCCACAGACCCTCTTCCGGGATCGGTGCAGCGCCGTGGTGCACGCCCTGATGAACAGGACACATGCTATTCACTTCTGCTGAGTAAATCATAATACTTACCTCCTGTAATAAGTGATCTGAACGCCGTGCCGTATATTCAGCCCGGCGAGATTTTCCGTACCTTGTTATTATATTGTATTACGCCTGATTCAGGCAAGAATAATAAAAATACAATAGTTGGTTTTTATAAATAACGAATGGTGCATATTCCCGAAAAGTGATAATTCTCGAAGAGCTTTCCGCCACATTTTTGCATCTTTACGGGTGGTACGCTCTTCTGCGAAATCACTATTTCGGGAAGCTGCACCATTCACTCATGATAAACCATCTATTGCATCTCGAAGTCACAGGCGACGGATGCGGAGCGCACCTCGTGCATGCGCTTCTTCACCGGCATGTGCACCGGATGTGTCTGGTATGCATCGAACGCCGCCCTGTTTTCAAATACAGTTATGAGAGCAAGATCATACGACCTCTCACTGTGCAGGATGTCGGCCCCCGCCTCCAGATCCAGCATACCTTCTATCCTGCCTTTCATTCCGTAGAAGTTTTCAACCAGCTGAGGAATATCATCCTTATACTCATCCTTGATTTTGAACATTACTATATGTCTTATCATATCTGTTCCTTTCTGAATCATCTGCCGCAAATTACCCGCACTGATTCTCTCATTGCAGATGCTGCAATGTCAACCTTCATCACCCCCTTTTAAGACCCGCGAAACTCTCGCACAGGGGGTATTACCTTTATTAATAGCGGATGTTCAAAACACCCATTTTGCAAGGGTTACAGCGTGTGTTATTTTATTAACAGAAAGAAACACCTGCTCCACCAAGACAGGCGGCAGGATAAAAATAACAAGAAAAAAGGAGATAAAAAAATGGGAGTAGCATACGTAATCGCAAGCATGGGAATTTCAATCGCATTCAACGCAAGCCTTATCGCAAAGGAACATTCCTATAACAAATAATACCTTACTTACATCTTACAATGGAGAAAAGGTGCAGCTGTGAGATATCAGCCGCACCTTTTTCTCTTGCATCCGTTTATTATATGACCGTTATTGTACTCTGATCAGACCCGCTGAGCGTCAGCGGACTATGCCATGAATTCGCTGTATATGATATTCACAGCCTTCTCGAAATCCTTAGCCTCAACACCGACGATTATATTGATCTCGCTGGTGCCCTGATTGAGCATGCGGATGTTGATCCCGTTCTGCGCAAGAGCAGAGCATATCCTTGCAGCAACACCCGGAGTCCTGCTCATCTTCCGTCCGACGACAGCTATCAGTGCGATGTTGTCTTCGACACTTATCTCATCAGGCTTGAGCCTCAGTTTAAGTTCTGCAAGCACATCATCAAGCTTGTCTTCAAGAGCAGATGACTCGATTACCATTGAAAGAGAATCAATCCCGGTAGGTATATGATCGAACGGGATACCGGCTTCCTCAATAACGGTAAGAGCGCGTCTTACATATCCGATTTCCCTGTTCATCATGTTCTTGTATATGGAGATAACGGTAAAATCAGGCTTTCCTGCTATTCCGCTGATGACTTTCCCGTCTTCAGCGTCTCCGGAATTGGTAATGATCGTACCCGGATCCTCCGGAGCATTTGTATTCCTGATATTGATAGGAATATCAGACATCCTTGCCGGGAAGACAGCCTCTTCATGGAGAACACTGGCGCCCATATATGAAAGCTCACGGAGCTCGATATACGAGATCCTCTCTATCGGTGCAGGGTCCTTTACGATCCTCGGGTCAGCCATGAGCATTCCCGATACATCGGTCCAGTTCTCATATATATCTGCGTCTGCAGCGCGGGCGACAAGCGATCCCGTTACATCGGATCCGCCGCGTGAGAACAGGCACACATCACCGCTGCCTTCGTATCCGCCGTAGAATCCCGGCAGGACCGCTCTCTCATGCTTTGCCAGCTCTGCCTTGAGAAGCACATTGGTCTCCTCTGTGAGAAGTCTGCCCTTCTGATCAAATCTTATCAGGCTCTGAGTGTCCACGAAGTCATATCCGAGATATGCGGATATCAGAGCTGCCGAAAGGTATTCCCCGCGGCTGACAACATATGCCTCAGAGCATCCTTCCTTCAGTTTTGTTCTTATCCCTTCGAACCTCTCATCAAGGTCTGTCTCTATTCCGAGCTCGTCTGCAATTGAGGTATATCTGTCACGGATAACACCAAGAAGCGATTCCCACGGTATGTTGTTGTCCGCCTGTGCCTTGAGCATGAAAAGGAGATCAGTTACCTTGCTGTCACTGCTGCTCCTCTTGCCCGGCGCGGATACTACAACGTATCTCCTGTCAGGATCCGATTCTATGATATTTCTTATCTTTCTGAGCTGTCCTGCATCTGCAACCGATGACCCTCCGAATTTAAGTACCTTTACTCCCATTATCTACTCCTCTTTCCCTTCTGTTCTGTTTTCTGTCTTCTCTCTTTCCTGTTTCAGGTCTGCGAGCACCTGTCTGATCGTCCTGCTGCCGCTGCCTATCAGTTCTCCTGTTATTTCCAGCATCAGCTTCTGTGTCTCATCTGACATATCCCTCACTGTATTCAGGATCTGTTCAATACTTTTCAGTTTCTGACCTTTCATCTCGCTGAAGGTGTCTGCACCTGTTGCCTCCAGCAGAGAGAACAGCGCGTTGACATATTTCTCTCTTGACCTGTCGTCTATTCTGCTCAGCCAGTCCCTCTGTGTGTCCTTGATGAATTTGCCGAAATCTGACTGTTCCGCACGTACAAATGCATTTCTTTTCACCTGCCAGGTCAGTCCGTCGTGCTGCGGCATGCCCTTTACCGAGCTGGCTACCATGTATTTGTGAGCCGCTTCGCTCGACAGAAGCAGTCCTATGACAGACGACTCCGGAACGATGCTCTTCACCTTTTCGATCACCGCTCTGTACTCTTCAGACTCCGTAACTTCCCTTCTGAATCCCGGGGCATCATTCGAATAGACTGCAATAATACGGTCGCGCACAGACTTGTCGCAGAATGCCGACGCATATACCGCAAAGTTGCCGCCCTTGGAATGACCTCCGACCCTCAGAGGTCTTCTGAGCTTCCTGCCGACCCTGTTGAGGTAGGCGACGGCTTCACGCTGTCCTCCGGTTTCCGGAAGGTAGCTCATGTTGAAATCTTCTTTCCATCCTACGACCGTATTGTCTGTTCCTCTGAACGCGATATATGCAGTCCCGTCTTCCAGTATGTATGTGATTGCCGACATCTGCATATCCCTGTCAGTATCCACGATATCCACATAATCCGATATCTGTGTGCCGGAAAACCTGCCGCCTTCCATCATCCCGTCCATCAGGAATGCCGTTCTGGCAGGTATGTCATCACTTTTTTCCAGCGCTTCACGGGAGTTTATTTCAAAGAACGTCCTGTACACCTTCCTGAGCGGAGTCCTCTTCCCGTCAGCAGGGACCGCGCCGTCGAAATGCGCATATGACAGTTCTGCCAGTATGAGGTTGTCAACATCATTGAACGGATCCTGCGCAAAAGGAATATCGCATCTCCACTCAAGATAGTCAAAAATATTAGGCATGCTGTTCTCCCGTAAAGTTATTATGCCGTAAAACGTCTGCAGTCATTATCGCATTTACGGTTGCCAGTTACAACTCTCAACTTTTCGGACTCAGCATCGTAGTAGAGAACATCATCCGACAGGAAATCACTTCTGTTTACGACAGTCCTGTTAGCTTCCCTGACAGTATCCATCATCCCCCTTATATCAGGTCCTGCTGCCTCAGATATGATCATCACTTCATGCACAGAGCTCGGAAGCACAAAGTATCCGCAGCCCAGCACATCGGCTATCCGCTCTGTCACTCCCGGGTAGAAAAGCACTGCTGCTCCGAAAAACATGCTTTCATTGGTAAGCATGAGTGCTCTGCGTCTTCTGTACTCATCTATGTCCGGCTTTTCCAGGAAGTTCTGCGCAGTGACTGAGTCGCTGTATCCGGAACGCACATAATCCTCAAGGCTCACCAGCACCGGAGGCTCATTCTTTACTGCGTTCTCAAGCGCCGCGGTAAGGAGTTCCTCCCGGCTTGTCCTTATCTCATTTCTCAGCAGGTCATCTGTCACGGACAGAAACCATTCGTTTGAAGCGCCGCTGTCACAGCCTATAGTTGCTATCAGTGCAAGCCCGCAGCCGGCATCGATATACGGCTTTCCATCCATGTAGCTCATATTGTGTGCGACCCCGAGCAGTCTCACGGACAGCCTGTCCCTGATGCTGTCAAAGTCAAGTCTGAGATCCTCAGGTGACAGTGGTGCTCTGAAGCCAAGTCCTTCCTCACATCTGAAGGCAGCCTCCTTGAGAAGCCACTCTAGGTCCTCTCCCTCCTGATATCTGTCATACAGGTCATCCAGATACACATTCCATCCTGCACACTCGCCTTCCTGAGAAAGCCTCAGTCCATGGACTCTTGCATCATTTGCTTTCACTATCTCAACGCGCTCTGTGTTGATCCTTCCGGCATCTGTTCTCTCAAAATGCTCATGCGCTGCCGTCTCCGCCTTAAGCACAAAATCCTGAATAGTCATGTCTTCCTCCCTTCTTCTTGCCATCAGCTTTCCAACATACTGCAGTAATCCGCAGCCCGGTTCAATAGGGATGTCGGAAGTAGTGATTTAATTGCAGGAAAAAGGGAAAAATAATATTATCCGTTAACAGAAAAGCTTAACAAAAGACGGCTTCCGGAGAAGCCGCCTGTGTATGTTCGTGACTGATCAGTGCCCGTTCATCAGTACCCGGTTGATGCGTAATCCTGGATGTACCCGTGTAATTTCTTGGTATCACTCCAGCGCGAGAATCCGTACCCGCTTCCGAGAACAACGGTCACATAGGTGTTGCCGCCATATTTGTATGCTCCGGCGAAACAGCATCCGGCATTGCTCTCAGTTCCTGTCTTGCCTCCGAGGAAATTGCTGATATAACTGAATATGGCATTCGTCGACCAGCAAGTCCACTTTCTGCCTCTCCTGACACTTTTGATCGTCTTATACTGGGTTGCCCAGCAGTCCCTTATCTCAGGGAAGGTATACGCATAAGCTGTGAGCTTTGCCAGTTCATATGCGGTGGTATAGTGTCCGTCCGCATCCAGCCCGTGCGGATTTCTGAAATGTGTATTCTTCAGGCCCATTTCCTCAGCCTTGGCATTCATCATGCTTACAAATCCTGCCTCACTTCCTCCGACGCCTTCTGCTACTGCTGTTGCGGCATCATTGGAGGATGGAAGAAGCATTGCATAGAGAAGGTCTCTGTTTTTATATACATCTCCTGCCGCAAGACGGCCGCTGGCATACGGCGTTCCGGCTGCATGAGATGAGATGCGCGTCGTTGAATCGATCTTTCCGCTCTCAAGAAGAAGGATGGCAGTCATGAGTTTGGTCGTGCTTGCCTGAGCATGCTGCATGTCTGCCTTTTTGGAATAGATCAGGCTTCCCTCACCTTTCCCGTCGATCCTATATATACAGGCTGTTCTGGCCGACAGTTTGAGGTTTTCCAGATTCTGTGTCGTAACCTTTATGTTCTCGCTGTATGCCTCAGCTGCGTCATCTGTCGCAGGGACATAGATGCGCCAGAGGGAATTGGTCTTTGACCTCTCCTTCTCAGGAACTGCAAAGCGTACATTTACGGCAGCTGTTTCTGTTCCTTTTACTGCTTCGGCATCTGCTTCCTTTGCATCGTCAGCAGCCTGAAGCTCCGCAGATTCAGTCATGACCGTTGACCACGTATCGTCAGCACTGTTATATCTCTGCAGCTGAACCTCTCTGCCTCCGGCAGGCTCAATATTTGCCGTTATCTCGAGAGTCTCGCTAAGGCTCTTGTTGTAGGCCGCCGGGCAATTGCTGATTACAGTAGCCTGTCTGGTTTCCTCAGCAGGCTGCACATCTGTCGCGACAGAAACATCCGCTGCTTTTGTTTCTGTTTGTCCGTTTGCTGCTGCAGCGTATGTATCGAGTGCCGCCATCGGGATGACCGACGTCAGCACAAGAGCCAGCGCCAGCAATACCGAAGCTGCTCTTTTTATTACAGTATTATTCTCTGCATGATATTTCATAATGATTTCCCCGCTGTTATTAACATTGAAGTAAAGTATCCTTTACATATCGATAGTGTAACACACAGAATGCCCGGAAAATCTTAAACTCTGTTTAGCTTGATATGTTTTATCCCAGTCCATATGTGACGGTTTTGATGATATTTTATTAGCGGAAGGCATTGAATTATTGAACGGAAAGTCCTAATATGGTATTTAAGGTCCAAATATTTAACCTTTAAAGGACTTATATGGAAATTAAAAAGACAGAGAGGAGGTATGACTATCATGGTCAAAATCAAATGGACTAACAAGTATAGCAATGAAACAGGCTATGTTGCAGCTATTTCAAACAAGGAGCATTGCTTCATCAACACCTTTGATGAAGACGAAGCAAAGGCATACTCCGAGAAAGCTGTCAAAGGCATAATGACAAGACTCGAGTCTTTCCACGAGACCGACAACAATACCTTTGAAGTTATCCCTGCATAATCATCCTATGTCAGTCTCATTCATGAATGAGACCGTAACAGCTATGCTATACAACCAATGAAAAGAGCAGCCCCGCCACTCCCGGCAGGGCTGCTTTCGTTTTCACCGCCAATTGAAAACCTGATATGTGTAATATTATAATCTTAGAGAAAGCAGATTATAACAACGCTATTGTCTATTTGTAACAGGATACATGCTATGAGCAGGAAGATTTACATATCTGAATTCGACTCAGAATCAAAGTTTAAAAATGAAAAAGCGTATGCTCTTCCTGCTGCCGGCATATTCAGTACACAGAACCGGATGCTGACCGAAGGTATGGACGCTCTTACCCTCGCAATGGCCGGCGAAGGTGATGTGGCAATAACTTACCGGCCACTGCCGGAGGAGTACCTTGAGTACTGGACAGACAATATCTGCAGTGTCGAAAACTTTACTCCGTCTGCGAACGAAGACGGTTCTATATATCGCAGGCTTCTGATGGATGAGGGGTCATACGACCTGCTCAGGAATGGAACGATAGTAAACTACGCCCAGGTGCCTGATTACTACGAAATGTGCCGCAGACTCGGCATCCCGGGAGACAGACCCGGGCCGGATGTGATCAGGGAGCTGAACAGCAAGGCGTACTCGAACGAGCTGAAACACAGGCTGGGCTTTCCTGCAGCCGGGATACGTATAAGGTCACCTGAGGAATACGAAGAACAAGCAGCAATTATGCTGAAACGCTGCGGAAGCATCATGATAAAGGACTCCATGGGTGTATCCGGGAAAGGAATGCTGCTCATTGACAGCGAAAGCATTGCTGCCCGTCTGGCGGATCACTTCAGAAGACAGCAGGACAGCGGCAGAACTGATTTCGACTTCATACTTGAACCATTTCTCTCAAGAAAGACGGATATTTCCTGCCTTTTTCATATCGAAGATTCAGGTAAAACTGTGATCGACGGCCTCCGCAGAAACTACAGCAGAGGCTACGCATATCTGGGCAGCGGACCGGTAGATGCGGAAGAGCAGGCTCTGGCAGAATCATCAGATTATGCCGGCAAGGTCAGTTGTATTGCCTCCGACATGTCCCGAAAAGGCTTCCGGGGTTTTGCCTGCATAGATTCCATGATAACGCAGGACGATCAGCTGATACCTCTTGTTGAGATCAATCCGCGCATATCCATGTCCAGATTCAGTCTCAGTCTGGGTCAGAAGCTTGATGCAGAATGCCGTCTCGGCTACTCTGAAGGCAAAATCAGCGGCAGTACAAACACAGGTCAGCTGCTTACGCTGCTCACCAATCAGGGGCTTCTGTATACAAGAGAAAAAGGATGCGGCCTGATACCGCTGGCGCCGTGCACATGGGATGTGCCTGACGCTGCGGGCAAAAGGGCCCGTATATATTACGCGATCATGTACAGATCGCCGGAGGAACATGAAAAAATACTTACTGCTTGGCTCTCGCATTGCTCTCGGAGTATATGTGCCGGCTCTGTCTCTTAAAAAACAGTTCGAATCATATGGATGCGCCGCTGATTTAGTCTGCCTTGAAGACCTGTATTCAGACAGAGATACAGTAATAGAGGAGACCAAGAAGAGCTTTCATGCAGACTTCAGGCTGGCAAAGCTCAGCTACCGCATACCGACAAGAAACCGTGACGCGATAGATCCTGCCTCGGCCCGCAGACTTAAGGAGCAGATTTCAGACACCGCCTATGAAGCGATCGTCACGTTTTCGGGTTTCTGGGCAGACTTTCTCAACGACCTTGCAGAGTCATGCCCTTACTACAAAGAAAAGATTTTTGCTGTCCATATGGATGCAAGCCGGTCACTTTCATGGAAAGGCGTCGAACGCGGCTGCATACGCGATATATGGATGTATGAGCTGGAAAGCAGCTGCATACTCCGCAAACTTGAAAACAGCAGTACAGACAATAAGCGCTGCCGCAGAATTCTTGTGCATGGCGGCGGCTGGGGAATAGGCGATTACAGCAGCCGGATACAGCAGCTCAATGAGATGGGCTATCCTCTCGACATAGTCATATATTATCCTGATGAGTATGTTCATAATGACTCTGTGAATGCATACTATCTGCTTGATCCGGAATGGAGACCGGACCGTGAGAGGAACGAATATCCGCGTCTTCTCATATACAGAGACGGAGAATGGACGCCTTACGGTACCGGCCTGCGTGAGCGCAATCCTCTGCGGGAACTTATGGAAAATGACATCGCCGTGCTTTCCAAGCCTGGCGGCGGCACCCTTTCGGATTCACTTGTAACAGCCACTCCCCTCATCCTTGGTGAAGAGCTGGCTTATTACGAGAGGGACAACCGGCTTCTGTGGACAGGTCAGGGTCTGGGCATGGATTATGACCGTTTTGCCTCAGCCCGTGACAGAGACTCAGCGCTTCAGGAAATGCAATACAGACTGCAGAAGATCCGTAATGAATTACCGTGTGTGGCAGAGGAACTATTATGAGCAATCAGCCGGAGAGCTTCAGAAAACTGACAAGAGACGAATTCGCCAGAATCGCGGAGAATATGGCGTTCAGAAAAAAGGCTGCAGCTATGGATGCCGCAGTACCGCACCTGCCGCTGGACATGGGACTGTTCCTCACCGGACGCTGCAACCTGAGATGCAGGCATTGTTTTGAATGGAACGAGGACGGCTTTCTTACCGCGGATCCATCCTGTGCGGACAGTGAGCTGCCAGTCGAAAAGATCGCAGAATGCCTTGAGTATACGCGGCCTGCCGGAACAAGACTATATCTGTGGGGCGGAGAACCACTCATTTACAGGCATTTTCATGATGTGTGCATGCTGCTGAAAGAAGATCCAAGGCATACGACAATATGCACCAACGGGCTCCTGATTGAAGACCATCTGGATGATCTGATGGATATATCAGATCATCTGGTACTGCTCATAAGCCTTGACGGCCTGAAGGAGTGCAATGACAGCATACGCGGCGCCGGTACATTCGACCGTGTCGTTGCCAATATACGGCATCTGAGGGCGCTTGCCGGTGACGGCCTGTTCCGCGGGGAGATATCCGTATGCTGTGTAATGAGCGACAGCATGGCAAGCTCGCTGTATGAGTTCTGCGAATTCATGGAAGAGCTCGGTATAAACACTCTGTACCTCAGCTTTCCGTGGTACATATCAGCGGAATGCGCACATGAGATGGACGCAGAGTTCGAAAGGAGATTCGGCGACATCATCAGAATAGATGATTACGAAAGTGCCAGCTGGCATGATTTTACATTCCACATCTCTGAAGAATATGCCGGTAAGCTTAAGAGGGATCTCAGAAGGATAACGGACAGGAAATGGAATATCAGGATAAGGTTCCAGCCTGCTGCAGAGCCGGACGAAGTCGATGATTTCATAAGCGGCAGCAGCCGCGCCTTACAGGGCAGGACAAAATGCCTCGCTATGTATAACAGGGTAGATATACTGCAGGATGGCAATGTTTCTCCCTGCAAGCTGTTCAGGGAATTGTCTGTCGGCAATATCAATGATGAATCCCTTAAAGACATATGGGAAGGAGACAGCATGAGGGAGATCCGTTCCAGGCTAAGCTGCGGTCTCATGCCCGTATGTTCCAAATGCGTGCTTCTGTACCTTAACGGAGAATAATCAATGAAATACTTATTCGCTATACCGGGCGCCGGTGCCGGCCCCCGCGAATTCACAGACTGGCAGAAGAATCTCGGAGATGAGATCATCTTCAGGAAGGCGCTGTATAACAAGGGTCTCACAAAACCCGGTGCACACTGCGAAACCATGCAGGAAGCTGCCGCATCATGTGCAGCTGAGATAATGCGTTCCGCATCGGCAGAAGACGAAATATATCTCTTCGGGCACTGCATGGGGGCCAGCATAGCCTATGAGACCGCGAGCCTTATCGCCAGAGAATACGGGCTCCGGATAAAGGGCCTGTTTTTTGCTGCATTCATCAGTCCTGATGTTCCTGTAAGAGATGGCATATCCGGTCTGGATGATAATGCTTTTATTGATGAGATCCACAGTCACGGTACCTTTCCTGAGGAATTCTTTGCAAACAGATCGATCATGAAACTGTTTATTCCGGGAATAAGAGCAGACTATAAACTGATCGAAGAATACTGCGATACAGATCACTATGTTCTTGACTGCCCTATCTGCGGTTTTTTCGGAGAAGATGACGATATGGTTATTCCGGAGGAGACCAGAGGCTGGGCGGATTATACAAGCAGCACTTACAGAAGTGTTTATTTCCCGGGTGATCACTATTTCTACTATGACAGGCAAAGTGAAATAGCGTGCATGATCAGGGATATGATACTCAGACAGCGAGAAACCGCAATTAATACAGGAGGAACGATGCACATGGAAGAGACCATCAAGGAGCTTCTTGCAGAAACGGTAAATGCTGATCCGGCAGCAGTAAAATGGGACTCAGATACTGACATTATCAACGATATAGGAATAGATTCACTCCAGATAGTGCGCTTTTTGATGTCACTTGAAGACAGGATTGGCATAAGCCTTGATTATGATCAGCTCAGTTTCGATGATTTTTCATCTATCAGAGCTCTTGCTGATTTTATCAGGAGACAAATGTAATGAATAAGAAGCTGTCACTGATAATACCCACATATAACTGCACAGAATTTCTGGATGAGATGCTGGATTCAGTGCTCCATCAGCTCCCCGCTGACTGTGAGCTGATTTTGACAGATGATGGTTCATCAGACAGGACACCGGAGCTTCTGACCGGATATGAGAAGGATCACAGTAATATAAAAGTATCTCTGCACACCCATAACGGCGTTTCTGCAACCAGAAACGCCGGTATTGATATTGCTGAAGGTGAATGGATAACCTTCATGGACTGTGATGATACGCTCAGGGAAGGTTTCTTTGAAAATGCATTGTCTCTTCTCCGCGACGATACTGACCTGTATATCTTCAGTTTCGAGCGCGTCGAATTCATAGACGGCGAGGAACTGGTCATGCCTCTTACGGTAGAGGATAAGGTGTATGTGAGTGCATCAGAATTCGCGGACGATTATGTAAGGTCCAGACATCTCCTCGTTTATTCGGCATGTAATAAGTTCTACCGGAAGAGCATTCTCGACACATATGGGATAAGGTTCAGACAAGGTATGTCATTCGGTGAGGACAGGCTGTTCAACTACGACTACCTGATGCACTGCGGCAGAGTGGAGACATCATCCATCAGAATGTTCAGATATCTGCAGCGGAACCCGGATTCGGCTTCACGCAGGTCTATCCCGGATTATTTCGATACCATCATTAAACTCCACGCAGCCAAGATGGACTGCTTCCTCAGGCTGTCAGAAGGAACAACACAGGAAGAAAAAAGCGCCTTCAGGAGCTACGACCTCTCAACTGAGATCAGCCGCATGATAGATCGTTTTGATGCACACCCTGAGGAGAAAGAAGATAACCTCCCGAAAATCAACAGACTCCTCTCCGGAGAGCATGCTGATTTGAAAAAATAGAAAAGCAAACTACTCTCTGCGCCTGCGCATTACAAGCAGGCCCGTAAGGCCAAGCACTGCAGCTGCGGTCATCAGTATCCAGAGAACCGGGTGACTATTATCACCGGTCCCTATGCCGTTACTATGCCCGTCCTGACCACCAGTGCTGCCCGTATCACTGCCGCCTCCCTGTTTTTCAAGCTTTTTCCAGCGTGCAGTGAATACATGATCCGACGTTACCGTATATTTATCTCCCGGCTGATACTCACTTCCCATCCAGTACATAAACTCATAACCATCTCTGACCGGTGCCTCATGTATGGATATCTCAGTCTCCGCAGGATATTCTTCTATGATTGTTTCGGAGCTTCCTTTATATCTGCCGCCATTTAATCTGTATTCTATTTTATACTGTGTCTCAACAGGCTCCGTTTTGCTGCTCCACTTCGCGTACACGGTGATATCCTCATTCAGACAGGTAAACAGATCGAAAGGCTCAGTGAGTTCAGGATCCGTATACCAGCCCACGAATTCAGAGCCTTCCTTTTCCGGCAAAGGCGGAATGTCCCTCTCTCTGAGGGAGTAACCGTATCTGATATCCATTTTCTTCAGCGTTTCATCCCCGTCCATGAAAGTGAATGTGCCGAAGACTCTGAACAGATCATCCAGATTGTCATTTATGACTTTTCTTCTTGAATCGATATTGTTTCTCAGCCTTTCGATTGCTTCTTCGAATTCATTTCCGGCTTCTTCCGGTGTAACCTCATTTTCAAACAGTCTCCGGTACGCGACCGTATCATTTATCCTGGAAGCGCGGATCTCTTCTGCATAAGTGTCCAGCACGCCGCCTTTCCTGGTGATATTGTCCAGGATCCCGTCAAGCCTCTCCCATTCTGAGAGCAGTATTTTCTGGTATTCCGGGTCATACGCCCTCATATGATCGAGCCACGGCATATTGGTGTTATTGAAAACTGTATCCAGCTCCGATTCAGATTTGTTGAGTGACAGGTCAAAATCCCAGAGCGGCCCCCAGTACAGCTTGCCGTTCCGGTCCTTATACAGATAGGTGCTTGATGTCTGAAACCCGTCTCCGTTTCCTGAAAACTCCTGTATCCACCAGTATTTTGCAGAGGATGCGAGGTCCATATATTCAGAGTACCTGACACCGTCCGCATCAGAGAAATCTTCCGAATATATGGCATCTTCCAGATTCTGGATGTAATCGAAAATATATTTTGACTGTGCGTCCCTGCCTGCTGACTGGCCGGCAGTGTATTCCGAAAAGTCAGGCGTGTTGACACCGAGATATACCTCTTTCGTTGTCATGTATTCCTTGTGTTCGTCGCCATCCCCCGGAAACATTTCCAGAAGATATCCTCCGGTTATTTCAGGTTCTGCTGTCGCCGAGGGACTTATCTCATCGATTTCGACCCTGCCGTCATCGACACGTATCTGCTCGCATAGTGTATAGCTGCCTCTGTATGTACCGTTCACCACCAGGTCTACGGGACGGGATTCCATAGTGTAATCGAGTCCCATCTCTGTTCCTGTATACTCTATGATCCGGTTTCTTAGCAGCGTCGCGTCAAAATCATTGGCAAGAAGCACCCAGTGCTTGCTCTTATCCATTCCGAGAAGGCCGGCCTTCTTATTCAGTTTGAATCTGAACGGCCGCTTTGCACCCTTCCAGGTAGAGTTGCCCCTCCCCCGGATATAGTCCAGATTCAGTTCTCCGGTGCCGGACTCCGGATATCCTTCAGGGACTTCAATGCGGATAGAACCGGTCTCTGCACGGTAGGTGTGTTCACCACTCTTCCACACCTTTTCGAATTCTTCCTCATCTATCGTAAGGTAGATGACAGGAATACCGTTGCCGCCTTCAGTGAGGGGTTCCTCTATTACCGGAACATCCGGATCCTGCGGATCATAGCTCAGTCTTATACCCGCCATATTCTCCGCAAGACAAAAAGATGGCATCATAATTAACATCATGACAGCCATCATCAGTGATAAGGGAATGGTCCTCTTATTCATATTTCTTATCCCCCATTACATTGTTTACGGTATCCGGTATTCATATATCAGTTTATCATATGTCCTGTCGCAGACTTCAAGTCCCTTCTCTTCAGTGTGCACAAGTTTCATGCCGGATCTTTCCAGCACTCTCTTCGATGCAATGTTTTCCTCAGCACACCAGGCAGTGACACAGGATATACCCTCGTTCTGTGTCAGGTATTCAAGCACCTTCCTTAATGCTTCCGTCGCCAGGCCGCGCCCCTGCCATTCCTTTGCAACGCTGAAGCCAACCTCTATCTGTCCATTCTCATAGTCATAAGCTCCTATTGTCCCGGCAACAACATCATTGCCACGTGCATCCATCACCCATGAGTATGAATGTTCATCCTCATAGCTGCCGATAAAATGCTGAACAGTCTCCATCGCCATTTCAGGTGTCGCATACGGATTCCACCCGGAATATTTATACATATCCGGGTCTGACCCGAAGCTTTTATACAGCTGCTCAGCATCATCGGGATGGTATCTTCGCAGGACCAGGTTCTCTGTCCGCAATTCGGCAGTTCCATGAGGATCCATTTCTGCAGCTTCTCCTTTTATCTTGATCTTACGATAGCTTTCATTACTTCTCTGTATGCAGCGAAGAGAACTCCTGCGACCGGCCATACTATCCAGGTAAACTCCCATCTCATGGTCACAAAGCTCCAGCCAAGATATACTGCTGTTGCGATGGCCCAGTAGACGCCGTCATACTTACCGGCTTTCTTGTTGAGTCTGGTATAGTCACCTTCCTCAAGCAGCCTGTCATATCCTCCCTGTCTTATGCAGGTCAGAACGATCAGCTTGACGCCAACCGCTATTATGATGAGCATTGCAGCAACGCCGGCGATAGGAAGAAGATCAGTATTATTGGAATACCTTGTCATCTCCATGATCAGTGCCGGCACTGCACCGATAATACACATCATTATTCCTAATATCAGCAGCCTGGTGTGCTTCTCGGCATAAGCATCCCTGCGTTCCCTGACCATACCGCTGACGCCATACTCGGTATCGATAGCTGTATTGTCGAGGTATTCATACGTCTTGCCGCGCATGCCCTCCCTTACAAACAGGGCGACCGCGATCGCAACTATGATAATGAGTACTGCCGTTCCGCCTGCTTCGGCAACTGCGCCGCTGAGACTTATGAATCCTGCTTCAGCCAGACCGCCGGCAACTATAAGCAGAACCGGCGACAGGATGCACATCATTACGCCGGTAGAGATCCGGGATGCTGCACGTTCATTGTGTTCAAGGAATGCAGAAGCCTCTTCCATTGATACACTTCTGACGGCATCTTCGAGACCTCTGTCGACCGGTGCTGTTTCATTCGGGTCCGCAATTTCTATATCATCTCTCAGAAGATAATCTGTACTGACGCCGAATATTTCTGACATCATTACTATCTTCTTCATATCAGGCACTGCCTGAGCGCCTTCCCACTTGGATACCGACTGTCTCGATACGCCGAGCTTGTCTGCAAGTTCTTCCTGTGACCAGCCGTGTTTCTTTCTGTTTTCTATTATCTTGTCTGCTAATATCATTTCAGTTCCTCCTGATTCAAGTGCTTTCCGTTTTAGCTTGCAACTGTAATTTACAGTTTTTACGGGTTGCTCTCTACCAATCAGGCTTTTCAATCTGTCAACCAGCGGTTGCAGGAGGCCTTTCCTCCTCCTGTCGATGATCCGGTCCCTGTTGCAATTGTAATATGGCACGTCAGTAAAGTCCACAGGGGACAGTCATACACCGGAAAGCTGCCGGTACGGAATCTGAAGCAAGAAAAACGCCCCGGTTTCCCAGGGGCGCAAAAGCCGGAAGCGGCTTGCTGTTCCTCCTTATGCTTATAAGCAGGCCGTCCTCATTTGTGTCTCAGATGGTTGATTCCCTTTTCGTTTTTTGTCTCTATATCGATAGTCCCGATAAGCGTATCATCTTCGCAATTAAATACACCTATCATATTGCTGAACTTGACTTTTTCCTTTTCTGTCAGGCGGTTGCCCTGAGAATCTATGACCCCTGTGTAATAATCATCGCTTGAGATCTCTATACCGGACAGCAGCTCTCCAACGGTCGTTCCCTCAGGTACTACGCCTATTGTTGTCCTTCCTGTATCTGAATATACCAGATAACCTGTATCCTCCAGATTGGTGCCGGTAATGACCTTTGACGGAAGATTGATTTTTTCATATTTATCGTTTTCGATATTGACAGGCACAAGTGCGTAACCCTCGTAATCTCCTATGCCCTTGATATAAGCATATGAGTCCGAACCTATATCTATATTCCTTATGCCTCCGACAATGTAGTCCTTGCCTCTTACAAGATGTTGTCCTTTGTAATGGACCCCGAATTCAGGCAGTACCGGATCACCTGTATAGTCTGCATAGGTGTTTCCGGAGATATTTATTGCCGACTCTTCAGTATCCTTATCAATATACCAGTAATTGATATCGACTTTGCCGGTTGATCCGGAATCAATGTTGTCAAGCTTTGCTGAGCTGCTGTATTGCCATTTTGTATAATTGCATTCTGAATTTATAGAGTTACTGTACTGAGCGATCCAGAAGTCTGTATTGTCAGGCAGGTCCCGGCCATTATTCAGATAATTAGAGAAGAAATACGAATTTGCATATATACCTGCATCATATCCATATGACTGAACTGTTTTGCAGAAGGCCTGAGCAGATGCGACTGCGTCCTTCTCTGTGAGTCCCCTGAGTCTGCTTCCGCCCATGTTAAAGAACTCATAGTCCATATATACGGGCAGCATGAGATCTTCCGGTCCTATTCCAAGGCTATGCAGTCTTGATACGGCATACTCTGCCTCCCTTTCACCCTCTTCAGCATTTAATGCCTGGGAGAATACGTAGACCCCGCACATCATCCCAGCCTTTCTCGCATTATTATAGTGTTCCCTGAACGATCTGTCGGACTCAATATTGCCTGACCTGTTGAGTGTAACGGAGATCCGCATTATGGCAAAATCTATTCCTGATGCCTTTGCGGCTTTCCAGTCTATGTCATCATCCTGATAAGTCGATACATCGACACCATCTACGATGAGAGAATTACGGAACCGCTTATCATGTTCACGATTGTCACTTCGGTCATCATAAGCCGCCGACACATCAAGGCCGGCAGAGGATATCGCAAGTATTAAAAGTAACATGACAGTAATTGCCTTCTTCATAATTCTCCTCGTATTATTAGTTTTAAGCTCGGTCTTCCGAGCACTGAATTAACTATTCTTTATTGCTGTCATCATTCTTGAATGGGATGGTAGCAGCAGTGGCTGTGGAGCTTGTGGGTAACCGGCGTCACAGCGGGGCTGTG
>JAZQHU010000041.1:0-60526 GCA_045540775.1 Anaerovoracaceae bacterium | reverse complement strand
ATCATGAATATCCTCATCAGGATCATCATCTTCCGGAAGACCTTTTTCAATAATCAATTCTGCCGAGCCTTCTTCGAGAGAATTATGCTCATCATAATGAATATGATCCCCCGAAGCTCCATCTGCAAGCGCCGTCAGATGTTTTGCCAGCGAGAGTAAACCTTCTCTGTTTGCAGATATTACGATCTCACCGCTTTTGGCAACCGCCTTGATTTCAAATCCATCTATCCACTCGACTTTCATAATGATCCACCCCGTATCATTTACCGCCTAAAGAGCGTAGCTTGCTGCCTCTTCAAGTATGAGGTCAGCCAGGCGAGTCTTTGGTACAACATAGCTAGAGTGATCATCGCCATCCATGATCCTCAGCTTCGCTCCCGGTACCGACTGGGCAATGAGCCTTGTCTCCTTTTCATCTATCAGATCTTTGCTGCCAGCGATCACTACAGTTGGAGTTTTGATCGTTGCCAGCTCTTCCACTGTGATATTAGGTTCAGTGAGCATCAGGCGCATCTTCGGATTTTTAGTAACTGCATAAACAGCCTTCAACGCCAGTCTGATCCACGCTGCTGCGCCCTGTGGTGTCATGTTGGCACTTCCGGCAAGCAGGAGCCCGATCCGGTCAGTCCTCATCGCTGTCAGAAGACCGATGATAGCTCCGTCGCTGTGGCCGAAGTACACAACATCTCTCAGATCGAGCTGCTCAAGGAATGCCGCCATGTCATCTGCCATATCGGTGTAGTGCAGTTCTTCAACCGGTGTGCTGAGGCCGTGTCCCCTCGAGTCTACAGCATAAACGGTGAAATACCTGCGGAGCAGCCACATTGAGTTTTGAAACTCATTATGGTCTACGCCATTGCCATGAACCAGCACAAGCGGTCTGCCCTGACCGCATTTCTCATAGTACATTTCGATTCCATTCACGTTGATCTTCATATCCAGCCCCCTTAAGTCTGTGATTATTGCATGTTTTTGTAATGTATCTCGACTGCTTATATATTATCATAAGCAGCCGAGTTTTCAGATTATTCCCGTCCCATTTGTATTGAGTGCTTCTGTCGTTGCAAATGCTGAAGATAATCGTTGCAGTCTTTGCCATGTGGAGGCGGCTCATTTTTCACTGTATAGTTGTCTCGCAATTGCAACGCAATTTTTTCCGATGCACTCCTGCCGGCATAGTCATTGTCCAGGTGCAGAGCAATCGTATTTATTTGCGTTTGATTTTGCGTCATATTTTCAAGCGCAATTGGAAGTTTCGATTGATTTTTATTTAAACTCGGCGCATATACACCTCCAAGTGACAGCATAGGCTCTGCTCTCCATTCACCTGTTCTCATCTTCAATATTGTCGCGTATGAGAGCAGATCTATGGCACTCTCAAATACATGAAGTGTGCTGCCGGCACGATCGATCCTGAAGGAATATCTTTTATCTGATCCTGCAGCCTCGCCTATCAGTCGTTCTCCTGTAGTCGCTCGGTAGAATGCGTATGCAGCGCTACCCGATTCATCAAATCCTAACTGTGTATGAGCCTTCCATCAGGTCGATGGTATTGCTCTCGCCATTGGCTTTCATAGTCAGTGTTCCTGCTGCAGCACCGTTCTTGTCATAGACAGTATACTTACTGCCCTTCTTGCCTCCGAAAGTCGCTGTTTCCTGAGTCGAGATCGGGATCACCGTCCCGAGCACCATGATCAGGGCAAGTGTCATAGTGAGCATTCGCTTGAATGCGTCAATAAACTTGTTGTCTGTCATTACTTCTCCTTTCCGCTAAATACACATGAATGCGAGTATGATCACTTCGTCGCCTGGTTTGTTGTTCTTGCTTTTCGTCATGAATCGTCCTTTCCCGCAATTCCGGACACGCAAAAAGGCGCCCGACTCTGAAGTAGAATCGGACGCCCTTAGGTGTCATATTATTGCGTTTTTTATAATTATTTTATTTTGCTGTTGTCAGCTTTTCGAGCAGTGCTATGAGCTGCTCCTTCTCGTCATCGGTGAGGTTGCCGAATGCCTTACCCAGCTTCTCGTTCTTTTCATCCTGAAGCTCTGCGGCTCTTGCTTCTCCGAGTTCTGTAAGTGAGATCAGTGTAGCTCTCTTGTCCGTTGGATCAACAGTCCTCTTGACATATCCGTCGTTCTCAAGCTTGGAGATCATTTCCGAGACCGAGGATGGATTGATTCTGAGCTCTTCTGTCAGTGTCTTCTGCCGGACTCCGTCTTCATAGCTGCCGATCACGCTGAGTACTCTCTCTCTGCCAAAGCCTCTGTCGTGTCTCTTGCAGTGGCCTGGACCATGCCCATGCATTGGTCCGTGTCCTTCGCCGTGGTGGTGACATTCTCCATGCCCATGGCCCTCGCCGTGATGGCAGCCCTCAGGTCCATGTCCTTCACCGTGATGATGGCAGCCTTCCGGTCCGTGTCCTTCACCATGTCTGTGGCATCCACCCGGGCCATGACCGTGTCCATGATGGCCTCCTGGCATATCCTCTTCGAAATTTGCCTCTATTGCCGCTCTTCTTACAGCATGCGGCGCTCTCATAAGCTGTTCAAACAGCCTCTCGTTTATAGTCTTATCCATGAAGCTCTCCTTCCTGCGGAACTGCTTCATCCGCATCTTTTGAGCAATAATTTATTTTGGTACCGAAATTAATATACCGCTACTCTGCTAGTTTGTCAATATGTTTCGGTGCCGAAATAATATTATATATATGACTATATATTTCTTCTTCGGGTAGTAACTGGTAGTTATAGAGGAGGGGTTACAGGGGAGGAGATGGGTAAAAGTTTCCGCATACGATATGTGGTTGCTCCTGCTACCTCGCGTCATCTCTGGTCCTCTGCCGCTCACGATGTCTGCCATAGAACTCCATTGCCGCGGCTATATAGTCCTCGCGCTTGGATACCGGCAGATCAGGCGGAAACAGCCTGCTGAATCTAGATGATCTCAGCACGATCCTCTCCTGCTGATTGCTCTTGGGCTCCATCATGATAGCCTCAATGGCTTCACGAGTGAGCTTGCCTTCATCGAACATCCTCCTCATCCGTTTTGCCTGCTCGTGAGTCGGGGTAGCCTGCTCCTGCTCTATCATGTCGTAGACATCATGCTGCTTGTGGCCAATATACGATAATTCGACAGCGGGCCTCAGCCCGATCTTACCCTCATCGACAAGATCAAGGAGTTCGGGGATGAGCTCTGTTAGGCGAATATATCGCCGAATTTGATCTTTGCTAACACCCATGGCTTCTGCCACGACATCCCTAGACTTCATGCCATTCGGTAGGTGCGCCACTGGCGCACCATGGTCGTGCCTCCTTGATTCCGCATTACCCAGATTCCCAACATACTCCTCTGACATACCATATGAGTTGATAAGATGCTCTCTCGCTTTCTCAAGCTGCGGCTCCACCGGTTCCCCTCCGAAGTTTCGTCCCTTCTTCTGATTTTCTACCATTCTTGAGACAAGTAGCTTCATCGCATCGAGCCTCATCTTGTAAGCGAATGCCTTCTCGGACGGCAGGATGGTGGATCTCTGGAAATTGCTCTCCGTCATCAGGATCGTGGCCTGCTCCTTTGAGAGCTCCACTATCTCACACCTGAGTGTGTCCATCCCGAGCAGTTCACAAGCACGTTTTCTCCTGTGCCCGGAAATCAGCTCGTATCTGCCGTCCTTTTTCTTCCTCACCATGCACGGTGTGAGCACTCCCTGTGCCCTTATGCTTTCTATGAGGTTCATCATGTCATAGTCGTCTCTTACCTTGAATGGGTGATCAGGGAAGGGATCAATCTGGTCTATCGGTATCTCGTAAATATGCTTGAGCTTCGCTTCATCTCTCTCCTGCTGGCTTGAAAACAGTTCATCGAGTGATGGCAGCTTTATCTCGTTTTCTCTTCCGATCGGCATCCGCTATCACCTCCTTCGTCAGCGCCTCATATGCTTTGGCCGGTTTGCACTCTCCATCATAGGTGAATATGCTCCTGCCTGTCTTGCTTGCCTCAGCAAGCAGATACTGCACCTGCACCGGGATGATCACTTAGTCTTCTTGCCAGTCGCGGGAATAGCTCTGTCAACTATGCCTGCGTTTTTTGACGATTTTTTGCGATTTCCGGCACTTCGGGTGCGACCATTTTTGCGACTATTTTGCCCAAAAAACCTACTTCTGCATAGGTACAAGTCGGTCTGACTGCGTTTTCATCGAATGTCCCTAAATCGCTGTATCGCTTGAAATCACTGCGATCCGTTGCAAATAAAGAACTCCAGAGATTTCTCTCTGGAGCCTAAACAATGGTGGAGACGGTGGGAGTCGAACCCACGTCCAAGAGTATTTCCGGAAGACTTTCTCCGAGCGCAGTCATGTATTTGATTTCACACGGTGAGCGTCACATGACAGACTCACACCGCACTATCCCGTAGATACTCTTACGATGCCGGGCGGTCACGCAAGAGTTTTTCTGCATAAATGATGCCGGATCCTGTGCCTGCAGACGAACTCAGGCCGACACGCGGGGCTGAACTATGCAGCCAGTGCGAAATTGTTGTTTGTTTTAGCGTTTCTTTTTAACGGGTTCTTTTTACGTGGATCACCACCACAGCTCGCTTATCCTCGTTCCACGCACCTGTCGAAACCAGTACGTCCCCACGAGTTACTGCAGATGTTTTTCTGTAGAATCATTATTATAGCCACCTGCAGTTTTTTGTCAAGTAAATTCTCAGTTTAGTTTTAGTCAGCGGAAGTCGGCGATTTCCACTCCTTCTGAGCGGACAATATCACGGAAATGCTCCATCTGTACCTTGTCCGGTGTGCTGAATTCCGGATGGTCGTATGGCATGCCGAGTGCCTCGTATTTGATCTGCCCGTATCTGTGATAAGGAAGCAGCTCCATTCGGGCATGCGGCAGATGTCTGTGCACGTACTCTGCGGACGCCCTGATGTTTTCGTCGTCATCATTCACACCGCCTATGACCGGTATCCTGATCACGATCTCAGGTCCGTGTCCGTCATTTCCGGTCCTGCCCTCTGCATCGGCGATTTTGCGTGTGTCTGTATCCGGCTGACCGAAAACTGCCAGGTTTGCTATGTTCTCAAGTATCTTTTCGTTGGAAACGCCTGTGTATTCACGGTGCTTCTCAGAGTCGAATATCTTGAGATCCATGAAGATGAGATCCATGCGCGCCAGAATGTGAGAGACCTTGTCCCAGTCGAACATGCCGCAGGTCTCTATGTCCATGCTGTATCCCATGTCGTAGATCTCCCGGCTCAGATAGTCGAGGAACTCCGTCTGAGACGTGGCTTCGCCGCCCGAGAAAGTGACTCCTCCGCCGCTGTATGAGTAGAACAGCCTGTGCTTCTGGATCTGTTTCAGCACCTCGTCCGAATCTGTCAGAGTGATCATGCGCGCCCTTGCATCAGCCGGACATGCATCAGCGCACTTTCCGCACGCAATGCACCTGTCCCGCTCAGCATTCATGTTGATACCGATCCACTGCGGACATGCTTCCTCGCAGGCGCCGCATCCGATGCACTTCCTCTCATACCAGCCGATCTTAGGCATCGCAGTGAAGCCCTCCGGGTTGGAGCACCATCTGCATCTGAGCGGGCAGCCCGCCATGAATATCGTTGACCTGATGCCGTCCCCGTCATTAACAGAGAACGGCTGGACCTGCATTATATAACCCTTCATTAAAACTCTGTGTGTGCGTTTCTCGCCATGATGGAATCCTGCATTTCCTTCGACAGGTTGGTGAACTGTGCGCTGTATCCGGCGACTCTCACCAGCAGGCTTCTGTACTTCTCAGGGTGCGCCTGTGCATCCTTAAGGACTTCGGTGGAAATAGTGTTGAACTGTACATGGAATCCGCCGAGGGCAAAATAGCTCTGCAGCATGGCTCCGAGGTTCGCTCTTCCTCTCTTTGTTGCCACGAGGTCGTGGTTCAGTCTGAGGTTGAGAAGTGTTCCTCCGCTGTGGATGTCGTGCTTTACCTTGGCTGCGCTTCTCAGTGCGGCAAGGCATGTCGACTTGTCACTTCCGGTGTACGGCGAAACTCCCTCATTGATCGGATCCTTCGCATGGCGGCCTTCAGGTGTGGCTCCAAGGACTTTGCCCGTAGGCAGGTAGTTCGAAATGCCCATGAATGCTGTCACGAAGTGGTTTCCGTATATGTCATCATACTTGGTTACTTCATCATAGAAGAAGTCCGCGAGGTCTCTTGCGATCGAGTCGACATAGTCGATGTCATTGCCGTACTTAGGGCATGCGAGCGCAAGCTCTCTGAGGTCCTCATAGCCTTCCCAGTTATTGTCGATCGCATCGATGATGTCTGCCAGAGTGCACTTCTTCTCCTCGAAGACGAGCTTCTGAATGACTGCGAGTGAATTGGCTGTTACCGAGAGGCCGACGCCTGTGAATACAGGTCCGATGTTGTACTTGGCACCACCGTCGACGAGGTCCTTTCCGTTCTTCATGCAGTATTCATTGCACGCTGACATGAAAGGTCTGTGGCCGATTTCCTTATGGATCTGCTGTGCAGTGCACAGGCTGATGACACCGTGCCTTACGAGATATCTGAACTGCTTCTTCCACGCTTCGAGGATCTCATCCATCGACTCAAAGGTCTTCGGGTCCTTCTCAGGTAGAGAAACCTGCTCTCCGCTGAGACGGCTGCAGCCTCTGTTCAGTGCGAACTCGAGAGCTGCTGCAAAACTGATGCTTGCCGCCGAAGTCCACTCGAAGGTTTTGCGTGAATGAGGAACAACGCAACCGCAGTTGTTCCAGTCTCTTGCGTCTTTAGGCTCATATCCGAGGTTGGAAAGCATCTGGTATCCCGTGCGGTCGCCATGGATAGCCGGGAAGCCGCATCCTGTGGATACGAGTTCGGTAACTGCCTCCATGAATTCAGGCGGGCAGTCCGGATGGATCCTGCAGCTGAGTGTCGGCTGGTGTGTCATGCACTCTCTTGTCGCCTGGATCGCCATATACGATACATCGTTGGTGGCATCTGATCCGTCGACCTTCGTGCCGCCTACCGTGAGATTCTCGAAGTTGGTATAGCCCGCGAAGAAGCTGGCCGTGTTCTTGGAGATGGTCCATGCCCATTCGCTGTACTTGAGCCACAGGCACTCGACGAGTTCGAGAGCTGCATCGTAATCTATGAGGCCTGCTTCTTTATCCGCCTTGTAATACGGATACATGTACTGGTCGAATCTGCCCGGGTTCCATGCAAGAGGATTCTCTGCGATGATGCCGCCGAGCTGTACGAACCACACGAACTGAACAGCTTCTCTGAATGACTTCGGCGGCTGCTCCGGGATCCTTGAGCATACATCAGCTATCTCCTCGAGCTCCTTCTTTCTTACCGGATCAGTCTCTTCAGCCGCCATCTCTGCAGCCTTTGCGGAATAACGTCTGCCGAGTGTGATCATCGCATCAGCGATCAGCACCATCGACTTGTAGAAGTTGATCTTTTCCTTCTCTGCAGGGATCGCTTCATCGAGCTCTGCCATGTATGCTTCAGCCTCTGCTTTGATACCGCCATACCCTTTTGGCAGAAGAACGTCAATATAGTCGGCAGAGATCTCGCCGATTCCGTTACGCCACTTGGAGTCAGTATCCAGGAATCCTGTGTCTACACCGATCTTCTTTGTTGCCTCAGAGGTCCTTGCAAGGAAAGCCTCTTCAATAGACTTGCCCTTCCAGTAAGGGAAGATGTTCTTCCTGATGAACTCAGTCTGCTCAGGTGTCACATCGTAAGGATCCTGTCCCCTCTCAGGGAAAGTGTCGATCTCGTCATTGATCCAGAGCCATCCGAACTCAGGTGTAAGGATCGCACACTTACGGTATTCGCCGCTTGTTCCTACGATAAGCTCACCCTCCCAGATGTTTACCGAAAGCTCATTGCATGTATCATTGAAAGCCTGCGCAACTCTCAGAATGTGCGGCTGCCCCTCAGTCCTCTGAAAGGACTTGGTGTAGCTCCACGCACGCTCATATGAGATATGCGGCTTGGTGTTTACGTAGTTCTGTCTTATCTTCTCAACTCTTGGTGTGATAGGCATGATTTCCCTCTTTTCTGTTACATGCATTCTGCCCGGCTCTGCGCTATCCTGATATCTGCACAGAGCTGGTTAAAGCTCAGTATTTGCACGGTTCTCTTTGTCCCATAATCTCCACAATTTTACTTCATGGCCACTGATAATTCAATTAAAAACGGCGGAAGGACGCACCTTCCGCCGGATAATTAATTACTTATCAGAGATTCGATGCTCCGTACTTGTTCAGCAGGTCGTGCTTGAGGTTCCAGAGCGGCTTGGACAGGTCGACATAGTAGGTCTGCGGGTTCTCGAATCTGAGGTGTGATCCCCACAGCTTGTCGATCTGCTCAGCGCAGGTCTTCTTGATAGTGTCGATGTCAGGCTCTTCGTATACGAGCTCGCCCTTCTCGAAGACAGGAACGAGAAGCTCGATAGCTTCATAGTTCTCGAGGACTTTGCGCTTCCATACAGCGTTCGGATCGAAGATCTCGTACGGCTTGCCGTCAGGCATCGGCTCATCACGCAGCATGATAACGTCAGCAAGCGCTTTGCCCGTCTCCTTATCGAAGAATCTTACGACCTTCTTGAAGCCAGGGTTGGTGATCTTCTCAACATTCTCGGAGATCTTCATCTTAGGAACCATTTCACCGTTTCTCATGATTCCGGAGAGCTTGTATACTCCGCCGAAGACCGGTTCCGATCTTGCAGTGATCAGTCTCTCGCCTACGCCGAAGGAGTCGATCTGCGCGCCCTCGAGGATGACGTCTCTGATGATGTACTCATCGAGGGAGTTGCTGATGACTATCTTGCAGTCCTTCAGGCCCTCTTCATCAAGGATCCTGCGGCACTCTCTTGTGAGGTATGTGATATCTCCCGAGTCGATACGGATACCCATGTTCTTAGGCTTGAGTTCCTTGAACACCTTGATGGCATTCGGAAGACCCGACTTGAGTACGTTGTATGTATCGATCAGCAGTGTTGCGTTCTGCGGATACAGCTCAGTGTACTTTCTGAACGCTTCGTATTCGGAGTCAAAACTCTGGACCCAGCTGTGCGCCATTGTTCCCAGAGCCGGTGTGTCGTGGTTTCTGTCGGCGATGGTGCATGCTGTTCCTGCGCATCCTGCGATGTATGAAGCTCTTGCTCCGTATACAGCAGCATCAGCACCATGAGCTCTTCTTGTGCCGAACTCCATTACCGGGCGGCCGAGAGCCGATCTTACGATCCTGTTCGCCTTGGTAGCGATCAGACTCTGGTGGTTGAACTGCATGAGGATGAACGTCTCAACGAACTGCGCCTGGATCAGCGGTCCCTTGACGATCATTACAGGTTCATGCGGGAAGATCGGATAACCTTCAGGTACCGACCATACATCACAGCTGAATTTGAAGTCCAGCAGATAGTCCAGGAACTCTTCCGAGAAGCAGTTCTTGGTCCTGAGGTATTCGATGTCTGCATCGGTGAACTTGAGCCTCTTCATGTAAGCGATGATCTGCTCAAGTCCCGCCATGATGGCAAAACCTCCGCCGTCAGGCACTCTTCTGAAGAATACGTCGAAGCACGCCTCTGCATCGCGCATATCGGAATTGAAATAACCGTTAGCCATCGTGATCTCATAGAAATCAGTCAGCATCGTTAGATTGTAATCGTTCAGTCTTGAATAGTTTTTCATTTCAGTGTACCGGTAGGTGGTCCTTTCTAGCCCTCAGGCTGTTCTGCTGTCTCTTCCGCAGGCTGTTCTGCCGCCGCATCTTCTGCAGGCGCCCCTTCTGCCGGAGTTTCTTCCGGCGCCGTCTCCTCTGCAGTCGCTTCCTCCTGCGCAGCCTCCTCAGCCGCTTCAGCCTCAGCCTCTGCTTCTGCAGCCTGCTCCTCATTGTACACAGCCTGCTGCTCCGCAAGCTGCTTCGGATAATCCAGTATGATCTGCATACGCCAGTAGATGATGCCCGCAGCCAGTGCGACTATCACAATGGCCAGAACAACGTCATTGATGTTGTGCAGAAAATTCTTGATATGCCTCATTTTGCTCCTCATTTCCTGGCAATCAATCCCGGACCGAAAGTGATTTGCCACTCTCACTTTTCCGCAGAGCCTGCCGCCTCGGGCCGGCATCTGCCGTCAGTCCGCATACATCATAATTATAAGCTTAATCCCTACTGTTTGCAATGCGTCTGTCTTGTGGCAAAAGGCGTTTGTGTGGTAGAATTGCTACGTTGTACGGAAAGGAGCATACATGCGCGACATCACCATTACAGCCAACGACGCAGGAAGACGTCTCGACCGGTTCCTGAGAAAATATCTCCGGAACGCGTCTCTCGGTGAGATATACAAGCTCATCCGCAAGGACGTCAAGGTGGACGGCAGGCGCCGCAATGAGTCATATATGCTGAACGAGGGTGAAGTCCTGACGCTGTATCTGTCTGACGAGGTCCTCGCCTCCCTTACGGGCGAAGGCTCCCGCGGCCGGACAGGCCGGGCCGGCAGTGCAGATACGGGCAAAATGCGCGCTGCTTCTTCAGGTAAGGCAAAGCGTCAGTTCCGTATCATATACGAGGATGACAAGGTGCTGATCGTCAGCAAGCCGTACGGGCTCCTTACTCATGGGGACAGTCATGAGAAGAAGAACCACCTGGCTAATCAGGTCAAGGACTATCTGATCGAAAAAGGCGAGTTTGACCCCCGTTCCGAAAAGGTCTTCTCACCCGCTCCGGCCAACAGGCTCGACAGGAACACGACAGGGCTGGTCCTGTTCGGCAAGACTTCGGCAGCGCTCAAGGCTCTGAACGAGGCCATCAGAGAGGATCTGACAGACAAGTATTACCTGACCATCGCCTGCGGAGTCATTGATAAGGATCTCACTCTTACCGGCAGTCTCACCAAGGACGAGAAGGCCAACAGAGTCAGCATAACAGCAGACAGCGGCAGCCCTGCATTTTCAGAACGCGATACTGATCACGCAAATGCAGCCGGAGCTCCGGCAAAGATGCGCGATGTCATCACTCAGGTGATGCCGCGAATGCACTTCAGGATCAGCGGCGCATCCGAGGTCACCCTTACGGATATAAGGCTCGTGACCGGAAGATCCCATCAGATCAGAGCGCATCTTGCTGCTATAGGGCATCCTCTTGCAGGAGATGCCAAGTACGCACATGCCGTGAATGAAGACACCGTACGCGAAGCCGGAACCGTTCCGGCAGCACGGCAGGAAGTCGACACAATAAATGAATATTTTGCACGCAGATACCGCATCACGACGCAGCTGCTCCACGCTCAGCGGATCAGCTTCGCGGAGAAGGGTCTGCCGGAAGAGTTAGAATACCTTGCAGGGAAGAGCTTTACAGCACCTATACCTCCTGCATTTGAAAGGATTATGGGAGAACACATTGGATAATTACAGCGAAGAGAATCTGAATACAACCGGAACCGAAGCCGCAGGTGGAGTTCGCGCTGCCGGCGAGACTGCAGGCAGCTTCCTTAAAAGTCTGCTTATCGATGTTGTCATAGCGGTCATTCTTGCCGCTATCGTTCTGTTCTTCATAAGGCCGACTATAGTCAAGCAGTCATCAATGGAGGACACCCTTCACGAGAACGACTATATGATCATGTACAAGCAGGCCTACCGCAGCCACACTCCGGAGCGCGGGGACATAATCATATTCCAGAGCAGCATGCCGGATGAAAACACAGGCAAGGACAAACTTCTGATCAAGAGAGTCATAGGCCTTCCGGGAGACGATATCTCCATTGTAAGCGACCAGCTGTATATCAACGGCGAGGCATATCACGAGGACTATCTCAAGGATGGTTACACACCGGCTTTCGAGATCCCTCTTGACGGGGAGACCTTCACGGTCCCTGACGGGCAGTACTTCGTGATGGGCGACAACCGTGCGGGCAGTATAGATTCGAGACGGTCCGAGGTCGGAACAGTGGCCCTTGATCAGATCCAGGGCAAAGTAGTCCTGAGGCTGTTCCCGTTCAATAAGATACAGAGGTTTTAATATATTCTTTCGGTGATAATTCCCGAAGAGCTTTTCGCAACATTTTTGTATCCTTACGGGTTGCCCGCTCTTCTGCGAGCTAGTCACAAGGGGGACCGCTTGCGGTGGATCCCTTATGACAGATCACCGTTCAGAATATATTAAGATTTATACCAGGTACAAACACTAAACAGAGAAATGAGTAAAGAAAAAGGAAGAAAGGTAATAGCAAATAACAAGAAAGCCTTTCACGACTATTTCGTCGAGGAGCGTTATGAGGCGGGCATCGTGCTCACAGGGACTGAGATCAAGTCGGTCCGCAAGGGCGGAGTGAGCATCAAGGAGAGCTATGCCAAGATAACGAGCAAGGGCGAACTCATCGTGACGGGCATGCATATAGCGCCTTACGAGCAGGGCAACCGATACAACGTTGACCCTCTTAGACCGCGCACTCTTCTTATGCACAGGAAAGAAATCAGCAAGCTCTACGGCACCGTCAAGACCCAGCAGGGCCTAACCCTTATACCGCTGTCTGTCTATCTCGATGAGAACGGCAGATGCAAAGTGGAACTCGGGCTGTGCAGAGGTAAGAAGAATTACGACAAGCGGGAAGCGGAGGCAAAACGCGATGCGGACCGCAAAATGGACAAGGCAATCAAGGCATCAAGGAACAGGTAGATGACAGTGAGAACCGTCCCCACTGTCATCTTTTTGTTTGCAGAATTACAGCACACATATTCTGCGCAACAGAACAGCGGACAGAAGCCGTACGCCTCCGTCCGCTGTGCAGTTATGTTCTTCCCGGTTCCGGATCACAGCATCTTCTTAAGATACTGTCCTGTATATGATTCTTTCACCTGAGCGACTTCTTCAGGTGTTCCTTCAGTGACTATGTACCCGCCGCCGTCGCCGCCCTGCGGTCCGAGGTCGATGATGTGGTCAGCCTGCTTGACGACGTCAAGGTTGTGCTCGATGACTACTACCGTATTGCCTTCGTCGACAAGTCTGTTCAGCACGTACAGCAGCTTCTCCACGTCGGCAAAATGAAGTCCTGTTGTCGGCTCATCGAGGATGTAGAGAGTGCGGCCCGTGCTCCTCTTGGAGAGCTCCGTCGCAAGCTTGATCCTCTGCGCTTCACCGCCAGACAGCTGTGTCGACGGCTGTCCGAGACTTATGTAACCGAGGCCTACATCGTCGAGGGTCTTAAGGTAGCGGAGGATGCTCTGCTGATTTTCGAAGAACGGTATCGCTTCCGCGACTGTCATGTTCAGGACCTCTGAGATATTCTTGCCCTTGTACTTGACCTCCAGTGTCTCGTGGTTATATCTTGCGCCTCCGCAGACCTCGCACGGCACGAATACATCCGGCAGGAAGTTCATCTCTACCTTGATGATACCGTCGCCGTTACAGTGCTCACAGCGTCCTCCCTTAACGTTGAAGCTGAACCTGCCCGGATTGTAGCCGCGGACTTTGGCCTCAGGCATCTCGGCGAAGAGGTTCCTGATGTGCGTGAACATGCCGGTGTAGGTTGCAGGATTGGACCTCGGAGTTTTGCCTATAGGCGACTGATCGATATTGATGACCTTGTCAAAATTCTCTATGCCTCTGATCTCACGGAATTTGCCCGGTCGCTCCTGCGTCTTGTTCGTGACTCTCGACACACCCTTATACAGGATCTCATTTACAAGGCTGGACTTTCCCGATCCGCTGACGCCTGTAACAAGCACGAGCTTGCCTGCAGGGATCCTGACATCAATGTTCTTAAGATTGTTCTCCTGAGCTCCGATTATATCCAGATACAGTCCGTTGCCCGGTCTTCTGACAGCCGGCACCTCGATGTGTCTCTTGCCCGAGAGGAACTGCCCGGTTATGGACTCAGGGCACTTCTTGATATCCTCAACCGTACCCTGTGCTACGAGCTCGCCGCCGTTGACTCCGGCACCCGGCCCTATATCCACAATGTAGTCGGCAGCGTACATCGTATCCTCATCGTGCTCAACGATGATAAGTGTGTTGCCCATGTCCGTCAGGTCGCGAAGCGATGCAAGGAGCTTGTCGTTGTCGCTCTGATGGAGTCCGATCGACGGCTCGTCGAGGATATATAGCACTCCTACGAGGCCCGATCCTATCTGAGTCGCCAGCCTGATTCTCTGCGACTCTCCTCCGGACAGCGTTCCCGCCGACCTGCTGAGAGTCAGGTATCCGAGCCCGACGTTCTTGAGGAAGCTGAGTCTCGCTCTGATCTCCTTGGTGACCATGCTGCTGATTTTCCTGTCTCTCTCGCTAAGCTGTCCTTCGAGATCTTCGAAGAATCTCAGTGCCTGGACTACTGAAAGGTCAGTCAGGTCTATTATGTTCTTGCCTCCGACTGTAACAGCAAGCACTGTGTCCTTGAGCTTGCGTCCATGGCAGACAGGGCAGTCCTCCTCTGTCATCATGTCGGAGATCTTGTTCTTGATGAATTCCGAGTTGGTCTCGCCCCATCTGCGTTCGAGGCTCGGGATTACGCCCTCGAAGGTATGGTTCATGTGCGAGACCCTGCCGGATCTGCTCTCATATGTGTACTTGAGCCTGCGTGTTCCTGTTCCGTGGAGGAGCTCGTCCTTGAATTTAGGCGGGAGCGCCTTGTACGGAACGGACAGGTCTGTTCCGTGGTCTATCGCGAGACGGTTGAGCATCTGGCGGTAAAATCCCATCGCATCCAGGGAAGCAAAAACATTTCCCATCGCTCCGTTGAGGATGCTCTTGTTCTCGTCTGTTACAACTGCCTCATCAGTGATCCTGAGCGTGAATCCGAGTCCGCTGCAGCAGTCGCATGCACCGTACGGCGCATTGAAGGAGAACATTCTCGGTTCCATCTCCTCAAGTCCGACTCCGTGCTCAGGGCAGGAGAACTTGGTTGAATAAGTTACCAGCGTCTCTTTCTGCTCAGCGAAAAGCTTGCCGTCAGGTGCTGCCTCTCCGGCTGCAGTGCTGTCAGATACCCTCTGCTGCTGAAGTTCAGTGCTCTGTGCCTGCTTCTTATCCGGGAGATATATGACGTTGCAGATGCCTTCGCCCTCCTTGATCGCTATCTCAAGGGCCTCGGCTATACGGCTGCGGTTGTCTTCTCTTATGACGATCCTGTCGACTACGATCTCGATGGTATGCTTGTTGTTCTTGGCAAGTGTGATCTCATCTTCATCGATCCTCCTGATCTCTCCGTCGACTCTGACTCTCGTATATCCGTCACGTCTGATCCTGTCGAAGATTGCTTTGTGCTCACCCTTGCGGCCTCTTATGACCGGCGCAAGCACGATGATCCTGGTTCCGATCCCGTGGCTCTGGATGTTCTCGATGATGCTGTCGATGGACTGGCTCGCGATCTCCCTGCCGCATACAGGGCAGTGCGGCACGCCTATCCTTGCATAGAGAAGTCTCAGATAGTCGTATATCTCAGTGACTGTTCCAACGGTCGACCTCGGGTTGCGGCTCGTCGTCTTCTGATCGATACTTATCGCCGGTGAAAGCCCTTCAATAAGCTGGACATCCGGCTTCTTCATAAGTCCGAGGAACTGACGGGCATATGAAGACAGTGACTCAACATACTTCTTCTGTCCCTCTGCATATATAGTGTCAAATGCAAGCGAGGACTTGCCCGAGCCTGACAGTCCGGTCAGCACGACCATCTTGTCGCGGGGGATCGTGACATCTATTCCCTTGAGATTGTGCTCTCTGGCACCTTTGATTACTATGTTCTTTTCCATGTTTTATATAACTATATTACGATTGTTGTAACCTTGTTTATGGGTGTTCCGTTTAGTTTATTATTTCCTGTACTTTGTGTTTATTAATCCCAGGTAGGACATTTTTTGTATTTCTCCCGATTTTGTCCTACCCTTCTGCTCAATATCAGCCAGGCTTACTGTTATCGGTAGGACATTTTTCGCATTTCTTCCGATTTTGTCCTACCCATCTGCTCTGTCTATGCTAGCACTTGCCGGCCGCAGCGTCATGCCCTCATGCTGGCCCGGAGTTCGAAGAGAACGTCACGAAGCTCAGCAGCGCGCTCGAAGTCAAGCTGCTTTGCGGCTTCCTTCATGTTCTTCTCCACATCGCGGATGGTCTCTCTGAGTTCCGCTGTCGTCATCGCCTTAGGATCTCTGACATTCTTCTCGCCATGATACTCTTCGACCGCTCTTGCGATCTCTCTTATCGGCTTGACGATGGTCTTCGGCACGATGCCGTGCGCCTTGTTGTAGTCATCCTGGACTTTGCGCCTGCGGGCTGTCTCATCGATACATGCCTTCATTGCCTGGCTGATGTGATCACCGTACATGATGACCCGGCCGTGCTCATTACGTGCGGCTCTTCCGACCGTCTGGATGAGCGAGGTCTCGTTACGGAGGAAGCCCTGCTGATCGGCGTCAAGTATCGCTATGAGAGATACCTCAGGAAGGTCGAGACCCTCACGCAGCAGGTTGATGCCTACCAGGACATCGAATTTTGCCATACGCAGATCTCTTATGATCTCCAGTCTCTCAAAATTATCTATGTCTGAATGCAGATATCTGACTCTGATGCCCTGTTCCTGCAGGAACTTGGTCAGATCTTCAGCCATCCTCTTGGTAAGTGTGGTTACGAGGACACGCTCGTTCTGCTTGGTTGTCTTATATATCTCACCTATCAGGTCATCTATCTGACCCTCGGTAGGACGGACCTCGATCAGCGGATCGAGAAGTCCTGTCGGTCTTATCAGCTGCTCTGCAGTGACACCACCGGAACGGTTCAGCTCATACTCTGCCGGTGTTGCGGAGACATATACTGTCTGCCCGGTCAGTTTGCTGAACTCTTCGAACTTCAGCGGCCTGTTGTCGAAAGCGGACGGCAGTCTGAAGCCGTACTCGACCAGCGATTCCTTTCTTGAATGGTCGCCGTTGTACATCGCACGCAGCTGCGGCAGCATCGCATGCGACTCATCGATGATCGTCAGGAAGTCTCCGTCCGGGAAGTAGTCGAGCAATGTGTACGGCCTCTCACCCGGTTTCAGGAAGTTGATGTGGCGCGAGTAGTTCTCGATGCCCTTGCATGTGCCTACTTCCATCATCATCTCGATGTCGTAATTGGTCCTCTGCTCAAGTCTCTCTGCCTCCAGCAGCTTGCCGTTGGCACGGAACCAGTCGAGCCTCTCTTTGAGTTCCTCTCTGATCGAAGCTACTGCGAGCTGCATGTCCTCCCTGCTGGTGACATAGTGGCTGGCCGGGAAGATCGAAATGTGCTGGCGCGTTGCGGTCACCTCGCCTGTCATAGGATCGATCTCTCTGATGCTCTCGATCTCATCACCGAACATCTCCAGTCTGACAGCTTCTTCTCCGCCGGCAGGATATATATCTATGACATCCCCTCTTGCACGGAACGAGCCGCGCTGGAAGTCGATGTCGTTTCTCGTATACTGTATCTCCGTCAGCCTGCGCAGGAGTTCCATCCTCTCGATCTCCATGCCCGGTCTCAGGCTTATCAGCTGATTCCGGTAGGATGCCGGCGAGCCGAGTCCGTAAATGCAGGATACCGAGGCTACGATGATGACATCCTTCCTCTCGAGCTGAGCAGCGGTCGCTGAATGTCTCAGCTTGTCTATCTCTTCGTTTATATCTGCATCCTTCTCTATGTACAGATCCCTCGAAGGAACATACGCCTCCGGCTGGTAATAATCGTAGTAGCTGACAAAATACTCGACAGCATTGTCAGGGAAGAACTCCTTGAACTCACCGTGCAGCTGAGCCGCAAGAGTCTTGTTGTGTGAGATGACAAGGGTCGGCTTCTGCACAGCCTCGATTATCTTGGCCATCGTAAAAGTCTTGCCGGATCCGGTAACGCCCATCAGTGTCTGTGCTTCCCTTCCCGCAAGTATTCCGTCCGCTATCTCCCTTATTGCCTGCGGCTGATCTCCCGTAGGCGCAAAATCACTTACAACTCTGAACTTAGGCATGCAGTCTGCTTCCCTTCTCTTTTGTGTCAACGGGAACAGCCCCTTTTGACACACCCATTGTCACATTGCACGTAATACTACCACAATTCGTCTGAAAAACATTGTGAATCCAGTGAAAAAACTGCCAGATTCCTGCATTATCAGCAATCTGACAGTTTAAATTCTACCATATTCCGCCCGCGCGAACAAGCGTTCTTGATGACAATGGGGGGGACGGTTCTCTCTGTCATATTATTAATTCCTGAGCCTACTCCCCGCTGACAAAGGCTTTTATCGCTTCTGCATCATGATATCCCTTGTGATACAGTGACTCAATCGTCTCCGGATCCTTGGTCAGAGTGCTCATCCCGCCGATATCATCCGGTGCAACTATCAGCACTTTGCCCTGCTTCTCGTACTGCTTCGCCAGCCACAGCTCGGTATTGTATTTTATGGCCCTTTTGCTCATCGCCTCAGCTGCTGCAGGGAACCTGTGCCTGATAAGAGCTGAAGCCAGCTTGTCCTTGTCAGGTGAGCGCTCGAAATCCTTAGGTCTTGTCAGCAGCAGAACCACCTTGTCACATCCATCCCTGAAGCACTTCTCCAGAGGGATCGGATCGGACATTCCGCCGTCATAGTATCTGCGTCCGTTGACAGGATACGGCTGATTCGCAGCAGGCACGCAACTCGACGCCTTGATTGGCGCTACCTCATCCCGCTTCAGATCCTTCTTGGTGAAATAGTGCGGCAGGCCGGTCTCTGCATCTGTTGCGACTATTGTCAGCTCCGCCGGGTTCGCCATCAGAGCATCGTAATCAAGCGGATATTCCCCATATGAGCTGGACATGTCACCGTAAATGTAATCGAGGTCCACAAAGTTGCGGTCCTTGATGAAATTCTTCAGTCCCATGCTCTCTTCGCGCAGATTATATTCCGTGTAAAACTTCAGGTTCCTTCCGCGCTGCCCCGCAAGATAAGACGAGAGATTGGCACTTCCTGCAGATATCCCCATGCAGTAGTCAAAATGGATGTCATTATCATGGCACCAGTCATACACGCCTGCTGTATAAGATCCTCTTAGTCCCCCGCCTACATCTATAACTCCGATTTTCATGAGTACACTATCCTTCCTGCATTCCTGCTTCTCTTCTGTGATCCATTATCCTTGCAGCGAGACCTGCGGCTCCGGTGAAGCCCTCAGCCGTAAGCTTTTCCACTGCAGATTTCAGCGCCGGTTCGAAACCCTCTGCCAGGTCATCATACCTTTTCATGAATATCTTCCGGTTGAGCCCGATATCATCGCAGGCCCTCTCAAAGTGTTCCCTGCCGATGCGGTCCCATTCGATCTCTCCGCCGATCGCAAACGCCATCTGCCTTGAATGCGAGTCATATACTACCGTGCTGAGTATATCGTATGCAGGAGCAAGCCTCACCGCATTCAGGTGCCGGTCGTATACAAGGGAAAAGTTCTTGACGTGCCCGTCGGTATTGCCTGACAGCCAGTGGAATACGATGATGTCCCACAGCTTCATCTGGTCTTCGATAGGATATGCCGATCTCCTTTTGAGGAGGTCGAACATCTGCTTCATGTATCCGTCGCCGGACTTCTCATACTTGTCAGCTGCGGCAATTCCCAGCGCCTGACCGAAATCCTCCTGATGAAGTCTCAGAGGACACGGCAGACCGGAGATCTCATTTTCATAGCCTTCCAGCGTTCTGTCATATCTTTCTGTTGCGAACAGAACGCCTCCGTCGCCCTGAGCCCCGGTCATGATTATCCTGCTCTCCGCGACGCTGATGCCAAGAAGCGATGCAGTCTGAAGAGCGAGCTGCTCGTTTTCGACCACATGATCATATCTTATATGGCTCTGCTTGAGTATGTGAGTGCTGGGTGCACTGCCTACCGGAAGATACCACTTGCCGTCATCCGCAAGGTAAGCACCTATTTTGCCCGAAGCACCGGTCAGCGACAGATGCGCCTCCACAACCAGATCAGCCGATGTAGTAGCTCCCTCAGATGCCAGCCTGAACATCATGTCCGGGTCCAGCTCTCTGTATTCCGGCTCAACGGTTGTATACTGTTCCCCTCTCAGCTGTATGGCGCCAAGGCACTCAGAGCCCAGCATCTCAAGTATCGAGAGATAGTCATTAGCATCGGTCCTGTTGTTCTCAGCCACCGTACGCCGCAGAAAGCCTTCAGGCAGCAGTCCCTCGAAGAAGCTCCTTGTCTTCTCCGGTCCGTACGGCCTGTCCGTAAGAGGCAGGCTGACCGAGATCGGCCTGGCTGTATCCTGAGCCAGATAGTCATCAGAATATCTGAAGCATGCGGAATACTCCGAATCACCCTCGATGATCCCGACTTCTCTCATTCTTCCTTCTATTTCAACAGAAACATATAGCTTTCTCATTTCACTCGCCTCTGCGTCTCAGGCATATGTCCATGCCGAGCAGGCTGGTTACTTCCAGCATCTTCCCTGTCTGTATCGTTTCCTTACCGTTTTCCAGTTCTGAAAGAAAGCTCGCGCTGACCCCGGCATAGTCCGCAAGAAAAGCCTGTGTGTAGCCGAGTTCCCTGCGCCTGTCGCGGATCGCTCTGCCGAGCTCTTTCATGTTGCTGATGTCGATCATGCCTAACCTCCGGGCAAAATTTCAGTCTGTTTTTGCGATCATACAGGCTGCATATGCGGCAAATCATAGTCATTCGGCTATATTTGCCAGTCGCTGCAATAAAAATAGCCGTTCGACTATATTATATCTGTCTCCATTATAATTTCGTCGAACGGCTATGTCAATCCGGTTGTTTGTGCCTCTGCTTCCGCAGCGTACCTTTCTGTTACGGCTCGCAGTATCCGCACGGAACGTATCCCTGATCAGTAAGTTCCTTGCGTGTCGCTGTGACCTCCATGCGGTTCTTCTTATATATACTCTGTGCGCCCTCGCACGATGGGTAGTGGAAAACGCCGGATCTCTTGTTCACGACATACAGCCTTGCTTCCTGCGCCGCCTGCTCTTCAGTCGTAACTATGCCGTTAACATAACTGATCTCAGCTCCGGGCGTTACATTGAAGCAGTACACGTTGAACGACATTCCTTTGCCCTGATCCTCGCAGGACCACACGGTCATCTGCACACCTCTCGGTATCAGCTCGTCTCCGCTGAACATCGGCCTTGCCATGTACAGAACATGGTTGCCCGTGTTCCAGATGTAATGCTCCACCTCTTCCTCAAGCGGCCTCATTCCGTCGTGATTCATATAATGCGTACCTGTCACCAGGTTGCGCTCGTTGGCATTTTCATCACTGAGAGCCCAGGCTATCAGGTGACATCTCTCCCAGTTCTGGGCTTTGGCCCATCCGCTCGGATGGATCTTTGAGATATCCCCTCTTTCTGTACCTTCTGCCGGCATCGTCTCTTCACCGAGACATCCGTACGCAACCGTGCAGCGCCCGAGCCTGTCGAGCTCACCGTAATACTCATACGGAACAATCCTGCTGCTCTCTATTCTGCCCAGCTTGCTGCCTTCGGTCTTCCATGCCCCGCCGTCACTCACGAGACCCGCGCGGCTGTACACTTCAGCCGGGAATTCAGGTGTGTTCCCGTTGACAGTCACATAGTGTTCCCCGTTGTATTCGGGCAAAGCAGAAGAGTCGAGTTCCGCAACATTTTCTGAGCCGCCGGAGCTTCCGGCTGTTCCGTCCGCTGAAGAGTTGTTTCCTGCCTCTTCAGTGTCTGATTCGCCCTGCTCCTCTGCACTTCCGCTCTGCTCCATGAAGAACCTGTCCCTAAGGCCCCTGACCGCAGAGTTGTCTGTCTCCATGAACCAGAAGAATCCGAGCATAAGAACAATCAAAACAGCAAGAGCCAGCCTGCGCTGGCTCCTGTTATTGCTGTTATTCTGATTTCCGCTGCTGCGTCTCTCTCTGCCCATTACAGTTCAGGACCGTACATCACATCAGAATGCAACGGTTATTAGTTGGTCTTGCGTGCCTGAGCCTCGAGAACTTCTTCTGCAGACATTCCTGCGTTTGCAGCGATGCCGAGCATCTTGTCCTTGAGTTCCTGCTCGATCTTGGCAAGTTCCTTCTCAGCGTTAGCTCTTGCAACCTTGCCGTCTGCCTGGATCTGGATGATCTCGTCGAGAGCTCCGATGAGCTGCTGGTTGGTGTGCTGGAGTGTCTCGATGTCTACGATACCTCTCTCGCTTGCCTTGGCTGTCTCAACAGTGCTCTGGTGGAGTGCCTCTGCATTCTTTCTGAGCATCTCATTGGTAGCCTCTGTTACAGCGTTCTGAGCCTCGATAGCCTTCTGTGTATGATAGTTGTTCAGAGCCAGTACCATCTGAGTCTTCCACATCGGAATGACGTTGATGATTGTCGAGTGGATCTTCTCGGACATAATAGTATCTGAGTTCTGTACCATTCTGATCTCAGGTGCGGACTGCAGGCATACAGTTCTTGAAAGCTCAAGGTCATAGAGCTTCTTCTCGAATCTTGTGATCATGTCTGCATAATCCTGTGCAGCCTGTGCGTCCTCAGGGGAGTTGGTCTCCTTAGCCTTAGCCTGGAGTTCAGGCAGAGTCACCTCTCTTGCCTTTTCCAGAGCCAGCTTGCCTGCCTCGATGTACATCGATACTTCCTTGAAGTACAGCTTGTTCTTGTCATAGAGCTTGTCAAGCTGAACGATGTCCTTAAGGAGCTGCTCTTCGTGTCCCTCAAGAAGCTTTACGAGTCTGTCAATGTTAGCCTCTGTTGTGCTGTACTGAGCCTTCATTTTCTCGAAGTTCTTCTCTGCGCTTCCGAACAGCTTGGAGAGGAATCCCTTCTTCTCTTCTTCAGTGCTGCTCTTGAGCTCAACGATGAGGGATGTGAGTACCTGACCGGTCTCTCCCATGTCCTTGCCTCTTACGCTTGCGAGAGCTCCGTCAGCAAAATCCGATACCTTGCGCTGTGCGCTTGCTCCGTAGCTGAGAACTGCGTTGCTGTCTGTGATGTCGATCTTCTCAGCAACCGACTTGATCTGTCTCTGCTCATCAGGTGTGAACTTTGCAAGAGAATTCTCCTCTGCAGCAGGCTTTGCCTCAGCTTCGAGATCGATGATAGGCATCTCAGCGATAGCTGCAGCTGCTTCCTGTACGTCAGCAATCTGATCTGTAACCTCTTCTGTTAACGAAGTTGTCTGTTCTCTGACCATTTCAGGTGTCATTTCGAAATCTGCCATCTTTTGTCCTCCCTGCCCGGGCCCCCCGAGCCTTTTGATGCACCCGTTTCCCCGGGCTGTATGTTATTAGATATGTGCAAGGCTCTCCGCCTTAATTAACTGTTTAGAGATCGAAGTCCGAATCGAGCAGGCCCTTGCTTGCCAGCGTTGTCTGCAGCATCTTGATATCTGTGGAGATATCCATGATGTCGTCCTCGTGCAGCTTCTCGAGCAGATTCTCAGAAGCTTCCGCTACAGAATCGATGAGGCTGATAAGCTGCTTCTTGATCTCCTCTGCCTGCTCCGCGAGATAATTCGGATTGGCGTTCATCTCGAGCGGGCTCTCGTTGATGTTCTCTTCTTTGCTTTCTCTGCCGAGATTAGCGATCTTCTCATTGTACTCATCAGTCAGGCGTACGACTTCAGGATAGTACTTCTCTCTGAACTCCTTGACCTGGTCTGTGAGATCCGGTCTCTCTTCGATACGCTTGTCGATCTTCTTGGTGATCGTTCTCAGAGTTCTCAGCTTAGCCTTGATCTCGGAATCATCAGTCATCGTGATCAGGTCATCGATGGATTCCGGAACGACGCCCTTGTCTCTTGCCGCCTTACGCTTTGCCGTTCTGTTGGCAGCTGCTGTCTTCTCTACCGACTCAAGAGGCTCACCGTTCTTGGTCATTACGAGAAGCCTGTTCTTAAAGTCGATATATGCATTCGGGAAGAATCCGGCTACGATCATCTGCTGCAGATCGTCCGCGACTTTTTCTACAGGCCTTCCGACAAGCTGTGCAAGCTCATCAAGAGAAGTGTTTCCTTTGTAGTTGATTCTTGACTCATATGCGCGTATGCGTTTTGCCCTTGTGTTGCTGAATATCTTGAGACCTGCCCCAAGCAGCGCCAGCGCAGCCGCAATTATTGTGTACTGTGCGATTGAAGCCGGGTCACCTGATGAGCCGAGAGCGGCCATTGCGAATAATGCCGCGCCGACCATAGACCATACCGCGCCTGTGGACTTTCCGAGCCTCATCTTGTTGAGCTTCTTATCACTCCTGCGCCTGGTATATGTCTTGCCGATGCTTTCCTGACTCTGGGCCCTCTGCGCCTGTCTCTGTCTCTGGGCATTGGTCTGTCTTGTCGTAGTGGTCCTTGTGTTGACCTGACCGTTGCTCCTTGTCGTGGTAGTTGTCGTTGTGGTCTTGGTGCCGCTCGGTGTCCTGGTCGTTGTTGTCTTGGTCACTGTTGTCTCAGGCATCCCGCCGGTACCGAAGAGTTCTCCGAGCACTCCGCCGCTGCCGTCAGTCCCCGTCACCATTTCTCCGAGGTCTCTGAGATCCTGCATGGCTGATCCGATCGGGTCATCACTTACCGGCCCTGCATAGGACGGTTCAGAGATTTCATAATCGACCGACTCAGAGAACATCACAAATGAGATGCTCCTGACATCCTGCGGGATCGCTATCTTCGATCTGAAATTCTTGGTCTCACCGTCTCCCCATGCACCGGCCCTTATTGTCGCGGTTCCGATTTCCTGTCCCGTTGCCTTGTTGAGGATCTTGACCTTGAATGAAAAGTCATCAAAACTGAAGCCCGAGTTATTTGTTACAGAGAATTTGTAACTTACCCTTCCGTCCTCAAGCCTCTGAGTCTTAGTTGTGCTCTTGGCTGAATCCTTGAAGTCCGTTTCGAACCAGTCCAGTACCTGAGCACGTTCTGTATCATACATTGCTGCATTTGCCATAGTGTCTATGCCCCTTTCCATAGAAGCTTTCAGCATGTGCGTCTGCGCGGACGCTATACCGAGTTCATTATACCATAACTCATATATCCACTTGGTAATTAATTTTCTATTAGTCAGCTGTCAAAACTGAAAAAGAGACGCCCTTCTGGAGCGCCTCTGTGTCTCTGTCGTGTTCTGCATCGTTATTCTTCTGCTTCCGGTTCATCGAAGCTCATCGCATAGTCGAGTATTACCTCGCTGCCGTCTTCCGTAACGCCCACAATGTAGTGCCCGTCCTCCTGCTCTATATTCTGGATCTCGACGAAGGTATCCCTGTTGGCTACATTATCGATAACAGCAAAAATATGATCTTCGACAAGCGCTCTTCCGTTAACAACGGAAATCGTCCCGTCCTTCATGAGCGCAACGATCGTCCTGTATCCGCCGTTGCCGTAATCAGCTACGGCTACATCCTCGACTTTGCCGCTCTCCTCGAAAGGATATACAGCCTGCGCATCATCCTTGATCTCGTTCTTCTTAAGATCGTCAACAGGTACTATCGCAACGGAACCGTCATCATACAGAGTGATCGAATCGATCTGAAGAGGTACCCTCGGTCCGAGGTCCTCGTCAACACCTTCAATGGTCTTGACCACCTCAGGAAGCTCCTCTGCAGGTTCTTCTTCAGCCGCCTCTTCAGTCTGAGTATCCGCTGAGGTATCTGCTGCTTCTTCCGCATCCTTCTTACCGCAGGATCCCATGCATACCATAAGAACCAGCGCCAGCATCAGTGCCAGTATCATCTTGTAATTAGTCTTCATTCTCATCCCTCCGGAATATTATATAGATATCAGCATATGCCTGAAGCCCCCCGCGGCACATACTGCTTAATTCATTTCACGTGTCGAATTGTAACACAAGCTTACCGTCATTGATATGGTCAAAGGTCAAGAATATTGTGAATATTTTTTCACAATAATTATCTGTGTTAACAATGTTGACCGGCCTGCGGTTTATCCTGCTCACGTCCTCGGACCCGCCGCAATCATTTTATGCGGGTCCTGCGGAATATTCGCAGTACAAACCGCAGGCCGGTAATCAGCGCTAAAAAAGATGACAATGAGAACCGTCCCCATTGTCATCTTTAAAATCATTTCAGTGCGTAAGCCGTTAGCCTCCGAGGTATGCTTTCTTGACCTCTTCGGACTGTGCAAGTTCTGCTCCTGTTCCGGAGAGTGTGATCCTTCCTGTCTCGATTACGTATGCTCTGTGAGCTACGGAGAGTGCCATCTGAGCGTTCTGCTCTACAAGGAGGATAGTCGTGCCCGCCTTGTTGAGGTTCTGGATGATCTCGAAGATCTGGTCTACGAGGATCGGAGCCAGTCCCATGGAAGGCTCGTCGAGCATCAGCAGTCTCGGATCGGACATCAGAGCTCTTCCCATGGCCAGCATCTGCTGCTCACCGCCGGAGAGGGTTCCTGCGATCTGCTTTGTTCTCTCCTTGAGTCTCGGGAACTGCTCATATACATACTCGAGGTTATGAGCTATCCTGTCAGGCTTTGATACAAATGCTCCCATCTGAAGGTTCTCTTCTACTGTCATTCCCTGGAAGATACGTCTGCCTTCAGGTACGTGGGAGATTCCCTTCTCTACGATCTTGTGAGCAGGCGTCCTTGCAATGGAGCTTCCGAGGAATTCGATGTCGCCCGTCTTGCTTCTCATAAGTCCGGAAACAGTGTGAAGGGTAGTCGACTTGCCCGCACCATTGGCACCGATAAGTGTTACGATCTCGCCCTTGTTGACGTCGAAGGAGATGCCCTTGATGGCATGGATCGCGCCATAGTATACGTTAATGTTCTTAACGGTCAGTACAGAACCCATTATCTCTCCTCCTTTCTGCCGTGTCCCTCATCAGGCTTCGGAGCGACCTTCGAAGCAACAGTACCGATCCTGTATGCCGCCTCGATATCCTTCTTCTCCTCTTCCTCTTCTTCGTTCATCTTGCCCCTGCTCTTGCCGAGGTAAGCTTCGATTACCTTAGGGTTGCTCTGGATCTCTGCAGGTCCGCCCTTGGCGATAGTTCTGCCGTAGTTAAGAACGGCAATACCCTCGCAGATATTCATTACAAGGCTCATGTCGTGCTCGATCAGAAGAACAGCGATCTCAAATCTGTCCCTGATCTCTCTGATGGTATCCATCAGTTCAGCTGTCTCCGAAGGATTCATGCCGGCAGCCGGCTCGTCAAGAAGAAGCAGTCTCGGCTTGGTAGCCAGAGCTCTCATGATCTCGAGTCTTCTCTGAGCACCGTACGGAAGCGATCCCGCCCTGTAGCCTGCAGTCTTTGTCATGCCGAAAATCTTGAGGTATTTCATCGCTTCCTTGTGGATGCGCTCTTCCTCTCTGCGGTACTTTGGTGTATGCAGCATTCCGTCGATCAGGCCGTAGTCTGTCGTATGGTGCAAAGCGGTTTTGATATTCTCTTCTACAGTCAGTTTGTCGAAGAGACGGATGTTCTGGAACGTACGCGCCATTCCGGCCCTGTTGATGTCAACAGTGCTCATGCCCTTGGTGCTCTTGCCGTTGAAGATGATGTCTCCTCTGGTAGGTTCATACACCTTGGTCAGCATGTTGAAAATAGTGGTCTTGCCGGCACCGTTAGGTCCGATAAGTCCTGCTATTTCCCTGCGGCCGATAGCGATGCTGAAATCATCTACAGCTGTAAGTCCGCCGAAGTCGATTCCCAGGCCCTTTACCTCAAGGATCGGTGACCTGTCCTTGTCTCTTTCCTGCAGGATAGTCTCAGTAACAGATTCCTGGTCATGCTCCTTGGCATCTACGAAGACTGCGCGCCCGCCGACGTTGTCGTTGTAGTAGATGTCCTGTCTGTTTTCATAACCGTGACCGGTATCGGTGGTCTCAACGTATCTCTTGTCGTCTGCCATTTACGCTGCCTCCTTTCCGGTCTTTTCCTTGCCTTTGTCTTTCTTTTTCGGCTTGATTTTATTAACAAAAGCAGTGATCCTTGCTCTGATAGCCGGATTGTATGTTCCGATCATTACCAGGATAAGAACTACAGCGTATGTCAGCATTCTGTAGTCCGCAAACTGTCTCAGAGCCTCAGGCAGTACCGTCAGAAGTGCTGCTGCGATCATTCCGCCCCAGATATTACCGATACCGCCGAGTACTACGAATACCAGGATGAGTACCGATGTGTTGAAGTTGAACTTGACCGGCGCCAGTGTGCTGTAGTTCTGTCCGAACATGCAGCCTGCCATTCCTGCGAGGGATGCGCTGACGACGAACGCCATCAGCTTGTACTTCTTGACATCGAGACCGATGGATTCGCCTGCGATACGGTTGTCCCTGATAGCCATGATGGCACGGCCCTGCTTGGAGTTCTTGAGGTTCAGAACAACAAACAGAGTGAACGCCGTGAGGATAGCCGCACCGGTAAAGGTCGCAAGCTTGGTTACACCGGTAGCTCCGATAGCACCTGTGATAACTCTCTGGCTGTCTTCTATGCCGTCAATACTGTGATTGAACGCAAACTTAAGGTGTCCCTTGCTGTCCAGTCCAAAATACAGTACGTTCATGAAGTTCCTTACGATCTCGCCGAACGCAAGCGTAACGATAGCCAGATAATCTCCACGGAGGCCGAGGATCGGGATACCAATGATAAAGCCTGCTATTGCTGCCATAACTGCAGCTGCAATTATCGCTATTATCAGTCTGAGCGGTCCGAACGCGATGCTCTGTTCAAGAACTCTTGTGACTACAATACCGGTAAACGCCCCGACAGCCATGAATCCGGCATGTCCGAGCGAAAGCTCACCGGAAATACCTACGACCAGGTTCAGTGAGATAGCCAGCGAGATATATACGCAGATAGGAACGAACTGACCCTGAAGGTTCTGTCCTACGATCCCGGTAACAGCACCAAGCTGCAGAACAATGTATCCGATCAGAAGGATACCGTAGGAAATAAGTGCTTCCCTTTTGTACTCACTTCCCTTGACTGCGCCTCTGAGACCTCTTGCATTGATATTTTTAAGTAATCTGTCTGCCATGGCGCACCTACACTTTCTCGCTTACCTTCTTGCCGAGGAGCCCTGTAGGCTTCACAAGAAGCACGATGATAAGACACGCAAATACGATCGCATCAGAAAGCTCTGTTGAGATATATGCTCTTGCAAAGATTTCTATGATGCCGAGGATCAGTCCTCCGATCATTGCGCCCGGAATTGAACCGATACCGCCGAATACCGCAGCTGTAAATGCCTTGATTCCTGGCATAGCTCCGGTGGTAGGCATCAGAACAGGGTATGCTGAACACATGAGCACGCCTGCAACTGCAGCAAGACCTGAGCCGATAGCAAAGGTAAGCGATATGGACTGATTGACATTGATGCCCATCAGCTGAGCTGCACCGTTGTCCTCAGATACAGCTCTCATAGCTTTGCCTGCTTTGGTCTTGTTTACGAAGAGTGTCAGAACGACCATGATGATTATATTCGCTATGATTGTAAAGAGCGATTCAGGAGTAATCGTCAGCTGTCCGCCGGCGGCATGAATAGTACTTACACCGTCAAAAAGGCTGGTGAAAACTCTCGGGTTGGCTCCCCAGATGAGAAGGGCTGCATTCTGGAGGAAGTAAGATACGCCGATCGCTGTGATCAGTACCGCAAGCGATCCTGTTCCCCTCAGAGGTCTGTATGCAAGTCTCTCTATGATGATACCGAGCAGGGTGCATGCCACCATGGCAACAAGCAGAGCTACCCAGCCGTTCATTCCGACATACATCGTCAGAATAAACGAAATGTATCCGCCGACCATGATTACGTCACCATGCGCAAAGTTCAGCATTTTGGAGATGCCGTATACCATCGTATATCCAAGCGCTATGATGGCATATACACTGCCCAGGCTCAGTCCTGAAATCAAACTGTTTAAAAAGTTCATATATGTTACTTCCTTAATAATAATCCGTCTGAAAAGCGAATCTTTATAAAAACCGCATCCCTATAAATACGGTTGCAGGGGGTGCCGCAACAGGTGCAGCACCCCCATCATATTAACAACTATTACTCAACCAGTCACCAAATATCCATTCAGTTTACTGCTCTATGTACTTGCCGTCCTGGATCATGCAGACCTTAGGAGTCTTGTCAACTTCGCCCTTATCATTCCATGTCATTGATTCAGCAGTAAGTCCGGATGCTGTAAATCCACCATTGAATACGCTGATCATAGCCTCGCAGACATCAGCCATAGGAGCGTTTGCCTCAAGTCCCGTCTTAGCGAATGCATCATATACTGCATATACACAGTCATAAGCATCAGCAGCGAACTGGATAGGAGTCTCATCATACTCAGCTTCATAAGCTTCAACGAAAGCCTTTACCTTAGCGTCTTCTGAATATGGTGTGAACGGTGTCAGGAGCAGAACTCCCTCTGCCAGTGAAGTGTCGAATCCTTCAAGATCGAGGATTCCGTCCATGCCGTCAACTCCGAAGTATGTAGGAGCATATCCCATCTTGTTAGCCTGTGTCATGATGTTGGAAGCCGGTGTGTAGTAGATTGGCAGGAAGATCAGGTCAACGCCTGCGCTCTTCATGCTGTTCAGCTGAGCTGTGAAGTCAGCGTTTGCATCATCAGAGAATGCCTCTACTGCAGCGAGCTTCTTTCCGTCTGCTTCATACTCACTCTTGAACTTGTCATAGATACCTGTCGAATAGTTATCTGCGTTGTTGTAGATAACACCTACAGTCTTGTCTGCATAGTTCTCCTTGATGTAATCAGCGGAAGCGATTCCCTGGTTAGGGTCTGAGAAGCAAAGCTGATATACATTGTCATTACCTTCTGTTACAGCCGGTCCGGAAGCGGAAGGTGTCAGAGCAAATGTCCTGTTTGTCATAGCTTCTGCAGCTACTGCTGTGCAAGGAGCTGTAGTAACTGTACCGACAAGGATCTGCATTCCGTCATCTACCAGTTTGTTATAAGCATTAACGGATTTCTCAGCGTCATGCTCATCATCCTGCATGTCCCATGCGATCTGGAGACCATCAGGATTTGCTTCATTGATTTCCTTTACAGCCAGCATAGCACCGTTATTTACAGCATTACCATAGAGTGCTGCCGGTCCTGTGAGCGGTCCTACGCCTCCGAGGTTAAGCGTTTCGTCACTGAAAGGTGAACTGCTGCCGCATGCTGTCATAGCGAATACCATCATTGCCGACAGTGCTACGACCAGAAACTTTGTCCAATTCTTCTTCATAATTCTCTCTCCTTTAATACCTTAGAATTATTTGTCTTTCTGAACTGAGTGATAGTTGATGTGTTACCCTTTCGGTCCCCGGCTCCAATGTCTGCGATGCTGCCCGCCTGCATTATTAAAGCCCGCATTGCTGCGGGCTCTCGAGTCTGGGTTAATTCGATCTCAGTACTTCCTGTTGCCCTACAGCACAAATCCGCCCTTTTCAAGTCTCTCGACCAGAAGGACGCTTATAATGCTGATAATGACAACGCTTGTTGTAAAGTACATAATGATCTCCTTTCGATTAAGTACAACCGAATTATAGTATTGTGAAGATTTTGTGTCAACACTTTTTTGTGTATTTACTCCAAATTTCGATGCAAAAATTGTGTATGAAATACAGAACAGGAGAGTTTTTTGGTCATTTGTCCGCATTTTCGGCATTTTATCTGCCTTTTTTTGTAAGAAAACCTCAATACGCCATATTGAATCAGCTTCTGATTTACGCAGATTTTTTTCACCGGGTGAAAGCAAAAGCCGCCCTCACCCGGAGGTGCGAGCGGCCGTTTATCACTTTACAGTCTTCTATTGCGGAGTGCCGTCTGAGTTGAAGAGAGGCAGGTACTCAAGGAATGTTATATCCTTTCTGTCTGCAGCTTCTCCCTCAGCAAGGACTGCGAATTTGCCTACGAGCTCTCCTCCTACAGTATCTACCAGCTGCTCAAGCGCCGCAACGGATTCGCCTGTGCTGATTACGTCATCGACAATCAGGATCTTCTTGCCTGCAAGCTGATCTCTCTCATCGCCGCCGAGGCAGAGCATCTGAACATGGCTTGTAGTGATCGACTTGACCTGGACCATGATTACGTCCTGCATGTAGAGCTTGGCTCCCTTACGTGCTACGATGTATGGCTTGCCGGACTGCTTGGCCATCTCATATGTAAGAGGAATGCCCTTGGTCTCAGCAGTAAGTAGGACATCAAAATCCGGTGCAAGCTTGAGGAGTTCTCTTGCGCATGCTTCCGTGATCTCAACATCGTTGAACATAATAAATCCTGCAATGTACAGATCATCCGTGATTTTGCAGAGCGGCAGGTTTCTCTCCAGACCTGCAATCGTCATCTTGTATTCCATAGTCATAGTCCTTTCTGTTCTGTTCAGAATAAATGAGCATTATTATTATACTCTCACGCAATAAAAAATGCACCACCTATTCAAGGCGGTGCATTCCGGGTATTACTTCCGTCGTCGGATTACCATGGTATCATCTTGCCTACGACCATGTATCTGGCATCCTGATATTCATAAGCACAGGTACTGAGGATGACAAGCCTGTCTTCCGTGGTCATCTCTTCTGTCGTGATATATGTTGCAAGTGATTTTATCAGGTCGATATATCCCTGCTTGCCCTCTTCATCATGGAAGTTGGTAGTATATATCGCGCTGTCAGCAGGCTGATTCAGGAACGCGCATATCCTCAGATGATACTTTCCCTCAGGTGTTATCAGCTCGAACTGCGGATGGGCTTTGCAGTACTCCGTGTCCCTGAGTTCCTTGATATCTCCGAACATCGTGTGGTCCTGCATATGATGTCCGTATACGATGGTGTTGAACTGGTTGAACGGATCCTCCGTTATCGCGTCCGCGAACAGCGTCCCTCCCAGGGTCCACGTACCGTCGATCGCAATATGGAGATAGTAATCGTTATCCTTTCCCTGAACTATAGGGTAGTTGATGTTCGTCCCCTCGTAGTATATCCATCCGATGATGTCAGGGTTGATCTCATGCAGAGCATCGAAGTCGATGTCTCCCGTAAAGCCCTGCGGCATGGCAGTCTCGGCTATCTTACTGTATATATCCCTGTTGACCTTATAATCGTGCAGGATCTTATACACCCTGTAGCCCGAGAACACGACAATTCCCGCAAGGCACACCATTATAATGTCCAGTGCTATACGTCTTACTCTGCTTCTCTTTCTCTTCATTGCAAAATCAAGCCTTTCTTACAGCGTCTGTTATTCAGGGATCACCACTCCCTCATATTCCTTCAGGAATCCGTAAATGAGCGACAGCGCCTTTTCTACGCCGCCTTCCTCATAGGATTCTATGTTCATCGGCATGACAGGATCGTGGAGAGACTTTCTCAGCAGGAACCAGCCCTTGCTTCCGTCCAGGTCATAATTGACGCGGACTCCCTCGTAGTTAGGAACTTCGAGTTCAAGACCCGATGTCTCCCTGACCCACTTTTCCATGTCTTCGATCACCCTGGTCCCGAGAGCTCTGAAGTCATCGCTTTCAAGTCCGAATCTGATCTCGCAGGATTCAGCCGGACTTTCAAGTCCTTCGAGCAAAGCGGTAATATCCTTACCCTCTGCCTTAAGCTTCGCTGCATTGATCACTATCTGAACGGCGAGGAACGCCCCGTCGTCAAGATAGAAGTTGTCCGTATATGCAGCATGTCCCGATGTCTCCATTGCAAGGAATGCCTGTCCGCCGTCTGCATTTATCTCCCTGGCCTTGTTGATCACATTCCTGTAGCCCCTCTTATATCTCAGGTGCTTCAGGCCCAGCTTTCCTTCAAGGAAATCATGCAGCTGATCCGATGTTACGCTGTCTGTTACAACAGTGCCCCCCGGATAGTCCTCTGCCGCAAGAGCTGCAGCAAGAGCGACCGCCTCATTTCTTGCGATCGGCTTACCGTCAGGTCCGACAGCTGCAGACCTGTCTACGTCTGTATCGAATATAAGCCCGAGGTCGGCCTTGCTGTCAAGTACAGCTTTGCATATTGACGCCATTGCCTCATCATTCTCAGGATTAGGCTGATGGTTAGGGAAAGTTCCGTCAGGCTCGAGGAACTGGCTGCCGCTGATATCAGCGCCCATACGTTCGAGCACGTCTTTTGCAAAGAATCCTCCGGCACCGTTTCCGGCATCTACCACGATATGCATGCCGCTGAGTCCGCCCGGCACATCCTTGAGCCCGAGAGAGATCATCTGTCTCAGGTATGCCGAATACATCTGAAGTACGTTGGTATCTCTCCGCTCGAAATACTCTCCTACAAAATTATATTTAGATGCTCTCTTAAGAATATCCGTGATGTCTTCCCTGTCCAGCCCGCCTTCTTTTGTAAAGAACTTGAAGCCGTTCCTGTTCCACGGAAGATGGCTTGCCGTTATCATGACAGCGCCGTCAAAGTCCAGCTGCGGCAGCACGGTCGACATGAACATCGCAGGAGTGGATGCCAGCCCTGCATCGTAGCACTCTGCTCCGAACATGGTCATGCCCTTGAGGAGCGCCTCGGTAAGAGGACCTGCGCTGAGCCTCGAGTCGTGTCCGACCGCGATCCTGAGGTCATACGGATTCTTGCCTGCCTTGAATCCCAGCCAGTATGCAAATGCACCGCCGATCGCTCCTGCAGCCTCAGGTGTCAGGTTGACCTCTTCTCCGGCAACGCCTTCCAGTGCTATTCCGCGTATATCACTGCCGTTCTGCAGCTTCATGAAATCTATCATCATAATCTCCTTGTTTATGTATTACCCGGGGAATGTCTGCATATTATTTTTCAATAAGTCAGACAAATTGTATGGTTATTGTATCACACATGCACCTTTTATTCCCGCCCCCGCACGGATTCCGGAAATACTAATTCTCTATAGAAAACTTTCCAGAATAAACACAGTCACGCAGCATATGACCGCAACCTTCAGAAGACTGGCTCCGTACCATGCTGCCAGTATTCCCGCAATCAGCGCTGCCGCTCCGGCGACCGGGGACTGTGTTGCCTCCACTATAGCCGGGAAGGTCATCACAGCCAGCGTCACATACGGCACATAATACAGGAACGACTGGAAGAATCTGTTCTCGATCGGCTTCTTCATGACAAGCGAAGCCGCCACTCTCATCAGCCATGTCGAGAAGGCCATGACGAATATGTAGACGTAGATATAGATTCCGCTACTCATCTGCCTCACCGCCTTCCGCATGCATCACAGCATCCTCAACGATCTCCTTTTCAGCTGTCTCTTCACTTCTCGGGAAGAGCGCTGCGAACACAGCAGATATCAGCACTGTCAGAATTATAGTCCTGTTGCCCTGTGAGAGATCAGATACTACCGGCAGCTTTCCGGCAGCCAGTGAACAGGCAAAGCTCACGATTACTGCTCCTGCTACCGCCTTGTCTTTTCTCGACGGTGGAACTATGACAGCAAGGAACATGCCGAACAGAGCAACGCTCAGTGCGCTGACTATCCTCGCCGGCAGGATATTTCCCATCGATATCCCGAGAGCAGTGCCCACTGCCCACATCGGAACCGCCGTAATGAGCGCCCCGAATGTATAGTACGGAGTCGGCACTCCCGGCCTCGCTATTGTGATCCCGAATATCTCATCAGTGATGCAGGTTCCTACAAGCATCCTGGTCCCGAGCGGAGTCCCCGCCGGCATCCTCTGATTGAGGGCAAAACCCATGAGTATGTATCTCGCATTGATGATAAATGTGAGGACTATAAGCTCGATAAGCGCAGTGTTTGCGGCATACAGGGAGAATCCCATGTACTGCCCTGCCGATGCATATGTTAGAAGGCTCGCAAGAAATCCCTGGAAAGGACTGAAGCCGTATCCCCTGGCCGCGATGCCAAGCGAAAAAGCCACGGCAAAATAGCCGAGGCCTATCGGGAGCCCGTCCCTCATTCCATGTCTGAAAATGGTTCTGTTATCTTCCACTATACCCTCTGTAATAACGAATTATTTGTATTCCATTGCTATCGCACCGGTGCGCTGCACCTCTGCGATGCCAAAGCTCTTGACCATCTGGATGAAGTCTTCGACCTCATCCGTAGGAGCATGATACTCAAGAATCAGATGCTTAGGTGTCACCTTAAGTATCCTTGCGCCCGTGATCTGGCACAGCTCGATAATGGACGACCTGTTGGTCGCTGTGTATGCGAGCTTGATCAGCATCATCTCAAGGCAGACGCTTCTCGCCTCGCTCAGGCGGCGCACCTTGATGACATCGACCTTCTTGTTGAGCTGCTTCTCTATCTGATCTATAGTTCTCTGATCTCCTGTTGATACGATAGTCATGCTGGAGATCTCGTGGTTGTCAGTCTCGCCTACTGCAAGGCTGTCGATATTGAATCCGCGGCGGGCGAACAGTCCGGAGATACCTGACAGGACACCGTCTCTGTTTTCCACCAGTACAGAAAATATGCCTTTCATCTTCTCTCCTCCCCGCTACTTTACCTTGTCTTCACCGTCAACGTTGACTACCATCAGGCTCGCCTCTTTGCATGCAAGGAACTCATCAAGCCTCTCATCGAGCTCGTCATTGGATGAGCATTCGAAGTACGGCATGTCGTATGCCTCGGCTATCTTGTCGTATCTCGGCCATTCTCTCAGCCTTACGCCTATGTAGTGCTCGCCGTATGTATTGTTCTGATACTCCCTTACAAGACCGAGGAATCCGTTGCGGACGACTATCACCTTGATGTCGACCTCATTGATCTTGATGGATGCAAACTCGTTCATCGACATCTGGAACGCGCCATCACCGGTAACAGCCACTACCTGCTTTGAAGGATCGAACAGTTTTGCCCCTACGGCTGCAGGTATGGAATAACCCATGGTACCCATTCCGCCGGTGGTAAGGAACCTGCCTTCCTTCATCACGTAGTTGTCGGCACTCCACAGCTGATTCTGTCCTACATCAGCTACGTAGATTGCATCGTCATCCATCTTCTCAGACAGCTTCTGAACGAGGATGTTAGGGTTGACCAGTTTGTCACTGAAGACTCTCCTGTCTACTGTGCTGTGCTTGATCTCCTCCAGTTCCCCTATCCATTCCTGCCCTGCAGGTGAGATATCTTCATTCAGAAGAAGCCTGAATATCTCGCGGACATCTCCTACGAGAGGTATCGTCGGTCCCATGTTCTTGCCGATCTCAGCAGTATCTATGTCTATGTGTATGATCGTCCTGCTCTTGAGGTTCTCCGGCTGCGGTATCGCTCTGTCTGCAAGCCGTGCACCTACTATCACGAGCAGGTCCGCTCTTCTGACAGCCTTGTTGGCATAAGGCTTGCCGTTGTTTCCTAGCATTCCGAAATTCAGAGGATGCTTCTTAGGCATTACGCCCATGCCCATCATCGTATGCACGACAGGAATGTTGAACTTCTCGCAGAAGTCCCTGACTGCCTGCTCCCCGTTTCCGAGAATGACGCCGCCGCCGGCACAGATAAGAGGCTTTTCCGCTTTGTCGATAGCTTCAACGACCCTTCTGAACTGGCTCATGTTTACCTTGATTTCAGGCTTGTATCCGCGGATCGATACGCCGTCCGGATATGCAAAAGGCTTTCTGAGCTTTCTGTTCTGTACATCCATCGGGACGTCAATGAGGACCGGGCCCTTTCGTCCGGTAGAAGCAATGTAGAAAGCTTCCTTGAATACCCGCGGGATGTCATCAGGATCCTTGACAAGATAGCTGTGCTTGACGAAGGACTCCGTCGCGCCTCTCATGTCAGCCTCCTGGAACACATCGCGTCCCAGAAGGTCACTCGAAACCTGGCCCGAGATGGCCACGATAGGAATGCTGTCAGCATAAGCTGTCGCCAGAGCCGTGATGAGGTTGGTTGCTCCCGGCCCGGATGTGACAGTGCACACTGCAGTCTTACGCGAGACTCTTGCAAAACCGCTGGCCGCGTGGCCCGCGTTCTGCTCCTGCCTCACGAGTATATGCTCAATACTTGAGTGATACAGCCCTTCATAAAAAGGAGCTATTGCCACTCCCGGATATCCGAATATCCTTGTGATGCCCTCCAGTTCCAGACATCTGACCATTGCTTCAGCGCCGTTCATAAGATACTTCCCCTTTTCCGTTACCTTACTCAGTTATTTCAATGCCGTTAGCAGTATTTTCCTTTTGTCCCATTATAAGGTCAGTCTAATATTGTAAACACATTATTCAGAGGCTTGTCAACAGATTTTGACCTTTTTCCCTGCAAGTGAGGCAAAAGAAAGCAGGGACCACAGAGGCCCCTGCCTTCATTAAGGAAATTGTGTATGTTTTGCTGTATTAGCCGGCACTGTTGAGCAGCAGCAGTCCGAATACCAGTGTGAAGAGCGCTACCGTCTCAACGATACCGATTACGATGAAGTAGTTAGCAGTACCCTTTCCTGTTGCTCCGAGAGCATCAGATGCAGCAGCTGCGCATCTGCCCTGGAAGAGTGCGGACATTCCGATAGCCAGGCCGCCGAAGATTCCTACTCCGAGAGCCATGCCAGGATCACAGTTAGCTCCGTTGATGAAGTTCATCAGAAGGAAACCGTAAATGGTCTGTGTAAGAGGAGCACCTGTGAACGCTATCATGATGAATGGTGCAGGCTTTCCTGCAGCATAACATTTCTTCCATGCACCTACCGAAGACATACCGGCAAAACCAGCGCCGAATGCAGAACCAGCAGCAGATAAACCAAGGGCCGCAGCCATACCTATAAATGCAAGATTCATAATAATTTCTCCTTTTCTATTTATTTAACTTCCTAAATGGTTCATATGGCAGTCCTGTCCACTCAAGGCCGACCTGACCCGAGAACTCGAGTACGTTCAGACGCACGCCGTGAACGACTACCGACAGGAAACACATTATTATGTTTAGTGCATGGCCTATAAGTACGACCAGTACACCGAGGATAATCAGAGGGCCGTGCATTCCTGCCGCGATCCCGTTGAAGCTCTGTGAGATCGCAACGCCGGCCATACCGACTGCAAACAGTCTTATGTAACTCATTACGTTTCCGAAGCAGCTGATGGTATCAAGGAAGTCTGTGAATGCGTTTGCCAGACCGGCCTTGAGTCCCTGCCCGAAGCTCAGGTCAGGTGACATGCCGCCGAACAGCAGTACCAGCACGAACGCAACGCCGATCAGTCCGAACACCGGCACAAGGCTGATGTTTTCATGGATGACCAGGTTGAGTGCCAGCAGGTACATAGCCACGACTGCGATCGCCCATCCCAGATTTGCGACCCATGACAGGTCTTTCTTCGGGAGCTTATCCTTGATAGCAAGGATGGAACCGAGCACCATCTGTATCGCGCCTATCGAGAACGAGAACTTCATTATCGCATTCTGAGTCACTGTCGAGGTAACTCCGAAATACTCCGGATATGTTGCCAGACTCGGTATTACGAGTTTCTGGAGGAACGGCACCTTCATGGCGCTCTCCATTCCGAACCAGGTGCCGGTGACAGCTCCCCATATGATGGTCGCTACCGACAGCACGAAGAGCAGGAATGTTACTGTTGATCCCTCCTTCTGCTTGACTCTGAGTGCGATCGTCCCGAGCAGTATGAGTACACCGTAGCCTCCGTCTCCGATGATCATCGCGAAGAACAGAGTGAAGAACAGGAAGAACCAGAGCGATACATCCTGCTCCCTGTAGCCCGGAAGAACGCCGAGTATGTTGAATACCGGCTCGATGAGCTTTGATACCTTGTTATAGCGAAGCTTGGTAGGTATCTGATCATCATCTTCAGCCACATCCTCTGCGGCCCATGCACAGCATTTTTCAGCCGCCATGGCTTTGACCTTGTCGAGCTCGACCTCAGGAACATATCCTGATACCCAGACGAAATCACTGTCTCCCTGAGCGGTCTCGCTTGCCGACGAGTAGTTTACCTCATTCTGCATCTTGAGCAGCTGATCCTTGAAGCTGGCATCGTATACCGAGGCCGCCTTCAGCGTGCCGTCGCATTCCTCGATGCCCTGTCTCGCATCTTCGATCTTCTGCTTAAGTTCGCTTACACTGTTTTCTCCCGGAATGAACTCGCTTGCCTGGACTGAAGCCGGAAGAGTTCCGAGTACAGCCACAGCCTCCTGCTTGTCTACAGGAGCGAGGCGGATGTAACGTACATCCTCTTCAGCCTGAAGTGCCTGGAATTCCTTAGCTCCCATGCGGTAGAAGTGGAAGTCGAATCCTTCTTCCTTCACAGCCTTCAGGTCTTCAGGTGAGAAGTCTCCCCATGCTGCGATTCTGTCTATCTCCGTGTTGGCAGCGCTTATTTCCTGTCCCAGGCTGGACTTGCGGTCCAGTGCCTCGAGCACTCCGTCATACATTTTGTTGAATTCATCGTCCGTGAGGATCTCTTCCGACGGTTTCTGTTTTGGCTCGGCATAGTCCTTAAGGGCCATTTCCGTCTTGGACAGTGTCTGGAAGCGATCGTTTATCTCACGATCCGCGCTTTGTTTTTCAGCGAGATGCATTACGCCTATGTCTCTGAGGCCCTTGAGCATCTCGTCCTTAGCAGAGGCAGATGTGACGATGTGTACCATTTTCATTTTTTCTACCATCGCTTATACCTCCACTAATTTCTTCTTTGAGATCTTGCCGCGTACAACGGCCGCCGTCTGCTGGTCTCCCAGGTATACCTGGATGACACGTATATTCTCCTTGGCTTCAGGGATCTTGACCTTTTCAAACAGGTTTACCCTCTGCGAAGTCGTACGGAGTTCTTTCTCCAGAAGCTCTGTCTGCTTACGGAGAGTTGAGACTAAAGCGTCCAGTCTGGCGATCTCACGAAGTTTGAAGACTGCAGTGTCTACCCAGAGCGGGTAGTCGTCCACATCGTAATTGATGTCTTTGAACGTTAGCTCTTCGAACGCAGGAATTGTTACACCTGCGATGTTCTCATCCTTGACGATGACCTTATCAGGCTGAACAAGCTGATCAAGCCTTTTCTCCTCATCAAAGATCTCGTTTTCTGCGAATACAGCTACCCAATCGTCCAAATCACCGATCATCTGAATGCGTTCGGCTTCCTTACGCTCGAGCTCCTGGCGTATACCCATGATTACCGACTGCAGCTGCTGTTTCTTGAGCTGAAGTGTCGGAAGATAGCGCTGGAACTGCTTAAGGTTGTCCTTCTGCTTCTTCAGTTCATTCTTTGTAAGTTTGATAGCCATGACACGCTCCTTTGTTTAGTTCAACGCATCCTTATTAGGCCATCTCTCCTCGATAAGGCTTGTCTTCATACCTGTTTCAACAGGGTCGAAGCATTCTGCGAGGATGTCCCAGCCAAGGTCAAGTGCATCTTCGAGCGGGATGTTCACAGACAGATCCATCATCTTGGTCTCGAACATCTCACCGTATTTAAGAAGCTTGTCATCCCACTCAGACATCTGGAATCCCATGGACTTCTTCTCAAGTGATTCCTTGTACTGAGCGTAAAGTCTGATCATACCATCCATAAGAGCACGGTGGTCGTTTCTGGTCTTGCCGTTTACGTTCTGTTTCAGACGTGACAGCGAACCGAACGGCTCGATACGTCCGCCCTTGAGGTAGTACTGACCTTCTGTAATATATCCTGTGTTGTCAGGTACCGGGTGAGTTACGTCATCACCAGGCATTGTTGTAACGCCCAGAATTGTGATGGAGCCGGCGCCTTCGATATCTACAGCCTTCTCATAACGTGAAGCGAGTGAGCTGTACAGGTCGCCCGGATATCCACGGTTGGACGGTACCTGTTCCATAGTGATCGCCATTTCCTTCTGAGCATCGGCGAAGTTCGTCATGTCTGTCAGAAGTACGAGCACTCTCTTGCCCTCGAGAGCGAACTGCTCAGCAACAGCAAGGGACATATCCGGTACCAGTGTGCACTCTACGATAGGGTCAGCAGCTGTATGAATGAACATTACTGTGTGGCTCATAGCGCCGCCCTTCTCAAGGGTGTCACGGAATTCCATGTAGTCATCATACTTGAGTCCCATGCCGCCGAGGATGATTACGTCTACCTCAGCCTGCATCGCGATTCTTGACAGGAGCTGGTTGTACGGCTCACCGGAGATCGAGAAGATAGGGAGCTTCTGGCTCTCTACCAGAGTATTGAATACGTCGATCATCGGGATACCTGTACGTACCATCTTGTTAGGAAGAATACGCTTAGCCGGGTTGAAGGACGGTCCGCCGATAGGAATCATGTTCTCTGTCAGAGCAGGTCCGTTGTCTCTTGGAACTCCGGCACCGTCGAAGATACGTCCGAGCAGGTGCTCCGAGAAGGATACCATCATAGGTCTTCCGAGGAAACGTACAGGGTCGGTTGTACTTACGCCCTGAGCTCCTGCGAATACCTGCAGTGATACGATATCCTTGTCCAGTTTGATTACGTTTGCGTAACTGTCACCTACCAGTGCAAGGTCGCCGTTTCTGACGCCCGGAGCACGTACGGTAACTACGTTACCAACTATCGATTCTATTTTCGTATAAACTTTTTGCATATTACTCCGACCTCCTACTCAACGACCTTTGCCATGTAAAAGTCTGAGATCTTCTTCTCCTGCGCATCGAATTCAGGCGTTTCGAAGTGTGTTCCGTGCCAGTCGAGGAACTCCTGTCTGAGCTGGTTGAAGAACGCACGGATCTCTCTCTTGTCTGTGATATCGTATTTCTTCATCAGCGCATCATAGAGCCTGCTGAATTCCTTACGCTGTCTCTCAGGCGAGCAGGCCTCATCGATCGGATCGAAGGAGTTCTGCTGCAGATAAATAGCATCCAGCAGTTCACCCTTCTGATAGATGATGTAGTCCTCACTGGAGGTACCTTCCTCACCTACTACCTTCATCATCTGTCCTACTTCTGTACTTCTGATGAGGATATTGCGGGCCGTGTTGACAAGATCCATGTCTACAACACCTTTGTACTTGGACCATGAATCAACCGGGTGAATAGCAGGGTACTTACGCGCGTCCGAACGCTCTCTTGCAAGACCGTGGAACGCACCTACTACCTTCAGTGTAGCCTGTGTTACAGGTTCTTCGAAGTTACCGCCGGCAGGAGATACTGTTCCTCCGATGGTGATCGATGCCTTGGTGCCGTCATTCAGGCGGACAACGCCGGCTCTTTCATAGAATGCTGCGATAGTTGACTCGAGGTAAGCCGGGAACGCTTCTTCGCCCGGGATCTCCTCCAGACGTCCTGACATCTCACGCATCGCCTGAGCCCAGCGGCTTGTCGAGTCAGCAAGAAGCAGTACGTCGAGTCCCATCTGTCTGTAGTACTCAGCAAGTGTTACCGCTGTGTAGCAGGAAGCTTCTCTGGCTGCTACCGGCATGGATGATGTATTACAGATGATGATTGTTCTCTCCATGAGTGAACGGCCTGTCTTAGGGTCTTCCAGCTCAGGGAATTCCTTAAGTACTTCTACTACCTCGCCGGCACGCTCTCCGCAGGCAGCTACGATTACGATGTCAGCCTCGGAGTTCTTGGCCTGCATGTGCTGAAGTACTGTCTTGCCGGCTCCGAAAGGTCCCGGGGTACAGAATGTACCGCCCTTGGCTACCGGCAGGAAGGAATCGATACAGCGGATCTTGGTTACGAGCGGCTCTGTCGGACGCAGCTTTTCAGCGTAGCACTTTACTGCCTGCTTGATCGGCTGAGTGAATACCATCGAGAGTTCTTTCTCTTCACCTTTTGCATTTTCAATTACACATATAGTGGAGTGGACATTGTATGAGCCCGCCTCCTTGATCGACTTCACAGTCCAGTCATTTCCCTTAAGTGTGAAAGGAACCATGATGTGGTGCTGGAACAGACCTTCAGGTACAGTACCGACAGTGTCGCCGGCCTTTACCTTGTCGCCTATCTTGGCAACCGGTGTGAAGTCCCAGTCACGATCCGGAATAGCATCCAGATACACTCCTCTGTCCAGGAAGAATCCGCACTGATCTGCAAGTGCAGGCAGCGGGTTCTGCAGACCGTCATAAACCTGTGTCAGCAGTCCCGGACCCAGATCTACGCTCATCAGCTCTCCGGTGAACTCTACAGGATCACCTACCTTGATGCCGTTGGTCATTTCGTAGATCTGCATACTTACTTCCCCGTTATTGATACGGATTACCTCGCCCTTGAGGCGCTTATCATCAACGAGGATGTAACCAACTTCATTCTTGCGAACGGAGCCATCGAATTCGACCTTGATAAGGTTACCGTTGACTCCGGTTACATATCCTGTTTCTGTTTTCATATATCACTCCTACAAACTGTATACGCGCTGCTGTATCCCGTCGAATAGAGACTTGAATTCAGCCTGGCCTTTGTCCTGCTCGAAACAGCTGAGCCTCTCAAGCAGTTTTAACTTGATCGCATATCCGAAGAGCACATAGTCATCGAACATATGCAGGCCAACCAGTGAGTCAAGGTTTTCAAACTCGTACTCCAGCAGAAGCTTCTCTGCTTCCAGCGGATTCTTCGCCGAAAGTGCAGAACCTACCACCTGGGATATAAAGCCATCCTTATCATAAGCTGATGAATAGTTCTTGCCGAGATTCATGCTTCTCTGATAACTCAGTTCTTTCTTGAGCATCCCGTAGAACTTCGCCCATTCACTTATGAGCGGTCCTTCTGTGGAAGAGAGTGTGAGATTCTCCAGAAGTTCATAGTCCGAATCACTCACGTTTGACTGGCAGCAGTTCAGGAATTCGCTGTATGTAATAGGCATCTCCCCATCTGCTTTTAGTTCAGGCAGGCTTGCTATCAGATAATAATATGAAGCCATACTGCGCCTCCTTCTTTACTGGAAATCCAGATTTCTGAAGTATGGCATCAGCATCTCCATGATTCCGTCATCTGAACAGTCAAAATATCCGGATCCGTCTTTAGCTGCAAGACGGAAACCGCTCTGAACGCTCTTGGTAGGTCTGATCTCAAGTCCGTTCTTGATTTCAGCTGCAAGCTCAGACTTCAGGGCATCGCTTACCTCGGATACTTCTGCAGCAAGGTCAGCAACATTCTCACCAGCAACTGCAGCGCGAATCAGTTTTCCAAGGCCTTCGCCACCGGAAAGTTCCTTGCCGATTCCTGCTGCGAGGATCTTCTCGAACTCACCCTGGATCTCTGTCTTGAATGCAAGTACAGCATCTCTCTTCGCCTGCTCAGCACTTACTGCTGCGCTTTCCTTCAGAATCGCGATTTCCTTTTCAGATGCATCCCTGACCTGCTGTGCTTCAGCCTTAGCGCTGGCAACGATTGAGTCGGCTTTCTTCTTTGCTTCTGCGATTATGGATTCCGCTTCAGCGTTTGCCGCCTCTACCCCTTCCTTGCGGATAGAGGTTACAAGGTCTTGGATCTGTAATTCCATAGGCACCTCCTATTCCTGTATCAGTAACTTACTTGATCGAAAACTAACATTGTCTACATAAAAACTGCTTCTCCCGCCATCTGCGCACACTGGCGCAGCAGCTGAATAAGCAGCAGTCACAATTCAATATCCGCCTTCGACATACACAATACTTCCTTTCCTCTGCGTAACATAGCGGAGCATTTCCGACCGTCGGGATGAGGAGCCGTAAATATGAGCTCCGAAACCCTGAAATGCCCGCAATTACGCAAATTCCTAGATAGATTAATTATAGTATTTGAACTAACACGCTTCAAATAAAACAATAATTAGACAAAAATGGGGAGTAAATTCCATTGAAATCACGCCTTTCCTGCGTTTGTTAATTAATTAGCATAATCCAAAAATACAATCGAACCGCAGTCTAAACGACAGTCCAACGAATGAATGCTTGTTTTTTCAACGCCTTGTAGCATCTTTTGCGTTTTCGAAAACCGTACGAAAACGAAAAACAGAGTCCTTTGCGGGACTCTGTACAGGTGGTCAACATACGTTTTATGTTAATTAAATATCACATTTTGCTGTTCCGTGTCATTTTTCAACCGTTTACTCCATCAGTCAAGGAAGAAAACGCCTGAAGCCAGGAAAGTCGTAACGACCATTGCTACGGCTACGATTATCGCCATTACCTTCGCTCCGTTGTTGAGCCTTCTTCTCTGCGCCTCATACTGCTCCATGCTCTTGCGTTCTGCCGCTTTACCTGAACTGTTGCTCTTGCTGTACTTGTTTGCCATTCTGTTCCTTCTTTCTATTTATGATACGCCTCTCCGGCGTTGATTTTAAATGCTCTGTATATCTGCTCGAGCAGGACGACTCGCGCGAGCTGATGCGGAAGGGTTATCCTGCCAAAGCTGAATCTCAGGTCCGCCCTCTTCTTCACTTCATCGGAAAGGCCGAGACTGCCTCCTATTATAAAACTGATGCGGGAGTTATTAAAGGATATATCTGAGATTTTCTTAGCCAGGTCTTCAGATGAAAGCTCTTTGCCCTGAATGTCCAGTGCGACCACATAGTCGCCGGCCGCGATCCTGGCCATTATCTCCCTGCCTTCCGTCTCGATGACATTTCTCTCATCGGCAGCAGATGCGTTGGCCGGCAGCTTTGCCTCCTTTACCTCTATCACCTCCGGATTGCAGTAGCCCCTGAGGCGCTTTAAATATTCGGCATACGCCGCATCCCAGTATTTTTCCTTCGACTTCCCGACACATATGACTTTGATGTTCAGCATAAGTGACCTTTCTTTTTTTATCTCAACTGTATATAACAAATGCGCTCTCTGCATAGTATAATTGCAATTGAAATACACAAGTAATTAACCGTGGCAGCAGTTCCGCACGGCATACACAGTATAATCGCTTACGAAACTGTTGTCCACTTTTACACCAGAGGTAAGAATGAAGAAGCAGGCTCTTGTAGGAATGAGCGGAGGTGTCGACTCCAGCGTAGCGGCTTTCCTTGTCAGGGAAGCCGGTTATGATGTGACCGGCGCCACCATGAGGCTCTTCGACAATGAAACTATCGGCATAACAGACAAAACATGCTGCAGTCTCAGCAGCATCGATGACGCATGCGCGGTTGCAAACAGACTGGGCATCGGCTATGTCGTATATGATATGAGGGACGACTTCAGACGTGATGTCATCGACCGTTTTGTCAGCGCATATGAGCACGGAGCAACGCCTAATCCTTGCGTCGCCTGCAACAAATACCTCAAATTCGACAGGCTGTATGAGCTGAGCGCACGTGACCTTCTTGAGGACTGCGGTGATACCGTTTTGCCTGAAACGGCATGCGAAGCAGACGGTGACTTCCCTCCTCTCATCATCGCGACAGGCCACTACGCTGTCATTGAAAAATCCGGCAGCGGCAGATTCATGCTCAGAAAGGGCATCGACCCGGGCAAGGACCAGAGCTACTTCCTGTACGATCTCACACAGGAGCAGCTGTCGCGCACACTCTTCCCTCTCGGCGGGCTTACCAAGCCTGAGGTCAGAGAGATCGCGGAGAGCCAGGGCCTCGTGACCGCGAAGAAGCGTGAAAGCCAGGACATATGCTTTGTGCCGGGCGGCGACTACGCCTCTTTCATCTGCGGATACACCGGGCACGACTATCCGCCGGGGGACTTTGTCAGCAGAGACGGCACAGTCATAGGAACCCACAAGGGGATCATCAACTACACTATAGGACAGAGAAAGGGCCTCGGCCTCGCTCTGAAGAAGCCGGCTTACGTGCTGAATATAGACACAGAGCAGAACCGGGTCATCCTCGGAGACAACAAGGACCTGTTCACAAGAGAGCTGACTGCGGAGTCATTCAACTGGGTATCAACTGGAATGCCGCAGAGCGACATGCGCGCGTCTGCGAGGATCAGATACAGGCATCATGAAGCGCCGGCAACTATAATCCCGCTCTCAGAAACTTCAGTTAAGATCATATTCGATGAGCCGCAGCGGGCTATAACCAGAGGCCAGTCTGTCGTCGTATACGACGGGGACTATGTCATCGGCGGCGGTATAATCAGATAGAAGAACCCACAGCAGAACGGGCTGCACCGGGAGGAGTAATTATGGGATCACTCAGACCACTTATAGATAAGCTGAAAGAAGAACGCGCTCTTACGCACGATGAATATGTCCGCATGTTCACAGAGCGCAATCCTGAGGACAGCGAGTACATGCGCGCTCTGGCTCAGGAGACAGCAATCGCCAGTTACGGCCACGACATCTATCTCCGCGGCCTTATAGAGTTCACCAACTACTGCAGAAACGACTGTCTGTACTGCGGCATCAGACGTTCCAACAGCAAGGCTGAAAGATACAGGCTGACCAACGAAGAGATTCTCGAGTGCTGTGACACAGGATACGGATTCGGCCTTAAGACCTTCGTTCTCCAGGGAGGCGAAGACATGACTTATACCGATGACGATATCTGCACGCTGGTCAGGGCTATCAAGCAGAAGCATCCCGACTGTGCAGTGACTCTCTCCATCGGTGAGCGCTCACGTGAGAGCTATGAAGCATATTATGAAGCAGGTGCTGACAGATATCTTCTCAGACACGAGACTTCATCACCTGAGCATTATGCAAAACTCCATCCGGCTGAGCTCTCGATAGCCAACCGCAAGAGATGTCTTCAGGATCTTAAGAATATAGGGTATCAGATAGGTGCAGGGTTCATGGTCGGATCACCTTACCAGACTTATGACTATCTGGCTGAGGACTTTGAATACCTAAGGGATCTTGACCCTCACATGATTGGCATCGGGCCGTTTATCCATCACAAGGATACTCCGTTTGCGGACTTCCCTGACGGAAGTTATGAGGAGACGCTTTACTGCCTTGCAATGCTGAGACTGATGTTCCCGAGAGTGCTGCTTCCTGCTACAACAGCGCTCGGAACGATAGACCCCCTCGGCAGAGAGGAAGGCATCAGGCACGGTGCAAATGTAATCATGCCGAGCCTGTCTCCTAAGGACGTACGCAAGAAGTATCTTCTCTACGACGGCAAGATCTGCACCGGTGAAGAAGCAGCTGAGTGCCACGCCTGCCTCGAAGGGCGCATTTCGCGCATCGGGTATCAGGCAGTGTCATCAAGAGGTGACCACGCAGACTGGAAGCGCAGATAGGTATTCTGCAAAGGCATATAAATAAGCGGCAGACTCAGTTTGTACTGATAAACTGAGTCTGCCGTTCTTAATTATTTCAGAAAATAGTTGTCTCGTCTTTGGCGGCTATTGTGAGGGTGTAGTCTTCATCCATCTCAAAGCCGTTTTCTTTTAATATCGGTACGATGGTGTTGCGCGCATAGTACGGTGCATTGTTGTGAAAGCTCAGGTGAGCAAGCATGATCTCCAGCGGTCTCTGACTTCTGTCTCCTGCCTCAGAAGGGCCGTGCACCATATCCGCAGCCGTCGCTTTTCTGTTCTCAAGAAGTTTTGCCAGCGTCTCTCCGGCGTACTTGTTCGAAAGATGCCCGTGGTCGCTCTTGATCCTCATCTTGACCGGATACGGATACTCGCCGTACATCAGGAGGCCTTCATCATGATTGGATTCAAACACCAGCTTGTCCGCATCTTTGATTGCTTCATAGATACCGTCTGTAATGATGCCCGTATCCGTTACTACTGCGAGTTTCTCCCCTCCGCAGGTAAAGGTGTAGCTGACCGGCTCCCTTGCATCATGACTGATCTCAAAGACGTCTACACGCACATTCCGCCTGTCTTCACGCGGTGACTCTCCGGTTTCACCGGTCTCTCCGATTATGAGGGTGTCCCCTGCGCTGACTATGTGCAGTCTGTCGTCAGGCACATATGCAAAATTCGCGGTCCCTACGACTGTTCCCCTTGTTGCGTAGAAGTCCGCGTTGCAGCATTTGCGGCATACGGCGCGGACGCTTTTCACGTGATCGACATGCTCATGTGTCACAAAGACCGCATCAACGTCTTCAGGTGTGAGACCGTTGTCAGTCAGAGCGCCGACTATCTTCTTCGCAGTCAGGCCCACATCCAGCAGGATTACTCTTCCTCCTGCTTTTATTATGTATGAGTTTCCTGAGCTGCTGCTCCCTATTGAAATAACTTCTATCGACATATGCTGTTTCCGTTCTTTTCCGCAGTGCTGCCGGCTGTCTTTGCAGCGCTGCTCTTTTATTCTTTCTGTTTCTTAGGCTGAGGCTCGATTTCCCTCGCGAAGTTCCTGGTGTACTCACGGTCTCTTCTGCAGACCGGCTTGTAGCTGCAGTATGCGCATGCGAGTTTCCCGTTTTCCTTTAGCGGGCTGATATCTATCGCACCTCTTATTATGCCGGAGGCGGTTTTCTCGATCTGGCCTATAACATCGTTTCTGGCTTCTTCATACTCCTCGCGGCTCATGCTGCGGTCCTTTTCATTCTTCCCCGCAAGCACGCTTGCAGGCATCGCTTCAAGAACACCGGGTTCACTTATATAGCGGCCCTTGAGCTTGTATGTATCTCCCGGATCACGTTCCATGATCTCACTGGTCTGTTTAGCCGACTTGCCGTCAATGCCTTCGATCGGATCCTTGATGTTGAAGTAGAACATGCCTGCCGGCTCGAGTCCTTCGCCGGCTGCGGATATCATGTATATCATCAGCTGCATTTTGTATCCGTGGCGCATCTTCCAGATGTTGAGGGTGTCCGATCCGGTCTTGTAGTCGATGATGCGGACTCTGTCCGATCCGTCAACGCTAAGTATATCCGACCTGTCAATTTTGCCCTCTACATACACCTTCTCTCCGTCGACCTCCAGCGTGACAGGGCTGAATCCGCCCTTCCTGCTGAAAGGCTCCTCGAAGGATGCCTCTACCAGGCTTTCTGCGGAGAGCTGATCTGCCATGGCACGGGCTGCTCCTGAGCATATCTCACGGATGCGCTCCATTCTGAACTTCTCATTTCCGGTAGAGATGAAAAGGCCGCCCTCGTAGTTCTCCGCAATGGCCGCAAGCTCTTCATCGACCATCTTCTGAACTATCTCATATACATCTGTCTCTTCAGGTTCCTGCACAGCTTCATCCCGGCCTTCTCCTGCAGTACCGCCTGCTTCGCGGGCATCCGAGATCCTCTTCAGCAGTTCTCTGTCCCCGAGCAGCCTTCTTGCTACGCTCATGAGACATTCGTGGTAAGCATCTCCTATCGACCTCGGGTCACTTGAGAAATCTCTCTCTTCCTTAGGCCTGAGTCCTCTGTCAATGAAGTATCTGAACGGGCAGTCAAAATAGCTGCCTATCGAGCTTGCACTCAGCACGAGTGATCCGTCGGTGCGGCCGAACAGCCTTCCTGCGATTTCCCTGCCGAGAGGTTTCTGTATGTTCTCCTCTCCCGCAGCGCTGAGCATCGTCCCGAGCTCGTCACCATGTTCTTTCCTGTACCAGCTGAGAAGGCTCCTCATCAGCGGGTCTTCTCCTTCAGGTGCGTTTCTGTCCTTGATCCTGTCTATCATATGCCGCATTGACTCGCCCGGCATATCTATGAGGTCACCTACTGTGCCTCCTGTGATGCCGGCATCGCCCCATCCGGCGCTTACAGCGTCCTTAAGGATCCTGCCGGGTTTCTCCAGGCACGGAAGCAGCATCTTCAGTGAGTCGATGAGAGATGAAGGGCTCAGCTCGGAGCCTTCGTTGTCAGTCATCGACCAGCTTATGTACAGCTTGTCAGAAGGTCTGGACAGCATCCTGTACATGGCTGCATCCTCTTCCTGCATCTTGATGTCATCAAGCGAACCGAGGGCAAAGCCCTTGTTCCTGAAGTACTCCTTCTCGTCGATCGAGAAGAGTCCCTCCGGCGACGGCTGCATAGGCAGTGTGCCTTCGTTCGCGCCGAGGATGACCGCGGCGCGTACCGGCCTCGGGCGGGTCCTGATCATGGTCCCCACGGACAGCCCGTCGGCCGCCGGAGGGATGACCCCGACCTCAACACTTGTAAGGCCCGCAACGTATATCTCCGCGAATTCCTTCAGATCAAACTCCGCATCACCCATGATCTCATTGATCTGGTCAAGCAGGGACAGTGCCTTGTCATAGCTCTCCGAGGTCCTCTGCGCCTCATCATGGAAGCCGAGACTGCTCTCCTCATCCACCATCGAGGTCACCATCTCTTCAAGATGCCAGGTGTCCTCAAGGTAAGCCCTGAATCTTTCAACGAATTCTGCAGTCGTCTGATCAGCCGCAGCAGCTTTCCTCAGCTCACCGACTTTCGTCATAACATCGCGGCGGATATCATTCAGTCTGCTGAATGCGGCTGTTCCGAGAGCATCCTCTCCGTATCTGAAGTCACGCTCCCACATAGTGCCGCGGATATGATATGTCCTTGCATAATTCTCAAGATCCTCGACATCCTCTGCCCGCACTCCTGCAAGGCCCGTCTTGAGCAGAGCGAACAGGTACTGGGCATTCATCCCGTGCACGAGGAACCACAGCAGATCCACGATAAAGCTGACAGGCGCCGTGTCCGTAATGTCTCTCGCAGAATCCATGAACACCGGCAGTCCGTACTCAGCAAATACTCTCTTTATTACCGGGTGCATCGCGCCTTCATCATTTGCGATCACCTGGATGTCTCTCATCCTGTATCCGAGGTCACGGACGAGGTGCCATATATATGCAGCGGCGCTCTCAGCCTCATAATAAGGATTGGCAGCGCATACAACCGTCAGGTCCTCAGCCTCAAACTCTCTGTTCTCAGCTCTTTCAGCTTCAGGCAGCCTGTCGTTCCACAGACCTCTTTCGATGCGCCTGACCGTTTCCGTTTTGTCCGTTTCATATTCCGGGCCGATCTCCTCACAGCTGAAAGGCAGGTCCATCTCACGGCATTTTTCCCTCAGCATGCCCTCAAGCTGCTCATCGAGCCCGAAATCACTTCTGTTAAGTATGAAGTTCACCGACTTTGCAGCTGCAGACAGCTCAAGCATCGCCCTTGTGAACTTCGGTGTGATACTGTCATATCCGTATATCCATATGTGCTTGCTGCGTATCATACGGGACTTTCCGATCGCCCCGATGTACATGGATATATAGTCTTCGGAATCGGTGTACTTGCCGGACACCTTCTCCTCGTATGCTTCGATTACACCTCTCAGCTCTTCAAGCTTGGCTCTCAGGATCGCGTCAGCATCATCGCCGTCAAGCATTGCCGCTATCTCATCAAGCGTGCATTCCTGCTGCTTGAATTCCGATATAAAGTCGCTGAGCATGGTGGTAAAGGCCTGCTTTCCGGCCGACCTTCTGAATATGTCAAAGTCCTCAGCGTGCTCCTTGATGAGCCTCGTCAGGAGCATGAATCTCCCGTATCTGTCCAGCATGTCCACAGACTCAGTCCCCTGTTCGGTCAGGAGCCTCAGCCCCAGCCTGCTCATGGAGATGATCTCTGTATCGAACAGGCAGTCCGTGCCGGTGTACTTAAGCGCCTGCTCTTCAGCCACCAGAGTGTACTGGTCAGGCACAATAACAAGCGTCTCACCTCCGCATTCCCTGATGCGGTCATAGATGAAACGCTCCTTATCGATATTCTCTCTTCCTGCGAAAAGTCTCAGCATTGTACCCTATTTTATGGCTTCCTGTGCGTCCTGTGACAGCTTGGCTCTGACGAACACATCAATGTCTCCGTCCATGACGGCGTCAACATTGCCGACTTCCGCTCCTGTCCTGGTGTCCTTGACAAGAGTGTACGGCTGGAAGACATAGTTCCTGATCTGCGAACCCCAGGTCGCCATGGACTGATCGCCCTTGATCTCGTTTAGGTTCTCCTTGTGCTCCTCTTCGGCAAGCCTTGTCAGCTTGGAGACCAGGATCTTCATCGCGACCTCGCGGTTCATGATCTGGGATCTCTCGTTCTGACATGTGACGACTATACCAGTCGGCAGATGCGTGATCCTGACAGCAGAGTCCGTAGTATTTACGTGCTGTCCGCCGGCACCACCCGATCTGTAAGTATCTATCTTGAGATCCTGCGGATTGATGTGTACCTCGATGTCGTCGCCGATATCCGGAACGACCTCCACCGCCGCGAATGACGTCTGCCTTTTGCCCATTGCATTGAAAGGCGAGATCCTGACAAGCCTGTGCACTCCGGTCTCAGACTTCAGCATGCCGTAAGCATTGTCGCCCTGCACCAGAATAGTCGAGCTCTTGATGCCGTAGTCGACATCATCCTGTCTGTCCAGGATCTTAGTCCTGAAGCCCTTCTTCTCACTGTATCTCAGATACATTCTCTCGAGCATCTCCGCCCAGTCATTGGCATCGACTCCGCCCGTTCCTGAATGTATGCTGAGTATAGCATCCCTGCTGTCGTATTTTCCGGACAGCAGCATGCCGGTCTTGAGATCTTCCAGCTCGTCTTTGATGCGGTCAAAACCCCGGATGACGCTCTTCGCTTCATCCTCGTCCTCGAGTTCTTCCGCGATCTCGAGCAGTTCAGGTATCTCGTCAAGCTCGTCAGAAAGCTTATTGTACAGATTCAGACGGTCTTCGAGAGACTTTTTCTCTTTTAAAACTTTCTGCGCGTTCCTCTGGTCGTCCCAGAATCCCTCCTTGAGGCTCTCGTCCTCAAGCTCCTGTATCTTCTTAGCAAGACCCGCCGGGTCAAAGATAACCTCCCACTTCCGCGAGTTTATCTTTCACCTCCGGGAGCTGGCTTCTTATCTCGTCAAGTTGCAGCATTAATAATTTCTCCGTTTCTATATAATATCCAGCAGCTCATCAGGTCTGTCTATCCTGTATGTCGGCACAAAACCGTGTTCCGCCATGTCCTCTTCATCGACATAGTGGCTCCACCCGACCAGAACACTGTCTATTCCGGCATTGTTGGCGCATCCGATATCGAATTTTGTATCACCGATCATGATGGCCTGTTCTTTCACTTCTTCAGGAAGCGCATCAGCCGGGAATCCCGACAGCTTTGCCAGACACACATTCAACGACTCCGGGTCCGGTTTGTGCTTAGTGACATCATCCATGGTCACGACCTCATCGACGGCCCCCTCCATGCCGAACTGCTTCATGTAATTGTTGAAACTGTACGTAGTACGCGAAGTCGCAACGCCGATCTTAAGCCCACGCGCACGCAGCCCGTCAACGAGCTCCTTTATACCGTCAAACACATATACGATGTCCTCATCCTTATGCGAATCCTGGTATGCGCGGTAGTAATCGATCACCTCATTCACAGGCGCACCCGGCAGCTTCACACCGATCGTGTGCATGAGAGTCTCGCCGAAGGTCGCCTCGATCTCCCTGACCGGCTTCCTGCATCCGAGGTAGTGCTCGAATGTCGCCTGCCATGAAGCAATGATTATATCGTTGGTATTAACTAAAGTCCCGTCAAAATCAAAAATTATGTATTTCTTCTTCATAAACCCTTCTTCTGATATGGAATTTTGTAGGGGCGTTGTGGGGGTGGGAGTGTGAGTGTGAGTGATCATAAGAGATCTTCCCGACCCCGGAAGCTCTACCAGCCTCCGCCTCCGCCTCCGCCGGAGCCGCCTCCTGAGAAGCCTCCGCCACTGAAGCCGCCACCGCCGCTCCAGCTGCTGCCGCCGCCGGAACCGCCACCGGACCAGCCGCCGCTGCTCGACTGAGGAAGCACGATGTGGTTGTTGACGCTTGCGTTGCAGTCACTCATCATCCTGCCCATCATGTAGTAGTCGAAGCTGTCATATCTGCCGACACTTGTTCTTGCCCAGTCAGGAGTTACGACCGGGATGTCCTCAAAGTTCTTGATCCACTTGTTGGTCAGTCCGAATACGTAAGCATACGGAATGATGTGGTAGAAGTACTCAGGGTCATCCTCTACAAGCTCATTGAGCTTATCAAGTTCTGCAGTCCTGATGAAGTCTCTGAATCCGAGGATCCTCCCCATCAGCCTTGTGTACTCGCCCTTCTTTGCTATTGCTATAACTGAGAAGAATATAGCGATAAGTGTTCCCAGGATCAGGAATCCGAGGAGTATCATGCTCTTAGGTCCGGTGAGGTGCTCCATCGAACTCGCCATAACCGGCAGCATTCCTATTCCCATGTAGAACAGCCATATCGCAGCCAGGCACTTGAGTACAGTCTTTATCTTGCTCGAGCTGCGGATCCTGTCATATACCGAGCACATCAGCCATACAACTGCGATGAGATGTACTGCGGCCCATATGAAGCCGAACATCATCATATCTGATCCTGTTGTCGACGCCCAGATGCAGAATGCAGCTGAAGGCATCAGTGCAGCCAGCGCGCAGCCTGCCCTTGCCATTATCGAGTCTGACCTGTGTACAGCATTCGGTCCGACGAACATATCAGCGAGCTGCTCGCACGCTCTCTCGTATTTGGTCCCGAACGAAACGCCCAGCTTACTGCTGTTGGCTGTCTTGTTGCCGCTTGCAAAAAGGCCCTTCCACAGGGTTCTGATGAACTGCGGCTCGTCAGAAGGTTCAGCACCTCTGTGGAATATGAATTCCTTGCGGCTTTTCTGCTCGATGCTCAGATACCCTTTGTTTGCCATGTAAACAATATTGGATACGATGTCAGACTTATCGACCTTGCCGTCGATGATATATCCAATCTCACCCGGTGTCAGCTCACCCGGAGGATAAAACTCCAGAGTCCTGGTCATGTGATCATCTCTGCCATAGAAGTACCACAGCAGGAATGCACCGATAGGTCCGAGCGCAAAGAGCAGGACGCTGTTCAGTCCGAGCTTTCCGAACTCAGGAGCACCTACCCAGTAGCCCTGCGGCAGCTCAAGTGAAAGCGTGATGCCGTGGTGCGCCGGAAGATCCTTCGCCGTAACAGTGATGGTCTGTCCGTCTTCTGACGTTGTAAGTGCAGCATTGTCCTCATTGGTCGAGGTACCATATGGGCCTGAGAATACTTCCGCTTTGCTCAGATCAGCTTTTTTAGGCATGTTGACCGTGCACTTCACATTGCCGATATCCGTCTCCCAGTCAGTCGGGATGAGATTCAGAAGGAGCATGTCCTTCTCAGTGTTCTCATCCTCCCACATGGTGATCTTGTAGTAGATATCGTACGGATTCTCACCGGTCAGAACATAGTCAGCACTTCCGATCTTGATGACCTTGTTTCCGGAGTCAGAGTACGTCTCATAGTCGTAGCCCGGCACCTGAACACCGCCGACTCTGTACCCCCTCATCGGAATGTATCTGTATATCCCGTGGTGAGGTGTCGCATAGTATACATTGATATATTCATGGTAATCGTAGCTGTTGTCCTCGGCGACATCCACATCGACATTAAAGTCGGTGGCATACATCGTGTTGTCCGCTGCATGGGAAGTGCCTCCCGCAAACGGCACGAGCATCAGGATGAGTCCGATTGCAGCGATCACCGCGGCCACTCTCGCAGCCAGTGACCTCTTGTGTATCCTGGTATCCATGTCAGTTCTCCTTCTGTGTCAGCAGGTGTGTCACAAGGGACGGTCCTTTCTGACACATTTTACAGTCCCTCATCAAAATCCTCTGTATGCATCTTAGGGAAATTGAACATCTCCGCAACGATGCTGGTCGGGAATGTCTCGACCTTGTTGTTGTAGTCTCTGAGAACGGCGTTCAGATATTTCTTCGCATTGATGATGTCCTCTTCTGATCCGGACTCTTCATACTTTCTGAGCTCCTCCGCAGCCATTTCGATGCGGTTCTTCTCCTGAGTAAGAGAGTTGTAGCAAATCACTATGACTATCGCGATAACTGCCAGAATGATAAGTATTACAGCCATTGTTCATTCCCCTTTCTGTATGGGTTCTTCATTGATGTATTATTGATTTCTTCCACAGCAATTCTTATACTTCTTGCCGGAGCCGCATGGGCACGGATCGTTTCTGCCTACCTTAGGCATGTCGCGCTTTACGGTCTCCTGCTTGCCGGTCTTCTCTGCCTTAGGAGCTGCGCCCGGCATATTGCCTCTTCCGTTTCCGGATGGTTCGCTGTCGTCCTTATAGTCTTCCTTGGATGCGGAAGTCCTGCCGCTGACAGCATTTCTTCTCTGTGTATTGGTTGTTACTGTTACGTTATAGCAGAACTTGACAGTCTCTTCTCTGATATCCGCAACGAGCTCCTCGAACATCGCAAAACCTTCCTGTGCATATGCAACTGCAGGGTCCTGCTGTCCGATTCCTCTGAGTCCGATACCGTCCTTCAGCTGATCCATCGCGTCGATGTGATCCATCCAGCGGTTGTCTACGACTCTCAGGAGGATCATTCTCTCGACCTCGCGCATCTGCTCGGTGCCGATCTCAGCTTCCTTCTCATCGTAGAGCTGATCAAATACAGCCTTGACATCATCTCTGAGCTTGTTCTCATCGAGTCCGTTCACGTAATCAGGATCGTCAAACTGAAGTCTTTCCCTGACATTCGGTGTGATCTGCGCGAGTCCGTCAGCCACTCTCCTGAGATCCCACTCTTCAGGGAATCTCGATTCCATAACGACCGGATCGATGATGCCGTCGATAAGTTCGTATGTCATGTTCTGGATGTAGCCGGAAACATCCTCTCCGTCGAGGACCATTCTCCTCTGTCCGTAGATGATCTCCCTCTGCTTGTTCATGACATTGTCGTACTGGAGTACGTATTTACGGATGCCGAAGTTCTTGCCCTCGACCTTCTTCTGAGCTCCTTCAATGGATCTTGTGAGCATGCCTGCTTCGAGAGGCTCGTCCTCATCGAGTCCGACTCTCTCCATGACGTGCTGCATCCTCTCTCCTCCGAAGAGTCTCATCAGGTCGTCCTCAAGAGAGATGAAGAACTGTGTCGTACCAGGGTCTCCCTGACGTCCTGAACGTCCTCTCAGCTGGTTGTCGATACGTCTTGACTCGTGTCTCTCAGTACCTACGATGCAAAGTCCGCCGAGCTCTCTTACCTTCTCCTGCTCAGCTGCTCTTTCAGCCTTGATCTCCTCGTGCAGCTCATTGTATCTCTGTCTTGCAACGATCATGTCAGGATCGTCCGACTTCTCGAATCCGGTAGCAAAAGCGATCTGCTCAGGCGTATACTCTTCCCTTCTCATCTGGCGCCTTGCCTCAAAGTCAGGGTTTCCGCCCAGGATGATATCCGTACCACGGCCGGCCATGTTGGTAGCGATGGTTACAGCACCGAGACGTCCTGCCTCAGCGACGATCTCAGCTTCCTGTTCGTGGTGCTTCGCATTCAGCACGTTATGCTTAACGCCTCTCTTCTTCAGCATGTTGCTGATGAGCTCGGATATCTCGATCGAGATAGTACCGACCAGCACCGGCTGCCCGGTCTCATGAGCGGCGACGACCTTGTCTACGATCGCTTTGTACTTGCCCCTCTGATGAGCATATACGGAGTCCTGCTTGTCCTCTCTGATTACAGGCTTGTTGGTAGGGATGACGACAACGTCCATGTTGTAGATGTCCCTGAACTCATCTTCCTCTGTCTTGGCAGTACCTGTCATACCTGCAAGCTTCTGATACATCCTGAAGTAGTTCTGCAGTGTGATGGTAGCGAGAGTCTTGGACTCGGATCTTACCTTGACGCCTTCCTTGGCCTCGATCGCCTGGTGAAGTCCGTTGGAGAATCTTCTTCCGTACATCAGACGTCCCGTGAACTCATCTACGATCAGGATCTCGCCGTCCTTGACGATGTAGTCAACGTCCCTCTTCATGAGGTAGTTGGCGCGCAAAGCCTGCTGAACGTAGTGGTTGAGCTCCATGTTGTCAGGGTCGGAGAAGTTGTCTACGCCGAAGTATTCCTCGCAGATCTTGACACCCTGATCAGTAAGAGCGATCTGGTTGTCCTTCTCATCTATCTTGTAGTCTCCCGGAGCGTCTTCCTTGTCTTCAACAAGTGTCTTAACGAAGGAGTTCGCATTCCTGTACATCGAGCTGGAGTCAACGCCTCTTCCCGAAATGATGAGCGGTGTTCTCGCTTCATCGATGAGGATCGAGTCGACCTCGTCGACGATAGCGTAGTTGAGCTCTCTCTGAGTCAGCTGCTCCTTGTAGGTGACCATGTTGTCACGCAGGTAGTCAAAACCGAATTCGTTGTTAGTTCCGTATGTGATGTCCGCCATGTACTGCTCGTGACGTGCAGGTCCTTCGACTGCGTGTATTACGCATCCGACCTTGAGTCCGAGGAATGTGTACAGCTTGCCCATCCACTCAGCGTCACGCTTTGCCAGATAGTCGTTGACAGTTACTACGTGAACGCCCTTGCCTTCAAGAGCATTCAGGTATGCGGCAAGAGTAGCTACAAGAGTCTTACCTTCACCTGTCTTCATCTCGGCAATACGTCCCTGATGCAGGACAATGCCTCCCATAACCTGCTCTACAAACGGCCGCATCTGCAGCTGGCGGTAGGCCGCCTCACTGGCTACTGCGAAAGCCTCCGGCAGAATGTCATCCAGTGTCTTACCTTCCTCATTCAGCTGCCGTTTAAACTCCTCTGTCTTCGCAGCAAGTTCCTCATCTGAAAGGCTCTGCAGCTCTTCTCCTCTTTTATAAATCGCTTCAGCCCGCGCGCGCAGATCCTTCAGTTCCTTTTCACTGTGCGACCCGCCCAGAAGCTTTGAAAAAAATCCCATTTGATTACTCCCTGTTTCTTTGATGATCTATTTATTGGAAGGTATTTTTTTCATAATACCCCACTTTACAAAAAGCCTATATTATTCTAGCACTTTCCCCCGCCAGTTGTAAAGCGGATTAAGTACAACGAAAAAAGCTGCCTCTCCCGGACACTTAGCCCGCCAGAAGCAGCCATTTTCATCTTTTGTAA